>JBBQRZ010000005.1:0-124863 GCA_038214255.1 Candidatus Limnocylindrales bacterium
CGTAGCCGAGGGTCAGGAGCGAGGACGCCGCGTAATAGATGGTCCCGCCAAGATCCGTCTGGACCGGCTGCAGCTCATCGCGCAGCGCGAAGAAGATGAGGCCATAGCCCAGGATGAGCGTGACGAGCCAGCTGACGAGCAACGCGATCGACGCCGCTGGCGCGAACAACCCCAGAACCCGGTCGTATGAGCGTCCCGGACGGCCGTCTCGCAGCCACCTGAGCGCCAGCCACGAGCCGCGGATCAGGTACCGGCCGATCCGGAACCAGCCGGGAGTCGGGCGCGGGACGACGACGGTCTCGAACAGGTCCCAGTACGCGATCGAGAGCAACAGCAGGCCGATGGCGAAAGCGACGATCTCCATCGACTCCGATCATCCCACGAATGAGCGTAGGATTCGCAGTCCCATGGCCCGCATCCTCCTGTACACCGGCAAAGGCGGCGTCGGCAAGACGAGCATCGCCGCCGCCACGGCCATCCTGTGCGCCGACCGCGGCCTGCGCACGATCGTCCTCTCGACCGACATCGCCCACAGCCTCGCCGACGCCTTCGACGTGCCGCTCGGGCCCGAGCCGACCCAGATCGCGCCGAACCTCTGGGGCCAGGAGCCGGACGTCTACTTCAACATCTCCCGCTACTGGCGGACGATCCAGAACTACGTCTCGGAGCTGTTCGCCTGGCGCGGGCTCGACGAGGTCATGGCCGAGGAGATGACCGTCCTGCCGGGCATGGACGAGCTCGGCAACTTGCTGTGGATCACCGACCACGTCGATTCCGGCAAGTACGATGTCGTCGTCGTCGACGCAGCACCGACCGGCGAGACGCTTCGACTCCTGTCCCTGCCCGACGCCAGCCGTTGGTGGATCGAGCGCATCGCGCCGCTTGGCCGGAGGATGACCCGCCTGGGTCGGCCCGTGCTCGAGAAGATGCTCGGCGTCCCCATGCCGCGCGAGGAGGTCTTCGCCGCCGCGGAGCGGCTGCTCGATCGCCTGGCGGAGGTCCACAAGCTCCTCAGCGACCCGGACCAGACGTCGGTGAGGATCACGCTCGCGCTCGACAAGCTGTCGGTCGCCGAGGCGCGACGATCGTTCACGTACTTCCACCTGTTCGGCTACCCGAGCGACATGGTCATCGCGAACCGGGTGCTGCCGGAGAACGCTGGGCCGTACTTCAAGCATCTGCGCGAGACCCAGCAGCGCTACCTGCCGATCGTCGAACAGGAGTTCGGGCCGGTGCCGGTCCGGACCGTGCCCCAGTTCGATCACGAGATGGTCGGCGTGGAGGCTCTGCGCGAGATCGGCACGGCGCTCTTCGGCGAAGGCGACCCGACGGCGGTCCACTATCGTGGCCAGCCGTACAAGGTCAGCCGCGCGGACGGCAAGTACGTCCTGGAGGTCGAGTTGCCGTTCACCGAACGAGGCGAGCTCCAGCTCTCACGCCACTCCGACGAGCTCGTCCTGCAGGTCGGTACCTGGAGGCGGACACTGCTGCTCCCACGGGCGCTGGTGGACGCGCCGACCAAGGGCGCCAAGATGGACGGCGGCACACTGCGGATCCAGTTCGAGGTACCGGCGAAGGCCGAAAAGCGAGGAGGACGACCATGACCGATCCCACCAGCCGGACCCGAAGCGGAGCAAGCGGCGCGACCCGTTCGCGGGCTGGGGGCTCCGAGACCGACCGCGTGGCCGAGATGGAGGCACGTCTCGCGCGTCTCGAGGGTTCCCCGGGGCTGCGCCAGCGTGGCAAGACCCTGATGGATCGCGTCATGCCGCCCGAGGCCAGCGAGCACTTCCGAAACGCCGGCCGCGAGCACCTCCTCGGCGTCCGCTCGATCGTCGATCACTGGATCCAGCGGCTCGACGAGGCCGACTCGCGCGCCGCAGGCCGCTCCGGAGGGCGCGAGACCATCGAGATCGAGTAGGGCTTACTCGCCGCGCGGCTTGTCGAGGAAGTCAAGCGCGCTCGCGAGCTCGCGGTAGGCGTCGAGGGCCGGGTCGTCCGCCCGCTCCTCGCGGATCTGGACGCAGACATGGTCGGCGCCCGCCTCGAGGTGCTCTCGGACCCGATCGACGATGGCCTCGACATTGCCGATCGCGATGACCGCATCGATCAGCCGCTCGCTGCCCTCGCCAGCCACGTCCTCGTCGGACCAGCCGAGGCGCCGAAGGTTGGACGCGTAGTTCGGGAGCGCCAGGTAGTTCTTCGCGAAGGTCCGCGCGATCCGGAGACCGGAGTCGCGGTCCGTCGTGAGGACAGCGGTCTGTTCGACGCTGAGGAAGGGCTCCGCGCCTAGACGCCGCCGGGCTTCGACCGTGTGCTCGACCGGGACGAAGTACGGATGGGCACCGTCGGCTCGCTCCGCGGCCAGCTCAAGCATCCGGGGTCCGAGCGCGGCGAGGACGAGGGGGACCGGCTCATCCGCCATGGGGGCCGTGTAGTCCGCGGCGGCCATCGCGTCGAGATAGGCCCGCATCGTCTCGATCGGTTTGCCGTACGACCCGCCCCGGACCTTCACGGATGGCGCGTGGCTGACACCGATCCCGAGGACGAACCGGCCGGGATATGCCTCGCCGAGTGCTCGCGCCCCGTTCGCCATGGCCATCGGGTCGCGGGCGTAGATGTTGGCGATCCCGGGGGCCATGATGAGCCGCTCGGTGCCGGACAGCAGGATGCCCGCGTGGGCGAACATCTCCTTGCTGCCGCCGCTTTCCGGTATCCACGTGGCCGCGAAGCCGAGCGACTCGAACTCGCGCGCGGTGGCCCGCTCCTGGGCAGCCGCGAGGCGTTGGAGCGCGAAGCTCCAGACGCCCACGCGGCCCATGCGCGCGGCCAGGCGACGGCCTCCAAAACCACCGAGTCCCGACATCGCGACCTACGATACCCGGCCGCTGGCCGAGCGGTCAGGATCCCAGCGAGAAATCCGCCGCGCAGTTCGGTTTGCCGCAGACGCTCGAGCGCTGAGTCAGCACTGCTCCCGCCCGGTGAGGGCAGGAAAGCTCAGGCTCCGCCGACGTCACGCCACATGGCGTTGATCCACGCGTTGTCCCGCACGGCGGAGAAGCCACCGTCGGGCCGGAAACCCGCACGCGCATATCGATGGTCGTTCGCCGGGTTCGTCGACTCCAGGTAGGCCGGCACGCCCTCAGCGTCCCAGGTGGCAAGGTCGTCGGCGAGCAGCTGCTGGCCTCGGCCTTGTCCCCGATGCGCACGGTGGGTCGCGAGGAGACTCAGGTAGTGGTGGTCGGGTCGGCCGGCGCGGCTCGCCTCGAACCGCTCGTAGAGCTCCTCGAGCCCATGCCGCGCCTCGTCGTCCAGGAATCGCTTCACGAAACTATGGAGTTTCGCAAGACCGTCGTCGCCGAGTTCGGTCGCTCCTGGCGGGATCCACATCGCAACGGCGGCGCCGTCGTCGGTCATCGTCGCGGTTCCGAAGCGAATCGCCCCTTCCACGAACAGCCGCCAGTACGGCTCAAGGTCGACCGTCGTGTCGTCGGAGCGTCGGAGGGCGGGGCCCCAGACGGGGTCGTCGGCGAAGGCCTGCGTGATGATGCTCGTCACGAACGCAAGATCGCCGGCAGTGACAGCTCGAGAGGGCGTAGCGCACCTCACAGTTTTCGCATACGGCCGCTTAGGCTCGACCCGGGCGTAAGTATCCGCGTGCGACACTTTGGGCGTGCGGACCCAGACGTGCTGAACGCCCGCCGATCGGCGACTTTCCTGATCGCCGACATCTCGGGGTACACCGGGTATCTCGCCGATGTCGAGTTGGAGCACGCCCAGGACATCCTGGCTGACCTGATCGGCGCGGTCGTCACGGCCCTCCGACCGAATTTCCGACTGGCCAAGCTGGAAGGCGACGCGGCGTTCACGTTCATGGTCGGCGAGCGAATCGACGGCTCCATGCTCCTCGACACCATCGAGCGCTGCTACCTCGGCTTCCGGCGGCGCCGGCGCGACGTGCGCCAGGCCACCTCTTGCGAGTGCAACGCCTGCAGCCGGATCCCCGACCTCGACCTCAAGTTCGTGGTCCATCACGGCGAGACGATCATCCAGCGCGTCGCCGGACACCAGGAACTCCTTGGCTCCGATGTCGTCATCGTCCATCGACTGCTCAAGAACGACGTCGTCGAGCAGACGGGTATCGATGCCTATGCCCTGTTCAGCCAGGCGAGCATCGATGCGGCGGGACTGGACCCGGCTGCCCTGGGGATGCGGAGACACGCCGAGACGTACGATCGGGTCGGGGACGTCGCCTGCTGGGTCCACGACCTGGAGCGGCGCTGGCAAGTAGAGGAGGCCCGGACGCGGGTCCGGGTCGAGCCCGACGACGCGATGCTCATCGTGTCCATACCGACACCGGTTCCACCCCAGATCGCCTGGGAGTTCCTGACCACGCCGGGTCAACGGATGTCCTGGCAGCCCTGGGTCACCGAGGTCACCGCGACCGGCGCGACCGGCGGACGCCGCGGGCCAGGCTCGGCCAACCACTGCATGCACGGCAAGGACGCCGTCGTCGAGGAGATCCTCGATTGGCGCCCGTTCGACTACGTCACCGACCGGACCATCCTCGCCGCGCCGAGTGGGCCGATCAAGCTCCTCCACACCATCGAACTCGAACCCAACCCGGACGGGACGACGATCCACCTCCGCTTCGGTCCCCCGAAGACGAAGCGCGAGCGGACCCTGATGGCCGACATCGGCCCCGCCTACGAGGGGGCGCTCCGGTCGGGTATCCCGAGCCTGCTAGCCCAGCTGGATGAGCGCCTGGCCGCACGGTCCGACGACCCGGTCTGATCCCAAGGTCTCGCGCCGCCGGCCGGGCGGTCTCGCGAGCTCAGCCGCCGGGCGTCGCCACGGCTTCGTCGCGTGCCTCGCGGATGTTGGTTCTTCGGCAGTCCTTTCTGAAGGTTAACTGCACCCAGAAGTCGAGCCGCAGTTGAGGCACTTGTAGCAGCTGCCGTTGCGGACCATGATCGAGCCGCAGTCGGCGCAGCTGGGGGCGTCGGCCTGGGTCTGGAAGCTGACCTTCGTGGCGCCCAGGTTGAGCGTGATCGTCGAGGCGCCGCCACCGTTCCCGTTGGCCTTGGCCGCGCCGTTGCCGGCGTGGCCGTTCGCCTTGCCGTTGGTCGCGACGACCGCCAGTTCTTCGCGCGCGGGGCTGGCCGGTTCGGCGGCCAACGCTGTCTGCGCCTTGGGTGCGTCGGTATTCGCGGGGTTGGCCTCCGAGGCGGCTGGAGGAGCCGCCGCCTCGGAGGAGTCGGTAGGCTTGGTCGCTACCGGCGCGACCGCGTCGACCGTCGGGATTTGTGCGGTCGTGGCGGGCACGACCGGGGAGCTGGCAGGGGCCTCGTCGACGATCGCGGATCGATCGATGAGACCGAGCGTGGCCTTGTCGTCGGGCGACAAGAACCGTGAGCCGAGCCAGCGGAAGATGTAGTCGATGAGGCTCTTGGCGATCGGGATCTCCTGGTTGCCGGTGAAGCCCGACGGCTCGAACCGGACGTGGGCGAACTTGTTCACAAGGTCGCGCAGTGGCACGCCGTACTGGAGTGCCACCGACACGGTCGTCGCGAACGAGTCCATGAGCCCGCTCACCGTAGACCCTTCCTTGGCCATCTTCAGGAAGATCTCGCCCGGCTGGCCATCCGGATAGAGGCCGACCGTGATGTAGCCCTCGTGGCCCGAGATCTCGAACTTGTGGGTGACCGCGTCGCGCTCGGACGGCAGCCGGCGTCGATGGGGGAGGGCGGCTTCGGCCTGGGCCTTGGCGAGCTGCTTCTTCAGCTGCGTCACGACCTCGGAGTCGACCGTCTCGGCATCGCCCGACTTCTTGCCGGTGCTCAGCGGCTGGCTGCGCTTGGAGTTGTCGCGGTAGATGGCGATCGCCTTGAGGCCCCGCTTCCAGCCCTCGAGATACACCTGCTCGATCTCGTCGGCCGTGGCGGCCTCGGGCATGTTCACGGTCTTGCTGATCGCGCCGCTGATGAACGGCTGGATGGCGCCCATCATCCGGACGTGGCCCATGTAGTGGATGGACCGCGTGCCGTTGGCCGGCTTGAAGGCGCAGTCGAAGACGGACAGGTGCTCGGGCTTGAGGCCCGGGGCGCCTTCGATCGTCTCGTGGACATTGATGTAGTCGAGGATCTCGGAGGCCTGGTCGGCCGTGTAGCCGAGCTTCTTGAGCGCGGCCGGGACCGTCTGGTTGACGATCTTGAGGAAGCCCT
This sequence comes from Candidatus Limnocylindrales bacterium, assembly GCA_038214255.1. Lineage (GTDB taxonomy): Bacteria > Chloroflexota > Limnocylindria > Limnocylindrales > CSP1-4 > SPCO01. The sequence goes on from JBBQRZ010000005.1 coordinate 6,225, forward strand.
CGCCGACGAGCTTCTTGTACTTGATGAGGGCGATGTCCGGCTCGACCCCGGTCGTGTCGCAATCCATCATGAACGCGATCGTCCCGGTCGGGGCTAGGACGGTCACCTGGGCGTTGCGATAACCGTATTTCTTGCCGAGCTCAAGGGCCTCGTCGTAGACGGCCTTGGCGTTGTCGAGCAGGTCCTGCGGCACGCCCCTGGGCGTGATGCGGTAGGCGGCGTCGCGGTGCTTGCCGATGACCCGCAGGAAGGGCTGCTCGTTCTTCTTGAACTCGACGAACGGGCCGCCGTGATCGCGGGCGATGATGCTCGACTGCTTGTACGCCTCGCCGTGCATGATCGCGGTCAGGGCGGCGGCATAGTTGCGCCCCTCGTCGGAGTCGTAGGCCAGGCCGCGGCTCATGAGCAGCGCGCCGAGGTTCGCGTAGCCGAGCCCGAGCGGGCGGAACTTGTGGCTGTTCTCCTCGATCCGCGGCGTGGGATAGCTCGCGTTGTCGACGAGGATCTCCTGCGCCGTGATCGTCAGCTTGGCCGCGTATCGATACGCCTCGGGGTCGAACTCACCGTCCGCGTTGACGAACTTCATGAGGTTGAGGCTGGCGAGGTTGCAGGCCGTGTCGTTGAGGAACATGTACTCCGAGCACGGGTTGCTCGCGTGGATGCGATCCGTGTTAGCGGACGTGTGCCAGTCGTTGATCGTCGTGTCGTACTGGATGCCGGGATCGCCGCAGACCCAGGCCGCCTCGGCCATGCGCCGGAAGATGTCGCGCGCCTTGTAGGTCTCCATCGGCGCGCCATCGACCACGGCGTGGGTCGTCCACTCCTGGTCCTTCTCGACCGCCTCCATGAACGTGTCCGTGACGCGGACGCTGTGGTTGGCGTTCTGGAAGTAGACGCTGCCGTAGGCCTCGCCGGTGAAGCTGGGGTCGTAGCCCTGCTCGATCAGCGCCCAGGCCTTCTTCTCCTCGTTGAGCTTGGAGTCGATGAAGTCGAGGACGTCCGGATGGCCGGCATCGAGGATGACCATCTTCGCCGCTCGCCGGGTCTTGCCGCCCGACTTCACGACGCCGGCGAAGGCGTCGTAGCCCTTCATGAAGGAGACCGGGCCGGAGGCCGTGCCGCCGCCGGTCATCTTCTCCTTGGAGGAACGGATCGTGCTCAGGTTGCTCCCCGCGCCCGAGCCGAACTTGAAGAGCATCGCCTCGGTCTTGGCGAGATCCATGATGCTCGACATCGTGTCCTGGACGCTGTTGATGAAGCAGGCCGAGCACTGCGGCTTCTCTTCGATGCCGACGTTGAACCAGACCGGCGAGTTGAACGCCATCTTCTGGTGGACGATCAGGTGGGTCAGCTCGGCCTGGAAGGCGCGGAGGTCATCGTCGGTCGCGAAGTAGTGCTGGGTCTCGGCCCAGGCGGTGATCGTGTTGACGACGCGATCGATGAGCTGGCGGACGCTCGTCTCGCGCTCCGCGGTGCCGAGGTGGCCGCGGAAGTACTTGCTCACGACGACGTTCGTCGCGAGCTGGCTCCAGAAGTCGGGGACTTCGACGTCCTTCTGCTCGAAGACGCTCTTGCCCGATTCACTGGAGATGCCGGCGGTCCGGTATTCCCAGGTGATCTCGTCATACGGATGGACGCCCGGGCGGGTCCAGCGGCGCTCGAAGGTGAGGCCCCTCGTGGGCCGGCCGTTGGGATCCGTGCCGTCGAAGCTCGCGCCGTACGGTCCGGCGTGGCGCTTGGCCGTGGTCGGGGTCTTCGCTTTGGTGGGCTGCTGCTCTGCGACCGCGCCTGCGCTGGTGCCTCGAGCCATCTGGTTCGTCCTCCGTTTTCGGGTCTCGTGCCGGTGTTTCCTGCCGGGTTCCGCGGTGGTCCTTTGTCGTTCCTGCGCGTGTCCCGGCCTGGTTCCGTCCCCGTCATGCGGTAGCTACCGCGATGCCTCCGTCGTCTGGGTCTTCGAGGAGTCCTGGGGGCTGCTCACGGGCCGGCGGATGGGGCCGGCGGGAGCATTATCTGGACGTCTCGGGTGATCTGGCGACCTGTAGAACGATACGCTTCGAGCGGGGTCGAGTCAAGCCCAAAACCACAAGATGTAGTGGTTGGTCTGGCAGTCGCGTCGCAAGATGTGGTGGTTTGGGGTTTCCACGCGTGATCGCCTGTTTTCCCCGTTCGGCGCCGGGTAATCCACGCCCGAGGGTGGGGTGGTCCACTGCGCGGGCCCGCTGGTCCACGGCGTTTCCACGGGGTTTCCACCGATCGTACATCGAACAGGTGTTCTGTTCCAGCCAGGATTGCCGACAGGCCTCCCACTCGCGCGAACTCACCGAGCGCTCCCCAAGCCGGTACGCGACCATGCCGGCATGAGCCTTCGCGCCGAGATCCTCGAACAGCCCGAGGTCGCGGCACGCTTCCTCGAGCGCGCGCCATTGATCGTCGGGCCGCTCGCCGAGGCGATCCGGGCCCGCGACGTCGAGCATGTCGTCATCGCGGCCCGCGGCACGTCCGACCACGCCGCGATCTACGCCCAGTACGTCCTGGGGATCCGCCACGCGTTGTCCGTGGGCCTCGGAACGCCGTCGGTCATCTCCCTCTACGGCGCCGAGCCGAGGCTCGATCGATCGCTCGTCATCGGGATCAGTCAGTCGGGCGCTTCTCCGGACGTCGTCGGGGTCATCGAAGCCGGGCGGCGCCAGGGCGCCCCGACCCTCGCGATCACGAACGATCCGCGCTCGCCGCTAGCGCTGGCGGCCGAGACCACGATCGACCTCGGCGCGGGGCCGGAGCTCGCGATCGCGGCGACGAAGACCTACACGACCGAGCTGCTGGCGATCGCCTCGCTGTCGGTGGCACTGTCCGGCGACCCGGCCGACGCCGCTGCGCTGTCGGCCATGCCGGACGCGATGAAGAAGGGGGACCAGCCCCCGATCGGCCCGGTCCTCGTGGCAGCGCACGAGCTGCTCGATCAGCTCTACGAGGAGACCGAGCGGCTGCTGCGCGAGAAGGAGCCGGCGATCCATCACCTGGCCGAGGCGCTGATCGCCCGCGACGAGCTCATCGGCGACGAGCTCGAGGAGGTGTTCGCCGAGGTCGAAGCGGCGCACCCGGAGCTGCTGACGAAGTTCGAGCGCCGCCTGATCCAGTTCCGTGAGTTCGCGCCGCTCCCCTTCGGGCCCGAGACCTGGGCGCCGCCACCGACGACCCCCGAGGAGGCGGAGCAGCCGGCGGCCTCGATCGAGCGCCCCGCGTGGCAGCCGCCGCGCGAAGAGGCTGCGCGGTCCGGGGTTCCCGGGACTGGGCCCGGGATGCCGCCGCGGCCGGGCATGTCGCCGGATTCCATCCCGCCCTGGGCGACGCGCTGAGGGGCAGCTGCTCGCTCCCGGTCAGCCCGACTGGCCGCTCCCGGGTGAGGCTTCGAACGTGATGACCGCGTCGAACGGGTCCTGGCCTTTGATGTAGGCGGGTTCGAGGCTCGTCGTGAAGCTCGTCCCCAAGGCGTCGGACCAGCGCAGGCCCTTGCAGTCGGCGTGGCCACGCACGCCCTTGGCGTCGGCCGTCTCGATGGTGACGCTGCAGCGGGATGGGTCGATCGTGGTCCAGTGCTGTCCATCGACGATCCGATCGAGCTGCACGTAGCCGCCCGACCCGAGCAACGGCAACGAATCGGATGCCATCGCGCTCACCCGGAGATACCAGCCGTCGACGTTGTGGAACGTCACCTCGGCGCCCATCCCTCGGAGCAAGGAGCCCGGCGCCGCGAGCTGGTCGAGCCGAACCGGGGCATCGGCACCGATCGTGATCGTCGCCTGGCCGCTCCCGTAGGTCGCGATCGGGCTCGGGTTCGCGAATTCGTCGCCGGGTGGATCGCCGGAGGGTAGCCGAACAGGTACTGGCACCCGGCCGTCACGAAGGCCAATGCGATCGCGGCGACCGCGACGCGGGGGCCGCGCCGGCCCACCTCAGAGGCCGGAATAGGCGTGCAGGCCGCTGAACCAGAGGGAGCCGGAGTACGTGACGAGGACCATGCCGAAGCCCACGACGAGCAGCAGCGCGGCCGGGCGGCCGGCCCACGAGCGCTGGTTCCGGGCGTGGAGGTAGACCGCGTAGGTCAGCCAGGTCACGAGGGCCGCGGTCTCCTTGGGGTCCCAACCCCAATAGCGCGACCAGGCGATCGAGGCCCACCACGACCCGAGGATGATCATCGTCGCGAAGATCGGGAAGCCGATGATGACCGCTCGGTAGGCCACCTCGTCGAGGACCTTGTGCGAGGGCAGCCACGCGAATCGATCGCGCTGACCCTGGATCAGGTACCCGACGCCAGCCGCGAACGAGGTCGCGAAGATGCCGTACGACAGCACGGCCATGCCGACGTGGATCGTGAGCAGCGGCGCGTTCTGAAGGGCCGGCACGAGCGGCTCGATCTCGGACGGCAGGCTCGAGGCGTACAGGAGCAACGTCAGTGCGATGCCGAGCGGGATGAACCCGATCGAGCGGATCGGGTAGCGCCGCGAGAGCACGAGATAGCCGCACGTCATCGAGAACGCGAACGCGACGCTGAACTCGTACAGGTTCCCCCACGGGCCGCGGCCAACGACGATGCCGCGCAACCCGACCGACGCGCCCAGGGCGATCGCGGCCGCCACGGTCAGCCAGACCGCGGCGCGCGACAGCGGGCTGGGCGACGCGGACACGGACGGCCCGGATGTCGACGCGCGGGTCGACGAGGTGACGAACGAGCCGGTCACGACCCCCGCGTAGGCCGGCTGGGGAGTGGCGACCAGGGCGGGGAGTGCCCGCCGCCCGTTCGCCAGCATGACCGCGTGCCCGACGTGCGCCGCGAACCCGAGCGCGATGAGGATGACCCCGACCGAGAAGAGGACCGACGACAGCTCCGCCATCAGGCGGCCGCTGCTCCGCCCGGCTTCGGGCGCCCGCCGACCTGGGCCGGGACCGGCCGATTCTTGACCTGCAGGACGAGCCCGCAGTTGGAACAGGTGTCGTTCCAGGCCTCGCGACCAAGGCCGCACATCGGGCAGATGACCGCGAGCGACTCATCGCCGCGTTCGCAGCGGGTCGCGCCCGACGGATAGATGAGGCTGTGGTTGCGGCAATGGGGGAGACCCGGCGGGAAGATCGGCTGGCCGTTGGCGCCGATCTCGGCGACCCGTGGTCCCTCGACGTAGCTGACCTTGGTCCGCGGCTTGCTGACCTGGTACGCCAACGTCCCGAGCATGAGGAAGGTCACCAACGGGCCAACGACGCCCAGGAAGATGAACACGGGCAGCAGCTTGATCAGATCCGCCCAGTTCGGGATGACGAAGGCCGAGAGGATCCCCAGGATCGTTGTCCAGATCCCGTTCAGGGAATCGATGATCGTCACGGCGGCATCCTACCCGAGGAAGGCCGACCTCGATGCGGGTTGCCTCGCTTCGTCGTCGCGCCCCGACCGGGGTTCCAGCCGGCCCGTTCCGCCTCGCCACCGTCCGAGCCGACGCGCGGGCCCGGCACCTTCGGTGGGCGCCGGTTGCCGACGGATGGGGCGACCAGCTTGGGTCGATCGAGCCGGGAGATGAGCCAGGCGCAGCCGGCGGTCCGAGCGCCGCGGAATCGGAGCGCATGGCGCAGCGCCTCGTCGTCGGTGACGACCAGCAGCCCGGCCGCGGCCTCGGCGCCCGCCACGTCGCGCGTCTCATCAACTAGCGAGATCAGCACATCGTCGGCGGACCGCCGGCCAGCGTGGCGGACGATGAGCCCGGCGGCCACGCGCTCCCCGCGCATCCCCACCTCCGGCGCGCCGTCGAACACGAGCTCGATCCCGATGCCGCCCGGCACGATCCCGCGGAGGCGACCAATCAGCGCGGCCGGCGGCGCGGCGCCGGGCCGGTTCGAAAGCGCGTGGAGCAGGTTGGTCCCGTCGATCAGCAGGCGGTCGGTGCCGGTCAGCGGGTCCCGGGGCAGGGTGGTCACGTTGCCATCGTACGCGGCCCCGGACGCCCGGCTACGATCGGGCGGTGGGCCTCCTCCTGCTCGTCGATCTCGATGGCGTCGTGTACCGCGGAAGCGAGCCAGTTCCGGGCGTCGCCGCGGTGCTGGCGGCGCGTGCCGCGGCGGGCGACGACGTCGTCTACGTCACGAACAATTCGATGCACTATCGCGCCGACTACGTCACTCGCCTCGCCGCGATGGGCGCGCCGATCACCCCCGATACCGTGGTCTCGTCGGCCCGGGCGACTGCGCTCCACATCACGCGCCACGAGCCGGGCATCCGCCGCGTGCTCGTCCTCGGCGCCGGCGGCCTCGAGCGCGAGTTGCGCGACGTCGGGCTCGACGTCGTGACCGCGGGCCATGCAGCAACGCGGATGCACCAGGAAGGCATCGATGGCATGGCCGCGGCCGGTGCGCCCGATGCCGTCGTCACGGGGCTCGATCCCAACCTGACCTACCTGCGCCTGGCGGCCGCCGCCGACTGCGTGCGTGCGGGCGCCCGGTTCATCGCGACGAACCGCGACCCCGTCTATCCCACGGAGCGCGGTTTGCGACCCGGGGCGGGGAGCATGGCCGCGGCCGTCGAGGCGGCGAGCGGCGTGACCCCCTTGTCGATCGGCAAGCCGTCGCCCCACCTGCTCGAACTGGCCGCCGAGGCGGTCGGCCGAGACCCGCGCGGGGCGGTGATGATCGGCGACGGGCTCGAGACCGATCTCCCGGCGGCCCGAGCGCTCGGGGCGCGCTGCGTCCTGATGCTCACCGGGGTGACCACCCGGGACCAGGTCGATGCACTCCCCGCCGACGAGCGCCCGACCGCTATCGCCGCGGACGCGGCCGAGCTCGCGGCTGCGCTCGAGCGACTCGCCGTTGGCTGAGCGCAACGGGCTCTCGCGCCCGGGATCCGCCCCGCGAAACTCGGAGGTCGCGACCGGCGTCCTCGGGCCATGCGCAACCTCCTCGCCACCCTGGTCGTCGCCTCGTTTGTCGTCGCCTGCGGCGGCCCAGGCGCATCCTCGATCCCGACGGTTCCGGGCGTCGACACCACCGGCAACTGGGCCTTGGTCCGCGGCACGGACGGCGGCGTCGCGATCGGGATCGTCGCCGACCATCCGATCACGCTGACGGTCGACGGGCTGAAGATCGGTGGACGCGCGGCGTGCAATACCTACGGCGGTGTGATCGTCGGGACCGACGGCCAGCTCCGGTTCACGCCGATGTCGATGACGGAGATGGCCTGCGACGAGCCGTCGATGGCGGCGGAGGCGGCGTACGTCGCCGCGCTGGCGAAGGTCCGCAGCGCCTCGCGCACCGGCGATCGATTGACCATGACGGGGCCCGGCGTCGAGCTGGCGTTCGACCGACTGCCCCCAGCTTGACGGCGAAGCCCCACCTATGGGCTACCGCGCGGACGGCGGAACCTCGAGCTCGGGAAGACCGGCGGCCCACGCATCGAAGTCGTCGCGTAACGGTGCCAGGATCGCCTCGTCGGCGAAGGCGATGTCGAGCGTCCGGCGGTCGATCGCCCACAGTTCGGGAAGGGTCAGCCCGATCGCTTCCACGGCCTTGATGAACTCCTCGGACAGGGTGAGATCCGAGACGGTCGTGTCGTCGGTGTTGAGCGTGACCGGCACGCCGGCCCGATGGAGCCGCGCCAGCGGGTGTGCCGCAATCGAGGGGACGATGCCGGCCTGCCAGTTCGAGGTCGGGCACAGGTCGAGGGTCACGTCGCGCGCGATCAATTCCGTACAGAGCTCGGCGTCGTCGATCGCACCCGGGCCGTGGGCGATCCGCTCGGGGTTCAGTGCGAGGGCGCGCCGCACTTGGTCCGCCCCGCCCCACTCGCCGGCGTGGATCGTGATGCGCAGGCCGTTCGCGCGGGCCGCCTCGAACGCCCGTGCGTGGTCGAGCGGGTCGGGGAAGTCGGCCTCGGGACCGGCCAGATCCCAGCCGGTCAGGCCCTGGTCGAGGAACCGGGCCGCGGTCTCGGCCAGCTCGACGTTTCCCTCCTCATCGTTCCAGCGCAGCGCCGTGCAGATCAGGCGGACCACGGTGCCGGTCCGGGCGCTGGCGGCGCGCGCGCCGGCACACACGGCCGCGATCCCGTCCGCGAGCGACAGACCCCGCGCGACGTGAAGCCGCGGACCCCAGCGGATCTCCACGTAGCGGACGCCGTCGGCGGCCTTGGTCTCGACGAGCTCGGCGGCGATCCGCTCCAGCGCGGCGGCGTCCTGCATCAGGGCGATCGGCAGGTCGAACGCGCGGAGGAGATCGGCCTGGTCGCGGCATGGCATCGGCGCGACGAGCGCCTCGGACATGCCGATCCAGTCCGTCGGAGCGTCGACGCTCCGCGTGCGGGCGAGCTCGAGGGCCGTGTCGATCCGCAGCGACCCGTCGAGATGGAGATGGAGCTCCGCCTTGGGCATCGCTTCGATGAGGCGGCGCCGGGCCCGGATCGCCGGTTCGTCCATCCGCCGATGCTACGATTTCGAAGCCTCCACGACAGGCGCCTGCCGCGCCACGCTTGCTAGAAGGGTTCGCCCGTATGTCGACCGTCCTCGTCACCGGCGCGAGTGGATTCGTGGGCAGCCATTCGGTTCCGGCGCTCCTGGCCGCCGGCCATCGCGTCGTGGCCTTGGTGCGGACCCCGACCGCCGGCGAGCTCGTGCTGGGCCGCCTGACGGCGTCTGAGCGCGCCGCGGTCGAGACGCGCCCCGGCGACGTGACCCGGCCCGAGACCCTCGCCCCGGCGATGGCGGGTGTCGACGCCGTGCTCCACCTCGTGGCGATCCCGCGCGACTACCGCGGCGGAGCGGACCTGCGCCTCGTCAACACGGAGGGCACGCGCGCGGTGATCGAGGCCATGCTGGAGGCCGGGGTGACCCGGCTAGTGCACATGGGCGCGATGGCGGTCGAGGACGACCCGGAGCTCCATTACGCGAGCTCGAAGGCCAAGGCCGAGGCGCTCGTCCGCGGGTCCGGGCTGGATGCGACGATCCTCAAGCCCTCGCTCCAGTTCGGGCCGGGCGACGGATTCTTCAACACCGTCGCCGATCTCATCAGGCTCTCGCCCGGGGTCGTGCCGGTCCCCGGTCGCGGTGACAGCCGGTTCCAACCGATCCATACCGACGATGTCGCGAAGGTCGTCGTCGCGTCGCTCGCCGACCCGCTGACGGTCGGGCAGACGTTCGAGCTAGGCGGGCCACGCTACTGGACGTACCGGGAGATCACGGCCGAGGTGCTGCGGGCGCTGGGCAAGCGACGGGCGATCCTGCCGATGCCCGTGCCGTTCATCCGGCTTGTCGCCGGGGCATCGGAGCTCGTGCGCTTCCCATTCCCCGTCGCCACCGACCAGCTCCGCCAGCTGCGCCTCGACAACATCGGCCCGCTCGACGTGATCCCGACCCAGTTCGGATTCGAGCCGCGGCCGATGGAGGGCGCGCTCGGGTACCTGCGAACGAAGCGTCGCGACCAACGGGTCGGAGGCTGATGCGCGAGCGGCTCGACGGGCTCCTCGCGGCGCTCGGCTGGCTCGGGTTGGTCGTCGTTATCGCTCTCGGCGCGGCGGGGATCGTGGCCGCCATGGACGCGCCGCCGACGGCAATCGCTCGGCCGGAACTGACCGGGGGCGGGGACGCGCAGGTCACGCCGGCGCTGGATGCGGTCGAAGCGCAGCTGAAGTCGCTTGCCAGCGACGTCGACGACCTCGGGACCCAGGCACGCGGTGCGCTGGCCGCGCTCACCGGGAACAAGCTCGACACGGTCGATGCCGCGGTCGCGGCCGGCGACAAGCTCGTAACGGCGATCCTGGCGCGCTCGGCCGCGATCGGCACTCAGCTCCAGGCCGTGCCGCTCCTGGACACGCCGACCGGCGCCTACCAGGTCTCCGCCCAGGTCCGGGCCCGGCGTGATCGGCTGGCCGGCGCGCTCGACGCGACGGTCGGCCTGCAGGAGGCGTGGACGCGCCTGACCGTCGGCTCAGTGGCGGCGACGCGGATGTCGGGGTTGTTGGCCGCGCACGACGACGCGGTCCTGACGGCGGCCGCGCTTGGTCGTCAGGCCCGCTATGACGGCGCCATCAAGGCCCTGGTCGGAGCCGAGGCGGCGATCGCCGACGCCCAGACCCTGCGCGATCGGCTCGCGGCGACGGTGGACGTCAGCACGATCGATGCGTGGTTGGGCCGGAATGCCGACTACGACGTCGCGCTCAAGCGGCTATATCGCGCACTGCGCGATGTCGGCGGGCGGGTCACCAACGACGTTCGTGATGCCATCGCAGCCGAGAAAGCCGCCAAGAACCGGCTCCCCCCGGACACCCGCGGGCTCGTGCTCATCATGTCGGACATCGGCCGCGGCGGGATGAACGACGCGGTCATCGCGATCGAGGAGGCCAAGGGTCGACTGACCGAGGCCCTGCAGCCCCCCGACGCGTCTCCCGGGGACTCGCCCGCGCCCTGAATCGCGACCGCTACACTGCGCCAAACGCCTAGCCTCTGCCCCTGCCGCCGGGCTCGCCGGCGCGGGGGACGCCCTTCCTGGAGGAGCACAGCCACCGTGCAGCTTCGTGTCGTCACCGATCAGCCCTGGGATGTCCGCGCCGACGTCCTCGTCATCCCCGTCGCGGCCGAGATCGCGTTCGAGGGACCCCTCGATGAGCTCGATCGCCGCGCGGGCGGCGAGCTGCGGGCGCTCGCCACCTTCCGCGAGCTCGTCGGCAAGCGCTACTCGACCTCGCTGGCGGCCGCCGGGGAGTTGCCGGTCCAGCGGCTCGTCGCCGTCGGGCTCGGCGATCCGGCGACGCTCGACCGCGAGGTGGCGGTACGGGTCGGGGGCGCGGCTGAGCGCCGGCTGGCCGGCCGGACGGTTCGGAACCTGGCGATCTGGCTGACGCCGATCGGCGATGCCGCCGGGCTCGATGGCGGGATCGTGGCCGGGGCCGAGCTCGTGACGCGCGGCGTCGTCGAGGGCTCGTACGACCCGCGGACGATCTACCGCGACGAGGTCGATTCGGCGCCGCCCGTGATCGATGAGCTCATCCTCGTCGCCCCGGGCGCCGACGCCGCTGACCTCCGCCGCGCGGCCGAACGCGGCCAGATCTTCGGGGAGGGCAGCAACCGCGCGCGAACCCTCTCGAACCGTGCCGCCAACGACGTCTCGCCGGAGGTCCTCGCCGACGAGGCGCGCGCGGTCGCCGAGCGCCACGGGCTGTGGATCGACGTCATCGAGCCCGAGCGGGCCGCCAAGCTCGGCATGGGCATGTTCCTCGCCGTCGGCCAGGGGAGCGACAACCCGCCCCGGATGATCGTCCTGCGCTCGGGCGGGGAAGGGGAGCGCGATGGTCTCGATCGACACCTCGCCATCGTCGGCAAGGGCGTCTGCTTCGACTCCGGCGGCATCAGCATCAAGCCATCCGAGCGGATGGAAGAGATGAAGATGGACAAGACGGGCGCCTGCACGGTGATCAGCGCGATCGACACGGTCGCGCGCCTCGCCCCGGGAACGCCGTTGCTGGCCGTGGCCCCGGCCGTGGAGAACATGCCCGGCCCGCACTCGACCCGACCCGGCGACATCGTCACGGCCCTCAACGGCAAGAAGGTCGACATCACGAACACCGATGCCGAGGGTCGCCTCATCCTCGGCGACGCCATGACCTGGGCCGAGCGGCTCGGGGCCACGCATCTCGTCGATGTCGCGACGCTGACCGGGGCCGTGTCGCGGGCGCTCGGACACCTGGTGACTGGCGCGTTCGGCACGCCTCAGGCCTGGTACGACGAAGTCCTGGCGGCCGGGACCCGGGCCGGTGAGCGCTACTGGCAGCTGCCGCTCGTCGACGAATACGTGCCCGAGATGGACAGCTGGTACGGCGATCTCCAGAACTCCGGCACGGCCGAGGGTTCGCTCGTCAAGAGCGGCCTCTTCCTGCGTGAGTTCGTCACGCGGCCGTGGGTCCACCTCGACATCGCCGGGACGGCGTACTACCGCAAGCCGACGGCCTGGGCTCCGCGTGGCGCGACCGGCGCGTCGCACGCCACGCTCGTGGAGCTGGCACTCGCCGGCGCCCGCGCTTGAGCCGACGCCTGGGCCCGCGCGCGAGACCGCGCGCGCGCCAGCGCGCGCGGCCGCCGTCGCACGCGCCTTCACACACGCGCGCCGCCCACCTTCGATGACCCCCCTCGCGCTGGCCCTTGGCATCGGCGGCTTCGCGCTGGGCCTCGCGGCCGACCGACTCGCGACGCGCTGGCCCGAGCACGACGACGAGCACCCGCCCGGTCGGGCGATCGACTGGCGAACCGGCCTCTGCGCCATCGTCGGCGCGCTCGCATTCGGCCTGCTGCCGCTCCGGTTTGCCGGCGATCCCCTCGCCGTGGGGCTGTTCGGTGCCTGGTTCGTCGCGATGATCGTCGGGCTGGCCACGGACCTCGATCAGCGGCTGTTGCCGAACATCATCACGCTGCCGGTCATCCCGGTCGCCCTCGTGTATGCGCTCAGCGGCCTCGATCCGCTCGTCGGCCGCGCGTTCATCCTGGCCATCCTGGCTGCGGTACTCATCCCCGCGGTGCTCTACCTGCCGTCGATCCCGTTCGGCGCGGGCGCCTTCGGGCTGGGTGACGTGAAGTTCCTCGCGGGCATGGGCCTGATGGTCGGGGGCGACCGGGCGCTCGGCGGGACGCTCGTCGGGCTGCTGCTGGGCGGGGTCGTGCTGCTCGCCCTGCTGTTGACCCGCCGGATCGGGCGACGCTCGTACGTGCCGTTCGGGCCGTTCCTGATCCTCGGCGCCCTCTGGGCCGTGCTCATCCGCATGTGAGCGTAGGGCGATTTCTACGAGAGGCCGCGGCTCAGGTGCTCGACGCGGGCCACGATTTCGCCAAATCACCATGGGTGGCGTATTGGGCGTTCGGGAGCCTCCGAACGAGCGTGAGTGGGGTCCTCGTGGACTAGCCCACGCACGATCCGGCCGTCCAGGACCCCTGAATGCGCCGCGAGCTGGCCGAAAACCCCGGGGATGGTGATTTGGTGGGTTCCACGACCGGCGGCCTCGCCGCGTCCGCTCCGCCGCGATCAGCCCGGGCGGAACGCCGGTCCTAGCCCGAACCGGTACGTCCGTCGGGTCCCGGGCCCGATCTCGCGTTCCTAGACTGGTCGAGTATCATGCCCGACAGCCGGAACGATGGTCGTCCTCAGGGGCCGTGCCCGTCCCACGGATGTCGACCGACCGGCGGGCGCAGCCGTCCGACGTGCCCAGCAAGACAGGCACGAACCAACGGAGTTTGCTCGCACCGATGACCTCGCTTTGGTGATCCGTCGCCGAACGCACGACGCCCCGCCCTCGTTCAGCGACGCCCCGCCCGTGAGCGGCTGGTCGAGCCTTCCCGACGGCACGCGCTCGCATCGACGCATGCGTCGCCACCTCGCTGGCCTCGCGCTGTTGCTCCCACTCGTCGTCGGCATGCTTGGCGCGCCATCGGCTACGCCGGTCGCGCACGGGGACGAGCTGAGCGACGCCCGAGCGCGCCAAGCGCAGCTCAAGGATCGGATCGCCGCCCAGAAGGCCCAGGTGGGCCGGCTCGCGCTGTTGCAGATCAGCCTGTCGGCAGAGATCGATGCGACGAAGGTGCAGCTGAACGGGATCAACGCCGATCTCGTCTCGGTGCGCAAGAAGATCAACGGGATGCAGGCGCGAATCAATATCGTGAAAGCGGACTACGCCGACCTGGTCGCCCAGGTCACGGCGATGGATACCGAGCTCACGCGCGTCACCTCGGAGGAGGCGGTCAAACGGGCGGAGCTGACCGAGCGCCGCAAGAAGCTCGCCGAGCGCGTGCGCAGCGCCTACGACTCCGAGCGGACGTCCCCGCTGGAGACGTTCCTGTCGGGCGGAACCTTCACCGACATGCTCGCCCAGATGAGTTATTACATCGACGTCGGCGAGCAGGACAAGGCCCTCGCGGAACAGGTGCGCACCGGGGAGGAAGCCCTGCAGGTGCTGCATCAGACCGTCGCCGACACGCGCGACACGACGAACGCCCTCCGCCAGGAGACCGCGCAGCGCAAGCGCGAGCTCGACCGGAACCTGACCAGCCTGCGCGACGCGCGGGCGCAGCTCAGGAAGCTCGAGGCGCGGACCGCGGCCACGCTCCGCCAGCAACGGGCTACGTACGCACTGATCTCGCGCAATCGCGCCGCCGCCCGGCGAGCCCTCGCCAAGGCCGCCGCGGCGCAGCGCCACCTCAGTTCGAAGATCGCCGAGATCGTCCGGCGCCAGGCCGCCCAGGGGAACATCCCCTCGCGGTACAACGGCACGCTCCAGTGGCCGATGGTCGGTACCGTGAGCCAGCCGTTCGGTTGCACCGGGTTCGCCTGGGAGCCGCCTGTCGGCAGCTGCGCGCACTTCCACCAGGGCATCGACATCGTCGCGCCGGCCGGCACCAAGGTCCACGCCGCCGGCAACGGCGTCGTGGCCTACATCGGCTGGAACTATGCCGACGGGCCCGATCCCGCGTGGATCGTCATCATCGCCCACAGCACCGGGCTCGAGACCTGGTATGCGCACATGAAGCCCACGTTCCCCGGCGGGATCCACCAGGGCAGCTCGGTGCGGGCAGGCCAGGTCATCGGCTACGAGGGCAGCACCGGCCACTCGACGGGCGCCCACCTTCACTGGGCCGTGCGGCTCAACGGCGAGTTCGTCAATCCGCGCCTGTTCCTGTAGGGACGTTCACAGTCCGAAAATCGGCGGGGTCGGCAGCCCGTGCTAGCATCGCCCCCACGCAACCCACTGACGTCGGGAGGGCACGCGGACGGTGAAGCGGACCATGGCCGTGATCCTCGCGGGCGGCGAGGGCGAGCGACTCTCGATCCTGTCCCAGGAGCGCGCCAAGCCGGCCGTCCCCTTCGGGGGCAAGTACCGGATCATCGACTTCACGCTCTCCAACTGCGTCAACTCGGACATCGATGACGTCGTCGTCCTGACCCAATACAACCCGCGCTCCCTGAACGATCACATCGGCCTGGGGCGGCCGTGGGATCTCGACCGCAACCACGGCGGGGTCAAGCTCCTCCAGCCGTACATCTCGCGCGGCCGCGTGGCGGAGTGGTATCGCGGCACGGCCGACGCGGTGCTGCGCAATATGAACGTCATCGAGCACGACACCTCCGACACGGTGGTCGTGCTCGCCGGCGATCACATCTACAAGATGGATTACCAGCCCTTCGTGGCCGCCCATCGCCGCCGACGAGCGGACGTGACGATCGCCGTCCGCCGCGTGCCCCTCGCCGAGGCATCGCGGATGGGCATCCTCGCCCTCGACGATTCCGATCGCGTGATCGAGTGGCAGGAGAAGCCCAAGCAGCCCAAGAGCGACCTCGCCTCGATGGGCGTGTATGTCTTCTCGAAGAAGACGCTGCGCCGCTGGCTGTCCGAGGATCGAGTCGACTTCGGGCGCCACGTCATCCCGGCGATGCTCGAGGCGGACGCCCGGGTCTTCGGCTACCGCTACAACGGCTACTGGCAGGATGTCGGGACGATCCAGTCGTTCTGGGAAGCCAACATGGCTCTCCTGGCCGACGATCCCGAGCTGGATCTCTACGACAAGGATTGGGTCATCCACACGCGCTCCGAGGAGCGCGCCCCGGCCAAGGTCGGGCCGACGGCACAGGTCCATCGCAGCCTGATCAGCCACGGCTGCGTCATCAACGGGACCGTCGTGAACTCGGTCCTCTCGCCGGGCGTCCGGGTCGATGTCGGCGCGGTCGTGCGCGACTCGATCGTCATGTTCGACTCGGTCATCCGCTCGGGAGCGGTCGTGGACCGCGCGATCCTCGACAAGGAGGTCGTCGTGGGCCAGGGCGCGCTCGTCGGCGACGGCCCGTTTCCGGACAAGCCGAACAAGCGCGAGCCCGAGCGGTTGAACACCGGCATCACGGTCGTCGGCAAGCGCTCCGTCGTGCCGCGCGGCGCGCGGATCGGGCGGAACGTCAAGGTCGCGGCGGCGGTCCGCACGTCGGACTATGCGAGCCGGGTCATCAAGAGCGGCGAATCGGTCGAGCAGAAGTCGGGCCCGCAGCGGCTCCACGATCACGGACCGGACGAGCTCGAGCACGTCGCGGCGGCATCGGGGACGCGAGGCGCCCGCCGGGCGGACTGAGCGACTCCGGCGACCGGCGCCCGCGATGGCACGCGGCCGGCCGCGACCCGACTTCGGCTAGACTCCGCGGGCCATGGCTACTGCCGACCCCGGCGCACCGATCGTGCGCCCGGCCGACATCGAGCGCTGGCTCGGCGAGCTGGGCCTCGAGCCGGTCGAGCGGGCCGAGCGCGACGGGATCGCGAGCTGGGATCTCGTGCTCGACGGCCGGCGCCGGTTCGACTTGCGCGTCACGGTCATCCTCGATCCGGCGCTGGCCCTGATCTGCTGGGCGCATTACGCCCCGCCGATCAACGACATGTTCCGCAAGTCATACCGACGCCTGCTCCGCTGGAACGACGAGTTCCCGTTCGCGAAGTTCAGCGTCGGCGAGGACGAGCGTCCGCTCCTCTCGGTCGAGTTCCCGAGCGGGCTGGCCGACGGCGACGCCCTCGGACTCGCCCTGGCCCGGATCGTCGGCATCGCCGATCGCCTGCTCGACGAGTCGAAGGACTGGATCTGGATCGGGGGACGGATGCCGGACCAGTCGGCGCGTACGGGCCGGAACCGCGCCTTCCTCGAGCGGTATGCCAAGCGGCTGCCTGAGCTGTTCGAGGGGGAGGCCGGATGAGCGTCCGACGGGCGACCTTGGCGGCCCTGGCGTTCGTCCTCGGCGCCGGCCTGCTCGGGATCCCGGTCGGCCCGACGGCCCCGAGGCCGGTCCGCGCGGCGACGCCGGACCTGACGATCGTCGCGCAGGCCCGCTACGACGTCCAGCCGGCTCACCGCCGGGTTCGGCTCACGCTCGACCTCACCCTCACGAACCACCGGCGGGACACGAAGACGGCGCGCTACTACTACGACCGGGCGTTCCTCGCCGTGCTCCCGGGGACCTCCGGCTATCGCCTCACCTGGGCCGGTGCCGGGACCCCGACCGTCCAGGTCAGCCGGCGGACCTCGACGTTCACGCTCCTCCACCTCGGCCTGCCGTCGCGGATCTACGGTGGCAAGTCGGCCGCCTATCGCCTGTCCTTCGACCTGCTGGACCCCGGCGGCGCCCCGACCCGCGACCTGCGCATCGGGGATTCGCTCGTATCGTTCCCCGTCTGGGCGTTCGCCTCGGACGGGACGCCCGGCAGCGGCTCGACCGTCGTGTTCCCGGCCGGGTACGACGTCCAGGTCGAGGCCGGGAGCATCCCGCCCCCGCAGAAGCTGCCTGACGGACGGACCGTCTTCCGCACCGGGGCGCTGCAGGATCCGCTCAAGTTCTTCGCCTATCTCGTCGGCGACCGGCCGGGTGCCTACCGCGACAAGAAGATCACGGCGACGGTCCGCGGCACGCCGGTGTCCCTGGTCGTTCGATCGTGGCCCGACGATCAGTCCTGGGAGAAACGTGTCGGCGGCCTGCTCGCCCGAAGCCTGCCGGCGCTCGGCCGCGAGATCGGCCTGGCCTGGCCGCGGACCACACCGCTCACCGTCCAGGAGGCGGTCAGTCGCACCACCGGCGGCTATGCCGGCCTATTCGACCCAAGTGCGAACCGCGTCGAGGTCGCCTATTACGCGGACCCGTTCGTCATCATCCACGAAGCCGCCCACGGCTGGTTCAACGGGGCGCTCCTGGCCGATCGCTGGGCCAACGAGGCATTCGCGTCGTACTACGCCGAGCGCGCGGCCGCCGCCCTCAAGATCCTGGCCCAGCCGGACGTGCTGACCGACAAACTGCGCAAGTCGGCGATCCCGCTCAATGCCTGGGGACCGGTCAATGCCGACACGGCCGCGACGGAGGACTATGCGTACGCGGCGTCGCTGACCCTCGCGCGGGCGATCGCCAAGCGGGCCGGGACAAATCTGGCCGCGGTGTGGACCGACGTGGCCGGCCACGTCGGGGCCTACCAGCCGCCGAACGGTCCGGCGGAGACGATGGCCGAGCCGGCCGACTGGCGCGTCCTCCTGGACCTGCTCGAGGAGCACACCGGGACCGCGTTCGACGACCTGTGGCGGACGTGGGTCGCCCGGTCCACCGACCTCCCCCTCCTCGACGCCCGGACCACGGCCCGGGGGCGCTACGCCACGGTCGTCGCCCGGGCAGGTGACTGGCGTCTTCCGGGTTCGATCCGTGCCGCTCTCCGATCGTGGCAGTTCGAGACCGCGACGGCCCAGCTCGATGCCGCCGCGGCCGTGCTCGACCAGCGAGCCCAGGTCCAGGCGGCCGCGGCCGCGGCCGGCCTGACGGTCCCGCCGAACCTGCGCGAGGCGTTCGAGAACGACGACCGGCTCGACGATGCCGCGGCCGAGGCGACGGCCGAGCTCACGGCCATCGCGAGCTACGAACGGGCGGCGGGCCTGCGCAGGCCGATCGACTTCGGGACCCCGATCGTGCTGCTCGGGATGTTGGGCCAGACGCCGGACGCCGATCTCGCCGCGGCCCGTGACGCATTCGCTGCCGGCGACCTCCAGCGTTCGGTCAACGCCTCGGCTACCGCAGCCGCCACCTGGGGCGACGCCGAGGCGATCGGCCGAGGCCGCCTCTTCAGCCTGATCCTTCTGCTCCTCGCGGCGCTGCTCGCCCTCGGTCTCGTCGGCAGCCGCCTGCGCCGAGGTCGCCGCCGCCGCCGCAACCGGATGATGGCCACGCCGCAACGCCGGGAGGCAACGACGTCGGATCCCGGCCAGATTTGAGGCCGGGGAGCCGTACGCTACACTCGCCGCCACGCTCGACCGGGCTGCCGCCCGCCGCCGCGCCGTCGACTCGAGCTGACACGAGGAGCCGACCCCGACCGATGGGCTTCCAGCGCGTTCGTCCCTCCCGCGAGATCCTGTCCGGGGATTCGGCCGACGTGTACTTCGCGCGGGCGGACAGCATCCTCGAGCGAGAAGGCCTCGATCCCGTCGTGACCATGGAGGTCTTCGGTCGGCGAGAGGCGGTCCTGTGCGGGATCGACGAGGCGAAGAACCTGCTGGGTCACGTCCTGGCGGAGGCCGATCCGACCGAGACGAAGCTCGAGGCGCTCGACGACGGCGACCGGATCGAACCCAAGGAGATCGTCCTGCGCATCCGGGCGCGCTACCGGCGGTTCGGTCTCTACGAGACGGCCTTCCTCGGGATGTTGGCACACTCGACGGGCTGGGCCACCGCCGCCCGCGACTGCGTTGACGCGGCCGCGCCCGATCCGGTCATCAGCTTCGGGGCACGCCACATCCACCCCGACATCACGGACGTGCTCGACTACGCCTCGATCGTCGGCGGGTGCGTCGGTGCCTCGACGCCGGCCGGCGCCCGTCTCGCCGGCTTGTCGCCGACCGGGACGATGCCCCATTCCCTCGTGCTCATCTTCGGCGACACGGTCGAGGCGGCCCTCGCGTTCGACCGCGACCTCGAGCCGGAGGTGCCCCGGATCGTCCTCGTCGACACTTTCAAGGACGAGGCCGAGGAGACGCTCCGAGTCGCCCATGCCCTCGGGGAGCGCCTGTACGGCATCCGCCTCGACACCCCGGCCGAGCGCGGGCGGGTGACGGCCGACCTCGTCCACGAGATCCGGGCGCGGCTGGACCAGGAGGGCTATCACCACGTGAAGATCGTCGTGTCGGGTGGCCTCAACCCCGACCGGATCCGCTACTTCCGCGAGGCTGCCGCGCCGGTCGACTCGTACGCGGTGGGGTCCTACATCAGCGGTACGTCGCCGATCGACTTCACCGGCGACATCAAGGAGATCGATGGGCGGCCGATCGCCAAGCGAGGGCGGATCCCCGGTCTGACCGACTCGCCGCGGCTCAAACCGGTCGATCTGGCGGCCTACCGGGAGGCCTAGGGAGGAGGGGCCGGCCTGCGGAACTCGGGCGGCCGACCGCGACGACGCATCCCTGCAGGACTGAACGCGCTCGGCCGTTCCGTGTCACCATCGGGTCGTGCAGGAACCCGGTGAAAGCGTCTACGAGCTGCTTCGTCGCGGTCATGCCCTGCTCGAGGCTCGCCATCACGCGCAGGCGGCCGTCGTGCTCGAGCGAGCCGACCGACTCGAGCCGAACAAGGCGTCGATCATCGAGGCGCTCGGCCGGGCCTACTTCAACTCCGGCCAGCACCAGCGCTCGCGCGAGACGTTCGAGCGACTCCTCCTCCTCGATCCGTCGGCGGATTACGCGCATTACGCGCTCGGCCAGAGCCTCAAGCAGCTGGGCCGGCGCGAGGAGGCCGCCACGCATCTGCGACTCGCGGTCGCCCTGAGCCCGGAGACCGCTCTCTACCGCGACGCCCTCGCCCGACTGGGGCCGACCGATGCGAGCGCGGCCGCGACGAAACCGCCCGCGAAGGCGAAGCCGAGGAAGCCGAAACCCAAACCGGCCCCCTGAGGAATTGCGCGGGGACCGGCACGGCGCGACCCCGGTTACGGTTGGCCGCGGCCGGACCTCGGGCCCCCGCGGGCGCGCAGCCGCTCGAGCGCGAACAGCCCGATGATCGACTTCGCGTCACGGATCCCGCCACGGTCGATGGCGGCGATCGCCTCCGGCACCGACAGCCAGCTCAGCAGGAGCCGCTCGTCCTCGTCGGGCCCGAGGCGATCATCGGGATCCGCAGGGCTGAGGTCGGTCGCGAGATAGACGTGCATGACCTCCTCGGTGAAGCCAGGCGCCGAGAAGTAGGTGATCAGGTGCCGCCAGGTCGCGGCCCGGACGCCCGTCTCCTCCTCGAGCTCCCGGGGCGCGGCCGCCTCGGGATCCTCCTTCGTGCCGTCGTCGTGGACGTCGAGGCCCCCGGCCGGGATCTCCAGAAGGATGGCCCCGGCCGGAACCCGGTACTGGCGGACGAGCGCGACCCGATCGTTCGCGTCGACCGCGACGATCGCGACCGCCCCGGGATGGCCCGCGATGTCACGGGTGGCGCGCGATCCGTCGGGCCGCTCGATCGTATCGACGCGGAAGGTCAGGTACCGGCCCTTGTGCAGGACCTGTGAGTCGACGACGCGTTCGATGAGTTCGGCCCCGGAGGGATCCTCCGGGGCCGAGGTGTCGCCGGGTGTCCGCTTGTCGGTCAGGCGACGGCTGCCGCAGTCGCCGGCGCGGGCGAGCCGGTGATCGCGGCGCCGGTCTCCGCGTCGAACAGGTGCAGCTTCGAGAGCGGCACGACGAGGTTGACGATGTCACCCGGCTTCACGCGATGCGACGAGTCCACGATCGCGACGATGTCCTGGTTCGCGGCGTTGACGTGGAGCAGCTCCTCGTTGCCGAGGTACTCGACGACGTCCGCGCGCGAACGGAACGATCCATGGTCCGGGCTGGCCTCGCCGATCTCGAGGTGCTCGGGTCGGAAACCCGCCACGAAGCGGCCGTCCGAGGTGGGGATGGCGCCGCGCAGTCGCGGCGGCAGCGGGATCGTCCAGTCGTTCGCCCCGATGAGCGCCGCTGAGTCGCCGGAGCCCTGGACGGTCACGTCCACGAAGTTCATCGACGGGCTGCCGATGAAGCCTGCGACGAACCGGTTGACCGGGGTGTCGTAGAGGACCTGCGGCGTCCCGATCTGCTGGAGGATGCCTTCGTTCATGACCGCGATGCGCTGGCCCATGGTCATCGCCTCGACCTGGTCGTGGGTGACGTACACGACGGTCGTCTTGAGGCGCTGGTGGAGACGCGCGATCTCGGCCCGCGTCTGGACGCGCAGCTTGGCGTCGAGGTTCGAGAGCGGCTCGTCCATGAGGAAGGCAGCCGGCTCGCGGACGATCGCCCGGCCGAGCGCGACGCGCTGACGCTGCCCGCCGGAGAGCTCCTTCGGCTTGCGGTCGAGGAGCTTGGTGAGCTGGATCGTCTCGGATGCCTCGGCGACCCGGCGCTCGATCTCGGCCTTGGGCAGCTTGCGCAGCTTGAGGCCGAAGGCCAGGTTGTCGCGCACCGACATGTGCGGGTAGAGCGCATAGCTCTGGAAGACCATGGCGATGTCGCGGTCCTTGGGCGGCACGTCGTTGACCACGCGGTCGCCGATCTTGAGGGTCCCCGCCGTGATCTCCTCGAGCCCGGCGATCATCCGCAGGGCGGTCGTCTTGCCGCAGCCCGAGGGCCCGACAAGGACCATGAACTCGCCATCGCCGATCTCGATGTTCATGTCCTTGACGACCTGGACGTCGCCATAGCTCTTGACGACGTGGTCGAACGTCACGCTTGCCATGAGCGCACCACCTCTAGCCCCGGTGGCGCATCGCGGGTCCTTGCATCTGGCCGCCGAGGCGGACCTGGACGGACCCCGTACGTGGCCACTGTGGGTATCGGCATCGTACGAGTCCCGCCACCGTACCGCAACTCCCGGACGCGGGTCGTCAGCCCTCGACGATCACGACGTCGAGGATCCGTGGCCCGTGGACGCCCTCGACCCGCTCAAGCTCGATATCGCTCGTCGCGGACGGGCCGCTGATCCAGGTGAGGGGCCGGCGCGGATCGAGCCTGGCCAGCGCCTCGGGGACGTCGCCGACGATCCGGCTCGACTCGACGACGCACAGGTGACAGTCGGGGAGCAGGCTGAGCGCCCGGCGACCCTGCCCGGGCCCGGTGTCGAGGACGATCGTGCCGGTCTCGGCGATGGCCACCGCGCAACCCGTGATCACGCCGTCGGCCGCGTCGAGATCGCGATGGCTCAGCGGCGGGTCGTCGTCAAGGCGCGTGACGTCACTCTTGGCAAGCCAGCCGTCGGGCGTGCCGGCCGGGACAATGAGGTTGCCGATCGCGCGGTCGGTCAGGACCCGGGCGACGGTCGCGCCAAGGGTCGCGGGGGTCGCCCGGTGGACCTCGGCCCGGTAGTCGGCCACCCGTTCCGCGAACCGCTCGACCAGGTCGACCTCCGGCGGTGTGGTCCGTCGGTAGTCGCGCGGGATGACGGCCGGCGGCGGGCCCTCGGCGAGGGCCGCGGTGATGCGGGCGAGGATCGCCGATCGCGCGTCACTCATGGCGGTTTCCCGTGACGGCCGCTCCGCCGCCACCAGGCCCGGAACGGTTCGCGCGCCGGGGCGCGCAGGTCGCGCCCGCGGAACCAGCCGCTGACGATCGGCGGGCCGGGGAGCCGACGGATCCAACCGCGCCGCCCGATGATCCAGCCGCCGAGGGCGCCGAACGCCTGGGCAAGGCGCAGCCGGCGCGGCGTGCGCAGGACCTGCCCGGCCGCGGCGATTGCGAGCTGTTCGCTCGTCGGGAGGCGGTGGTGGGGACTGCCGGTCTCGACGACGCGCGCCCGCAGGTGCACGAGCACCTCCGGGATGTCGATCCGGACCGGGCAGGCGTCGAAACACGCCCCGCACAGCGACGACGCGTAGGGGAGCGAGGCCGTCTGCGCATCGACCGGCCCGCGGACGATGCCGCGCAACTGCGGCGTGAGGATCGCACCGATCGGGCCCGGGTACGGCGACCCGTACGCCCGCCCGCCGGTTCGCTCGTAGACGGGACAGACGTTGAGGCACGCCGAGCACCGGATGCAGCGCAGGGTCTGGCGGCCGACCCGATCGGCCAGCACGTCCGTCCGTCCGTTGTCGAGGAGGATGAGGTGGAAGGCCCTGGGCCCGTCGCCGGGCGTGACCCCGGTCCACATCGTGGTGTAGGGATTCATCCGCTCCGCGGTCGACGAGCGGGGCAGCAGCTGGAGGAAGACCTCGAGGTCCTGCCACGTCGGGACGAGCTTCTCGATGCCCATCACGGTGATCAGGATCTCCGGCAACGTCAGGCACATCCGCCCGTTCCCCTCCGACTCGACGACCATCACCGTGCCGGTCTCGGCCACCGCGAAGTTCGCCCCGGAAACGGCCACCCGCGCCCGGAGGAACTTCTCGCGCAGGTGGAGCCGGGCCGCCTCGGCAAGCTCGCGCGGCGCGTCGCTCAGATCGGCTGGTGCCGGCCGGCCCACCTGGCCCATCTCGGCCGTGAAGATGTCGCGGATCTCGCGTCGATTGCGGTGGATCGCCGGCACGAGGATGTGCGACGGCAGATCGTGCCCCAGCTGAACGATGAGCTCGGCGAGATCGGTCTCCCAGGCGTCGATGCCCTCCCTGGCCAGCGCCTCGTTGAGCTCGATCTCCTGGGTGACCATCGACTTGACCTTGACGACCTCGCGCGCGCCGGCGGTCCGCACGATCGAGACGACGAGCGCGTTGGCCTCAGCGGCGTCGCGGGCCCAGTGGACGACCCCGCCGGCCGCGGCCACCTCCTGCTCGAGCCGCTCGAGCATGGCCGGCAGGTCGCGCAGGACCTCGTCCTTGATCGCGGCCCCGGCCAGGCGCAGCGCCTCCCAGTCGTCGCGCTCGGCCACCGCGCGGGCACGCTTGGTCCGGATGGTCGACGTCGCGTGGGCGAGGTTGGTCCGGAGTTGCCCATCGGCCAGAGCCGCCTTGGCCGCCTCGGGGAACGGGGGCGTTCCGGCGAACGTCGGCAGCGGCTGGCGGGTCACGCGGCGCCCTCGACCGAAGCGAGGATCTCGGCGAGGTGCAGCACCCGGACCGGGGAGCCGGCTCGGGACAGCATCCCGCCCAGGTGGAGCAGGCACGAAGTGTCGGCGGCGGTCAGCACCTCCGCGCCGGTGGCGAGGATGGCGGCGACCTTGTCCGCGCCCATCGCGAGCGACGTGTCCGGATTCTTGACCGCGAACGTGCCGCCGAACCCGCAGCATTGGTCGGCGTCGGCCAGGTCGACGAGGGTCAGGCCGCGGACCTCCCCGAGCAGCCGACGTGGCCGATCGCCGATGTGGAGCAGCCGGACCGAATGACAGGTCGGATGGAACGCGACGCGGTGCCGGAAGGTGGCGCCGACGTCGGTGACCCCGAGCGTGTCGACGAGGAATTCGGTCAGCTCGTAGACCTTCGGGCTGACGGCCGCGACCCGCTCGGGGAGCGACGGGTCCAGGCCGCGCTCGGCGGCCATCGCCGCCACCACCGGCTGCTGATCGCGGACCATGACCGCGCACGAAGGCGACGGCGTGACGACGACGTCGTACCCGGCAAAGGCGTCGGCGAACCGCCGTACGAGGGGCACGCATGCCTCGCGGTAGCCGGTGTTGAAGTGCAGCTGCCCACAGCAGGTCTGGGCCTCAGGAAAGTCGACCTCGTGGCCGAGGCGGCGCAGCAGCCGCACGACAGCGCGCCCGACCTCGGGCGCCAGCGTGTCGTTGAAGCAGGTGATGAACAGGGCGATCCGCACCGACGTCGCTCCCTCGCCCGTGAACGGCCTCCGGATCGATGGTCGCACGTTCGGAAGTCGGCCGCGATGGATTGGCGGTGGCGGTCCGTCGGGAGCCGCCACGGCCGGCGTGTCGGTGGCTACACGTTGGAGGTCGGGGCCGGTGCGGTCGTCGGCGTCGGGCTGGTGCCCGACGAGCCGTTCGATCCGTTGGTGGTGCCGCCCGACGAACCGTTGGCGGGACCGTCCCCGTCGCAGGGGGCCTTGCCGGTGCGCGGTTGCGCGGGGGTGATTGACGGTGCCGTCGTGCTCGGTGAGGACGACGCCGAGGGATCGGGACTCGCGGCGTAGACCGCCGCCACCCCGCCGACCCCGAGCAGGCCGCCCACGATGGCGAGACTGACGAGCCCGCGTCGGACGCCCCCCACACCGGGCCGGCCGGAAGAGGCCGGCGTCGGCTCCGGGACGGGCGGGCTGGACAGGCCGGGCGCCCACACGGGCGGCGCCGGCTGATCGTTGGGATCCATGGGATCTCCTTATCGAGGGGATGGGTGGCGGCCGACCGGTCGACCGACGGGGACGTTGGCGCCCCGCTGCTTCCAGCCTCGCCCGCGATCCTTGCGATCCTCTGAGAGTGCCGAGGCGGCTACCATCGATCCGACATGCGGGCGCTGATCTTCGATCTGGACGGGACCCTGGTCGACACCGTCTACGCGCACGTCTTCGCGTGGCAACGCGCGCTGCTGGAATCGGGTCACCCGGTCGACGGCTGGCGGATCCACCGGCGGATCGGGATGAGCGGGGGCCTGTTCACCCGGGCCGTGGCGCGCGAGATCGGCCGCGACCTGACCGACGTGGAGGTCGAGGGGCTGCAGCGCCGCCATGGCGAGATCTTCCGCGAGATCCTGCCCGCCCGACGGCCGCTGCCGGGCGCGATCGAGCTGCTGGACGTGCTCCGCTCGAACGGCGTCGTCCACGGCATCGCAACGTCCGGACGCCGTCCCGAGATCGACGCATCCCTGGACGTGCTCGGCGTGCCGCCGGAGACGGTCGTTGTCGACCGAGGCGATGTCCAGCGCGCCAAGCCCGAGCCCGACCTGTTCCTCGCCTGCCAGGAACGGCTCGGCGTCGCGATCGGCGACTGCTACGCCGTCGGCGACGCGGTCTGGGATCTGCTGGCTGCCCGCCGCGCGGGCATGCTCAGCATCGGCGTGCTGACCGGCGGCTACGGCGAGGAGGAATTGCGGGCCTCGGGCGCCTTCCGCGTCTATCGCGACGCCGCAGAGCTGCTCGATTCGCTCGACGAGCTTGGGATCGTGCTCTCGGGCGGGCCCAGGCGTGACGGATCGATCGACCGACTGACCCACGAATCGACGAGGAGGCATCGATGAAGCTCGGGATCATCGTTCCCCAGGGCTGGACCGGGGAGTACAACGGGTGGGACCCGCTCGACGCGTGGGCGCGGACGCTGGCGATCGCGCAACAGGCCGATGCCCTCGGCGTCGAGTCGATCTGGCTGTTCGACCACTTCCACACCGTGCCTCGCCCGACCGACGAGATCACGTTCGAGTCGTACACCTCGCTGTCCGCGCTCGCGGCGCTGACGACCCGGGTGCGGCTCGGTCACATCGTCATCTGCACGGCGTTCCGCAACCCGGCCCTCACCGCGAAGATGATCTCGACGATGGACACGATCAGTGACGGGCGGATGGAGCTCGGCATCGGCGCCGGGTGGAAGCGCGACGAGTGGCTGGCGTATGGCTACGGCTTTCCCGAGACGAAGGAGCGACTCGCGGCCCTCGGCGATCACCTCGAGGTCATCACCCGGATGCTCGCGGGCGACAAGCACCAGCACGCGACGTTCGACGGGCGCTACGCGAGCGTCCGCGACGCGATCAACGTCCCGAAGCCGATCCAGCAGCCGCGAGTGCCGATCATGGTCGGCGGCAACGGCCCCGAGGTGACCTGGCGCCTGGCCGCGCGGCACGCGGACGAGCTGAACGTTGATGGGATGTCGCCCGAGGAGCTCGCCGCCGCGCTGCCGACGATCCGCGCCCGGTGCGAGGAGATCGGCCGTGACCCCGCGACGCTCCCGGTTTCCGTGCACATCTGGTGGGAGCGAGCGGGCGGTCCCGGCCAGAAGCGGGTCGACCTGTTCGGGGCGTACCGGGAGCTCGGCGCCAGGCGGGTCATGCTCCTCGCCCGGGCCGCCGCCACCGACGATGCGGGCGTCGCCGCGATCGTTGCCGATGCGCAGGCGGCGGGCGTCGACCTCGCGGCGGCCGAGCCTGTCCGGTGACGATCCGGGTCCGCCGGGACCGGGACATCTACGACACCGAGGGAGGCTGGTTCCGGGCTCGCTGGCACTTCTCCTTCGACCAGTACCGCGATCCGGAGAACGACAGCTTCGGCGCGATGCGGGTGTTCAACGACGACCGGCTCGTCCCCGGTGCCGTGTGGCCGTTGCATCCGCACCGCGATGTCGAGGGGCTGACGTACGTCGTCGAAGGCCTGTTCGGCCACGAGGACGATGTCGGCGGCCCGCCCGGGCCCCTGCCGGCGGGATCCGTCCAGCGGATGACTCTCGGGTCGGGCGCGCTGCATTCCGAGCGGAACGCCTCGCCGGACGATCCGATGCGCTTCATCCAGATCTGGATCCTGCCGAACGAGGGCGGCCTGCCGCCGGGGGTCGAGCAACGCGTCTTCACCACCGAGGACCGGCTGAACCGCTGGCGCAAGGTCATCGGGCCCGAGGGTGGCGACGTCGTCACGGTCCACCAGGACGCCTCCGTGCACGTGGCCCGCCTGGAGCCGGACACGGACGTGGCCCACGACCTTGGCCCGGGCCGCGGCGCGTACGTCTATCTCATCGCCGGCAGCGTCACGATCGACGACGAGGAGCTCTCGACCGGCGATGCCGCCAAGATCACCGACCAGCCGACCTTTCGGGTCCGGGCCGCCGAGACGAGCGAGCTGATCCTTGTCGACGTCCCGCTCGAGTTTCAGCCAGCCGGGATCTGGCGCGGCAGGACCTGACGCGCGCTCAGGCCCGGCTGGGCATCACGCACGTCCAGGCGGGCGCGCCGGCGGCTGCCAGGTCGGCCGCGGCGGTCGCGTCCTGCACGACGAGGGCCGTCACCATGCCGTACATCCCGTCGGCGCCTTCGGCGTGCGGCAGGACGTGGCAGTGGAATGCCCAGGCGCCCGGTTCGTCGCAATCGATGACGACGTCCCAGCGCTCGCCCGGGTTGACCCCGAGCGTGTCGCACGTGAACGCGGCCGTCCCGAGCGGGTTCCCATCCCGGGCCACGACCCGCATGGGGATCCCGTGGAGGTGCCACGGATGCATCATCACGCCCTCGTTCATGAACCGGATCACGATCGTCTCGCCGAGCTTCGCGACGATCGGCGAGGTCGCCGGGAACCCATGACCGTTGATCGTGAAGCCGCCCAGGGTGTCGTTGCTGATCCAGACGATGTCCTGGGTGGCCTTGTACTTGACGTCGTACCGCTCCGCCGGGTCCTTGGGCTCGACGATGAACGCGCCCAGCAGGCCGCGACCCACCTGGTCGGTGGCGTTGTGGTGCGAGTGGTACATGTGCGACCCAGCCGTCCGGGCGACGAATTCGTAGGTGAACGAATCGCTGGGCTGGATGGGCTCCTGGGTGATGTGCGGGACGCCGTCCATCTTGTTGGGCAGGCGCTGGCCGTGGAAATGGACCCCGGTCGATTCCTTGAGGTTGTTCTTGAAGACGGCCCGGACTGTGTCGCCCTCGACCACCGACAGGCGCGGGCCCGGCCACGTTCCGTTGTAGCCGAGCGCAGCGAGCGGCGCGCTCTTGGCGTCGATGCGGTGCTCGATCTCCTCGATCGTCACGTCGAACACCTTGATGCCCCCCTCGATACGCGGCTCGAGGGGCCGATTGCCGGCCGGCAAGGTCGCACCTTCTCCACCCAGGAATCGATCGACGGCGGCCTTGGCGTGAGAATCGTGATCGATCGGTGCCCCGGAGGCTCCCGCCGTGGCCGACGGTTCCGGCGCATGGGAACCGTGGGAGGGCTCGGCCGATGGGGCGACCGCCGCAGCCGATGCCGGGGCCGATGGACCGGGTGCCGCCGCCGCGATCGGCTGTTGCGGCCCGAACGTCCAGGTGGCTCGTCCTGACGGCGTGCATGCGGCGACCGCCGCCACGACGAGCCCGCCGCCGGTGAGCGCGCCGGCCCGAAGGAGGCCGCGCCGAGACATCGCCCGGTCCAGGGATGGCTCGGTGGTCCAGATGGGCGGGGCGGGCGTCGTCGTATCCATGGAGGGAGTGTCCCCTGCGTGGCAAGGCGGGCCACGTGCCGCATGGCCCGTTGATGGTGGGCCGGAAATCCCGCCGGGCGGGATTTCCACCCAGGGAGCCTCGGCTACTCGGCGGGCAGCCGCAGCATCCGGGCGACGACGTCGAATCCGGCCGGGTCGCCGGGCCAGAGCTCCCGAAGGCGTCGCGTGCCGGTCTGCCGGCCGACCCAGCCGAGGATCACGGCGGCCGCGACGATGTCGTCGAGCGGGCCGATCCCCGGAAGGAACTCCGGAAGCAGGTCGATCGGGCTCACGAGCCACACGACGAGCACCACGAGCGCGACCTTGTGGCGCGTCGGGGTCCGCGGATCTGCCAGCAGCTTCCGCGCAAGCCGAACGATGTCCGGCAGGGCGCGGAGGGCGGGCATCGCGATGTCGCGCGTCGGCCGATGCAGCCAGAGCAGCGCGACGAGCACGACCCATGTGGCGACGATCGCCGCGACGACGATCAGGATCGGGCCGAGGGCGTCCACTTCGGGATGGTCGCACGGTCAGCCGTCTTAGGGCTCGAGGCGACGAGCCGCAGGGCGTTCGACCGTCAGGCCGAGTCGGGCCGCATCACGGTCGTGAACGATTCGCCCGCGACCTCGGTGAAGGAGTCGAACTCCACGAGCGATCCGTCGGCGCCGGGCATCCGGAACCGCGACACCACCGCTCCGACGTCGTGGATGAGCGCGAGAAACGTCGAGACCTGTTCGGTCGTACCGGCGCTCACGAACTCCTGCCAGAAATGGTCGGCCAGGGTGCTTCCCAGCATTCGCTCCGCCGCCTCGTTCGCCTCGAGGATCAGCCCCTGCGCGTCGTAGTGCACGCGCGGCAGCGCGGGGTCCAGCCACCATCCGTCGGCAGGGCCGACGAGCCCGGTGTCGTCGCGGAACACGAGCCAGCGGTCGCCTGCCGCCTCGACCCGCGCATGCGCGCCGGCGGATCCGCAGCGCCAGCCCATCGGGGGACGGATCGGGCATCCGCCCCAGCAGCAGCTCCGCGTA
This sequence comes from Candidatus Limnocylindrales bacterium, assembly GCA_038214255.1. GTDB lineage: Bacteria > Chloroflexota > Limnocylindria > Limnocylindrales > CSP1-4 > SPCO01. Next base: position 36,797 of record JBBQRZ010000005.1, read on the forward strand.
CCGTCGGAACGCGTCGTCCTGGGCGGGATGGACGACGAGCTCGACCTTGCTGGCTTGGGTCGGGCCCGGGACCTCGACCCCCTCCGCCAAGCGGAACCTGCCGACGAACACCCCGTCCCGGAGCTCCGCGTGGATGTCGGTCGCGATGACCTGCCCGTTCGTGGGCCTGGCGAGCGCCGTGGCGGTCAGCTCGTGTCCGGCGGCAACGACGGCGAAGAGTGCCTGCGCATCCTCGAGCGTTCCGGGCGCGATGAAATCGGTGAAATGCCGCGCGCCGAGGTCCCGCTCGGCGATGCCGAAGAGGCTCCGGGCGGCCGGATTCGCCTCGAGCACCCAGCCGTCGGGCCCGACGACGACGCGCGGCAGGCGCGGCTCTTCCCACCACGGGCCGGCGAGCGGCGGCGTCCACGCCCCGTCGCGGTAGACGTACCAGGTCGGGGATTCGCTCGAGAGGGCCCGCTCGCGGACGAGAACCCGCGGAAACATCCGTCGCAGGCGCGCCCGGAACGCACCGGCACTCCGCAGGTCGTGCCGGTGCGCAGTCCGCTCGACGTGCGGTCGGAATGCCGAGTCGGTAAAGGGAATCGTCTTCAGGATCGGCCGAGGCCGCGGATCCATCACCCCGGTCCACCTACGCGCAGGAATCACGATGGTGGGACCGGGCCGACGGCGAGGTCGTAACAGGGACGTTGCAATCGCCGGCTCGCGGCGTGACAGATCCGCGAAACGAGCACTGTTGCCCACTTGGCGGCCGGGGCGTCAGACCGCTTCGGCCAACGGCTCGGCGAACTGCGCCTCGTACAGCTGGGAGTACGGACCACGTCGCGCGAGCAGCTCGTCGTGCGTGCCCTGCTCGACGATCCGCCCGTGCTCCATGACGAGGATCGTGTCCGCGTCTCGGATCGTGGACAGCCGATGGGCGATGACGAACGTGGTGCGCTCCTCCATGAGCCGCGCCATCGCCCGCTGGATGAGCACCTCGGTCCGGGTGTCGACCGAGCTCGTCGCCTCGTCGAGGATGAGGATGCGCGGGTCGGCGAGGAACGCCCGGGCGATCGTCAGGAGCTGCTTCTCCCCGGCGGAGAGATTCGTGGCGTCGTCGTCGATGACGGTCTCGTAGCCGCCCGGCAGCGTGCGCACGAAATGGTCGACATGCGCCGCCTCGGCCGCGGCCGTGAGCTGGGCATCGGTTGCGTCCTCGCGGCCGTACGCGATGTTCTCGCGGATGGTCCCGTGGAACAGCCACGTGTCCTGGAGGACCATCCCGAAGGTCCGGCGCAGATCGTCTCGGGTCAGGTCGCGCGTGTCGATCCCATCGATGGTGATCCGGCCGCGGTCGAGCTCGTAGAAGCGCATGAGCAGGTTGACGAGCGTCGTCTTGCCCGCGCCGGTCGGTCCGACGATCGCCACCGTGTCTCCGGCGTCGACCTGGAGGTTCAAGTGTTCGATGAGCGGGGCGTCGGGTTCGTAGCGGAACGACACGTCCTCGAGGCCCACCGCCCCGCGCGCCTCGCCGAGCGCAGAGGGCATCGCCGTCTCCGGGACCTCCTCGGCCTCGTCGAGCAGCTCGAACACGCGCTCGGCCGAGGCGGCCGCGGATTGGAGCACGTTGACGATGCTCGCCGTCTGGATCAGCGGGAACGTGAACTGGCGCGAGTACTGGATGAACGCCACGACGTCGCCGAGCGACAGCAGGCCGCTGGCGACGCGCACCCCGCCGATGACGGCGATCGCGACGTAGTTGAGGTTCGCGATGAGGTTCATGGCCGGCTGGATAATCCCGGAGATGAACTGCGCCCGATAACTCGCGTCGTAGAGCCGCTCGTTCTCGGCATCGAAGGTCGCGATGGCCTGCCGCTGGCGGCCGAACAGCTTCACGATCGAGTGCCCGGTGTGCATCTCCTCGACGTGGCCGTTCAGCGCGCCGGTCGAGGCCCATTGGGCGACGAACTGTGGCTGTGAACGCTTGATGATGAGACTGGTCACGACCAACGCGAGCGGGACCGCCAGGAGCGAGACGACCGCGAGGATCGGGCTGATCAGCAGCATCACCACGAGAACGCCGATGATCGTGAGCAGCGACGTGATGAGCTGGGTCAGGCTCTGCTGGAGCGACTGGCCGATGTTGTCGATGTCGTTCGTGACGCGGCTCAGGATGTCGCCGCGCGGGTGGCTGTCGAAGTAGCGCAGCGGGAGGCGCGCGAGCTTGCGATCGACCTGCTCGCGCAAGCGGTAGACGGTGCGCTGGGTGACGCCGGCCATGAGGTACGCCTGCATCCAGCTGAAGGCCGAGCTGAGCAGGTAGAGCCCGACGAGGATCGCGAGGAGCTGCCCGAGCGCTCCGAAGTCGACGCCCTGGCCGGGTGTCAGCTCCAGGCTGGCGATCAGGTCGGCGAGCTGATTCTGGCCCCGTGCCCGCAGCCCCGCGACGAACTGGTCCTTCGTCACGCCGGCCGGTATCTGGAGCTGGGTGCTGAGGGCTCCGGCGAAGATGCGGTTCGTGGCCTCGCCGAGCAGCTTCGGCCCGATGACGGCGAAGGTGACGCTCACGACGGCCAGCACGACGACGATCGCGATGAGCGGGAGCTCCGGGCCGAGTTGGCCCAGCAGGCGGCGCATCGCGCCACGGAAGTCCTTGGACTTCGCGGCCGGCAGGCCCATGCCCATCATCCCCGGACCGCGCATGCCGCCAGGCCGACCCGGCCCGCCCGGACCGGATGGCGGCGGCCCGCCGCCCGTTCGGCCGGGACCGGCGGGCGCGGCCGGTCCGCCGGCTCCGGCGGCTCCGCCAGGTCGCTCGCTCATGCGACGGCCTCCGTGGCAGAGAGCTGCGAGTAGACGATCTCCTGGTAGGTCTCGTTGGTCGCGAGCAACTCCGCGTGCGTCCCGATTCCGACGACCCGGCCGGCGTCGAGGACGACGATCCGATCCGCGCTCATGATCGTGCCGACGCGCTGGCCGACGATGATGACCGTCGCCTCCCTGACGTCGCGACCCAGGGCCGCTCGGAGTCGGGCGTCCGTGCCGAAATCGAGCGCCGAGAAGCTGTCGTCGAACACGAAGACCGGCGCGCGCTTGAGGATGGCGCGGGCGATCGAGAGGCGCTGGCGCTGCCCGCCGGACACGTTCGACCCGCCCTGCGTGATCGGCGCCTCCAGTCCGCCGTCCATCGCCTCGACGAAGTCACGGGCCTGGGCGATCTCCAGGGCTCGCCAGAGGTCGTCGTCGGACGCGGATACGTCACCGAAGCGCAGGTTCGAGGCAACCGTGCCGGTGAACAGGAAGGCCTTCTGCGGGATGAACCCGATCCGTCCCCAGAGGTCATCGCGGGCGTACTCGCGGACGTCGACGCCGTCGAGGAGCACGGCCCCGCCCGTGACGTCGTAGAGGCGCGGGATGAGGTTGATCAGCGTCGACTTGCCGCTGCCGGTGCTGCCAATGATCGCGGTGGTCTCGCCCGGTCCGGCCTCGAACGAGATCGCGCGCAGGACCGGTTCCTCCGCGCCCGGATAGCGGAATTCGACATCGCGGAACTCGACGAGACCGGGTCGCTCGTTGGCCGGCGGGACCACCGGCTCCGCCGGATCGTGGATCGCGGGCGCCGTCCCGAGGACCTCCTGGATCCGGGCCGCCGACACCGTCGCCCGCGGCACGAGGATGAACAGGAAGACCGCGGTCAGGACCGCAAACAGGATCTGCATGAGGTACTGGAGGAACGCTGTCAGGTTGCCGATCGGCATCGCCCCAGCGTCCACGCGCATGGCACCGAACCACATGACGGCGACCGTCGAGAGATTGAAGATCGCCGTCATCGTCGGGATCGTGACGGCGAACAGACGATTGACCCGGAGGGTTGTGCCGAACAGGTCCGTGTTGGCGGCGTAGAACCGCGCCTCCTCGTGGCGCGTCCGCACGAAGGCCCGGATGACCCGAACGCCGGCCAGCATCTCGCGCATGACCTGGTTGATCCGATCCAGCTTCGCCTGCATCGCCCGGAACAATGGGATCGCGCGGCTCATGACGAGCGCGATCACGCCGGCCATGAGCGGGAGGATGACAACGAGGAGCCCGGACAGCGGCACGTCCGTCCGGAGGGCCATGAAGATGCCACCGACGATGAGGATCGGTGCCGAGATCATCATCGTCAGGGCGATGAAGACGAGCGTCTGGACCTGCTGGACGTCGTTCGTGTTGCGGGTGATCAGCGACGCCGGACCGAACCGGTTCACCTCGACCTGGGAGAAGCTCTCGACCTTGCCGAAGATGGCCGAGCGAAGGTCACGCCCGAATCCCATCGAGACTTGCGCCCCCCAGTAGACCGCCAGGATCGAGGCGATCCCCAGCACCGCCGTGACGCCGAGCATCAGGGCGCCGACCCGGACGATGTAGTCGGTGTCCACCTTGGCGATGCCGCTATCAATGATGTCGGCGTTGAGATCGGGGAGGGTCAGGTTCCCGATCGCGCCGATCAGGAGGAGGATCATCACGAGGCCGATCCGGCCGGCATACGGCCGAAGGTAGGTGCGGAGGAGCGCGATCATCCCTTCGCGTCCCTGGCCCGGCCGACCGATGGCATCGCCTCATCTCGGATCGCTGTTCGGGCCGCCCGCATGGCGCGCATGCCGATGAGGAAGCCCGCGAGCTCTTCGTCGGTGAGGTGATCCAGCACCTTGGCGATTCGGTCGCGCCGGTATCGCTCCATGACGTCGAAGACCTTCTGGCCGCGGCGCGTCACGTGGACGAGGACCACGCGTCGGTCCGCGCTCTCGTGACGGCGCTCGACGAGGCCGCGTTCCTCCATCCGATTGACGATGCCCGTGGCGCTCGCGACCGACACGTCCATGGCCTCGGCCAGCCGCGTCATCGACAGGGGTCCGACGGCTTCGAGGGTGGTGATGACCTGGAGATGGACCAGGCTGAGCGACCCCCGGAGCCACGACCGGAACGCGCCGATCCGTTCCTTTGGGTCCCAGGCCATCGAGGCGAGCAGCTCGTCGATCGTCTGCTTCCGGCTGGCGCTTGTTTGGGAGGGGCGGGGCACGGCACTGGTCCTCAGCGCGGCATTGATAGTCAATGGCACGTTGATAATCTACGGTGGGCCTGTGGAGGACGCAAGCGCGGTCGTGGAGAGATCGTGGAGGGAGTGGGGTGGCCTACGGGGCTCGAACCCGTAACCTCTGGAGCCACAATCCAGTGCTCTGCCGGTTGAGCTAAGGCCACCGCGGCGCGATCGTCCGTGGCGTCCCGCAACGCGGGCTGGTGGACGAGCCACGGGAGTATATCGAAGACGGCCGCCGCGCTACCCTCGCGCCATGACGACCTGGGTCGCCCTGCTCCGTGGCATCAACCTCGGCTCCCGCAAGCGCATCTCGATGGGGGACCTGCGCGCCCTGTTCGAGACGCTCGGCCTGGAGGGCGTCCGGACGTACGTCGTGAGCGGGAACGTCGTGTTCGAGAGCGCCCGCCGGGGTCGAGCGTTGCTCGCCGGCGAGATCGAGCGGGCGATCGAGTCGACCCTCGGGCACGAGGTCACGGTCGTGCTGCGGACCGGTCCCGAGCTCGCCCGCATCGTCGCCGCCAATCCCTTCCCCGACGTCGAGCCGTCGACGGTCCACCTGACGTTCCTCGGCGACAAGCCGGCTGGCGACCAAGTGCGTGCGCTGGAGGCGGCCTCCTACGGGGAGGACGAGTTCGCCGTTCGCGGCACGGAGGTCTATCTCCATTGCCCCAACGGCTATGGCCGCTCGAAGCTCAGCAACGAGGCCATCGAGCGGCGGCTTGGGGTGGCCGGAACGACCCGCAATTGGCGAACGACGACCGCCCTCGCGACGATGGCCGCGGAGCGCAAACTGGACCCGGAACGTCGAGCTCGAGGAGTCAAGCGATGACGGTCAGCGAACGGTGACGCTCAGCGAACGAGCCGGGAGGCCGGCGGAGCCGGCGATGCTCGTCGATATCGACCGCCTTGTCGCCGCGTACCACGACATCCGGCCGGATCCGAGCGATCCGGCCCAGCGCGTCGCCTTCGGGACCTCCGGTCATCGCGGTTCCTCGTTCCGTGGCGCCTTCAACGAGGCGCACATCCTCGCGATCACCGAGGCGATCTGCCGGTATCGCGTGCGCCAGGGCTACGACGGGCCATTGTTCATCGGCCGCGACACCCACGCCCTCTCGGAACCAGCGACGCGGACTGCGCTCGAGGTCCTTGTCGCCCGCGGCGTCGACGTCCGGGTCGATGCCCGAGACGGCTATACGCCCACGCCGGCCATCTCGCACGCGATCGTCGTCGCGAACCGCGGCCGCGACCTGGACGGACCGGACCTGGCTGACGGCATCGTCGTGACGCCGTCCCACAACCCGCCGGACGACGGCGGCTTCAAGTACAACCCGCCCAACGGTGGACCCGCCGACACGGACGTCACGAGGGCGATCCAGGACGAGGCGAACGTCCTGCTCGAGGCGAGCGGAGAGGAGGGCCTCGACGGCATCGCTCGCGTCCGGTATGAGCGCGCTCGCGGGCGAACGACGCCGTACGACTTCCTCGCGACGTATGTCGACGACCTCGCGGAGGTCATCGACATGGCCGCCATCGCCGCCTCGGGCCTGCGCATCGGGGTGGACCCGATGGGCGGAGCCTCCGTTGCCTACTGGGGCGCGATCGGGGAACGCTACGGCCTCGACCTGACCGTCACGAACGACACGGTCGACGTCGCGTTCGGGTTCATGACCGTCGACTGGGACGGCAAGATCCGGATGGACCCGTCGTCGCCCTACGCGATGGCCCGGTTGGTGGCGCTGCGCGACGAGTTCGACATCGCGCTCGGCAACGACGCCGATGCGGATCGCCACGGCGTCGTCACGCCGACCGCCGGTCTGCTCAACCCGAACCACTTCCTGTCCGCGGCGATCGCGTACTTGTACGGCGGCGGTCGAGCGTGGGGGCCCGAGGTGGGCGTGGGCAAGACGCTCGTCTCCTCGAGCATGATCGATCGGGTCGTGGCCGACCTCGGGCGCCGCCTCGTCGAGGTGCCGGTCGGCTTCAAATGGTTCGTGCCCGGGCTCATCGACGGCTCGCTCGGGTTCGGCGGGGAGGAGAGTGCCGGAGCCTCGTTCCTCCGCCGCGACGGGAGCGTTTGGACGACCGACAAGGACGGGATCATCGCCGACCTTCTCGCAGCCGAGATGACCGCCCGGACCGGGCACGACCCGGGCATCGCCTATGCCGCCCTGACCGAGCGCTTCGGGACGCCGGCGTACCGCCGAATCGATGCGCCGGCGACGCCGGCGCAGAAGGCGATCCTGGGGCGGCTCTCGCCCGACGCCGTCTCGGCATCGACCCTGGGCGGCGATCCGATCACCGCGATCCTGACCTCAGCGCGGGGCAACGGCGCGCCGATCGGCGGCCTCAAGGTCGTGACCGAGTTCGGCTGGTTCGCCGCCCGCCCTTCCGGCACGGAGAACGTTTACAAGATCTACGCCGAGAGCTTCCGGGGCGAGGACCATCTCGGCCGCCTCATCGAGGAGGCCCAGGCGATCGTGGGCGCGACGCTATCGGCTGCTGGCCCGGCCTGACCTCAGTCGGGCTGGTCGTTGCCGCCCTGCTCGTTGGTCGGGGCGGTCCACGGGGCGATCGAGCGCAGGAGCCGAACGGCGGCGCCGTGCGGCTCGGTCGGCGCGGAGGCCGCCGTGGACTCGTCGGATGACTCGGCCGGTTGGCTGTCGCGGTCGGACTCGGCCGTCACCTCGTGGTCGCCGGGGGAGTCCATCACCGCCGTTGCGTCGGCCTCGACCGGCGTGACCGAAGTGGCGACGGCGCCGACCGATTGGTCCGAGTCCGCCGCATCCAACGTGCCCATCTCGGCCGTCGACTCGGCGCCCTCGGCATCGGCTGGATCCATGACCCCGATGAGACCAGTTTCGGCCTGCATATCCACGGTCGCGTCCGCGCTGCCGCCGACCGTTTCCGGGGCCTCCGGCGACGCGATGCTCTCGGTCCACGGGCTCGGCGCCGCGCCCGCAGCGAGATCGCGCGCGGCCATGGAATCGCCACTTACGGCGATCTCGCCAGTCGCCGAGACCGCGGCCGCACGGGCGGCCGACCCGATCTCGTCAAGATCCGGCATCGGTGGCAGCGTGCTGGCGCGCCGGGCGATCTCTTCCGGATCGCCTGAGCGAGTCATGTCGGTGAAGAACCGCTTCAGGGTTTCGCCGTACTCGCGGATGGCGCTCTCGATGCTCTCGATCTCACGCTGGGTGACCGCGTCGTGATGGGTGAGGTATTGCTCCAGGCTCGACCGTCGCGCGCCTGTGCGGCGCGAAACCTCCTCGCGGATTCGTGCGATCTCGGTCGTCGACCAGTCCTTGATCCGGTCGACGTCCTCCTCGGCGAGGCGGCGTAGCTCCTCGGCCTCGGATGCGGCCCTGGCGCGGACGCGCTCGACGTGGGCGGCGCCCCCCTGGCTCACGATGGCGGCGATCCGCTCGCGCTCGTGGTTCACGGCATTCTGCATCGCGCGGGCCAGCTCGCCCAGCAGCTCCGGCGTCAGGTCGAGGATCGCTGGAACGGCCGTGTCGGTCGTGGTCGTCGCCGGCGCGGCTTCGTCCGTTGGCGGCACCGAATGGAGCGTATCGACCGCGCGCGCGCCCGAGCGTCCGTTGGATCCTCGAACCTTCTCGTCGTTTGCCATCTCGAGCTTCCTCCGGGAGCTGCGCGGGGGATAAGGGGCCCAACAGCATAGCAATGCCGTCTAGTGCTTCCAGAACACCTAAAGGCACCGGACCGCACCAGCTGGTGACCGATGGCCCCAGACCAGCGCCGACCGGACGGTACGTGCGGGTCGCGCACCGCTGGGACCATCGCGCCGGAGACCGCCCGCACCCCGACCCCTACCGTGAGGATCGCACCGGATTTCCCCTGTCCGTCCGCCTCAAGCCGTGCGAGTGCCCGGAGTTGTCCCCTCAGCGATGCCGTCCCCGATGCCCCTCCCCGCACTTCGCCGGACCGCCGGATTCGTCGCCGTGCTCTTCGCGTTCAGCTCGGTCGTCAGCCTGGCCCATCCGGTCACGGCTGCCGCCTGGTCGGGCGGATCGTTCAATTCAACCTCCGAAGGCCAGCTGATCACGCTGACGAACCGCAGCCGGGCGGCGGCCGGGCTCCGGTCGCTCAAGATCGACTCGACCCTGACGACGATCGCCCGCTGGCGCAGCCGGGACATGAGTCGGCGTGACTACTTCAGCCACAGCATCCCGGGCTATGGCTCGGTCTTCGACCGGCTCTCGGCGGATGGGTACTGCTTTCATCTGGCCGGCGAGAACATCGGCTGGAATACGTATCCGGACGGCGTCGCGACCGCGGAGATCCACCAGATGTTCATGGCCTCCTCGAGCCATCGCCACAACATCCTTGGCGCGGCGTGGGAGGTCATCGGCGTCGGTGCCTACAAGGGTTCCGACGGCAAGAAGATGTGGACCGTGCTGTTCGCCGACAGATGCGGCGGCGGCTCCCCGACCGCGTCCCACCCGAAGCCCAAGCCGGCCGTCAGGCACGCGGCGGTCGTGCGGCCCAAGCCCAGGCCTGCCCCGCGACCCACCCCGAAACCGACGCCCAAGCCCAAGCCCAAGCCCGCGCCGACACCGACACCGACACCGATCCCGCTCGCCGACCGGCCCGATCCCGGGCTGTTCGCCGAACCCAGCCCAGCCGACGGGATCCCGCCCGGAGGCCAGGACGCGAGCAATGCGGCCGCCGGCCCGCTGACCGGAGCGACCGGCCTGCGCGTCGTGGACCGCGGCGGCTTCGGCGGCCTGGTCGAAACGATCGTCGGCGGGGTGACCGGTTCGTTCTTCGGGGCCTAGGGGTCACAGCTCCGGCACCGATCGAGCGATGCCGCGGTACCAGCACGAACCCGGACCATCGGGGCGCTGACCTCGCCGGACCGCACCCCTACGGTGGGAACCACCCCAGTCCACACCACCCAGAGGCGACTCGATGACGTTATCGGCTCCCGACGCCCCGACGACCTCCGACGCACCGACGACCCGCACGGCGTTGCCCGCTGCGCCGATCCTCGAGGCGCGCGACCTCACCAAGAGCTACCCGCTCGGCGAGACGACCGTCGATGCGCTGCGCGGCGTCTCCCTGTCGGTCGGTGCCGGCGAATTCGTGGCGCTCATGGGCCCGTCCGGCAGCGGCAAGAGCACGTTGCTCCAGCTGCTCGGCGGCCTGGACCGGCCGACGACCGGCGAGGTCGTCCTCGAGGGCGAGGTCGTCAGCCGCCTGTCCGACGATCGCGCCACGCGACTACGTCGCGATCGGACCGGCTTCGTGTTCCAGAGCTTCAACCTCATCCCGTTGCTCGACGTGACCGAGAACGTCGGTTTGCCCTTCACGATCGCCGGCCAGGACCCGTTCCGAGGTGAGCTCGCCGAGCGAGTCCGGGACGTCATCGAGCTCGTCGACCTGACCGGCAAGGAGCATCACAAGCCCGACCAGCTCTCGGCCGGTGAGCAGCAGCGAGTCGCCGTGGCCCGCGCGCTCGTCACGGCCCCGGCGCTGCTCTTCGCGGACGAGCCGACCGGCAACCTCGACTACACGACCGGCTCCGAGATCCTCGACGCGCTCTGGCGCTCGTGCCATGAGCGCCAGCAGACGATCGTGCTCGTCACCCACGACTCGAAGGCCGCCGCCTACGCGGACCGGGTCCTCGTCATCGGCGACGGGCGCATCCGCGACACGATCGAGCTCGGACGTCGCGCCGACCATGACGCGACCACGCTGATCGGTCGCCTCGCCCAGCTCGGCCTGTAGGTTTGCCGATGCCGTTGCGCGGCCTCAACCGCATCGCCTGGCGCAGCCTGCGCGCCCGCCCGCTGCGATCCTCGCTGACCGCCCTCGGGGTCGCGCTCGGCGTCGCCGTCCTGTTCGCGGGCCTTGCGACGAACGCTGGGATCGACGCGTCGATCGACCGCACGGTGTCGACGCTGGTGGGCCGGGCGGACCTGCGGGTCTCGGCATTCGGCGAGGCCGGGCTGTCGTCCGCGACCGTCGAATCGATCGCCGCGACGCCCGGCGTCGCGTTCGCCGCTCCGACGTTCGAGCGACGGACGTACCTCGGCGCCGAGCTCGTCGGCCCCGCCGACCCGCTGCCGGCGGCTGTGACGTTCGTCGGCATCGACCCCGTCGTCGAGCCTCGGCTGCACGACCTGACGCTCTCGGCCGGCGCCGCCCTCGCCCGTCCCGACGAACCGAGCGCCCTCATCAGCGCGACGCTCGCGCGCCAGGACGGCCTCGGCGTCGGGGACGAGCTGACCGTGCTCGGACCGGGCGATCCAGCGACCTTCCGGGTCGTCGGGGTCCTCGTCGGCGACGGCCCGTGGTCGGGCGCGTCGGGACGCGCGGTCATCGTCCCACTGGCCACCGCGCAGCAGGCCTTCGCTGCGTCCGGCGTGACCCGCGTCGACGTGGGCCTCGCTCCAGGCACGAGTGCCGCCGCGGTCATCCGCGCGCTCGAGGCGTCCCTGCTCGGAGAGCCCTACGTCCTGTCGTCCCCGCGCGATATCGCCGGCTCGATGCGGGCGTCGACGGGCGACTTCGCCGCCACCACCGCGCTCATCGCCGCGGTGGCCCTGTTCGCCGGGGCCTTCCTGATCTTCAATACCCTGTCGATGACCGTCACCGAGCGCGTCCGGGAGCTCGGCCTGCTGCGCGCGGCCGGCGCGACGCGCGGCCAGCTCACCTCGTTCATCCTCGTCCAGGCCTCGGTCATCGGCGCGGTCGGGGCAGTGCTCGGGGTCGGCATCGGGATCCTCCTCGCGGGCGGCATCGCCGTCTGGATGCGGACGATCGGCTCCGTCCCGCTTGGCGGGCCCGTCGTCACCCTCGACACGGCCGTCGAGGCGCTCGCGATCGGGCTGACGGTCACGCTCGCGGCCGCGCTCGAGCCGGCGCGACGCGCCGGGCGGATCCCGCCGGTCGAAGCGCTCAAGGCCCGCCTCGATCTGCCGACCGCACGCCGGGCGCGCCTGCGCTGGCTCGTCGCGGTCTTCGCTACGATCGGGATCGTCGGCCTGCTCGTCTGGCCGCGCGGTGCCGGGCAGGACGCCCTGGTTCGAGCCCTGGCCGTCTACGGCGCCCTGCTGGTCGTGGCGCTCCTCGTCCCGCTCGTGCTGCCCTGGCTGGCCCGACTGGCCGGCGTCCCGTTCCTCGCCATCTCGCGCCTGGAAGAGCGCCTGGCGCGTGCATCCATCCTGCGCGATCGCAGCCGTGCCGCCCTGACCGTCGGCGCGCTCACGATCGGACTCGCGATGATCGTGGCCCTCGGCGGGGTGGGGCAGCACGCCCGGGCCGCGGCCGGGGCCTGGATCGCCGACGTGGTTCCCGGCGACCTTGTCGTGACCTCGATCCGCCCGGTCGGGCTCGACGAGGGCGTCGGGGAAACGCTGGCGACGCTCCCCGGCGTCGCGTCGGTGAGCCCGCTCGCGACGTTCGACCTCGCGGTCGGGGGGATCCGGGTCGATGGCACCGCGATGGTCGGCGCCGACCTCGCCACGGACGGCCGGCTGCGCTTCGTGGCCGGCGACCGGGCGGCGGCTTTGGCCGCACTCGATGCCGGCGGTGCCGTGATCGTCCCCAAGGGCGTCGCCGATCGCGACGGCCTGACGGTCGGGCGCGAGTTGGTCGCCGCGGCGACCGACGGCTCGGCACTGACGCTGCGGATCGTCGGCATCGCGGAGCGGACCCTCCCCGGGCGAGGCGGCGAGTCGCTGCTCGTCGGCTGGGACGATGCGGCGCGTCTCGGCGCCGCCGGGGCGGACGCCTTCGCCGTGCGATTCACACCAGACGCGTCGGCTGCGCAGCGCGAGAATCTCGGGACCGAGGCGCGCGCCCTGGCCCTCGACCCGGTGGGCCTCGACCGGATCCAGGGCGCGATCGGCGATGCCCTCGACCGGGTGTTCGGCCTGTTCGATGCCTTAGGGCTGATCGCCGTCATCATCGCCGCGCTCGGCATCATCAACACGCTGACGATCAACGTCCTCGAGCGCGTGCGCGAGCTCGGGGTCCTGCGCGCGGCTGGCATGACCCGGCGCCAGGTCTGGCGTTCGGTCGTTGTCGAGGCGGGCATCACGGGCATCGTCGGAGCGCTGATCGGCGTCGTCGCCGGGGTCGGTGTCGGCGCGCTCATGGTCGTCCTCGCCGGCGGCGGACTGACAGAGGCGGTCACGATCCCGTGGTCGGCCGTCGCCGTGGCCTTCGTCCTGGGGGTCTCCCTGGCGATGCTCGCGGCGGCATATCCGGCCCGCCTCGCGAGCGGCGTCTCGATCGTCCGGGCCGTCGGCTACGAGTAGACCCGGGTCCCGACGCCCGCCTCCCGAGTGCTAGACTCCGGGCCGTGTCGCCGCCGTGAGCGACCGTCGAACGGAGCCTCGATGACCATCGTCCTCCCAAGGCTCGATCGGACCAACGCCGCGGAACGTGGCCTGACGATCGCCGATTTCCTCGTCCCCATCCGCGTCGGTGAACGCCTCAGCACCCGGGTCCGGCACGTGGCCCTCATCACCGCCGGGGCCCTGCTCGTCTACCTGACGGCCCAGATCTACATCGTGCGCGATCCGGTTCCCCTGACCGGCCAGACCTTCGGGGTGCTCGCTGTCGGTGGGGCCCTCGGGATGCGCCGGGGCCTCGCGGCGGTCGCGCTGTACGTCCTGCTCGGCGTCGTCGGACTCCCGTTCTTCGCCGAGGGCAAGGGGGGCCTCCAGATCCTCTGGGGCGCCACGGGCGGATATCTCATCGGCTTCGTGCTCGCCGGTGCCCTCGTGGGGAGACTGTGTGAGCTCGGCTGGGACCGGCGGCTCGGGGGTGCGCTCGGAGCGATGCTCCTCGGCGAGGCCGTCATCTACGCCGTCGGGCTGCCCTGGCTCAAGGCCGTGACCGGCATGTCCGCCGAGGACACGATCGCCAACGGCCTCATGCCGTTCCTGCTCTGGGACGGGGCCAAGGTGCTCGTGGCCGCCGGGATCTTCCCGCTCGCCTGGTGGGTGGTCGGCCGCCGGCCGGACGACCGCTAGCGTCGCCTCCCTGGCCGGCTAGCCGGGGAGCGCTGCGCGCAGGCTCCGATACGAGTCGCGCAGGAAACGGGCAACTTCCGGCCAATAGGTTTCGCCCGGCCCGCGCGGTCCTTCGGGATCGTCATTCGCCCCGCGGTCGCGGACCTCGGCCGCGATCCCGCGCAGTCGTCCCGCCTCGGCCACACGCTCGGGCGCCAACCGGTAGATCGCGGCATAGAGGCCTGTGATCGCGTCGCCGGCTGCGGCCCCCGCGCCCAGGCCGAGCTCGCGCCGGACGACCCACCAGCGCAGCTCGCGCCGGGCGACCTCCTCGGCGTCGACGTCGTCGGGCAGGCCGAGCCATCGGTACGCGCGGACGATGTCCGGCGCGAACCGCTCGTAATCGCCCTCGGCGCGGGCGAAGCCGGCCGCGGCCCGCGTCAGGAGCAGGCTCGCCGCGATCGCGCGCGGCCACGACGCGCCGGCCTGCGCGCGGAGGCCGAGCATGAGATTGCCGAGCAGGCGAGCCGGTTGGCGCCGGTAGTACGCCTTCCACATGCGGACCTCGAGCCGGGCGAGCTCGTCCGGGTCGAATTCGGTGCCCCAGCGTCCCATCGGCGTCCTCCGACTATCGTGCGCCCGTGGATACGGTGAAGGATGCACCGCGGATGCCCCCGGTCGATGGCGGTCCCGCGACCGCGGCGGGCGATTCTGGGTTGTTCGGCCCGGACTCCGAGGCGTGGCGGTTCGACCGCGAGGCGATGCTGCTGCTGGGCGCGGGCCCTCGCGCCCTCCTCCTCCAGATCGCCCACCCGTCGGTCGCTGCCGGGGTCGCGGAGCACTCCGACTTCCGGGCCGACCCATGGCGCCGACTCGACGGCACGATACGCAGTTACTTGCGGATCATCTACGGTTCGAGCCGTGCCGCCCGAGCCGAGATCCGGCGGCTCAATGCGCTGCATCGGGGGATCGTCGGGTCTGGCTACTCGGCGCGCGATCCGGAGCTGTCCTTGTGGGTCCACGCGACCCTCGTGGACTCGACGATCGTGGCGTACGACGCGTGGCTGGGGCCCGTCGCCCGGGATCGAGCCGCCCGCTTTTACGATGAGACGAAGCCGATCGCGCGGGCCTTCGGCGTACCCGAGGCGATGGTGCCGGCCGACCTCGACGCGTTCGAGCGGTACCTGGCCTCCATGCTCGGCCCCGACGGCCCGATCGCCGTTTCGGCGACGGCCCGCGGCCTCGCGGGCGTGATCCTGGCCCCGCCGCTCCCCGGGATCCTGGGCCGCCTTCCACTCGACGCGCGGCTGTACGCCTGGACCCTGTGGCCGGCGGTCGGCCTGCTGCCGGCCGATGTCCGCGCTGCGTTCGGATTGCCGTGGGGACCGCGCGAGCGATCCGTCGCGTCCTGGCTCGTCGCGGGCTGGCGAGCCTGGCGGCCACTTCTTCCGGCCGGGTTCTGCCAGATGCCGCAGGCGCTCGCCGCGGACCGGCGGGTGGCTCTGCAGGGCCGGATCAGTCCGCCCGGATCGGTCCGCCCGGGTCAGTAGTAGCTGGGGAACCGCGGCGCGAACAGCGACGCGCCCAGGTTCTGCGACGTCGCGTCGTCGAGCGCCTGGAGGATCGTCCGGTCGCCCGAGACCAGTCCGTATCGATGCGCGGCCACGTAGGCCCGCATCGCTCGCCAGAACGGGGTGGACCCCATTCGGCGGCGCGCGGCGTCGAGCAGGTTGCCGCCCTGGATGTAGATGACCTCGTAATAGCAGGTCGATGAATAGGCGTAGATCAAGCGGTCGAGGCGGCTCGTGGAGCAGCGACTCCCGCGCCTGAGTCCGAGCACGTACCGCGCGGTGAAGTCCGCCGCGGCCTCGTCGGCGAACGGGGCGCGGGCCTGGTCGTTGCCGACGAGCCCGTAGAACCACTGGTGGGCGGTCTCGTGGGTCACGAGGTAGCGGAGGTTCGCCGAGCCGATCCCGTACGGGATCCAGCTGAGACCCGGCGACTCCATCCCGAAGCCGCCCGCTGACTGGACGACCTTGAACGTGGGGTACGGATAGTCGCCGAGGCGCGCCTGGATGGAGCGGAACGCGTCCGCGGCCGCATCGAGCGTCCGCGCCGCGTTCCGGCTGGAGCGGTAGTAGTAGCGAACGCGCGTGCCGCCGACGAGCACCGACGTCGACCGGAAATCGGGCGCCGCCGTGAGACTCACGTCGCGGACGTTCTTCGCGACGAAGCGCTGGATCAGGCCGTTGCTCGAGACCGACACGCGATCGGCGGTCGAGACGATGACGAGCCGGCGATCGGTTGCGACGGTGAACGAAACCAACGGGCTGACCGGCGTCACGAAGGGATCGCCATGGTTGGGTCGATCGAACGGGGTCGCCCGACTGACCCACGGGATCCAGCGATAGGCATCGACGATGCCGTTGGCCCGCGTGAACATCCAGCTCGAGCCGTTGAGCGTGGAGCGCAGGTGCGCCGCGTACCAGATCCGCACCGACGCCGTCGCGCCAACCGGAAGCACGCCTCCGAGTGGAACGACGATCGTCTGGTCGCGGACGCTCGCCGTAACCCGCCGGCCGTCGACGGTGGCGAGTCGCAGGGTCATCCCACCGAGTCGCGCGGCGATCGTGTTCAGCTCGACCCGATCGATCGGGCCGCCCGAGGTGTTCGTGATCGTGGCGATCGAGTTGACCCCGAACCAGCGCGTGCCGTAGCGCAGGGTTAGCTGCGTCGCATACGTGGCCCGCAGCTTGAGGCTCGTCCGACGCATGGACCCGGGCACGATGCTGGTGGCGGCGGGGGTGACCGCCTCGACGAGGGTGACCTCCGCGGCGTGGGTGACGGCCGGAGCCATCGCCGTTACGGGCCCCGCCGCGCTCCGCGTCCCTGGCGTGGTGGCGGAGCCGTCCGTGCGGTCCCGCGCCGCCGCCGGGCCGGCGAGCTCGAGCAGCAACAACCCGGCGATCGCGAACAGGAACGGGCGTGGCGCGCGGGATCGCTGGGTCATCGGCGCGAATCGTACCCGGGTTGGTCCATTTCGCGGGCTCCTGTCTCTCAGCGTCGCACTAGACTCGAACGATGTTTGCGACCACCGCGGTCAGTGCGCCGGTCATCGACGCGATCCGGGCGCGCATCCCCGACCTGCGCCTCCTGACCGACGAAGTCGACCGAGAGTCGCACCGGAACGACGAGACGCCGTTCCTCCACGGCGGGCTGCCCGGGGCGGTCGCACTCCCCACCGAGACGGTCCAGGTCGCCGAGCTCGTGCGGATCTGCGCCGAGTACGGCGTGCCGATCGTCCCGCGCGGCGCCGGAACGGGCTTGTCCGGCGGCGCGGTCGGCATCGAGGGCGGGCTCACGATCGCCTTCACCGCGATGGACCGGATCCTCGAGATCGACGAGGCGAACCTCGTCGTCGTCGTCCAGCCCGGAATCATCAACGCCCGGCTCAAGGCCGCGGTCGCTGAGCGCGGCCTGTTCTACCCGCCCGACCCCGCGAGCTACGAGATGTGCTCGATCGGCGGCAACCTTGGCACGAACGCGGGCGGCCTGTGCTGCGTGAAATACGGCCAGACGCGCGACTGGGTACTCGGCCTCGAGGTGGTCATGGCCGACGGGCGCGTGGTCCGCCTGGGCGGCAAGAACGTCAAGGATGTGGCCGGCTACGCGCTGACCCAGCTCATCGTCGGCAGCCAGGGCACGCTGGCGATCGTCACCGAAGCGACCCTACGGTTGCGACCGTTGCCGCCGCCGAGATCGACGATGCTGGCCTTCTTCGCGTCGCTCGATGCGGCGGGTGACGCGGTCGCCAGGATCGGGCCGGCCGGCCTTACGCCGGTCACGCTCGAGCTGATGGACGCGTTCACGATCGCCGCCGTGAACAGCGCCTACGGCCTGGGCCTACCGACCGGCGCGGCCGCGATGCTGATGATCGAATCCGATCTGGCGGGGGCCGGGGCGGCGGCCGAGATCGACGCGGCCGAGGCCGTCTGCCGGACGGCCGGGGCGATCGAGACGGTCCGGGCGGCCGATGCCCAGGAGGCCGACTGGCTGCGCCAGGCGCGCCGCGGCGCCTACCAGGCGCTCGAACGGATCGGCCTCGTCCGGATGGAGGACGTCGGGGTCCCGCGCGGTCGCGTGCCGGAGCTCCTTCGGGCGATCGAGGCATCGGCGACGAGGCTCGGGATCCGGTGCGGGACATTCGGCCACGCCGGCGATGGCAACCTCCACCCGAACCTCGTATTCGACCGCGACGACCCCACGGCCGAGGCAAAGACCGAGGCCTTCAAGGACGAGCTCTACCGCGCGGCGATCGCGCTCGGAGGAACGGTCACGGCCGAACACGGGATCGGCCTGGCGCGGCGCGACTACCTCGAGCTCCAGCGGGGACCCGAGGCGGTCGCGATCATGCGCTCGATCAAGGCGGCGCTCGATCCGCAGGGGATCCTCAATCCGGGGCGGGTCCTGTAGGGACGTCGTTCATCCGCTTCGGTGCAGGCGTCGTATCCGTGCCGATGACTCCGTGGACGGGCCGCCGGACCCTGCCGATCGCCGTGCTCGCCGTGGTCCTTTGCGCGGCCGCCTGCGCGCCCGCGAGCGGCGCCCGAGCGACGGGTCAACAGCCGAACCCGGCGGCCCCCGCCCCGGTGCCGGCGGGATTTCCGAGCGCCGGGTCTTCGACGGCGCCGGTGCCGTCGGATGCCGCGTCGTCCCCGGCAGCCCGCCCGCTCCCGCCGGCCGCGACATCCGCGACGCAGCAGCAGGTCGACTTTCTCCTGGCCCGGGTCGCCGCGGATCCTGGCGACGCCGCCGCCCAGCGGGACCTTGGGCTGGCCCTGCTGCAGCGGATCCGCGAGACGCTGGATCCCTCAGGCTACCCGCCGGCCGAGGTGGCTCTCCAGGCCGCCCGCCACCTGCTCCCCGGCGATCCGCTCGTCCTCGTCGGGCTGGGCGGCCTTCGGCTCGGGCGTCACGCGTTCGTGGATGCGCTCAAGGTCGGCCGAGAGGCGATGAGGCTCACGCCGGTGATCCCGGCGGCACGGGCGGTCGTCGTCGATGCCCTGATCGAGGTCGGTCGGTATCGCGAGGCGTTCAAGGAGGCGGAGGCGCTGGCGGCGGATTCGCCGGACCTCTCGACCCTGGCCCGGCTGTCGTACGCGCGGGAGCTTCGCGGCGACCTCCGGGGGGCGCTCACGGCCATGCGCGCGGCGGCCGCCTCGCCCGGTCTCGCGCCCGAGAACACGGCGTACGTGACCGCGCTCGTGGGTCATCTGCAGCGCCTGACCGGGGACCCCGTCGGGGCGCGCGAGACGTACGAGCGCTCGCTCAGACTTGTGCCGGGCCATGCACCCTCGGTGAGCGGCCTGGGCCACCTCGCGCTCGGTGACGGGGACCTCGCGACCGCGGAACAGTCGTTCCGCGAGGCCTCAGCCGTCGTGCCGCTGCCGGAATACGTGATCGCGCTGGGGGAGACGCTCGAGGTGGCCGGCGATGCCGAGGGTGCACGCCGCCAGTACGAGCTGGCCCGCGCGGAGATCGCCCTGTTCAAGGCCAACGGCGTCGTCGTCGATCTCGAGCTGGCTCTCTTCGAGGCGGATCACGGGGACGCCGCGCGCGCCCTCGAGCTCGCCCGGGCGGCCTACGCGGAGACCCCGACCGTCCGCGCGGCGGATGCGCTCGGTTGGGCACTGCACCGGCTCGGCCGTGATCAGGAGGCCGCGATGCGGTCGACGGAGGCGCTGCGCCTCGGCTCGCGCGATCCGTTGCTCCGATTCCACGCCGGCGCGATCGAGGCGGCGCTCGGCAAGACCGTGGCGGCCCGCGCGGATCTCCGGATGGCACTGACGACCGATCCGGGCTTCAGCGCGACCGGCGCCGCCGAAGCGCGACAGATCCTGGGGAGCCTGCCCGGCTGACACTCGGTTGACAGCCCGCGGACGCCGCGGCGATGATGCGCGGGCATGCAGGCACATCTGTTCAGTACATCTGTGCATCCCGACGGATCCGACCGGGCGACACGGCGATCGGCGCCACGCACCCCGTGAGCGACTTCGAGCAGCTCGTCCAGGCGAGCCGCCTCTATTACGAGCTCGGCGAGACCCAGAACGCGATCGCCGAACGCCTCGGCGTCACGAGGCCCCAAGTCAGCCGCCTGCTCAAACGGGCTCGCGCCGAGGGGATCGTCGAGATCCGGATCATCGACCGCACGGCCGTCCGCTCGCCGGCGGGGGACACTCTCCGCGAGAGCTACGGCCTCGACGCCGTCCACCTCGCGCCGACGATCGCCGGGCCCGAGGACCTCACGCGGCGGATGGTCGGCCGGCTCGCGGCCCAGGTCCTTCGAGCGGTCATCCGCGACGGGTCGATCGTCGGGGTCGGCGACGGTGCCGGCGTGTCGGCCATCGCCGACGCCCTGGACGAGGCAGCCACGCCGGTCGCGGCGACGATCGTGCCCCTCGCCGGCGGGTACTGGACGCCGGGTCCCGAGCGCGAGCCCTTCCGACGGGTCGCCGACGCGCTCGGCGCCCAGGCGAACGGGCTCATGGCCCCGGGCCTCGTCGACGATGCCACGACGAAGCGAGCCCTCGAGGCCCACGCGGGCGTGCGCGCGATCCTCGATCTCTGGAAGCGGCTCGATGTCGCGATCGTCGGGATCGGCGGTCGCGGCTGGGGGGCGGCCTCGGTAGGCGAGCGGGTCACGCGCCAGCTCGATGCCGCCGACGCGGTCGGTGAGATCCTCATCGCCCCCTTCGATCTCGACGGTCGATTCGTCTGCCCGGAGCTGCGCTACCGGGTCCTCGCGTTCGACGCGCGCGCGCTCGGCCGGGTCCCGGTCTCGATCGGTGTCGGGGCCGGCGAGGCCAAGGTCCGGCCGATCCTCGGCGCGTTGCGGGCCGGCGTGGTGCGCACCCTCGTGACCGATGTCGAGACCGCGGAGGCGGTCGTGGCGCTCGACGCCGAAACGCGCACTGACAGCGGCCCGGCGAGTGGCCGGGCGAGCAGCCGGTCGAGATGACGACACCGGCGATCCTCGGCATCGATCTCGGCACGACCGAGGTGAAGGCCGGCCTGGTCGACCTCGACGGTCGGCTGCTCGCGATCGCCCGGGCGGGCTACGGCCTCGAGGTCGGGCACGGACCGGGGTGGGCGGAACAGGACCCCGGGGCGTGGTGGTCCGCGGTGGTCGCCGTCGTCCGCGCGCTGCGCCCAGCGGATTCGATCGACATCGTCGCGATGGGCGTCGACGGGCACGGGCCGACGCTCGTCGCCGTCGACGAACGCGGGGAGGCGACCCGCCCGGCGATCACCTTCCTCGACACGCGGGCCGCCGCCGAAGCCGAGGAACTGGCTGCGGCCACGGGGCTGCGCGGATGGGCGCTTGGACCGTTGCCGGCGGCCCTCTGGATGGAACGCCACGAGCCGGACATCGCGCGCCGAACGGCCTGGTACCTCACGACCTGGGAATGGCTCGCGTTTCGCTTGACCGGCGAGGCCGTCGCGCCGCTCGTGCCCCACCAGGCCGTCCCCGACGCGGCCGCCCTCGCGGCGACGGGCCTGCGGGTGGATCGGCGCCCACGGGCATCGGCGATCGGCGCCGTCGATGGGACGCTGACGGCCGCCGCGTCCGACGCCCTCGGCCTCACGCCGGGGATCCCGGTCGCGAACGGCACGAACGACGCGTTCGCGAGCTACCTCGGCGCCGGCCTGCTCGAGCCCGGCGATGCCTACGATCCGGGCGGGTCGGCCGGCGGGTTCGGCGTCTACTGGCACGAACCGATCGAGGTGCCCGGCGCGTTCGTGACCCCTGGACCGCTCGCCGGTCGCTACAGCGTCGGGGCCGCGATGGCCGCCACCGGCCGGGCGCTCGACTGGTTCCGCGACGAGGTCGTCGGCTCCGGCCTCACGACGGCCCAGCTCCTCGAGGAAGCCTCCGCCACGCGGCCCGGCGCGGACGGCCTCGTCTTCCTCCCGTACCTCGCCGGCGAGCGCTCGCCGATCTGGGATCCGACGGCCACCAGCGTGTTCGCAGGGTTGACCCTCACCCACCACCGCGGGCACCTGGCGCGCGCGATCATCGAGGCGAGCGCGCTGGCGATCCGCCAGGTCACCCGGCCGATGCTCGAGTCGGGCGTCCGGGTGACGGCGATGCGTGCGTGCGGCGGCCCCGCGCGCAGCGACGCCTGGAACCAGGTCAAGGCCGACGTCACCGGCTTCGAGGTCCTCGTCCCCGCCGTCCTCGAGACCGCAGTCCTTGGCTCGGCGATTCTCGGCGCGGTCGGGATCGGCGCGTGGCCCGAGGTCGAGTCGGCGATCCGCGCGATGACCCGGATCGACCACCGGGTCGAGCCCCGGCCCGAGCTCCGCGCGACGTACGACCGCCTGTTCGAGGCGTACGTGGCGCTCTACCCAGCCGTCGCCCCGATCCTGCGGCCCCTTGCGGAGCTGCGGGCATGACCGACCGACGACCCCGTCCGGTCCGCGTCTCGGGTGTCGAGCTGAGCTTCCCGTCGCGCGACGGCGGCCGGCTGCCGGTCCTCGACGGGGTCGGGCTCGACATTCCCGGCGGTGGCATCGTCGCCCTCATCGGCCCCAACGGCAGCGGCAAGTCGACGTTGCTGCGCGTCATCGCCGGCCTGCTCCACCCCCAGGCCGGGGTCGTCACGCTCGGTGACCTCCCGATCGTCGCGCCGGACCCCGCGATCGGGCTCGTGTTCCAGGAGCCGCGACTCCTGCCGTGGCGCTCGGCCGCGGCGAACATCACCTACCCGCTGGAGCTTGCCGGGTGGCCGCCGGAACGACGAGCGAATCGTCTTGCGGAACTGACCGAGCTGGTCGCCCTCGACCCGGGTGTCGTCTCGAATCGCCCGGCCGAGCTGTCGGGCGGGACGAGCCAGCGCGTCGCCCTGGCGCGCGCGCTCGCGCTCGAGCCCGAGGTCCTGCTCCTCGACGAGCCGTTCAGCGCTCTCGATGCCCTCTCGCGCGAGCGCTTCGACCTGGAGCTCCTGCGCCTGTGGGATCGCGCGGGCACGACGATTGTGCTCGTGACCCACAGCATCGCGGAGGCGATCCTCGTCGCGGATCGCGTCGTGGTCCTCTCGCCCCGGCCCGGGCGGGTCGTGGCCGATATCGACGTGGAGCTGGCCCGTCCGCGGTCGTTGGGCGATCTCGATGCGGCGATCGTGTCACACACCGCCGCCCGAATCCGGGCCCATCTCGGCGACCCCGCCGCAGCCGGCTCGCTGGAGCTCGCGTCATGAGCCGCGGATCGTTCCTGCCCGTCGTGGGCGCATTCCTCGTCTTCGTCCTCGGGTGGCAGGCCGTCGTCGTGCTGGGCGACTTCCCGCCGTTCATCCTGCCGGGGCCGGCCGCGGTTGCGGCGAGCTTCGTGACCGGGTGGACCGATGGCACGATCCCGCCCCACCTGGGTGCGACGCTCGTCGAGGTCGGCCTCGGCTTCGCCGTCGGGGCCGGGCTCGCCCTGGTCGTCGGCTACACGCTCGCGCGCAGCGCGCTCGTCGAGCGGATCCTCTCGCCGTACCTGGTAGCCGCCCAGGCCACCCCGATCCTCGCCCTCGCGCCGCTCATGGCGCTGTGGTTCGGGCCGGGACTGCTCGGGAAGGTCGTCATCTGCGCCCTCATCGTGTTCTTCCCGGTCGCCGTCTACACGATGGTCGGGATCCGCGCCGTGGACGCCCGGCTGCTGGAGCTCGGTCGGGCGCTGCGCGCGACCCGTCTCCAGGTGCTGACGACCCTCGAGGTTCCGGCGGCGCTGCCGAGCATCTTCGGCGGAATGCGGGTCGGGGTGACGCTGGCGGTCGTCGGCGCGATCGTCGGCGAGTGGGCCGGAGCGGAGAAGGGCCTCGGCGTGCTCATCAACCTCGCTCGCGGGTCACTGTTCGATATCCCGTTAGTGTTCGCCACGCTGCTGACGATCTCGTTGCTCGGGATCGTGCTGTATCTCATCGTCGTCCTCATCGAGCGTCGTCTCGTCGGCGCCCGATAGCCCAGTCACCGTGGAGGTTCCCGTGCGGTCACGTTCCCGTCTCGCGCTTGTCGCTCTCGCCGCCTTGAGCTTGGTGCTGGCCGCGTGCGGCGCGGGGAGCTCGTCGCCGGCGGTATCCGCGTCGGCGCAGACGGGTTCGCCCCGGGGGTCTGCGGCGTCGAGTGAGCCCAGCCACGAGCCGGTAGCGCTGACCGTCGGTCTGGGCTTCATCCCGAGCGTGCAGTTCGCCCCGTTCTATCTTGCCGACCAGGCCGGCTACTACACGGACGCCGGGCTGAAGGTCACGTTCCAGAACAAGATCGACCCGGACCTCATCCCCCTCGTCGGCCAGGGCGCGGTCGACATCGGGCTCGCGGACGGGACGAGCGCGATCCCGGCGGTCAGCCGGGGCATCCCGATCCGGTACGTCGCGACGATCTACGGCCAGTTCCCCTCGATCTTGTTCTCGAAGGCGTCCACCGGGATCACCAAGCCGGCCGACCTCAAGGGCCGCAAGCTCGGGATCCCGGGACGCTTCGGCTCGTCGTGGATCATGCTCCAGGCGCTGCTCGCCTCGGCGAACCTCACGCCGGGCGACCTCCAGATCATGGAATACCCCGACTTCGGCCAGGGCGCCGCCGTGGCCAAGGGAGCCGTGGACGCCGCCACGGGCTTCGTCAACAACGAGCCGGTCCAGCTCGAGCTTGCCGGCGAACACGTCTCGATCCTGCGGGTCGACCAGATCACACCACTGCCGGGCAATGGGCTGATCGTGGGCACCAAGACGCTCGCGGCCAAGCACGACGCCCTCGCGGCGTTCGTGGCGGCGACGCTGCGCGCGATGGCGGAGGTCGAGGCCAATCCCGAGGTCGGG
The DNA here is from genome assembly GCA_038214255.1 of Candidatus Limnocylindrales bacterium. Classification (GTDB taxonomy): domain Bacteria; phylum Chloroflexota; class Limnocylindria; order Limnocylindrales; family CSP1-4; genus SPCO01. Next base: position 61,699 of record JBBQRZ010000005.1, read on the forward strand.
CTGGACGCCGCCGTCAAGGCGGTCCCCGAGCTCGGCAAGAACCGGGAGACGCAGGCCGCCATCCTTGCCGCGACGATCGACGTGTGGCGTGGGCCGGTGCAGGAAGCCAATGGCCTCGGCGCGCTCGACCGCGACGGCTGGGCCAAGTCGATCGACTATCTCGGCACGCTCAAGCTCGTCCCGAGGCCGGTGACAGTCGACGGCATCCTGGACCCGAGCCTGCTGCCGCCGGGCTGAAGTCCACCGGCCGCCCGGGGTGATCGGACGGCGCTCACCCGGTGCCAGGAGGCGCCATTCGAGCGCGATTCGCCCAAATCGGCTATGATCGGGGTCCCCTTCACGCCTCTCGGCGTGCGTTTTCCTTCGTGCAGGAGTCCGCATTGAACAGTCGCCCGCCTGTCAAACCTGCGCTCACCAACGAACCGTTCAAGCACGTCATCGACGAGTACAAGCACCAGGCCCAGACGATCACCTGCACCTGTGGCTGGCACGGCAGCTCGGCGACGATCGATCGCGGCGGATCCGAGTGGACAGCGCACCTCATCGAGGTCCGGGGCAAGAAGCGCTGAGGCAGCGCGCCGGAGCTTCCCCGCGACCCGCCCGACCCGGATCGAACCGATCCGGGTCGTTGGATGCCCCGGCCCGCTGAGGCCCGGCCGGGTGGGGCGGCCTGCTAGCCTTCGGCCGTGGAGCCGCCCGTCGACCTGCGCGCATCGCTGCCGGCCAGACCGCCTTTCACCCTTCGCGCCCGGCTGCTGACCCCGCTCGACGACGGGACGTTCCGCCACGAGGGCGACGGCCTTCTCGACGTCGACGACCGCGGGCGGATCGCCTACGCGGGGCCCGCGAGCGAGCGCACCGAGCTGGCCGCGTCGGCCATCGACCTGCAGCCCTGGGTCCTGCTGCCGGGGCTCGTCGACCTGCATGCCCACCTCCCGCAACTGCCGAACGCCGGGCTCGGGGCGGGCCTCGACCTGTTGACCTGGCTCGACCGGTACATCTTTCCGCTGGAGCGTGGCTTCGACCAGGCGACGGCGGAGCGCACGGCGCCGGCGGCCTGGCGCGCCTTTGCGGCCGCGGGCACGACGACGGCCCTCGTCTACGGCGCGGTCTACGCGGCAAGCCTCGACGCGATGTTCCGGGCCGCGGAGACCCACGGGATCCGGGCCATCGTCGGCAAGGTGATGATGGATCGGGTCACCTACGACCCGACGATCGATCCGACCGTCATCCTCGACCAAAGCCTGCGCGAGAGCGCGGCCCTGATCGAACGGTGGCACGGCGCCGACGACGATCGCTTGCGGTACGCCGTCACGCCGCGCTTCGCGGTGTCGTGCACGGCCGATCTCCTGCGCGAATCGGCAGCGCTCGCGAGCGCCACGGGGACGTACTGGCAAACGCACCTGTCGGAGGATCGCGGCGAGATCGAGGAGGTCGCGCGGCTCTTCCCCGAGGCAATCGACTACGTTGACGTCTACGATCGCGCCGGCGGCCTGGGCCCACGGACCGTCCTCGCCCACGCGATCCATCTGTCCGACCGCGAGATCGAACGGCTCGTCGAGACGGGCTCACGGGTCGCGCACTGCCCGATCTCTAACCTGTTCCTTGCCTCGGGCGTCATGCCGCTGGGTCGCTACCTGGAGGCCGGGATGTCCATCGGGCTCGGCTCGGATGTCGCCGGCGGCCCCGATCTCTCGATCTTCTCCGCGATGCGCACCGGGTTCTATGCCCAGAACGCTCGGTTGGTCGCGGGCCTGGACGCCAAGCCGGTCCTCGATCCGCTCGACTGGCTGCGGCTCGGAAGCCTGGGCGGGGCGAAGGCGCTCGGGCTCGACGAGGTCACGGGATCCCTCGAGACCGGCAAGGAGGCCGACGTCATCGCCGTCGATCCCGCGTTCGGCGCCCCGCTACCCGGCATCGTCGACGAGGATCCCGCGGACCTCGTGAGCCGGCTCATCTTTCGAGCCCACCCCGACATGGTCCGCGGCGCCTGGGTTCGCGGCCGCCGACTGGAGGGCCCGGGGGCGCGTGCCTGACAGCGCGGCCGGGCTCGCGGGGCCGCCGCGGGCGCTCGGGTCCGCGGCACCTCGGCGGGGCTCGCGGGGCCGAGGCGGGGCTCGCGGGGCCGCGGCGGGCATCCTAGATCAGGACGATCCCGTTGGCGGGCGGCGCCTTGCCGGCAGCGAGCGCGTCCAGGATCGTCCGACAATCCAGCGGGAACGCGCCGACGAGCGCCATGTGGGCCTCTCGCAGGGCGGCCCGATTCGACCGGGTATCCCGGACGAGTAACACGACGACGCCGACCCCGGAGTCGCGTTGTTTCAACGCGATCCGCCGAAGGAGCGCCTGCACGTCACGAAGTCTCGTCTCCGCCTCCAGCGCGACCGGCCAGGTGTCGCCAGCCGGCGCCGTCGCTCCCGTGATCATGCCGTCCCAGGCGCGGCGATCGCCCGGCGTGGGCAGCGGCACTTCGGTGCGGATGGTCAGCCTCGGGTCGATGCGAGCCGCAAAGTCCGCGAGCAGCCGCAGGTGGGCAATGTCCCTGAGCGGTTGCGACGTCGGGAAGGCTCGGATGGCGAGCTCCAGTCCCACGATCGCAAGGGCCCGGTTGAGGTCCGCGACTGAAGCGCTCGGAGCCTGGCCACGCTCGATGCGACCCACCTTCGAACGCGACATGCCACACCCGGCGCCGACGGCAGCCTGACTTAGGCCCGCTCCGAGGCGGGCCTGCAGGAGCTCCTCTCCGATCGTCGCCAAGGTTCGACGCGTGGCCCGGTTCGCGACCGCGCTGCGTCGTTCGGTCGTCGCCATGGGAAGAGGGTGCTGGTTCACCCTTATCCGAGGCTCACCGATGGCCCTGCGGCTGTCTGCGAGATGGGGCTGCGGCCTCGACGTCGATCTGCTCGGCCAGGCCGTTCCGATCGCTCAGCACATGAACAACCGCGACGCGGTCTGTCCGCCGGCGGTTCGTGCCCGCAGATCCTGCTCACGTGGTGGAGCTTCAGCGACGAGGAACATACCGCGGGGCCTCCTCCACGTCGGATTCACGAGGTCCGGCTACGGATCCCGACGCCCGCGCCGTCCGCCGCGTCGCGATCGCTCACCGGGTGAGCAGCCAGGCGGACCGAGCAGCCAGGCGGACCGGCTATCGTTCCGGGCATGCCTGACAGGGTCGACATCCTCATCCAGGGCGGCACGATCGTCGATGGGACCGGCGCGCCAGGGCGCCCCGGGACGGTCATCGTCGAGGGCGAGCGGCTCCGACTGCTCCCTCCCGACATGCCGCTCCCGGAGCACGCCGGCCGGCGCATCGACGCGACCGACCGAATCGTCGCGCCCGGCTTCATCGACCTCCACAGCCACGGCGGGCTGGTGATCCTGGCCGATCCCCGGCACGAGCCCAAGGTGCGGCAGGGCGTGACGACCGAGATCGTCGGGGTCGACGGCAACGGTTTCGCGCCGTTCGAGTCGCGCGCGGACCTCGAGGCATTCGTCGAGCTCGACTCGGGCCTCGACGGCCGCCCCGACATCGACTACGACTGGTCGACGATGGCGAGCTACCTCGCCCGATACGACGAAACGGTCAGCCTGAACGTCGGCTCGCTCGTCGGCAATTCGCAGCTCCGGATCGCGGCCCTCGGCTGGAACGACGTGCCGGCGGACGCGCGGTCGCTCGATCGGATGCGCGGGCTGCTACGCGACGCGATGGGGGATGGCGCCGTCGGCCTGAGCACCGGCCTCGATTACCCGCCGGGCAGCTACGCCACGACCGAGGAGCTTGCGGCCCTGACCCGCGAGGCGGCGCGGGCCGGCGGGTTCTACCACAGCCACGTCCGCTACGCGCTCGGCGACCGATATCTCGACCCGTTCAGGGAGGCGATCGAGATCGGCCGGCGGGCCGAGGGTCCCGCCCACATCACGCACTTCTATCACCGCGAGACCCACCCCGGCGGGCCCGAGCCGCTCCTCGCGCTCGTCGATGACGCCCGGGCGGAGGGCCTCGACGTCACCTTCGACAGCTATCCCTCCGAATGGGCCAGCACCCGCCTCCTCATCCAGCTGCCCGGCTGGATCCAGGAGGGCGGCCCCGCGCCCCTCAAGACGCGCCTCGCCGACGCCACGGCCCGCACCCGCCTGCGCGCCGAATTCGGCCAGGCCGCCCACACCCGCCCGGCCGGCTGGGGCGACGTCCGCCTCGGCGCGTTCCGTCGCCCGGAGCTGCTGCGCTGGGAGAGCCGGTCGGTCGCGGACGTGATGGCCGACACCGGCGACGACGCCGTCGATGTCATCTGCGACCTCCTCCTCGCCGAGGATCTCGGCGTCAACCAGGTCACGGCGGGCCCGTGGTCGGAGACGCTCCGGCCGTTCATCACCCATCCGATCGGCATGGTCGGGACCGATTCCACCTTCATCGGGGCCAAGCCCAGCCCGCGGACCTACGGCAGCTTCCCGCGCATCCTCGGCCAGTTCGTGCGTGACGAGGCCCTCCTCAGCCTCGAGGAGGCGATCCGCAAGATGACCGGCGCCGCGGCGGCCCGGCTCGGGCTCCGCCAGCGAGGATTGCTCCGCGACGGGGCGCTCGCCGACATCGTCGTGTTCGACCCGGCCGCGGTCCGCTCCAACGCCACCTACGACGAGCCGCGGCGATCTCCCGACGGGATCGAGCAGGTGATCGTGAATGGCGTCAGCGTCGTGAGCGAGGGGACCCACACCGGCGCGACGCCGGGTCGCGCGATCCGTCTCGGGATCGACTGATTAGCGCCGCCACGGGACGCAGCCGCGAGGTTGATCAGCCCCTGATCGACCAGGCCGACATCGACTCCGCCGTATCGCCCGATTCGGCGGCGGCGCGGCGGGCGCGCTCGGCGCTCATGCGCTCCGTGGCGAGCCGCTGGGCATCGGGGAGCGTCGGATCGCCGGTCGTGCCGGCCCAGCCGATCGACATCCCGAGGGCCACGCCGGTCTGCTCGAGCCATTCCTCGCACGCGACCCGGATCCGTTCAACGTAGTTGATCGCGCTGATCTCGTCGGTCTCGGCCAGCAGGACCGTGAACCCGCCCGGTGCGAGGCGACCCACGTGGTCGGCGTCGCGGGCGAGACGGCGGATGATCCCGGCGATGCCGGGGAGCACCCGGCGACCGATGTCGGAGCCGTGCTCCTCCATCGCTCCCCGAAGGCCGTCGAACTCGATGACGACGATCGTGGCCGGGTGGTGGTAGCGCCGGACGCGCGAGTCTTCGGTCGCGACCTTGCCGGCCCACGCGGCGGCGTCGAGCAGCGCGCCGAGCGCCTCGTGGTCCGCGGCCGATTCGGGCAGAGCGACGGGATCGGTGCCGGATTCCGTGTCGATGGCGAACGTTTCGACCTGGGCGTGCCACGCGGGCGTCATCAGGCCGCGAGGGCTCGGTCGGCTCGACCCGGCCGCGGCGAGGTCGCGCCGCTGACCGGAGCGGCCGGTCACGACGACGATCAAGATGATCGCCAGGTTGACGACGATCGCCGTCAGCAGCAGCGGCAGCAGGACGTCTTGCGTGAGTGTCACGGTCGAGATCGGCTCCACGGATCCAGGCCCTCCAGGGCCATCGACTATAGGGCTCGCCCATCGGCTCGCTAGTCCCTTCGCCCACTTCGCGGTGACGACCGGCAACGGTGCGGCAACGGTCCGCCAGCCCTCGCCGGTCGAGGCCAGAAGCCGCCGCACGGTGGTATCGTCCACACGCCAAGAAGGAGGAACCCCGCCGTCCGCATGACGACCCGGACCCAGCCCGCCGAGCCGCTCGTCATCCCGCCCGGCACCACGCTTCCCGGCCGCGCGCGTCAAGCGGCGCCGCGGCGACGTGAGGGCCCGGCCAAGCTCACCGGGACGGCGCTGTACACCGACGACATCGTCGTCCCCGGCGCCTGGTTCGGCGCGACGATCCGCGCGACCGATGCGCGTGCCAGGTTCGTCGCCCTCGACCTCGACCCGAGCTTCGATTGGTCGAAGGTGGTCGTCGTGACCGCCGCCGACATTCCCGGCGAGAACATCGTCAACTCCATCCAGGCGGATCAGCCGATCCTCGTGCCGGTCGGGGGCGAGATCCAGCATCACGCCGAGCCGCTGGCCCTCCTCGCGGCCGCGGACCGCTCCACGCTGCGCGAGGCGCGCCGGCGGGTGGTAGTCCGGACCGAGCCGCTCCCGCCGGTGTTCGACCCGGCCGCCTCCCAGCACGTCTTCGCGAGCTACCGGATCGAGGCCGGCGAGGTGGACGCGGCGATGGCGGCGGCCGACTTCGTCCTGGTCGGGGAGTACCGCGTCGGCCACCAGGAGCAGCTCTACATCGAGAACAACGCGATGATCGCGGTCCCGACCGAGGGTGGCGGCGTGACGGTCACGGGCTCGCTCCAGTGTCCGTATTACCTGCACGGGGCGCTCAAGCGTGGCCTCGCGCTGTCCGACGAGGCGGCGCGGGTCGTGCAGGCCGAGACCGGCGGCGGCTTCGGCGGCAAGGAGGAGTTTCCCTCGGTCATCGGCCTCCATGCGGCGCTCCTGGCGCGCAAGGCCCAGCGACCGGTCCGGATGATCTATGAACGCCACGAGGACATCGCCGCCACGACCAAGCGCCACCCGGCGATCATCCACCACCGGACCGGCGTGACCCGCGAGGGCCGGCTCGTCGCCCAGGACATCGAGATCGTCATGGACGGCGGTGCGTACTGCACGCTGACCCCGGTCGTCCTATCGCGCGGCGCGCTGCACGCGGGCGGACCGTATCGCTGCCCCAACGTCCGGATCCGGGCCCGGGCGACCCGGACCAACACGCCTCCAAACGGCGCGTTTCGCGGCTTCGGGGCGCCGCAGACGGAGTTCGCGGCCGAGACCCACCTCAACCGGATCGCGGAGCAGCTCGGGATCTCGCCCCTCGACATCCGCCGGCGGAACGTCTACCGGCCGGGCGACACCACGCCCACCGGCCAGGAGCTGCGGACGAGCGTCGCCGGCGAGGAAGTCCTCGAACGGGCCGCCGAGGCCGCCGAGTTCACCCGCCTGCGCGAGCGGACAGCGAACGCTCGAGGGCAGCGTGGCGGCACTGGTGCGAGCCCGGGTGGGCCGCCGGACCCCGCCCCGGCCCCGCCCGCCGTCCTGCGCAGCGAGCCCGAGCGCGTGGCGACCGGGATCGGCCTCGCGCTGGCCTGGCACGGCGCCGGGTTCACCGGCTCGGGCGAGGTCAAGCTCGCCTCGGTGGCGTCGCTCGAGCTGACCGGCGAGGGTCGGATCCGGATCCTGACCGCCTCCACCGAGATGGGGCAGGGCACCAAGACGATCTTCCCGCAGCTCGTCGGCGAGGCGCTCGGCGTGTCCGAGGCCGACATCGAGGTCGCGCCGCAGGACACCGCGTTCGTCCCGGACTCGGGGCCGACCGTGGCGTCGCGCACGGCGATGGTCGTCGGTGGGCTGCTCATCCAGGCGGCGGAGCGGTTGCGTGAAACCGTCGAGTCGGCGTCGGGTGGCTCGTTCGCCGCGACCTTCGAGGACTACGCCCGGGCGCGCGGCGCCACGAGGATCGACCAGCGCTTCGAGCCGTATCCGGGTGGGACGCCGTTCGACGACAGCACGTACACCGGCGACGCCTACCCGGCCTTCGGCTGGGCTGCATGCGTGGCTCGGGTCGACGTCGATCTCGACACGGGCGAGGTCCACGTCATCGATGTCGTCGCCGCCGACGATGTCGGCCGGGTCATCCATCCGGTGCTGGCCGAGGGCCAGGTCGAAGGCGGCACGCTCCAAGCCGTGGGCTACGCGACGATCGAAGAGATCAAGCTGCGCGACGGGCGCTACCTGAACGACCGGTTGGCCACGTACATCATCCCGACCGCGCTCGATGCGCCGCGGATCTCGACGATCCTCGTCGAGGCGCCGTTCGATGGCGCGCCGCACGGCGCGAAGGGGATCGGGGAGCTGCCAATGGACGTCGGGGCGCCGGCCGTCGTGGCGGCCATCGCCGACGCGACCGGGGTCTGGATCGCGGACCTGCCGGCCAGCCCCGAGCGGATCCTCGCGGGCCTGTCGGGTCGGCCGGAGCTCGCGCCGCTCCGCCCGGGCGCCTCGGAACCGGGCGCATGACGACCTTCCGCTTCCGCGTCAATGGGGCGCCGGCCGAGGTCGACGTGCCGGGGATGCGCCGCCTGCTCGACGTCCTGCGCGAGGATCTGGCCCTGACCGGGACCAAGGAGGGCTGCGGGGAAGGGGAGTGCGGCGCGTGCACGGTCCTCGTCGATGGTGCGCCGGTCGACAGCTGTCTCGTGCCGGTCTGCCAGGTCGGCGGCACCGAGATCCGGACCGTCGAGGGACTCGCGGCGCCGTCCGCCCCCGGTGATGGCCCCGCAGCGCTCGAGCCGCTGCAGGCCGCGTTCCTCGAGACCGGCGGCGCCCAGTGCGGGATCTGCACGCCCGGCATGCTCATGGCCGGTCGTGCCTATCTCGACAGCGGCGGCGGGCCGGACGACGCGGCCATCCGCGAGGCGATCGCCGGCAACCTGTGTCGGTGCACCGGGTACACGAAGATCGTCGAAGCGATCGCGCTCGTGGCGGGTGCCGCTCGATGAGCGAGGGCAAGAACGGCGAGGTCGCGGCCCGGGTCGAGGGTGTGGGCGCGCCGGGCGCCGAGCCGGCAGCGCCGGCCCCGGTGGCCGAGCCCCCGACCTCGCGAGGTCGCACGCCGCAGGTCAATCCCGTGATGGGCCCGCCGGCGTTCACACCCGCCCAGATCGCCGTCGGGTTCGGGCTCGTCGCGTCGCTCGTCCTGCTCCTGCTCGGCCGTCGCCGACGGCGCGGGTAGCGACCCGTGCCGATCGAGCCACCGGTCGTCAGCCCGACCGACCTGGCCGGCGCGTACGCGGCGCTCGCGGAGGCCGTGGCCGCGGCTCCGGCGTCGAGGCCAGGGTCCGCCGCGCTGGCAGCGGAGGGTCGCGACGGCGCCCGGGCCATCCAGCCGATCGCCGGTGGGACGGACCTGATGGTCGCCCTGACCGGCGAGCTCGGCGAGCCGCCGGCCCGGATCGTCGACCTGTGGCGGATCGAGGCGATGCGCGGCATCGCGGTCGAGGACGGGTCGCTCCTGCTGGGCGCCTTGACGACCTACACCGACCTCCGACGATCGACGGTCTGTCGCGAGCACCTGCCGGCCCTCGTCGAGGCCGCCGCGACGATCGGGGCAGCGCAGATCCAGAACCGGGGCACGCTCGGCGGAAACATCGCGAATGCGTCCCCGGCGGGCGACACCCTGCCGGTGATGCTCGCCGCCGACGCGTCGTTCCAGCTTGGTTCGGTCCGCGGCGAGCGCGAGGTGGCCGCGCGCGACTTCTGGACCGGCTACCGCGCGACGGCCCTCGCCCCGGACGAGCTGATCGTCCGCATCCGCGTGCCCGTGCCGACGGGTCGCGAGATGCGCTTCCGCAAGGTCGGGACGCGACGAGCCCAGTCGATCAGCAAGGTCGTCATGGCCCTCGCCTGGCGCGATGGGTCGGAGGTTCGGTGGAGCGACGTGCGCCTCGGGCTGGGCTCGGTGGCGGCGACGCCGATCCGGGCCGCCGCGACGGAAGCCGTCCTGGAGGGGGCAGCGCCCACGCCGGCCGTCGCCGATCTTGCGGCGGACACCCTGGCTGGCGAGCTTCGACCGATCGACGACGTCCGCTCGACCGCCGAGTATCGACGCGTCGTGGCCGCCCGAGTCCTCCATCGACTGATTCGCGAGGCCGGTGGCTGGTGAGGTGCGGTCGATGACCGTCGACCCGGCCGTGCTGTTCGAGGGCGCACCCAGGTTCCTCGCCCGCCTCGCGGCCGTGGCCGGACCGCTGACCGGCGATGACGCCTGGTTCACCTCGGCCCGCCGGGTCGCGCACGCGATGCCCGAGGCCGAGCAGGTCGAGCTGCTCGACGCGCATCCGCGCCTCGGCGCCGCGCCGGCCAGCGTGTCGACCCTGAGTCATGCCGAGCAGGGGTACGACCGGGATGCTGCCCCGGCCGTCGACGTCGCGGCCGAACTCGAGCGGCTCAATGACGCATACGAGGCGCGCTTCGGCTTCCGTTACTGCGTCTTCGTGGCCGGTCGTCCGCGCGAGGCGCTGCTCCCCGGGATGGGCGCCGCGCTCCAGCAGGATCGCACCGAGGAGCTCCACCGGGCCCTCGATGCCGTGGTCGACATCGCGCGCGACCGGTATGCCAAGCTGTCGGCGGAGGGACCCCGATGATCGAACTCGCCGCCAGCCGCTACGGCAAGGCCGCCATCCGGATCGTCCGTGTCGGTCGCGACGGGGATCCGCAGCCGCTTCGGGATCTCACGGTCGCCGTGGCACTCGAGGGCGACTTCACGGCCGCCCACACCGATGGCGACAACACGAACGTCGTCGCGACCGACACGATGAAGAACACGGCCTACGCGTACGCGGCGGACCATCTCGGCGGCTCGATAGAAACCTACGCGATCGATCTCGCCCGGCACTTCCTCGACACCCCAGCCGTCGGGCGTGCCACGGTCAACGTCCGCGAGCACGCCTGGCGGTCGATCGAGGTCGATGGGGCGCCGGCCGACGGTGCGTTCGTCCGTACCGGAGAGGGCACGCGCGTGGCGACCGCCGCCGTGAGCCGAGACGGCGCGGTGGTCGATGCCGGGATCGAGGACCTCGTTGTCATGAAGACGACCCGATCGGCGTTCAGCGGCTTCCCCCGGGACCGGTTCACGACCCTGCCCGAGACCGACGACCGGCTCATGGCCACGAAGCTCACCGCAATCTGGCGCTACGGAGCGCCCGATCTCGACTTCGATGCCGCGTGGACGGCGGCGCGGGACACGCTGCTCGAGGTCTTCGCCGAGCACGACAGCGCCAGCGTCCAGGCTTCGATCTGGATCATCGGCAAGGCGATCCTCGAGCGCCACGAGGAGCTCGAAGAGATCCGGATGGTGCTGCCGAACCTCCATCACTTCGTCGTCGACTTTGCGCCCTTCGGGATGGCCAACGACGGGCAGGTCTACCTCTCGACGACCGAGCCGCACGGCCTCATCGAGGCGACGATCCGTCGGGCCCAGGCCTGACGGTCCGCGCGCGATGGGCGATCGCGACCGCACCGCCAGCCTGGATGCCCTTTGCGATGGCTACCTGACTCTCTGCCGGCTGGCCGACGGGCAGGACGGCGTCAGCTGCGGACGCGAGCCCGACGTCGCTTGGGGCATGACCCCGCTCCCGATCGGTCCGTTCAACCGGATCTTGCGGATCCATTTGGACGCCGAACAAGCCGATGCGCGGATCGGCGCGATCATGGACCGTTACGCGGCGGCCGGTGTCTCGGGCACCTGGTGGCTCGACCCCGAGTCCCTCCCGGCCGACCTCGGGGATCGCATCGAGCGGATCGGACTCGTCTCGGAAGCGCTGCCGGCGATGCGCATCGAGGCGTCAGATGTCCCGGACCTGGAGCTGCCGACGGGGGTCACGCTCAGGTGGGTCGTCGACGAGGCATCGATGCGGGATGCCACGCGCCTCGCGGCGGCCGGGTTCGGCATTCTGGGCGAGCTCGGCGAGGCGGTGGCGGACCTCTTAGCGCCGCTCGGAGCGCCCGGGTCTCCGGTCCGGACCGTGGTCGCGGAGCTCGATGGTCGACCGGTCGCGTCGGCCCTGGGCATCGGATTGGGGCGGTCGGTCGTGATCGGTAACGTCGCGACGCTGGAGGACGCGCGAGGTCGCGGGATCGGCCGGGCGGTGACGATCGCCGTGTTGCGCGACGCCATGGAGCGAGGCGCGCGGTTCGGGGTGCTCGAGTCGTCCGATCTGGGACATCCCGTCTATCGGCGCATCGGGTTTCGCGACGTCGCCGCGCTCCGGGTCTACGGCCCGCCCGAGTCCTAGGGGGCCAGTCCGACCGGCCGGTTGTACCGACCGGCGGATCCCGTTCGGCGACTCGATCGCCGTCAGGCGATCGATCCGCGCTCGATGAAGGAGCCCGCTCCACGCCGGCCGACGAATGCGCCGTCCTGGATGACCGGCGTGCCGCGGACCAGCACGTCGCGAACGACGCCGGAAACCGCGAAGCCCTCGTAGGGCGTGTAGTCGCTCGTGTGATGGAGGTCGGCGGCGCGGATCGTGCGTCGGGCGGTGGGATCGAAGACGACGATGTCGGCGTCCCACCCGACGTCGAGGGCGCCCTTGCGCGCGAGGCCGAAGCGGCGGGCTGGCGTCGTTGCGAGCAGCTCGACCAGGCGCTCGAGGGTGATGCGGCCGGTGGCGACGCCTTCGCTGTAGAGCAGCGTCAGCAAGGTTTCGATGCCGGGAGCGCCGTTGCTGATCCGGTCGAAGGACACGCCGTTGCTCGCCGCCGCCTTCTCCACGGCCCGGCGGTCGGGCACGTGGTCCGTCGCCACCAGGTCCAGGGAGTGGTCGGCGAGTCCAGTCCACAGGGCATCGGCATCAGCCGCCGATCGGAGGGGTGGGGAGATGAGGAAACAGGCGCACGTGGTCGGGTCCGGCTCGTCGTACCGGTCCTCGGTGAGGACGAGGTAATGGGGACACGTCTCGGCGCTCACCCGGACCCCAGCCGCCTTGGCGCGACGGACCTCGTCGAGCGCCGCCGCCGAGGAGAGGTGCACGACGTGCACCGGTGAGCCGGTCGCGCGGGCGAACGCCAGGGCGCGCGCGGTCGCGACCGCCTCGACGTACGGTGGTCGCGTTGTAGCGTGGTAGCGCGGTGACACGTTACCGTGCTCCAGCGCCGACGCGATGCCGGCGTCGAGCAGCACGGGGTCCTCACAGTGGACCTGCAGCATCCCGCCGCCGTTCCCCATGCGGCGCATTGCATCGAAGAGCGCCTGGTCGGGCAGCCGGAAGTCAAACACCATGAACGCCTTCGAGGTGGCCACGCCGGCATCGATCGTCGTTGGCAGGTCTTGGAGCGGATCTTCGGCATGGCCGCTGATCGAGAGGCTCAGCCCGTAGTCGATCGCACTGTCGCCGTCCGTTGCCGCACGCCACTCCCGCAAGCCCGCCACGAGCGATCGCTCGGCGACGGGCGACGAGCCGGTCCCGGGGTTGTTGAACGAGAGGAAGGACGTCGTGCCGCCGAACGCGGCGGCCACCGAATCCTGGAAGAACCGGTCGGGCTCCTCGTCGCTCGCGATTCGCGTATGCGTGTGGACGTCGACGACGCCGGGGAGGACCAGCATCCCGGTCGCATCGATCACGAGTGCGGAGGCCACGGCCGGACCAGACAGGTCAGGCTCGATCGCGGTGATGACGCCGCCTTCGGCGGCGAGGTCGGCACGTCGCGATTCGGTGGCCGTGACGACCGTCCCGCCCCGGACGACCAGCGCGCTCACTGGGTCAGGCCGAGCGGCGTCAGCATCTGGGGCATCACAGACTCCGCCGGCCGTCCGATGACACGGCTCAGTCGGCGACCTCCGTGATGCGGACCGCCTGGGCGCCCTCCCAGAGGCAGCGCCGCCCGACCTCGCGGAGTCGCGCGTCCCAGCCGTCGTCCGGCACCAGCTGCGCGAAGACGTTCGCGGCGAGCTGTCCGACCTTCGACGACGTCGTGCATCCGCCGTACGGGAAGAAGATCTCGCACTCGCTGATGCCACCTGGGTAGATCGCGAGCGTGCCCGGCGCCGGATGCGAGGTGTGGTTCTCGAAGTCGAGCCCGGGCCGGAAGTCGCCGAACGGGATCCAGGTCGATTCGCCCGTCCAGCGGCAGTGGATCAGGTTTGACTCGATCGGCAGCATCTGTCGGATCGCCTCGATCGTCCGCGGAGCGGCGCCGTCCCAGTGGGCGCTAAAGTGCAGGTCACCGACCTCGATCCGCAACGAACCCATGTGCGGAGGATAGCGCGGGCCGACAGCGTGGAGGAACGCATGGCCGCCGATGCCGGAACGCCCCGCCCGACGATCTCCACGCACGTGCTCGACACCGAGCTGGGCTCGCCGGCGGTCGGGGTCCACGTCACGCTCTACCGGCTCGACGTGGCGGCGGCGCCGATCCGGATGACCCAGGCGCTCACCGACGCCGACGGCCGGGTCCGGGACCTGCTCGAGCGGCCGCTGCTCACCGGCGCCTACCGGCTCGAGTTCGACGTCGCCCATGAGAACGGCTCGTTCTTCACGCGCATCGCGCTCGACCTGCAGATCGACGACGCGAAGCGCAGCTATCACGTGCCGCTGCTGCTGGCCCCCTATTCGGTGACGACGTACCGGGGGACTTGAGGGCCGGTCCCGCTGGCACGCCCGGCCACGGTCCCGTCAGCGGAAGACGGCGATCCCGTCGAGGTCCACGCGGGGATGGCCTGGGGTGCCGATCACGACGATCTTCATCGTGTGCGCCGCGTTCGCGCTGAAGGCGGCTACAACGACGACGATCCGGCTCGAGGTCGAGCTCGATCGCAGGCTGACGGTTTGGACGTACGCGCCGTCGAGGTAGACGTTGAAGCTGCCGCGCCTCGGGCCCTTGGGCGCGACGAGGTTGATCGATCGCCCGGTGAACCCGAACGTCATCGATGCGCCGGCCCGGGAGGCAGTGTGCAATCGACCGCCGAGCGCCGAGCTGCTTGCCGGCCGCGACCAGCCCGAGCCGTAATGGGCCAGCGACGTCGAGTCGGAGTAGAGCGTTGCCTTGACGGCGGTCGTGGCCGCGGCGCCCACGTTCGCGACGCGGTCCTTGGCGGTGACGCTGAATTGGTAGGTCGTGTTGAACGCGATCGCCGACGCGGCAACACGGCTGGTCGGCCCGAGCCCGCTGGCGATCGTCGTCCAGCCACCACTCGGGCCATGGCGTCGAAGCGAATAGGAAGCGACCGCCGTGAGGTCATCGGTCGCCGCCGGCCAGCGCACGAGGGCCGTCGCGGTCGACGTCGCGACCGCCGAGCCGGGTCGCAACGTGAAGCGGTCGGGCGGCAGCGCGACTGGTCCCGCGACGTCGCTCGCGAGATACGCGTTGACCATCCGCCTCGTGGCGGTCAGGCCGGTGGTTTCAGGGCGCCACCGGCCGCTGGCGAGGATATGGGCGCGCAGCGCCACTGGACTGAGCGTCCCCGGCAGCGCACGACTGAGCGCCAGGGCCGCGACCCCGGACACGTGCGGGGCCGCCATCGACGTCCCGGCCGCCCACGCGTAGCAAGGCGACGGACAAGCGGGACTGTCAGGCTTTGCCGGCTGGGGCGGGAACGTGCTCAGGATGTTCACCCCGGGCGCCGCGATGTCCACCGTCCGAGGACCGTAGTTGGAGAAGTTGGCCAGCTCTCCGTTCTGGTCCACGGCCGCGACGGACAGGACGTTGGGCTGGGTCGATGCGGCCGGGTAGAACCGCTTGCTGACCGGTAGGGAATCCACGTTCAGGCCGCTGTTGCCGGCGGCCGCGACGAATAGAGCCCCGGAATCTCGAATGGCAGCGTCCAGGACCGGATCGAAGCCCGGGCCGCCCCAGGAGGCGTTGATGATCGGGACGAACCCGAACCAGGCGACGTAGTTGATCGCGTCGATGGCCTGCTGGTCCTGCCCGCAGGGGCTGGGGTTCCTGTTGTCGAGGAACTTGACGGCCATGATCTTTACGCCCGGCGCCACGCCGACGGTGCCGGCACCGTTGAGCGAAGCCGCGATGGTCCCGGCGACGTGGGTTCCATGCTCGTCCTTGCCCGCATCGTGGACGGTGTTGTCGTTGTTGCAGAAGTCCCAGCCGTGGACGTCGTCGATGTAGCCATTGCCGTCGTTGTCGACCCCGTCCGTCTCCTTGCCGCCGCCCGACTCCCCGGGATTCGTCCACCGGCGCCCCGCCAGATCGGGATGGCTGAAGTCGACGCCGTCGTCGACGACCGCGACCGTCACCCCGGCACCGTCCCCGAGTCCGAGCGCCTGGAGGCCATCGATGTCGACGCCCGGCGTCCCGCTCACGGTCTTGCCGCCGACCTGCAAGGCCTGGCCGGTGTTGTTCAGCCCCCATTCCTTGGCGAAGAACGGTTCGCCAGTCGGATCGGCAGCGATATGGCGCTGGAAGTTCGGGCTGACGGCTTCGATATTGGGATCGGCCGCAAGTTGCTGACGGACCGAGCCCGCCGATCGTCCCTCGGCGACGACAAGGTCAGTGCGGGCGTTCGCGCTCAGGTGCAATCGGGTGAGGCCATGGAACCGCCCGATGCGGGCGCGTTCGGCCGCGGTGGTGCCTTTCCGGTACCGGATGAGGATCTGGTCCGCCAGTGGCACCTTTGCCGCCGCGGGGGCGGACAACGCCGGTGTCGCCCCGGATATCGCTGGCGTCGCCGCGACGACCGGGGCGGTGGCCGTCGGTCCGGCGCCAAGCAGGAGGGCGGCGAGGACCGCGGTCGCGACGTGACGGGGCATCAAGCGGATGGTACGCGGTGGGCGCAAACACCCGTGACAGCCTAGATGTCACGAGTGGGTCCTACCTTCGTGCCATGGAAGCCCCCCTCCTCGTCTCGCTCCCGTCATCCGATCCCGACAGTCCCGGGTCGTGCGGTCGCGTCCGTCTCGAGGGCGATCGCATCGTCCTGGAGCGCTTCGTTATCGCCGATCCCGCCCTGACGGCCTTCCTTGGCGAGCGCCCGGCATCCGAGCGCGCCGGCCTCGTCGATCGGGCCGTGCGGATCGGCCTCCTCGCCCTCCAGGACGCCGGCGTGACCGTCAACGTCGACGCCGTCCGTACGGAGTTCGAGCGGATGGTCCGCCAGGCTGAGCTGGTCAACGAACGCGCGGCCGCGACCCTCGAGCAGACGCTGCGAGCCAACTTCGCGGACGGCGACGGACGCCTGCCGCGGACCTTGGAGCGGTTCCTCGGCGATCGGGGCGCGCTCCGTTCCATGGTGGATGAGCTGTTCGACGAGAAGAAGCGCGATAGCGCGATCGGCCGGATCGCCGGGATGCTCGAGAAGTATTTCGACGGCGACGCGTCCAAGCTGGCGTTGCTCCTCGACCCGACGCGGCTCAACTCCCCGATGCACCAGTTCCGCCAGGAGATCGCGGCGGGATTCAAGGGCATCGAGGAACGGCTCGTGGCGATCGAGGCGGCCGGGGCGGCTCGGGGTGCGGAACGGGCCCGGTCCGCTGTGAAAGGGGCCGATTTCGAGGAGCTCCTGTCGTCGATGCTCGGCGAGATCGCCCGCGGCGCGGGCGACCTGCTCGACCGCACCGGCTTCGAGACCGGTTCGACGATCAAGTCGAAGAAGGGTGATTTCGTCCTGACCATCGATGCGCGGGTCGCGCGCGGGTGCGATCTGCGGGTCGTCGTCGAGGCGAAGGATCGGTCCATATCGATGCGGGCGATGCGCGACGAGCTGCGCGACGCGCGAGAGAATCGGGGCGCGGCCATCGCGGTCGCGGTGTTCACGCCGGCTCATGCGCCGAGCGGCATCGCGCCGTTCTCCGTCATCGGCGACGACGTCTACTGCGTCATCGACCCGGCCGCGCCCGAGCCGGCCACCCTCGAGGCGGCCATCCGCCTCGCCCGCCTCCTGGCGCTCGCGTCGCTTGCCGAGCGCGAGGTCGAGGTCGACGCGGCCGCCGTCGAGGCGGCACTCACCGCGATCCGGGAGCAGCTCGAGATGGTCCGCCAGCTGAAGTCCCAGCTCACCTCCATTTCGACCGCGACGAAGGCCGTCTGGACCGGCCTGGACACGATGCGATCGAACATCCTCGCGCGCGTTACCGAGGCCGAGGCGGAGATCCGCGCCGCCGGCTGACGTCGGGTCGCTGGACTCGCCGGACCGATCCGGGTCCGGTGCGGTCAGGACCGGTCGGGGCTACCGGCCGGTGGGACCACCGGGTGCATGGGCGGGGGTGGACCCGTACGCGATGATGGACGTCCTCATGCGACGACCCCCGCTCGCCACCCTTGCGTTCGCCGTGCTCGTCTCCTTCCCGGTGGTCGGCCCGGCGGTCGCCGCCGAACCGGTTCCAGGGAACAGCGCGGGTTTGGCGTCCGCCCTGCCATCGAGCGAGGTCTCGCCGTCGGTGACGCCGAGCCCGACGCCCGACGCGTCCCCGGATCCGACGGCCACAGCCTCAGCGCCGGGCCCTACCGCCGCCCCCGGGGCCACCGCCGGGCTGCCGGGCCCGTCCTCGACGCCCGCGACTGCCGGCCCGCATCCCATCACATCCAAGCCGAGCCCGCCCCAAACGAAGGCCGACGGCCGCCCCGACCCGACCGGCCGCTACATCGTCGTCCTCAGGTCCGGCGCCGACGTCCAGAACATCGAGGCTCGCCACGGCGCGCGCGAAGGCCTGAAGGTGAACCGCAGCTTCGGCCGCGCGATCCGCGGCTTCACGGCCAAGCTCGACCAGGCGCAGCGGCGCGCCCTGCTGGCGGATCCGAACGTCGTCGGGCTCGTCCCCGACGAGGTCATCCAGCTGGCCGCCCAGACCGTCCCGACGGGCGTGTCACGGATCGGGACGCGGACGTCGGCCATGGCCCAGATCGATGGCGTGGACCAGCGCGTCGACGCGGACGTGGCGATCATCGACACAGGCATCTACCAGCACCCGGACCTCAACGTCGCCGGTGGCTACAACTGTTCGTCGAGCAATCGGGGGCTGTGGCGCGACATGGAGGGACACGGCACCCACGTCGCCGGCACGGTCGCCGCGATCGACAACTCGTTCGGCGTCGTCGGCGTCGCTCCTGGCGCTCGCGTCTGGGCCGTCAAGATCCTCAACGACTCCGGCTACGGGCTCCTGTCCTGGTACGTCTGCGGCCTCGACTGGGTGCTGTCACAGCGCGATCCCGCGAACCCGAGCCGGCCGCTCTTCGAAGTCGCCAACATGAGCGTCGCGAAATACGGCCGTGACGACGGCCGCTGCGGCGCGTCGAACAAGGACATCCTCCACCAGGCGATCTGCCGCGTGGTCGCCGGCGGCATCACCGTGGTGGCCGCCGCGGGCAACGACCACGCCAGCGCCGCGGCCCGGGTGCCCGCCGCCTACAACGAGGTCATCACCGTGTCCGCCCTGGCCGACACGGATGGGAGGTCCGGCGGCACCGGCGGCAACCGCTGCTATTCGTGGGGCGGCTACGACAAGGACGACACATTCGCCGACTTCAGCAACTACGGGTCCGACGTCGACCTGATCGCGCCCGGCAAGTGCATCTGGTCGACCAAGCCCGGGCCGACCTATGGCTACTCGTCGGGTACGAGCATGGCCGCGCCGGCCGTCACGGGGGCGGTCGCCCTGTACATGGCGACGCGACCGGCGGCAACCCCGGCCGAGGTTCGCGCGAATCTGCGCTACCTGGGCAACCTGAACTGGAAGACCTGGACCGACCCCGACCGGACCCACGAGCCGTTGCTCGACGTGTCCCGGATCGCGACCCTGGGAACGTTCGGGTTCGCGACGCCAAGGGCTCGGCCCCCGGTCGGCGAAGCCGGCGGAACGGCTCGCATCCCGGTCGTCCTGACCCGCAGCCCGTCCTTCTTCGAGCGCGTCTATCTCCGGGTCTCGAACGTGCCGTCGGGGTGGAGCGCCTCCCTGTCGGCCAGCAGCCTGATGGGCTGGTCCGCGAGGGCCACGGAGTTGCGTGTCACCGTCCCGCCCCGGACGCATGCCGGGACGTACACGCTGCGGATCACCGGCTCCAATTGGGGCCGGACCGCGACGACCGACCTGTCGATCACCGTCGTGAACGATCTCCCAACGGCCTCGCCGCCCATTGTCGCCCCGAATCTCCGCTCGGGCGTGACGATGGACGGCAGCGGCGTCCCGACATCGACGGCCATGCGCGTCGCGTGGCCGGCCGCGACGGACAAGTCGAGCGGCATCGCCGGCTACGAAGTCGAGCATCGCGTCAATGGCGGATCGTGGACGGCACCCGGGCGACGTCGGCGAGGACGCGGGCCATCGTCTTCTACGGGCTGGACCTGGCGGCGAGCCAAGGGTTTCGGGTCCGCGCCCGCGACGCCGCCGGCAACTGGAGCGCCTGGCAGCCGATGGGCTCCGACATCTCGTTCGCGAGCGTCGACGACCGCTCGCCATCGATCACGTATCGCGGGAGCTGGACCGCTACTCGACGATGAGCGCCACGAACCACTGGCAGACCACGAGCCACCGTCGTTGGTCGACGGCGCGCTACACGTTCACCGGCCGCGGCATCGCCGTCGTGGCCCCGCGCGGCCCCGGCCGCGGCAGGATCCGCATCTACCTCGACGGCGTGTATCGCGGGACCGTGGACACGTACCGCAGCCACTTCCTGCCCCGCCTGATGGTGTTCGTGAAGGCGTACGCCTCGACCGGTACCCACACGATCGTCCTCCGGGTCGAGGGCACGTCCGGCCGGCCGGTCTTCTCCCTGGACGGATTCATCGTCCTCCACTGATCCGGTCCGACTCGCGAGGCGTCCGAAACGCACCCCGGCGGGGGCGTAGCGTCGATCGCCTTGCGCAGGTGCGCTATCGTGACCGTCCCGACGCCCCGGGCCGGGTATTCCCGTGGGCTGGCGGAACAGGTCGAGGTCATGCCGTGGCGCGAGCGATGTGGAAGGGCGCGATCCAGTTTGGGCTGGTCACCATCCCGATCAAGCTCTATCTGGCGACCGAGTCCAAGGGCATCAGCTTCAACATGCTCCACAAGGACGACCTGTCGCGGATCCAGATGAAGATCTGGTGTCCGGTCGAGGACGAGCCGATCTCCCGCTCCGACACGGTCAAGGGGTACGAATACTCGCCCGGCGAGTACGTCGTCATCACCGACGAGGACCTCGAGCGCGTGCCGCTCAAGACCGTCCGCTCCATCGAGATCGAACAGTTCACGAAGGCCGAGCGCGACGACTCGAACACGCGCTTCGTGAAGAGCGCCTACTACGTCGAGCCCGACAAGATCGGTCGCAAGGCGTTCTACCTCTTGAAGTCGGTCCTCGAGGAGGACGGCCTCACGGCGATCTGCAAGGTCGTCATCAAGGACCGCGAGGCGCTCTCGGCGCTCGACCCGTTCGGCGACACCATGCTCCTGACCACGCTCCACTGGCCCGACGAGATCCGCTCGACCGCCGAGCTCGACCTGCCCGACGAGAGGTTCGAGTTCAAGCCGGCCGAGCTCACGATGGCCAAGCAGCTCGTCTCGGCGATGACGGGCGAGTTCGATGCGACCCAGTAC
Source organism: Candidatus Limnocylindrales bacterium (assembly GCA_038214255.1). Taxonomy (GTDB): domain Bacteria; phylum Chloroflexota; class Limnocylindria; order Limnocylindrales; family CSP1-4; genus SPCO01. The sequence goes on from JBBQRZ010000005.1 coordinate 82,807, forward strand.
AAGGATGAGTACCGCCAGGCGCTCGAAGGCGTGATCCAGGCCAAGGTCGAGGGCAAGGAGACGGTCGAGATCGAGGAGCCGGAGGAGACCGGCAAGCTCATCGACCTGATGGCCGCCCTCGAGGCCTCGGTCAGCGCGGCCAAGGCGGCCCGAACCGCCGGATCCGAGAAGCCCGTGTCCGTAGCCGAAGCCCGGGAAGCCAAGGAGGCCAAGGCCGAGAAAGCCGCCAAGGCCGAGACCGAGACCGCTTCGAAGCGCAAGCCGGCCGCAAAGGCAGCTGCCGCCCACGAGGCCCCGGCAAAGACCGCTCGCAAGCGCAAGTCGGCGTAACGGCTCGGGGGCCGCGCCGCGCAGCACGTCGAGCGGGGCTGGCACACTCCCCAAATGCCGCTCGAGGAATACCGCCGCAAGCGCGACTTCGCCAGGACGCCCGAGCCCGCGCCGGCCGACCTCGCCGGCACGACCGGCCGATTCGTCGTCCAGCGGCACCGGGCGACGAGGCTCCACTTCGACTTCCGCCTCGAGATCAACGGCGTCCTCGTCAGCTGGGCGATCCCCAAGGGCCCGACCCTCGACCCCGCCGTCCGGCGCATGGCCATCCACGTCGAGGACCACCCGATCGAGTATTTCGATTTCGAGGGCGTCATCCCGGCCAAGCAATACGGCGCGGGCGACGTCATCGTCTGGGACTGGGGAACGTGGGAGCCCGAGATGCCGGGCGTGGACCCGGAGCAGGCCATCCGCGATGGGGAGCTGAAGTTCCGCCTCGACGGCGTGAAGCTCAAGGGTCGGTTCACGATCGTCCGCACGAGTCGGCGGCCGGGCGCGTCAGCGCAGACCGCCTTCGAGGACGACCGGGGCGACCAGTGGCTGCTCATCAAGAAGCGTGAGGAGTTCGCCCAGACCGGCTGGGATGCGGAGGACCACCCGCAGAGCGTCATGACCGGGCGGACCAACGACGACGTCAAGGCCGATCGGGACGCGCTGTGGAACGGCCAGGCCCCCGCGACGTCGGCCGAGATCGACCTGAGCGGGGCGCGGACCGCGAAGATGCCGCAGAGCATCCCGCCGATGATGGCCACCCTGGCATCGAAGGCGTTCAGCGACCCGGACTGGATCTACGAGGTCAAGTGGGACGGGTACCGCGTCGAGGCCGTCATCGACGGGCCGAAGGTGCGGCTCTGGACCCGCAACCTCAACGACGCCGAGACCTATTTCCCCGGGCTGCTGACCCCGCCGCGCTGGATCGAGGCCAAGCAGGCCATCGTCGACGGCGAGGTCGTGGCGCTCGACGAGGCCGGTCGACCGGACTTCAGCCTGCTCCAGACCAAGCTCGGCGAGAAGGGCGCGACCGGGCTCGTCTACCAGGCGTTCGACCTGCTGTACCTCGACGGTCGGCTGTTGCTCGACGTGCCGCTCGAGGATCGCAAGCGTCTCCTGGAGAGCGTTCTGCGGGAGCATTCGCGGGTCCGGTACGCGGGGCACGTCGACGGGGAGGGGCTGGCGTTCTACGACGCGGCCAAGGCGCAGGGCCTCGAGGGGGTCATCGCCAAGCTCCGACGATCGCGCTACGAGCCCGGCCGGCGGACAACCGCCTGGCTCAAGCTCAAGGTCCGGCCCGAGCAGGAGCTCGTCGTCGGCGGCTGGACCCCGGGGCAGGGGAGCGCCAAGGATCTGGGCGCTATCGCGGTCGGGTACTACGAGAACGGCAGGCTCCGGTTCGCCGGCAAGGTCGGATCCGGGTTCACAGCCGGCATCCGCGCCGATCTGCTCAAGCGCCTTCGGCCGCGGGCCATCGACGAGCCGCCATTCGATCCTCCGCCGCCCAAGGACTACCGGGGACGCTGGGGCGGCGACCTCAAGGACATCACGTGGGTCCGCCCGGAGCTCGTCATCCGGGCCGAGCTCGGGGGGTGGACCCGGGAGAACGTCGTCCGCCAGGCTGCCTACAAGGGCATCGAGCCCGACCGCGACCCGAAGGCCGTCATCCGCGAGACGGCGGTTGCCACGACCACGGCGGTTCGTGACGCGGAAGCCGAGGCGCCCGAGGCTTCCGGCGCGGACGATCCGGACGAGGAGGAATCGATGTCCACGCCACCGAAGTCGAAGCCGAGGCCGACGTCGGCGGCGGCCTCGAAGCCGATGCCGACGCCACCGAAGTCGAAGGCGAAGCCGGCGGCGGCGTCAACATCGAGGCCGACGTCCGCCCGCGTGACCGAAGCGGCGCTCGCTGCCCTCGAAGGCCTCGGCAAGGACGGTGTGTGGCGGGTCCGGGGCCGGGACCTCAAGCTCACCAATCTCGACAAGACCCTGTTCGAGCCGAAGACCGCCGGCGAACCGCCGATCACCAAGCGCGACCTGATCCGCTACTTCGCCCGCATCGCGCCCACGATGTTGCCGCACGTCGCCGACCGGCCACTCAACCTGCATCGATTCCCGAACGGGGCGGGCGCGCCGGGGTTCTGGCAGAAGGACCTCCCTGATACCGCGCCGACGTGGCTGCGGCGCTGGCACGAGACCGGGGTCGATGGCCGGAGCGACCGCGACGCCAACGATCATCTGCTGGCGGACGAGCCCGCGACGTTGTGCTGGCTGGCCAACCAGGCGAGTTTCGAGATCCACGCCTGGACCGGGAAGCTGCCCGATCCGTGGCGACCCACGTTCGCCTACATCGACATCGACCCCGGGGAGAAGACGACCTGGGACGAAACCCTCGTCCTGGCCCGGCTGTACCGAACCGCGCTCGGGCACCTCGGCGTTCGCGGCTATCCGAAGACGACCGGCCAGCGCGGCATCCAGATCTGGATCCCGATCGTGCCCAAGTACGACTTCTCCGAGACGAGCTCGTGGGTGGAGCGCGTCTCGAGGGCCGTCGGCGCGACGGTCCCGGAGCTCATCTCCTGGGAGTGGGCGAAACAGGCGCGCAAGGGCCGCGCCCGGCTCGACTACACGCAGAACGCGAGCATCAAGACCCTGGTCGCGCCGTACAGTGTCCGGCCGGCGCCGGGCGCGCCGGTCTCGGCGCCGATCACCTGGGATGAGCTCGACGACCCCGATCTCCGTCCCAACCGCTGGACGATCCGCGACATCGTCGAGCGCGTCGAGCGAGTCGGCGACCACTTCGCGCCGGCCCAGACCGACCTCCAGGAGCTCCCGCCCGTCTGAATGACGGGTCCAGTGCCGCGCCGCTCAGATGCCGAACCGGCGCAGGTACTCGCGGTTCGCGCGCTGCACCGCAACGACCGACCCGGGGGTGTCGGATGCCCGCAGGAATTGATCCTGCTCGATGACCAGCCAGCCTTGGTAGTCGTACTGCCGGAGCGCGCCGATCACCGAATCGATGCCCGAATCGCCCAGGCCGAGCTGACAGAACACGCCGCGGTTCAGGGCCTCCTCGAGGCCCTTCGCCTCGGCCTTGACGTCGTCCATGACCCTCATCTTGCAATCCTTGATGTGGACGTGCCGGATCAGCTCGTGATAGTCGTGCACGGCCTGCGTAGGGTCGGCCCCGCCGAAGCGGAAGTGACCGGTGTCCAGGCACAGCCCGAGCAGGGACGGGTCGATCCGGTCCATGACTCGAGCTATCTCGTCGGCGGTCTCCACGTAGGTGCCCGCGTGTGGGTGGAGGACGACCTCGAAGCCGGCCGAGCGACAGACCTCGGCGGCGCGGTGAAGGTTGTCGATGAGCGCGTCGAACCGGGCCGGCGGCAGCCACGCCTCCGGGTGGTCAGGGATCCGGCCCGAGAAGGCCAGGCGTTCGGGTTCGTCGAAGTGGTCGGACAGGATCGCGAACGTCCGCGACCCCTCCGGCGCGCCCTCGCGGATGAGCCGCAGACTGCCGAGCAGCCACCCGAGATCCGCGTCCATCTTTTCGTTTCGACTGAAGTGCTGGGGAAGGAACGCCCCGACGAGTTGCAGCCCGCGCGACGTGAGGCGCTCGCGGACCTGTGGCGCGTCCCCGAGGAACCCGGGCGGGCCAAACTCCGTGCCCTCGAACCCGATGTCGACCATCCAGTCGAGCATGTCGTCGGGTCCGGGCATCCAGGCGTCGTCGACGATGATCTCGTCGACCCCGAACGAGACCGGCGCGCTCGCGACGCGCAACCGGGTCTCCGTCACGGTGCCGACCCGGCGCAACCACACGAACGGCGGACTTCGAGCTCCATCGAGATGCGGACCTCCATCGGGCCGGCACCGGTGTGTTCGAGGGCCCGCAGCACCATCGACGCGGCCAGGTCGCCGATGTCGCGGTCCCGCCTCGCGAGCACGGTCAGTGGCGGGTCGAGCAGGGGAGCCGCGTCGGTATCGTCGAAGCAGACGATCGCGACATCGTCCGGCACTCGGCGACCGCTCGCCCGCAGGGCCCCGAGTCCGCCGAGCGCGAGATCGAAGCTCGGATAGACGATGGCGGTCACCGGGTCATCCAGCGCGAGGAGGGCCGCGGTTTCCGCGCGACCGGCTGCCTCCGTCCAGTCGCCATGCCTCACGAACGACGGATCGATCGAGAGTCCGTGTGAACGCATCCCGATCCGGTAGCCAGCGAGCCGCTCTCCGCCGGATGTCTCGGTCTCGATGCCACCGACGTACCCGATGCGGCGATGGCCGTGCGCCTCGGCCAGATGCCCGACGAGAAGTCGGATTCCCGACTCGTTGGCCAGCGAGACTCGTCCGGCACCGACCCCATCGAGGAGGTTGTCGAAGAGGACGACCGGCAGCCCGAAGCGTCGCTCGATGGACCGCACGACCGAAGCATCCCGCGCCGACGAGCACAGGATGATCCCATCGACACGCCCTGCGGCGAGGGCGAGCAGGGCAGATCGCTCTCGGTCGGGTCGCTCGTCGGTGTCCATCAGCGTGATCTGGTAGCCGGACGCCTGGAGTCGGTGCTGGGCTCCCTTGAGGGCGTTCGCGTAGAACGTCGACCCCACATCGGGGACGACGAACCCGATGACCCGGGTCGCTCGCGTCCGCAGGATCTGGCCCGCGGCCGACGGCTGGAAGTCGAGCTCGGCAGCTACCCGCTGGACGCGTTCCCGCGTGATGGTTGCCACGCTGCCGCGCCCCGACAGAGCCCGCGACGCCGTCGCGACCGACACGCCGGCCGCCTGCGCGACGTCGGTCAGTCGGGTCACCGACTCGGGTTCGATCACTTGACGGCGCCCATGGTCAAGCCGCGGACGAGGTGGCGCTGCACGAACAGCGAGAAGATCACGATCGGCAGCGCGCCGATCACGCCCGCCGCGCTCATCGCGCCGGTGTCGATGTTGATGCGGCCGATGAGTGTCGCTGCCCCGACCGGCATGGTCTGCGCCGACGGTGTGGACGTCAGTACCAACGCGAAGAGGAACTCGTTGTACGTGCTGATCGCGGTGAAGATGCCCGTCGCGACAAGTCCCGGTGCGGCCAGTGGCAGCACGATCCGCCGGAACGCCGTGAACCGGGTATCGCCGTCGACCATGGCCGCCTCCTCCAGGTCGACAGGGATCTCACGGAAGAAGCTCTCCATCATCCAGACGACGATCGTCACGTTGAACGCCGCGTAGATGACGATCAGGCTCAGGCGGGTGTTCAGGAGGCCGAGCTGGCGGGCCGCCAGGAAGATCGGGATGATGATCACGATCGGGGGCATGAGCCGGACAACGAGCAGGCTGAAGCCTACGTACCGATGCATGCCGGCCCACAGCCGGAACCTCGCGAGCGCGTAGGCCGCCATCGTGCCGAGGACCAGGGCGATCGCTACGCTCAGCGCCGTCACGATGATGGAGTTCGTGAGGTACGCGCCGAATTCGCGTCCGCTGAAGAGGCTGACGTAGTTCTCCCCGGTGAACTGCATTGGGATGATCGTCGAGTCCTGGGTGATCTCGCGGTTGCTCTTGAGCGAGGTCAACACCATCCAGATGAGCGGGATCACCGCGAAGGCGATGGCGGCCAGGGCGGCGAGCGCCCACATCAGCCCGCCGAGGCGATCGCGGGTCATCGAGGCCGCCTCCGCATCATGCCGACGGCAAAGCCCGAGCCGACGAGGACGACGACCGCGACCATGAACAACATCGCGGCGGCATAGCCGACCTGCTGGAACTGGAAGAATGTCTGGTAGCCGTAGATGGAGATGAGCTGGGTCGATGTGCCTGGGCCGCCGCCGGTCAGCACGTAGACCTGATCGAACGTCGTGAGGGCATCGACCGCCCGGAGGGTGACCGCCACGAGGATCACCGGACGGAGCAGCGGCAACGTGTGGTCGACGAACGTTCGCCACGACCCGGCGCCGTCGACGCGGGCCGCCTCGAACGGTTCGACCGGAAGCGACTGGATACCCGCCAGCAGGATGAGGAACAGGAGCGGTGTCCACTCCCAGACGTCGAGGAAGACGAGACCCCAGAAGGCGCTTGACCCGTTGCTGAGGATCTGGGGCGGGTCCATACCCAGACTGCGGGCGAGGGACGCCAGCAACCCTGCGTCCGATGCGTAGATGAGCCGGAACACGATCCCGACGACGACCGGGGTGACGATCATCGGGAGGATCAGTGTCGTCCGGATGCGCCGGATGAACCGGACCTCCCGAGCACATAGCAGCGCGAGGGCCAGGCCCAGGATCGTCTCGATCGTGACCACGAAGAACACGAAGCGTGCGGTCGTGAGCAGGGCCTCGATGAACGCGGGGTCCTTGAATGCCTGTGCGTAGTTGTCCAACCCGACGGAGCGGATGAGGCGACCGAACCGGAAGAAGCCGGTGCTCGATCGAAGGCCATCGATGAGCGGATAGACGATGACGCCGAGCACGAGGAAGATCGCCGGACCAAGCATCAGGTACGGCAGCACCCTGTCCAGCCCGGAGCCACGAAGGCTCCGGGCTGCCAGCTTCGGCGTCATCGCCGTGGCCACGGTCAGTAGTAGCCTTGCTGGGTCAGGAAGTCTTTGATCTGCGAGGCCGCCTTGTCCATCGCGGCGCCCCCGCCGCTCCCTGCGGCCAGGGCGATATTCAGCTCGGTCCCGAGGATGGACTCGACCTTGTTCCAATCCGGCGTCCGCGGTCGAGCCTGCGCGCCGGCGTTGAGCTGAGCCAGGGCGACCGGCAGCAGCCTGACATTCTTTACCGCCTCCGCGTCGGCAAAGGCCGGTGTCTTGACCGGCAGATCGCCCGCGCGGGCGAGCGCGACCTGCGCGTCCTTGGTGGCGAGCCACTTCATGAACGCGATGGCGTTGTCCTTGTTGGGTGCCGATGCGCTCACGCCGTGGATGAAGATCCCGATCTGGGCGATGGCCGACTCCTGCTTGGGTACCACGCCGAAATCGAGCTTGCCGACAACCTTGGACTGGGCTGGATCATCGGACTTGATCGCGTTGCCGGAGTACTGGATGATCGCTGCCGCCTCGCCGCCGAGGATGGCCGCGCCCTCCTGGTTGGAGTCGAACTCAGCGACGCCCTTTGGCGCCAGCGCCTTCAGGGTCGTGACGAAGAAGTCGGCTGCTGCCTTGCCCTTGTCCGAGTTCAGCGTGACGGTCCACTTGTCGTCGAAGAAGTCGGCCCCGAACGAGCGGAAGATCGGATAGAACGACGTCACGATCGGGTTGCCCTTGACGCCTCGAAAGACGATGCCGTACTTGATCTTGCCGGCCTGTATCGCGGCCTTGGCTTGGCTGACGAGGTCGTCCCAGGTCGCCGGTGCGCTGGGAAACACGTCGTTGCGGTACGTCAGCGTCTGGAGGTCGCCGATCGTCGGGAGCGCGATGAGCTTCGGCGTCTCGGACTCGAAGCCCTTCACCCGCGGCCCCTCTCGCGGCGGCCAGAAGCCGAGGTCCGCGAACGGCTTCGGGTAGTCGGCGTCCATCTCGATGCCGTGCGGCCCGAGGTCTTCCAGGATCCCGGCGGCGGCGTACGCCGGGATCCATGGGTCATCCATGATATAGATGTCGAACTGGCCGGCCTTCGACGTGCCGTCCTGGAGCGCCTTCGCGTAGAACGAGTCGTACGGTTCCGTCAGGAACTCGACCTTGGTCCCGGTGGCGGCCTCGAACAGCGGGATGATCTTCTTGAAGACGACGATCGCCCCGTCGTCGAAGGCGCCGATGACGAGCTTGCCGCCGCCTCCGGCCGCACTCGGGCTCGCTGCAGCCGGCGCAGACGCCGCGACGCTCGCCGCGGCCGAGGGCGCTACCGCCGACCCGCTGGAGTTCGTGGCGCCACACGCCGCGAGGATCGCTCCGGTCGCTGCGACCCCGCCGGCCGCGAGTCCGAGACGCAGAACGTCCCGACGCGTGAGATGACGGGACAGGATGAAGTCGTCGCTCATGGGATCACTCCTCCTCCTTGTGGGATCGCCGGCCCTTCGCCGACCCGGTGGACCGCGGTCACCCCGCGGTCGTCGAAGAAACAGGCCTTCGCAGGATCGACGCGGACCCCGACCGGTGCCCCCAGGGGCGCCGTCCAGCCTCGGTCCGCTCGGACCGTGACTCGAGAGTCACCGATAAGCACCTCCACATACACCTCGTCCCCCATCGGTTCGACGACATAGACCGTGCCCGGCAGCGTCCCGGGTTGCCCTGCAGCGGCCATCTCGAGGTCGCGCGCACGAAGACCGATCCGATCAACGTTGGCCGCCGCGCATTCCTCGTAGCGTTGGCCGAGCTCCATGCGAGCGTCGCCCGCGACCATCGCCCGGTGCTCGGCATCCAGAGCGATGCCGAGCGTATTCATCGGCGGATTCCCCACGAAGTTCGCCACGAACAGGTTCGCCGGTCGGTCGAAGATCTCCTGCGGAGGCGCGTACTGCTGGACGACGCCGTCGTTGATAAGACACACGCGGTCCGCCATCGTGAGCGCCTCGGCCTGGTCATGGGTCACGTACACGGTCGTGGCGCCTAGACGTTGCTGGAGCCTGCGGATCTCGCCGCGCATACTGATCCGCAGCCGAGCATCCAGGTTCGACAGCGGCTCGTCCATGAGAAACGCCGCGGGCTCGCGGATGATCGCTCGGGCGAGCGCGATGCGCTGGCGCTGGCCGCCCGACAGCTGACGCGGCTTGCGGGCGAGCAGGTGCCCGACCTCGAGCGAGTCGGCGACGCGCCCGACGGCCTTCGCCCGTTCCGCGGGTGCGACACCCCGGATCTTCAGCGGGTAGCCGATGTTGTCGGCGACCGAGAGGTGCGGATAGAGCGCGTAGCTCTGGAAGACCATGGCCACGTCGCGTTCTCGTGGGGAGAGGGCTGTCACGTCACGGCCACCGATGCGGACCGTGCCTGCGGTCGGCTTCTCCAGGCCCGCGATGATTCGCAGCGCGGTGGTCTTGCCGCAGCCGGACGGACCGAGGAGCACGACGAAGTCGCCGTCCGGGACGGTGAGCTGGAGCGAGTCGAGCACGAGCACGCCGTCGAACCGTTTCTCGATGCCCGAGAGCTCGACCTCAGCCATGGCGCGTCACCCGGAGATGGCCTGCTTGAGGGTCGCGACCGAGCGGCTGATGCAATCCTCGGGCGTGAGCGAGGGATCCTCGTCCTCGATCGAGACCACGGAGTCGTGGCCGACGGCCTGCAGGGCCCCGATGAGCCGCGACCACGTGTCGACGTCGTGGCCGTCACCGATGGCTGAGAAGTGCCACGGCGCCCAGCTCGCGTCCACCGGGTAGCGGTGGTCCATCACCCCATTCAGCGCGATCCGCTCCGGATACAGGGTGGTGTCCTTGCCATGACACCAGCCAACCACCGGGCCCAGGGCGCCGACGACCTGGATCGGGTCGGCACCCTGCCACCAAAAATGACTCGGGTCCATGTTCACGCCGATGTTGTCGCCGCAGTAGGCCCGCAGGGCCCGGTATGACTCCAGCGTCCAGACCGAAACGCCTGGGTGCAGCTCGAGGCAGACGCGAACGTCCGGCGCGGCCACCGACATCCAGTCGGACATCGCGTGCCAGTACGGCCCCACCTCGGTCTCCATCTGCCACTGCCAGATGGGTTCGTCGTCGTTGGAGATGGACCACAAGCCGAAGACGCCGATCGGCCCGCCGGTCCGGCCGCCGGGGCTGCCGGCCATCGTCACGACCCGATCGATCCCCAGCAGCGCCGCGAGCTCGATCGCCCCCTTCAGGGCACCCTGGGCCTCCGCACGAGCGGCCGGGTCGGGGTGGAGCGGATTGCCGGCGGCGTTCACCGCGCTGAAGCGGATCCCGGCATCGTCCAGGTCGCGCTGCAGCTCGTCGCGCGCGGCCGGGTCGCCAAGCAGGGACGCCAGGTCGAGATGGGTCCGCGCGCCCCACGTGCCGACGCTCATCTCCACGTCCGTGATGTCGTGCTCGGCGGCCCAGGCGAGCGCCTCGCGACGCGAGAGATGCTTCAGTCCATCGGTGAAGAGCCCGATCCGCACGCGCGCCTCCTTCTGCTCAGCCCCTGCCCTGGCCCCCGGGATTCAGGCGATCTACCGTCGCCGGCTCGCCAGCTGAAATGCCTCCAGCAGCGCCGCCAGATCGTCTCGTGCTGCCTCGACGCTGGCGCGGACCGGCACACCCGACGTGATCGCCGTGTGGAATCCGCGCAGTTCGTTGCGGAACGCCTCTTCGTATGAGACGCGGTAGTCGATGGTCTGGAGTCCGGCGACGCCCCGATCCGAACGCCATTCGACCAGGCGGGTCGGGTGGTGGCGCAGATAGGGCGACGGGAAGGTCAGCTCGAGGATCCGATCGCGGCAGTACGCCGTGACCCGCTCGCGGTAGTCGGCTACACCCGGGAGATTGAGGTGCTCCAGGTGGGCACGGGCGTCGTTGGGCAGCGTCCACGCGAGACTCACGCCCCGTCCGCCGTCGAAGTACGCCGCGTCGGCGATCGGATGGGGCGCGACCATGCCAAGGGACCGCAGCAGGTGATGGGCCAGGCTCACGTCGTGAACGAGCGACCCGAGGTACGCCTCAAAGGCGCGCGCGTCCGCCGCCTCGGGATCGGCACCGAGGGCCTCGCGGACCGCCTCGCCGCCGCGACGCCTGGTCGCCGCGATCAGGTCCGCCGGGACGTCGCGACCCAGCACCAGCCCGAGGTGATCGACGAAAGGCGCCTGGTCCGGATCGTTGACCTCGACCGATAGGTAGACCAGCTCCGCCGGGCGCTCCGTAAGCAACTCGACCATTCGCTCGACGGCCGGGTCGTACAGCTTCATGTACCCGCACTGGACGACCCGGTCGCCGCGGGCCGCGATAATCTCGTCGCACTCGGCAAGGCTGAGCGCGAGCGGCTTCTCGCAGAAGACGTGCAGCCCGGCGGCCAGCGCAGTCAGGACCGCGTCGCGATGGGCGGGGTCGGGGACGGCGATGACGACCGCGTCGAGGCCCAGGTCGATCGCTTCCTCGAGCGTCGCGCAGGCATGCGGGAGGCCATACCGCTCGGCGACCGCGTCGCGGACCGTTTGTGAGGGATCGGCGACGGCGACGAACTCGAATCGATCGCGTTCGTCCCAGAGGGTCGGCGCGTGGGCCGCCTGACCCACCAGACCGGCGCCGAACAACGCCACGCGAAGTCGGGTCCGCGTTCGACTGGATGAGGCCGGTGACGGGGCCGTCGGCATGCGTCGCACCCTCGAGCGGGTGGGTGATCGGCGGTTCTGAGCGGGGAGTGTAATCGATTCCATTCTCGTGTCAACGAGGGTCGCGCGGGTCAGTCCACGACGGTCGGACGCCCATTGCGGAGGGACCGATCCGCGGCCAGCGCGATGGCCAGCGCGGTCCTTCCAGCCGAGGCCGCCACGTCCACCGGGCGGTCCTCGGCGATGGCTCGAATGAACCCGCGCGTCTGCGCGACGTATCCCGCTTCGAAGCGCGGGTGCGACGGGTCGACGCCGTCCGTCGAGACCGATCCCGTGGCGCCGCCACCGCTCCATTAACCCTGGGTGAGCGGGAGGCGCCCCACCCAGACGGAGCCGGCGGTGGCGAGCACCTCGGTGCGCACGTCCTCGCCGTACGTCGTGTTCCGGGCCAGTTCGACGGTGTCCGTGGCGCCACCGGCAAATCGGAGGTTGACGACCGCGCTGTCGACGTCACCGACCTCGGCGAGTTCGGGGTGCGCCACGCTCGAACCGTAGGCGTGGACCTCGGCGACGGCGTCGTCCATGAGCCAGCACGCGAGGTCGAACTCGTGGATTCCCATGTCGACCATGATCCCGCCGCTGACCCTCGGTTCGGCGAAGGCCGGGGCCGGCGGCTCCGCATCGAACTGGAGCGACTTGAACAGGATCGGGCGCCCGAGGTCGCCTGACGCGAGCCGGGCCTTGGCGCGGGCGTAGTCCGGGTCCCAGCGCCGCATGAAGCCGACCTGGAGACGGACGCCGGCGCCGTCGGTAGCCGCGATCGCCTCGTCCGTGCCTGACAGAGTCAGCGCGATCGGCTTCTCGCAGAGGATGTCCTTGCCGGCGGCCGCCGCGGCGAGAATGGCCTCTAGGTGTCGGTTGGACGAGGTTGCGATGAGGACGACGTCCAGGCCGGGCGCGGCCAATAGATCGTCGATCGAGCCGAAAATGGGTGGGTCGCCGAGCTCAGTCGCCAACCGGCGCGCGGCATCGAGGTTCACATCGGCGATGCCGGCGAGGCGCGCCTCCGGGACGCGGCCGGCGATGAGGCGCGCATGCGTCGATCCCATCCGGCCGGCGCCGACGAGGCCGATCGAGACTCGGGCGGTCATAGGATCGTGTCCGCGGCGGTTGATCGGGCGGCTCGCGCTGGCATCGTGGAGCACCTCGTCTTGTGATACGCGGGATCGCGGAGCGCGTCAGCCCAGCGCGAGGATCCCCGTCAGCGGCTCGCCCGTGGATTGCCGCAGGCCCCCCGCGCCGATCGTGATCTTGACGTCGTCGCGGTCCGGCCAGTTCGGGTCGTAGAGGCGAAGCGTGGTCGGTCCCGCCGTGCTCTGGAAGGCGTAAGCGTAGGCCAGCACCTGGTGGCTATCGGTCAGGTGCCACGGATTCCAGCCCTGGTGGCGGACGAGTCCGACCATCGCGAGGCGGCCCGCATCGATGGTCGCGCGGATCCGGGGCCACTCCGCGTCGCGGCTCCGTTGCAGCGCCGCCTCGGGCCGGCGCAGGCCCATCCACCAGAAGCGCATCGGGCCCCGGAACCAGTCGAGCGACAGGATCTGGCGGCGTACGATCGAGCGGAACAGGGGCGATCCGTTGTCGGGGGCGGCCGTGTCGGGCGGGATGGGTTGGCCGGCCTCGAACTGCTCACGCACGAGCCAGCTCATGCCCCCGCACAGGCCCGCGGCGGCGTCCCCGACGCCGATCCAGCGCGGATCGATGAACCCGAACCGCACGGTCGGACCGGGCGGGTAGCGATTCGAGAAGTGCAGCCCGTTCAGGCTCGGGACGAAGCCCGGTACGGCGTTGGACTCGGTCATCTCGGGCCGCATCGTATCGCGGCACGCGCCGCGCGCGGGACATGAGCTACAGCGCGGTCGTCACCGACTGGGACCCGCCGGGACCACCTCCGGCGATGGGGATGCGGTCGCGACCGGCTCGGGCGTCGCGATCGGCTCGGGCGTCGCGATCGGCTCGGGCACGACCTTGACCCGGATGACGGTCGGATCGACACCGGCGGCGACGATCGAGCCATCGTCCGGCGTCACGATGTCGAAGACGAGCATGTAGTCGCCCGGCGCCCACGGCGCGAACACCGGTAGCTTCGCTTTCACGACCTGGCCTGGGGCGAGGCCCGGCGGCAGGTCGGCGGGCGTTGCCGAGGCCGATTGGACGGCCTGGGTCGTGACCGGGTCGTCGCCGCCGAGCACGACCCAGCGGGCGACGACCTGAGCCGAGGTCACCGGCGTGCTGTTCCGGTGGCTCACCGCCGCCTCGTGGCCCCAGGCCCCGGTGCCGAGGTTCGCCACCCACAGGCCGACATCGGTCGTGGCGCCGGCGGTCAGCTGCACGCGGGCGGGTGCCACGATCTGCGCGTCGAGTGCGGCGGTGACGCGCACGAGCAGCGACGGCAGCATGGCCTGCGTGGCGGCGTCGTAGGCGACACCGTCCGCATCGTGCAGCGTCATGGCCAGGCGGTAGCGCCCGGCGATCTTTGGCAGGGTGACCGGGAAGGCAATGACCGTCCTGGTGATCTTGCCCTTCACCGGCGCGACCACGTCGCCGAATCGCTCGGGGACGACGAGGCCGAGGCTGGGCGGCGTCGGGTCGCTCGGCGTGGCGGCCGCCGTCTCGCCCGGCGTGGCCGCCGGGTCGACAGATGCGGCCGCGCCCGCCGGCGGCGCAGTGGCCGCGCCGGATGTCGGCGCGGCTGACGGATCGGGAGATGCCGACGCGGGCGCGGCCGCGTCCCCGGCGTGTTCCGTCGCCACGTCGATCGGATCCCACCGTACGCTCGCTTCGACCCCCTTGGGAAGCCGCCCCCGATCCGCGATGACGTAGGTGAAGCGGTACTCGATCTGGTTGCCGACCGACGTCTGGCCCCGCAGCCGCGGCGACGTGAGCGCGATCCCGGTCGAGGTCAGGCCGGGCGTCAAGGGCGCGGCCGGCGGTGTCGGACGGTCGGTCCGGGTGCTGGGCCGGCCGCGCGCGCCGGACAGGACGTCGACGGAGGCGAGACCGGCCTTGATGACGATCGAGCGCGTGAACCCGGAGCCGCGGCGCTCGGGGTCCATCTGGGCGATGTAGCCGGGGCTGCGTCGACTCTGGAAGGCGAACACGTGACCATTGGCGGTCGGGGCGTCGCGCCAGGCCGCGTTGATCGAGCGGCGACCGCCAAGGACGCTCCGGACCATGTCGTTGGGCGGCGCCCATGCCTCGGCCACGACCGCGGCGGCGCCCGCCGCGATGAAGCCGGCCGCGAAGTTGTCGACGCGTTGGCGTGCCATCGCGAGCGTGCCCTCGGCGACGCCCGGCTCGCTGTTGCCGGACGCGTAGCACAGGTGGTTGAGCAGCACGACGGCGTTCGGGGCGAGCTGCACGTCGGACTCGATCCTGGCCTCGCCGAAGTACTGATGCGTGTCGTCGTTGCCGTTCGGGCTGGGATTGAGCCCGAACCCGTTCTGGGTCGGCGGGTAGAGGGCGTCGCGATACGGGCTGGGCCAGCCGTTGCCGTGGCCCATGTAGATGACGAGGCTGGCGCCCTGGAGCGCGGCTCGAACCGCCGGCCAGGTGGCGTTGGGGGAGTAGATCTCGGTGACGTCCGGCGTATAGGTGCGCGCCAGGTCTGCCGCGACCCTCGCCTCGGCGCGATAGCGCGGCGTGGCCACCCCGGCCGGACCCACGATGACGACGACCCGGGGGACGGTGCCTCGCCCGGCGGGGGAGGCGGCCGCGACCGTGGCAGGCGCCAGCGCGGGCATGACCAGTCCGGCCATCACCAACGACGTGACCACCCCGATGAACCAGCGCCTCACGACAGGGAGCACCCCTACGCGACTCCACCCATGGCTGTTCCGGAGGGGCCGAACCCCGCCTCAGTGGAGCAGACCATACCTGTGGGACGTTATCCATCAGTTATCGCCCCCCTCCCCGCGATTCGCGGTGCCGGAGCGCACCACGTACCGCCGTCCGCCGGGCGTCGAGCACCGGGCTACCATCGGGCCATGCCCAACCGCCTGGCCGGCGAGACGAGTCCGTACCTCCTCCAGCATGCCAACAACCCCGTCGACTGGTTCCCCTGGGGACCCGACGCCCTGGCCCGCGCGAAGCTGCTCGATCGTCCGATCTTCCTGAGCATCGGCTACGCGGCGTGCCACTGGTGCCACGTCATGGAGCGCGAGTCGTTCGAGGACGAGGCGACCGCCCGATCGCTCAACGACCGCTTCGTGGCGATCAAAGTAGATCGCGAGGAGCGACCCGACCTCGACAGCATCTACATGTCCGCGGTCCAAGCGATGACCGGCGGCGGTGGCTGGCCGATGTCGGTCTTCCTCACGCCCGATGGCGCTCCCTTCTACGGCGGTACGTATTACCCCGACCGACCGCGCCACGGGATGCCCTCGTTCCGGCAGGTGCTCGACGGGGTCTCGACGGCCTGGACGACCCAACGGTCCGAGGTCCTGGCCGCGGGCCAGCGGCTCGTCGGGTCCCTGGTCGAAGGGAATCGGACGTCGCCACCGGGTGGAGTCGTCATCGACGAGGGAGTCATGGCGGCTGCGGACGAGGCGCTCGTCGCCTCGTTCGATACGCGCAACGGATCGTGGGGCACCGCGCCCAAGTTCCCCCAGCCGATGACGATCGAATACCTGCTGCGGCGGATCGCCGCGGGCCGGCCGGAGGCGGCACCGATCGTCCGCTTCACACTCGACAAGATGGCCGACGGCGGGATCCGCGATCAGCTCGGTGGCGGATTCCACCGCTACTCGACCGACGCCCACTGGCTCGTGCCCCATTTCGAGCAGATGCTCTACGACAACTCCCAGCTCGCTCGCGTCTACGTGCACGCGTGGGCGACGCTCGGGGAGGCGCGCGACCGCGAGGTCGCGACCGGGGTGCTCGACTACATGATCCGGGAGTTGACGACCGCCGATGGCGCCTTCGCCGCTAGCCAGGATGCCGACACCGATGGCATCGAAGGCCTGACCTTCATGTGGCGCGCGGCCGAGATCCGCGAGGTGCTCGGCGACGGGGCCGCTGCCCGGTTCGGCGAGGCGTACGGCGTGACCGAGGATGGCAACTGGGAGGGCGTCACGATCCTATCGCGCGTCTGGCCCGCACCCGGTGAGGCGCCGTTCCGCGATGACGCAGCCCTCGAGGCGGAGCTCGCGGCGTCGCGGGCGTCGTTGCTGGCGCGGCGGGGGTCGCGGCCGCAGCCGGCTCGCGACGACAAGGCGCTGGCGGCCTGGAACGGGCTGGCGATCGCGGCGTTCGCCGACGCCGGCCGGCTGCTCGGGGAGGAGCGGTACACGGCCGCGGCCGTGCAAGCGGCGGGCACGATCGTCGGGGGTCTGCTCGGCGAGGAGGGATCGTTGCGCCGGTCGTGGAAGGACGGTCGAGGGGTCGGCGCGGGCGTGCTCGAGGACTATGCCCACCTGGCCGAGGGCCTGCTGGCGCTGTACGAGACGACCTTCGACGAGCGCTGGTTCACCATCGCCCGCGGCCTCGCGGACCAGATCCTGGAGCGGTTCGAGGATCCGGCCGGTGGATTCTTCGACACCGCCGTCGACCACGAGCGGCTGATCACCCGGCCCAAGGACTTGCAGGACAACGCGGTGCCGTCGGGCGGGGCGATGGCGGCGACCGTGCTCCTCCGCCTGGCGGCGTGGACCGGCGAGGCGCGCTATCACGAGGCCGCGGAACGAGCGATCGGCACGGTCGGCGGGTACGCGGCGCGCTACCCGACCGGCTTCGCCCAGTGGCTCACGGCGATGTCGTTCGCCACGGCCGACGTGGTCGAGGTGGCCATCGTCGGAGACCCGGCCGAGGCGGCGACCCGGGAGTTGCTCGCACCGGTCTGGTCCGAGTGGCGACCGAACCAGGTGCTTGCGTCGGCACCATCCGACGCGGTTGCGGTGGCCTCCCCGATCCCGCTGCTCCATGACCGGATCGCGCAGGAGGGCCGTCCGACCGCCTACGTCTGCCACGGATTCGTGTGCGACCTGCCGGTGATCTCCGCGAGCGGGCTGGCCGAACGGCTCGGCCGATGACGTCGGGGCCGGTCGAGCCGCGACCGGCGGCCACCGTGGTGCTGCTCCGCCCCGGGCCGGACGGGCTCGAGGTGCTCTTGACCCGACGACCGCCATCGATGGCGTTCGCGCCGGACATGTTCGTCTTTCCGGGTGGCGCCGTCGACGACGAGGACACCGAGCCCGCGCTGCTCGCCCGCGGCGACCCGGGGGCCGTTCCGGCCGAGGTGGCTGCGATCCGCGAGCTGTTCGAGGAAGCCGGGGTGCTGCTCGCGACCGGCGGTTCCGTGGCCGAACGTTCGGCCGCACGGGTCGCGCTGGTCCGCGGCGAGACGACGTTCCGGGCCGTCGTGGAGGCCCTGGACCTGCGTCTCGCGACCGCGTTACTGACACCGCTGTCGCGCTGGGTCACGCCGCCGTCGATGCCCCGTCGGTTTGACGCGCGGTTCTACGCCGCCGCGTTCCCCGCGAACGCTGCGGTCACCTACGAGGGTGAGGAGGTCGTCGACGACGTCTGGCTTCGACCGGCCGAGGCGCTCGAGGCGATGGCCGAGGGCCGGCTCGCGATGTGGCTGCCGACCTCGTCGACGCTCCAGCAGCTCGAGCACGCCGGATCGATCGAGGCGATCCGCGAGCGGCTGACGCCCGGGCCTGCCGGCGAGGTCGTCGTCGAGGAGATGGCGACCGACGTTGTCCGGATCGAGATGCCGTCCGGAGGCGGCGTCGACGGCCAGCCCGTCAACGCCTACCTCATCGGCCGGTCGTCGTTCGTGCTCGTCGACCCGGGCGATCCCACCGGCCCTGGCCTGGATCGTGCCGTGTCCGAGGCGGCTCGGCGGGGGGGCTTGATCGAGTCGATCTGCCTGACCCAGGCATCACCCGACCATGCCGGAGGCGCCGAGGCGCTGCGCGAAGCCCTGCAGGTGCCGGTGTTCGTGGGGCCGGGTGGCGGCCGGCATCTGCCGTACCCGACGACCGAGCTCGCCGAGGGCGATCGGCTCGGGCCGCTGATCGCCGTGCTGACGCCGGGTCCGCGACCCAATCACGTCGCCTTCATCTTCGCGGGCGGCGAGTTCGCGATCAGCGGCGACCTCGACGGCGTCCGCGGCGCCCGGTCGATCCACGCACCGACGGACGAAACGGCCTGGACGGCGTCGATCGAGCGCCTGCGCGCGATGGCCCCGGGCGCCCGCTGGCTCGGCGGCCACCCACGGACGGCGTGACCGGAGTGATCCGCAATGGCCTACATCGCAAACGATTCAGTGAAGCCGATCACAAGAGGCCTTTGATTCGGCTCGTCTTTCCCTCCTCCGTGGTAACCAACCGCCGATCGGATAGGCGCCACGCTCCGTTCTCAAGATCTAGGACGTACTCGAATTGGGACGGCGGAAGGCCTCCGAGTTCGTCGTCCTCGTTCGGTACGGCAATTGCTCTGGAGCCCTGCGCCGAGATTGAGATAATTGTGGTCGCGCTTGCGGGTCGACGGAGGGAGGCGTGCGGAACCCATAGCCTCTCATGCGGCTCAAACCGATTGATGACCGCTGAGATCGCTGGACGTTCTCAAACCGCTTCTGAATCTCGTCGGGCGCAAACACGACGCGGCCAGCAGGGAGCGCAACCATGCCCGCTGAGTCCTCTTGGCGACTGATTCGCTCTGCCTCGATCTCAAAGTCGAATCGATCGGTCAGATAACGCAAGATTCGGTCCCGAATCTCCAGCTCCGCCTCAATCATCCATTACCCAGCGATAAAGGATCGGGCTATGCGCGGTCGACCGGTAGGGCCACCGCGAGGTTGCGCAGGAAGTTGAGACCTTCGTCGACCTCCTCGGTGGGTGCGTACGGGCCTGGCATCAGGCAGCACGGTCGGCCGGCGAGCGCGACGCCGGTGAGCTGGCCCAGGACTCCTTCAGGGCCCGTCCCGCCGCGATCGAGGCCGCACGCTTGTAGATGAAGACCACCGCGGCGGGCCGCCAGATGGCGATCTTCTGCCAGAGCGGGCCGACGCCCGCGGTCAGCGCCGCGTCCGATGCCTCGTCCCTGGGGCTCGGCGCCTTCAGCAGGTCGGTGATGCCGTGGCCGGCGGCGAGCAGGGCATCGTCGGCCGACTCGATCGCGGTGGTCGCCGGCAGGACGCCCGCGGTCATGAGCCGCCGCCAGAAGTTCCGCCCGAGCTGGCCCTGGTGGTAGTGCCCGGCCTCGACGCTGACCGGCGACGGGTTGAGCCCGACGAACAGGAGTCGATCGCGGAGCGGCGGCAGGTCAGCCAGGGTCTGGGCCTCCCGGCCATCGACGAGGGTCGTCGTGAGATGCGGTCCCGGGGCGGGCCGCTCGGTCAGGGCGCGCAGCTCGTCCGGCGTCACCGTGACCCGGTCAGGCCGGTCGGTCGGTGCCCGAGGCCGGGGGAGCCGGGGGCGCCGGCGGGACGGCGTTGTCGGCGGGCGGGACCGGCTCGGCGCTCGTGCGAGCCTGGATCTCCTCCTGGGCCTTGGTCGCCTCGGCCTTGGCCTCGCGAACGCCCCGACCCAGCGCCTCGCCGAGGCTCGGCAGCGTCTTGGGCCCGCGCCACACGATGACGAGCACGAGGATGACGATGAGGATCAGCAGCAGGTCGGGCATGGCCCCGATGGTACAGCGTCAGCGACGGCGCTCGACCGGGATCACGAGGCGCAGCGCGGTGTGGGTCGGCGAGAAGGACGCGACCTTGTTGTCGACCAGGCCGGCCGCCTTCGCCGCGGCGATGACCTCCACGTCGCGGATCGTGGCGGCCTTGCCCTTGCGCGACACGACCCAGATCGCGCCGTTTGGCCGGATGCGGGTGGCGAGATCGGCGAGGGGCGCGAGCTCGTCGGTCGAATCCGCGGCGAGGAGGACGACATCGGTCCCCGCCGCCGGCAAGCCCTCCGTGAGGTCGGTCGTGCGCTCGGTGATCCGCTCGCGGATCGTCTCGTCGTCGACCCCGAGGATCGCAACGCGCATGCCCGGCCGGATGCCGAGCTTGTCGAGGAGCGGCGTGGTGTAGATGCGTTCCACGGCGGGTATCGTGCCACGATGCTGCTCGTCTTCGGACCGCGGTCGCTGTCGTACGACTTCGGGCAGGATCATCCTTTGACGCCACGTCGGTTCGGGCCGGGGATCCACCTTCTGGAGGCCGTCGGCGCGACGCCCGGCCTCGCTCCGGAGCCGGCGCCCGATGCCGAGCTCGAGCGGTGCCACACGCGCGCCTACATCGATGTCGTCAAGCGGTTCTCGTTCGACCCGTTGGGGCTCCCGTCCTCGGGCATCAGCGACGTCGGGGACACGCCGCCGTTTCCCGGCATGCACGAGGCGTCGGCTGCCGTCGCCAGTGGGTCGATCCGGGCGATGGAGGCGATCCTGCGCGGAGACGTCGAGCATGCCCAGCATCCGGGCGGTGGTCTGCACCATGCGATGGCGGCGAGAGCGTCGGGCTTCTGCGTCTACAACGATCCGGCCCTGGCGATCGCGCGGGCTCGGCGGGATGGGCTGCGCGTCCTGTATGTCGACCTTGACGTGCACCACGGCGACGGTGTCCAGGCGCTGTTCCTCGACGATCCCGGCACGTTGACATTCTCGATCCATGAAACGGGACGGGCCTTGTTCCCGGGGACGGGCGAGGCCTGGGAGATCGGCGAGGGCGCCGCGGCGGGGACCGCGGTGAACGTGCCGGTGCCGCCCGCGACCGGCGAAGGGGCGTGGCTGGGTGCGCTGCGCCTACTGCTCCCCGAGCTCGCCGCCACGTTCGGGCCGGACGTCATCGTGTCCCAGCACGGCGCCGATTCGCACGCGTGGGACCCGCTCGCGCACCTGCACGTCACCACGACCGCGATGGGCGAGGCGGCGCGCCTGGTCGACGCGCTGGCGCACCGGGACGGACCCCGCGGCCGGTGGCTTGCGACCGGCGGAGGCGGGTACGACGCGTACCGGGTGGTGCCGCGCGCCTGGGCCCTGACCTGGCTTGCCGGGGCGCACCGCGACGTGCCGGACGAGACGCCGGCGGCGTGGCGCTCCCGATGGGCGGCCGAGGCGGCACGCTACGGGCAGGCGCCACTTCCGATAACGTTCACGGATGCGCCGAATGCCGGGCTCCCGTTCGATGCCGAGCAGGAAGCCGCGGAGGCGCAGGCATCGGAGATGGCGGCGCTCGTCCGGCGGGTCCTCGTGCCCCGGCTCGTCCGCCAAGCCACGGATCGCGGATGGTGGGATCCGCTGGGAGGGGCACCATCCGGGTTGTCGATGGCCGGGGCTGGGCCCGGCGAAGGTGCGCCGACGGTCCTGCCTTCGGTGGACGTGGCGACCTGGTCCGGGCTCGCGATCGAGCCACGGGTGGTCGCCCCCGCCGCACCGAACGACGCGCATCGGCTGATCCTCGCCGCGCTGGCGGACGGGGCCGCCGTCTCGGCCGCGGTCGTGGGCCGAAACGTCGTGGGGCTGGTGGTCGTATCGGCGGACGGCGAGCTGCTGGCGCTCGGGGTGGCACCCGCGTGGCGGCGGCAGGGGCTCGGAGGTCGGCTGCTGGCGGCGGCCGAGACGGCCCGACGGGCCGAGGTGACCGTCGCGGAACGGGATCCGGTCGAGCCCCTCGACCGGGACGTCCGCTCGTTGGTCGCGAGCCGGCTGCTCCTTGGTGCCGGATTCCGGGTCGAGCCCGCACCCTCCGAGGTCCGGGCGATCGACCCAGCGGCCATCGTCGCGGTGCGACCGTGAGCGAACCGCTCCCGCAGCGCGACATCGTCGACGTGCGGCTGGCGGACGCCCTCGGGACCGGCGGGTGCCCGATCTGCGCTGTCCGCGCGCGGGCGGAGCGGGCCATGCTCGACGCGATCATCGCCGAGCGCGTGCTCGACCTCGGGTTTCGTGCGGGCCTGGAACGCGACCATGCCTTCTGCCGCCGGCATGCCGCCGAGCTCATCGTCGCGGATCGCAAGGCGTCGGGGATCCTCGGCTCATCGATCCTGTACGGCGCGATGCTTGAACGACGGGTGGCCGCGCTAAGGGCGGCGCTCGGGAATCGGGGCCGGACGCGCCGCGCACGCCTGGCGGAGGCCGCGCGTCGACCTCCGTGCCAGGTATGCGAACAGGGCACGACCGCGGTCGCGACTGCCACGGGCCGGCTGGTGGAGCGGTGCGCCGACGGGGCTTGGGCCGCCGTCGTGACCGAGGCGCCGTTCTGCCTCGACGACCTCGTCGTGTTGATGATCGCGGCCGGCGACGCCGAGGTGGCTCGACTGGTCGTCGAGCGGCAGCTCCAGCGCCTCGAGGACCTCCGGGCGCGACTCGACCGCTACGCGCACAACTCGGGGCAGGATCGCCGCCATCTCATGCGCGACGACGAGCGTGGCGCCGCCGACGAGGCCGCCCGCGCCCTGGGCGGCGACGGAGGTCCGACCGACCGCCCCGGGTGACGGCGCCGTCAACCGGCCGGCGACGCGGGACCGGCGAGTCGATAGCCCAGGCCGAACTCGGTCACGATGAACGACTCGCCCGGCGCGGCCGCGTCGAGCTTCAGCCGGAGGTTGCGGATCGTCATCCGCAGCAGGTGCACGTCGCGGGTCGTAGCCGGCGCCCCACACCGCGCCGAGCACCTGCCGATGCGTCGCGAGCTGGCCGGCGTGCTCGATGAGGTGAGCCAGCAGTCGGAATTCGGTCGGCGTCAGGTGGATCTCGGTGCCGCGGACGTGGGCTCGATGGTCGTCGAGATCGACGACTAGATCGCGATGGCGCAGCCGGCGCGGTCGCTCGGGTGCGGCCGTCGCGGCGCGCCGCAGGGCGGCCTCCACGCGAGCGCTCAGCTCCGGGAAGGACAGCGGCTTCGTGATGTAGTCGTCGGCGCCCAGCTTCAGGCCGCGGACCTTGTCGCCCTCCGAGCCGCGCGCCGTGACCATCAGGATCGGGACACGGCTGAACTCGCGGAACCGGCTGATGAGCTGCCATCCGTCGAATCCGGGCAGCGCCACGTCGAGGATGATCAGGTCGGGTCGCTGATGGACGGTAAGAGAAACGGTTTAGAACGTCCGGTCCAAAACCGCTGCGCGACCTATACTTTCTGTTCCGTGGTCACGATGCTCGCCGCCGATCCGCTCGCGCCGTTCTCGCGCGCCGTGCGCGACTGGTTCGAGGCCAGTTTCGAGGCGCCGACCCAGGCCCAGGCCGAGGGCTGGGCCGCCATCGCCAAGGGCGAGCACACCCTCATCCACGCCCCGACGGGGAGCGGCAAGACCCTGGCCGCGTTCCTCTACACGCTCGATCACCTCGCCGCGCATCCGAGCCCGCCGGCCCAGCGCGGGACACCCGGGACCGTTCGCGTCCTCTACATCTCGCCGCTCAAGGCGCTGACCTACGACGTGGAGCGCAACTTGCGAGCCCCACTGACGGGAATCGGCCTCGCGGCGCAACGGCTGGGCGAGGCGGCGCCCAGCATCTCGGTCGCGAGCCGCACCGGCGACACCCCGACCGAGGACCGCCGCGAGATCGCCCGCCGGCCGCCGGACATCCTCATCACCACCCCCGAGAGCCTGTACCTGCTCCTGACAAGCCAGGTGCACGAGATCCTGCGTGGCGTCGAGTACGTCATCGTCGACGAGGTCCACGCGGTCGCCGGCACGAAGCGCGGCGCCCACCTCGCGCTGAGCCTCGAGCGGCTCGAACACCTCCGGGCGCCCGACGCGAAGCGCGCCCAGCGGATCGGCCTGTCGGCAACGCAGCGCCCGCTCGCCGCGATCGCGCGGTTCCTCGGCGGCGTCGGCTCGGACCGGGAGGTGACGATCGTCGATGCCGGGGCGCGCAAGCTGCTCGATCTCCAGGTCGTCGTGCCGGTCGACGACATGGCCGCGATCGGGGAGCTCCTGCCGCCCGAGGACCAGCCCGGCGGCCCGGCGATCAGCCCGGACCTGCGGACGAGCATCTGGCCGGCCATCCACCCGCGGATCCTCGAGCTGATCCGCAGCCACCACAGCACGATCGTGTTCACGAACAGCCGCCGCCTCAGTGAGCGACTCGCGCAGCGCCTCAACGAGCTGGCCGGCGAGGAGCTGGTCCGGGCGCACCACGGCAGCATCGCCCGCGAGCAGCGCCTCGAGATCGAGGAGGAGCTCAAGGCCGGCCGGATCCCCGCCCTGGTCGCGACGAGCTCCCTTGAGCTCGGCATCGACATGGGCGCGGTGGACCTCGTCATCCAGGTCGAATCACCGACGAGCGTCGCGCGCGGTCTCCAGCGGGTCGGCCGGGCCGGTCACCAGGTGGGCGCCCCGTCCAAGGGCGTCATCTTCCCGAAGTACCGCGGCGACCTGCTCGAGGTCGCGGTCGTGACCCGCCGGATGCACGAGGGCGCGATCGAGGCGACGCAGATCCCGCGCAATCCGCTCGACGTCCTCGCCCAGCAGATCGTGGCGATGACCGTGATGGACCGCTGGACCGGGGAAGAGATCCTCGCGACGGTGACCCGGGCCGCGCCCTACGAGACCCTGACCCGGGAGGTGCTCGATGGCGTGCTCGGCATGCTGGCCGGCGCCTACCCATCGGACGAGTTCGCGGAGCTCAAGCCGCGTCTCGTCTGGGACCGCGTCACCGACTCGATCGAGGGTCGGCGCGACGCGCGGGTCGTGGCCGTGACGAGCGGCGGGACGATCCCGGATCGGGGCCTGTTCGGGGTGTTCATGGTCGGCGAGGCCGGCACTCCCGGTCGACGCGTCGGTGAGCTCGACGAGGAGATGGTCTACGAGCTGCGCGCCGGGATGCACGGCGACGTCGTCGTCCTGGGCGCCAGCAGCTGGCGGGTCGAGGAGATCACCCACGACCGGGTCACGGTCAGCCCGGCGCCCGGGGTCCCGGGCAAGCTGCCGTTCTGGAAGGGCGACGCCATCGGGCGGCCGATCGAGCTCGGGCGCGCGCTCGGGGCCTTCGTCGGCGAGATCGAGGCCGACCTGGGCCGCGGTGCCAATGGTCGCAGTGTCGCCGCCGAGCGACTTCGCGAGCACCACGACCTCGACGAGCGAGCGGCCGAGAACCTGCTCGCCTACCTCGAGGACGAACGCGAGGTGACGGGCGCCCTGCCGACCGACAAGCGCATCGTCGTCGAGCGCTTCCGCGACGAGCTGGGCGACTGGCGCCTGACGCTCCTCACGCCGTTCGGCGGTCGCGTCCACGCCCCTTGGTCGATGGCGATCGAGGCCCGGCTGCAGGAGCGGCTCGGCATGGAGGTCCAGACGATCTGGTCGGACGACGGCATCGCGATCCGGATGCCCGAAGGCGACGCGACGCTCGATGGGGTGGAGGAGCTGCTGTTCCCCGACGCGGACGACGTCGAGGACCTCGTCGTGGGCCAGGTCGCGAACTCCGCCCTCTTCGCCAGCCGCTTCCGCGAGAACGCTGCGCGGGCGCTGCTCCTGCCTCGCCGTCGGCCGGGAACGCGCACCCCGCTCTGGCAGCAGCGCCAGCGCGCCGCCGACCTGCTGGCGGTCGCGAGCCGGTACGGCAGCTTCCCGATCCTCGTCGAGACGTACCGCGAGTGCCTCTCGGACGTGTTCGACCTGAGTGCCCTGCGCGAGATCCTCGCCGGCGTCTCCCGTCGCGAGATCGCCGTCCACAGCATCGAAACCCCGCGGGCCAGCCCGTTTGCCAGCAGCCTGCTGTTCGACTACGTCGCGGCCTACATGTATGACGGCGACGCGCCGCTGGCCGAGCGACGGGCCGGGGCGCTCACGCTGGACCGGGACCTCCTGCGCGAGCTGCTCGGGCAGGAGGAGCTGCGCGAGCTGCTCGACCCCGACGCGCTCGCCGACCTGGAGCTGTCCCTCCAGGCGCTGGCCGACGACCGGCAGGCGACGACGATCGACCAGGTCCACGACCTCCTGCGGCGCCTCGGCGACCTGACCATGGCGGAGGTCGCGTCCCGGACCGTGGGCGGGCCCGCCGTTGCCGATCCGTGGCTCCACGACCTCGAGTCCGGGCGCCGGGCCATCCGGGTCCGGATCGCCTCGGAGGAGCGCTGGATCGCGATCGAGGACGTCGCCCGGTTTCGCGATGGCGTCGGGGTGACGGCGCCGGTGGGGGTGCCGGCGGCATTCCTCGGCCCGGCGGCCGGCGCGCTCGAGAGCCTGCTCGCCCGGTTCGCGCGGACCCACGGCCCGTTCCTCACGCCGGAGCCCGCGCGACGCTGGGGCCTCCCGGCCGGCATCCTCGATGACGCGCTCGAGCGGCTTCTGGCGGCCGGTAGCCTCCTGCGCGGCGAGTTCCGGCCTGGCGGCGCCGAGCGCGAGTGGTGCGACCCCGACGTCCTGCGGCTCCTCCGGCGCCGGTCGCTGGCGCGCCTGCGGCGCGAGGTCGAGCCGGTCGACCCGGTCGCGCTCGCCCGGTTCCTGCCGGCCTGGCACGGCGTCGCCCCGGTCGTTGGGCCCGGGTCGGACGTCGCTGCATTCCGCGGACCGGCCGCCCTCGAGCGCCTGGCCGAGGTCGTCGACCAGCTGGCCGGCGTCGCGATCCCGGCGTCCGTCCTCGAGCGCGACGTGCTGCCCGCCCGCGTCCCCGGCTACAGCGCGCGCCTGCTTGATGAGCTCGGTGCGATGGGCGAGGTCGGCTGGGTCGGGCGGGGCACGCTGGGCCGCGACGATGGCCGGATCGCCCTCTTCCGCCCCGGCCGCGAGGTCCTCCGGCCCAGCGGCGCGCTCGACGGCGCCGCCCGGCCAAGTGACGATCGCCACGACCGGATCCGCGAGCATCTCGCCCAGCGCGGCGCGAGCTTCTACCGGGCGATCCACGCGGCGGCCGGTGGCGGGTCGGATCGCGAGATGCTCGACGCGCTCTGGGATCTCGTGTGGGCCGGCGAGGTGACCAACGACACGTTCGCGCCGCTCCGGGCCCTGCGCTGGAAACGACCCAGCGGAGGCGGGCCGCGCCGGCCGCGGGCAGGCCGCCTGACGTCGCTCGGGCCACCCGAGGCCGCCGGGCGCTGGTCGCTCGTCGAGCCGACGGTCGAGGCGACCAGCACCGAGCGGCTCCACGCCCACGCGCTGGCGCTGCTCGAACGGCACGGCATCGTGACCCGTGAGGCCGTGGCCGCCGAAGGCGTCGACGGCGGGTTCTCGGGCGTCTACCCGATCCTGCGCGCCCTCGAGGAGGCCGGGCGGATCCGGCGCGGCTACTTCGTCGATGGGCTCGGGGCGGCGCAGTTCGCCCTCGCCGGCGCGCTCGATCGACTGCGCGCGGCGCGCGAGCCGGCGCCGTCGACGGTCGACCGGCCGGTCCACCTGCTCGCGGCCGCCGACCCGGCGAACCCGTACGGCGCCGCCCTGCCCTGGCCGCGCCGCGGCGACGACGATCGCCGGCCGTTCCAGCGGGCCGCCGGCGCCTATGTCGTGCTCGTCGATGGGACCGCGGCGCTGTACCTGGAACGAGGCGGCTCAACGCTGCAGACGCTGCCGGCGGCCGATGATCCCGAGATCGCGAACGCCGCGGTCCGCGGCCTCGGTTCCCTGATCGCGACCGGTCGTGCCCGCGAGCTCGTCGTCCGCAAGATCGACGGCGCTGCCATCGGGGAGTCGCCGATCCGCGACCGGCTCCTGGCCGCCGGCTTCGTTCACGGCTACCGCGGCCTGGTGCTGCGGGGAGCGCGCTGAGATGCCCGAGGGCGACACGCTTCATCGGACCGCGGCCGGGCTCCGGCCGTATCTCATCGGCCGCGACGTGATCGCCGCTCGGGCGCAGGGCCCGGGCGCCGTGCCCCAGGTCCAACGGATCGTCGGCCGGCGGATCGACGAGGTCGAGGCGCAGGGCAAGAACCTGCTCGTCCGGTTCGACGGCGGGCTGGAGATCCGGACGCACCTGCGGATGAACGGCTCGTGGCACCGCTATCGACCCGGCGAGCGGTGGCGTCGACCGCCGGCGCGGGCCCGCCTCGTGATCGAGGTCGCGGGTTCCGTCGCGGTCTGCTTCGATGCGCCGGTCGTCGAGCTGTTCGAGCAGCGCGCCGAGCACCTCCATCCATCGCTCTCCAGGCTCGGGCCCGACGTGCTGGGTGCCGAGTTCGAAACCGCCGAGGCGCTCCGCCGGCTGCGCGACCCATCTCGCGCCGGGGTCGAGATCGGGGTTGCGCTGCTCGACCAGCGGGCGCTCGCGGGAATCGGCAACGTCTACCAGAACGAGGTCCTCTGGCTCGACCGCGTCTCGCCGTTCGCCACCGTCGCGTCGCTCGATGATGAGGCGCTCGATCGTCTCGTCGCCACGGCTCGACGGCTCATGCTCGCCAACGTCGCCCCCCGCTCTGGTCCGGAACGGAGAACCACCACCGGCGATCGAGGGGTCACGGGGCCGCTGTATGTCTACGGTCGCGGCGGGCGGCCATGCCGGCGGTGTGGCACCCCGATAACGACCGCGCGTCAGGGCACGGACCTGCCGCGCACGACCTACTGGTGCCCGACCTGTCAGGGACCGCAGCCGTGACCGACATCGACGTCGCCTGCGCTGCCGCCGCTGGCGGCTGGGGGTGCAGCGTGCGCGTCCGCGAGGACGGCGACTCGACGGAGCACGAGGTGACGGTCCGCGCCGCCGATTCGGCCGCCCATGGCCTCCGGAGCGTGGATGACGCCGAGCGCCTCGTCCACGAGACCTTCAGGTTCCTGCTCGAGCGCGAGTCGAAGGACTCGATCCTGCACACCTTCGACCTCGACGTCGTCCCGCGGTACTTCCCGGAGTACGAGCGCGAGATCCGCCGGCGGCTCGGTCGCTGACCGGTACGGGGTCGTTCTCGGCGCGTATCATCCCGCCCGATGTGTGAGCACTTCGTCGCCCGGGCGGCCAGGCCATTCCGGCTCGACGAGCTGTGGCCGTTCACCGCGAAGCTCGAGCGGTTCGGCATCGCCGGCTTCGGCTGGGGCGCGGCCTGGCTCGGCGACGACGGCCGGCTGCACAGCCATCGTGACGTGCGGGCGTTCTTCGACGACCGCGCTGGCCAGTCGCGCGTCGGGGCGGTCGAGACGACTGCGGCGCTCGTCCACCTCCGCCGGCCCTCGAAACTTTCGACGCTTCAGTTGCCCGACACCCAGCCGTTCGACGACCCGGCCGGCCGGTTCAGCTTCAGTCACAACGGTGACCTCCGCGACTACCGGTCGCTGCGGCCGACCTACCGCGAGCAGGGCCGCATCCACGGCCGCGCCGACACCGAGGTCGGGGCGCGCTGGCTCGAGGACGCCTGGCGCCCCGACGAGCCCGCCGCGCACCTGCTCTCGGCGTTGCACGATCGGTTTGGCGGCCAGGCCAATCTCGCCGTGCTGGCCGCCGACGGCACGCCCCACCACTACGCCGGCAATTGGGAGAACCCGGTCTTCGCCTTCCGCCTCGGGTCGATCGGGGTGGCGTCGACCGGCATCTACTCGCTCGATCGATCGCTCTTCCGGTTCGTGGCCCCGTCCGCGACGGACCGACGCCTGATCGGGCTGCGGGCCACAGTCACGCTCGGCCCAAACGGCGAGGCCTTGACCGCGGGGTAGTATCCGGCCCAGGTACGAGCGGACCCGTCCGTCAACGGGAGGGCCTCAGGGGAGCTCACCGCCCGTCACCGCCCACGAGGGACAGCACCACATGTCGATCGACGCGAGCGGCCGGCCGACCGGCCTGCTGCCCAAACTCGAGCTGCTCCGGCTGTCGCTCTACTGGCTGGGCCTGTCCTCGATCTTCGCCGGCCTCAATGCCGTCCTCCAGGGACGCCTCGTATTCGATCACCTCGTGCCGAACCCGGACGTGGCGGGTCGGACGCTGTTCCTGCTGACGATCGGCGGCGCCCTGATCGCCGTGATCGTGCAGCCGACGATCGGCTCGATCTCCGACTACACGATCTCCCGCTGGGGACGGCGCAAGCCCTACATCCTCATCGGCTCGATCCTCGACGTCGTCTTCCTCGTCGGGATCGCGTCGAGCAACAGCCTGGTCGCGATCGCCGCCTTCGTGGCGCTGCTCCAGTTCAGCTCGAACTTCGCCCAGGGTCCGTTCCAGGGCTACGTCCCCGATCTCATCCCCGCTCCGCAGGTGGGCCTGGCGAGCGCGCTCGTCGGGATGATGCAGATCCTCGGGAACGTGGCGGGTTTCGCGATCGGCGGGATCGCCGTGGCGACCAACCAGTTCGCGCTCGGGCTGGTCGCGCTCGGCATCCTCGAGCTCGTCACGATGTTGTCGGTCGTCATCCGCGTACGGGAGGGCGGGGTTATCAAGACGCGCGCCGGCCGTTCGTGGCGCTCCATCGCCGCGGAGGCCTGGGGGACCGACATCCTGCGCGAACGCAGCTTCCTGTGGCTCGTCGCGTCCAGGCTGGCCATCCTCATGGCCGGCGGTGCCCTGACCCAGCTCGCGCTCTTCTACCTGGCCCGAACGCTCGGGCTGAACCAGCAGGAATCGGGAACGGCATTCGTGATCATGGTCGGCCTCGTCGCGATCGGCACTGTCATCGCCGTCGTCCCCGCGGCACGGGTGTCCGATCGGGTCGGTCGCAAGAAGGTCATCTGGGCCAGCTGCGTCGTCGGCGGCGTCGGGCTCGCGATCGTAGCGATCGCGCCGAGCTTCCCGGTGGCCCTCGTCGGGGCTGTCCTCTACGGGCTTTCGGCCGGGATCTTCCTCGCGGTCGACTGGGCGCTGATGACCGACATCATCCCGAAGGCGTCGAGCGGACGGTACATGGGCCTTTCGAACGTGGCGACGGCGTCGTCCGGGGTGCTCGCGGTCGCGATCGGGGGCACCGTCATGGATTTCGTGGGAGGCGCCACGGGCCCACGGGCCGTGATGTGGCTCGCCGTCCTCCTGATGGGGATCGGCGCGGTCCTGCTCGCGCCGGTCGACGAACGGCGGCGCGAGGAGCGGGGCCCGGACAGTCCGGATGCCGCGCCGCTCGAGGGGATCGCCGCGTCAGTCGGCCAGGCGTAGCAGCTGGCGCAGCTCGACGCGCTTCGGCCGCCAGGCGAACGGCCGCTGGCGGCGGTACAGCCACGGGACGAATGCCCAGAGGAACACGAGATAGTCCAGCCGGATCGGGCGTGCCCCGAACCCGAACAAGGCCTGGAATTGGACGATCGTCAGGGGCAGCAGGGCCAGGCTCAGCGCGACCGACAGTGCCAGCCAAAGCAGGCCCCAGCGGCGGGTCGCGGGCCGCAGGATGAACCAGTGGACAACCGGGATCCATTTCATCCAGGTCGCCAGGGCCCATAACAGCCCGCCCACCCGCGGGCCGGTGAACTGCGCCCCCCACACCATCAGCGTCAATCCGAGATTGATGTTGCCGGTGTCGAGGTTCGCCCCGAACGGGAAGGCCAGCAGCGCGACGATGATCGCCGTTCGCAACGGGTGGCGGCGATACGCCCAGTGCACGGTCCAGAGGAGCAGGAGGATCGTCCCGCCGCGCCACGCGAACCAGGCGACATCCCACGGCAGGAGCGCCCAGGGCGCGAAGAGCGGCAGCATCCAGGGCGCGTAGACGTACGGCAGGAATGGGCCGGTCGGGTGGTAGGGGTCGCCGCCGTTGAGCCAGATCCGGACGCCGGCCCAGTACGCCCGGGAGTCCGCCCCGGCCGCCTCGCCGCGCGCGATCATCCCGGCGGCCAGCAACGAGAAGACGAGGCTCAGGATGATGATCGCGGCGATGTGCTGCGGATCGCGCAGGCGCGAGGCCTCGCGGCGCAGGGCCCGGCGGAACACCCCGGCTCGCCGGAGCGTGGGGCGGTCCAGGAGGTCGCGCAGGTCGACCGCCACGCGCCCGCGCCCGCGCACCGTGCCGGGGACGGGTCGCAGCTCGGGCTGGTCCGGTTGGTCGGCTTGGTCGGGCGGACGCGGCGCGTCGGTCATGTCACCGCCGATTCTCGCACGTCGATATCCGCGCTCCGGGCCGGGTATCCTGTCGCGAACACGTGCGGAGAGAGCAGCAGCCCGTGAGCGAAGGTTCCGTCATCATCATCGGCGGCGCGGAGGACAAGGTCCGCGATCGCGTTATCCTCAGACGCTTCACGACCCTCGCCGGTGGCCGGGATGCGACCATCGCCGTCATCTCGACCGCATCATCGCTCGGCCAGGAGGCCGGCGAGCGGTACCAGCAGGTGCTCGGCGAACTGGGCGTCGCGAAGGTGCGCACCATCCACGCGGTCACCCGCGCCCAGGCCAACGACGAGACCGCGGCCCTGGCCATTCGTGGCGCGACGGGCGTCTTCCTGACCGGGGGCAACCAGCTGCGGCTGTCGTCGACGATCGGAGGGACCCGGCTCGCGGACGCGGTGCTGGAGCAGTTCCGCCAGGGGGCCGTCGTCGCCGGCACGAGCGCGGGTGCTTCCGCGATGTCCAGCCACATGATCGCGTTCGGCGCCTCGGGGGCGACGCCGAAACACCGGATGGCCCAGATCGCCGCCGGCCTCGGGGTCCTGCCCGGGGTTATCATCGATCAGCACTTCCAGCAGCGGAACCGACTGGGTCGATTGCTGAGCCTGATCGCCCAGAACCCGAGCCTGCTCGGACTCGGCGTCGACGAGGACACCGCCGGCGTGGTCGGTCCGGACCACGTCATGGAGGTCATCGGCCGCGGCTCGATCACCGTCGTCGATGGCTCGCGCTCGGAGACGGACGCCTGGGAGGTCCACGGCCACCGGCCGCTGATGATCAGCGGGGTCGTGCTCCATTCGCTGCCGGCCGGCTACCGGTTCGACCTGCGCCGCCGCGAGCGGATCATCTCGCCGACCCTCCACGCGGTCCGTGGCGGGGAAGCCGCCTCGAGCTGACGGCTGGCGCGACCGTCCTGGCCCGCCGAGCGACCGACTCGAATCGACCAGGCCGCCCGACCACGCCGCCCGACCTACTCGACCCGGCCCGATCGATCGGCCCGCCACTGCCCGCTCGACCGACCCGGCTCGTACACTGACGGCCATCGAGTGGCGCAGGAGGAGAGCGTGACCGACACCGTCGAACCGACCACCCGTCGCGCGCGTCGTCCGCGCAAGAAGGTGGTCCCGACCAGCGCGGGCCCAGGCCCGACGCTGCGGATCCTCGAGACCCGCGTCCTGCGCGGCCCGAACTATTGGGCGCGTGAACCGGTCATCCGGATGCTCGTCGACCTCGGGATCCTCGAGGAGTACCCGTCGAACCGCCTCCCCGGGTTCACCGACGCGCTCGTCGCGCTCCTGCCCACGCTCGAGGACCACGCCTGCTCGCTGGGCCGCCGCGGTGGCTTCATCACGCGGCTCCGCGACGGCACCTGGGCCGGGCACATCGCCGAGCACATCGCCCTCGAGTTCCAGAACCTCGCCGGCACGGACGTCCGCCACGGCAAGACGCGATCCAACGGGCCGCTGGGCCAGTACAACTGCATCTACGAGTACCGCGAGGAGGCGGTCGGGCTCGAGGCGGGCAAGATGGCCGTGGCCCTCGTCAACCACCTCGTCGCCCCGGACGACCCGGCGGTCTTCTTCGATTTCGCCCCCGAGCTCGAGCGGCTCATCCGGCTCGCCGAACGACAGGCGTTCGGGCCCTCGACGCAGGCGCTGATCGACGAGGCGGTCAGCCGGGACATCCCGTTCATCCGGCTCGACCGCCATTCGCTCGTGCAATTTGGGCACGGCGTCCATCAGCAGCGGATCCGCGCGACGATGACGTCGCGGACGTCGGCGATCGGCGTCGACGTCGCGTCCGACAAGAGCCTGACGAATCGACTGCTCGACTCGGCCGGGTTGCCGGTTCCCCGCGCCGATGTCGTCGAGACCGAGGACGACGCCGTCGCTGCGGCGAAACGGCTCGGTTTTCCCTGCGTCGTCAAGCCGCTCGACGGCAACCACGGTCGCGGCGT
The DNA here is from genome assembly GCA_038214255.1 of Candidatus Limnocylindrales bacterium. Lineage (GTDB taxonomy): Bacteria > Chloroflexota > Limnocylindria > Limnocylindrales > CSP1-4 > SPCO01. The sequence continues at coordinate 117,195 of JBBQRZ010000005.1, forward strand.
GCATCTGGACCTGCGCTCCGATGAGGCCGTTCGGGCGGCCTTCGGGGGCGCGCTCAGCCAGAGCCGCGCCGGTGTCGTCGTCGTCGAGACGTACGTCGCGGGCAACGACTATCGGTGCCTCGTCATCGGCGGCAAGGTCGCGGCCATCGCCGAGCGGGTGCCGGCGAGTGTGACCGGCGACGGCGAGCACACGATCCGCGCCCTCGTCGACATCGCCAACGCCGACCCGCGTCGCGGCATCGGCCACGAGAAGGTCCTGACCCGGATCAGGGTGGACGAGGGGGCCGAGGAACTGGTCCGGGCGCAGGGCTTCGAGCTCGACCACATGCCGCCGGCAGGGACGCGGGTCAAGCTCGCGCTGACCGGCAACATGTCGACCGGCGGCACGTCGATCGACCGGACGATGGAGGCCCACCCCGACAACGTCGAGATCGCCGAGACGGCGGCCCGCATCGTCGGCCTCGATGTCGCCGGGATCGACTTCATCTGCCCGGACATCGCGACGCCCGTGCGCGAGACCGGCGGGGCGATCGTCGAGGTCAACGCCGCACCCGGGTTCCGGATGCACACGCACCCCACCGAAGGGGAGCCGCAGTACGTGGCGCGGCCGGTCATCGATTCGCTCTTCCCGGCCGGGGCGTCGGCCCGGATCCCGATCATCAGCGTGACCGGCACGAACGGCAAGACGACGACGGTCCGCATGATCGCCCACATCCTCAAGCTCATGGGCCGACGGGTCGGGATGACCTCGACCGACGGCATCGTCGTCGACGGGCGGCTCATCAAGAAGGGCGACATGAGCGGGCCCAAGTCGGCCCAGATGGTGCTCCAGAACCCGACGGTCGACACGGCGGTGTTCGAGGTCGCCCGGGGCGGGATCCTGCGCGAGGGCCTCGGCTACGACCGCAACGACGTCGCGGTGGTCACCAACGTCACCGGCGATCACCTCGGCCTGGGCGGGATCACCTCCCTCGGCCAGCTGGCCAACGTCAAGGAGGTCGTCGTCGAGGCTGTCCCGCGGTCCGGCACGGCCGTGCTCAATGCCGACGACCCGCACGTCTACCGGATGGGCCGTCATTGTGCCGGGCGCGTCGTGCTGTTCAGCATGGCGACGGAGAAGGGCGAGGACGGGTTCGACCGCGTGGACGGCCACACGAGCCGGGGCAACGCCGCCTTCTGCCTCGAGCCCTCGTCCGAGGGCGAGCTCGTGGTCCTCAAGCTTGGCTCGCGCACGATGCCCGTGCTGTACACGCATCTGATTCCCGCGACGCTCGGCGGGCGCGCCCGGATGAACGTCGCGAACGCCCTCGCGGCGGCCGCCGCGGCCTGGGGCGCCGGAGCGCACCTCCATGACATCCGCCAGGGCCTGCGGACCTTCACGACCTCGTTCTTCCAGGCGCCGGGCCGCCTGAACCTGCTCGATGTCGGCGGCGTCCGCGTCGTCATCGACTACTGCCACAACGTCGACGGGATGCGCCAGCTGGCCGATTTCGTCGAGCGGATGATGGTCGAGACCCAGACGAAGGCCGGCCGCCTGCGGGCGCCAGGGCCGACGACCGTGCGCAGCGGTCGGGCCATCGGGGTCCTCGGCATCCCCGGCGATCGACGCAACGAGGACCAGCGCGACTACGGACGGATCGCCGCCGGCGCCTTCGACGAGATCATCGTCCGCGAGGACAAGAACTTGCGCGGTCGCCAGCCCGGCGAGACTGCGGCGAACGTCATCGAGGGCGTGCACGCGGCCAAGACCGGCGGTACGGCGCGGACCGGCCGGGCGGACAAGGTCCTCGACGAGATGACGGCCGTGCGAACCGCCCTCCGGCGAGCGACCCCGGGCGATCTCGTCGTGTGCTGCGTCGACGACGCGATCGGGGTCTATCGCGAGGCGATGTCCGCAGCCGGGAACTCCCGTGGCGGCCGGGCGTTCGCCGACCCCGGCGAGCTCGAGGCGCCCGAGGGCTGAGCCCGGGATGCGGACCACGTCGGGCCGGTCGCCTGCGCGGCCGTGGATCATGCGCATGCGCTGGGTCGACCTCCTGTTCGCGCACTGGCCGATCGACCCCGACGCGATCCGCCCGCTCATCCCCGACGGGCTCGATCTCGACACGTACGACGGGCGGGCGTATCTCGGCATCGTCCCGTTCCGGATGGAGGATGTCGGACCGCGCGGGCTGCCGGCGCCGCCGATCATCGGCGGGTTCCCGGAGCTGAATGTCCGCAGCTATGTGCGGCACGGCGGCCGGGACGGGGTGTGGTTCCTGAGCCTCGACGCCGCGAGCCGGGTGGCGGTCGAAGGCGCGCGGGCCGGCTTCCACCTGCCGTACTTCCTCGCCGACGTGGAGCTGCGGCGGGAGCGGGAGGTCATCGAGTACCGCTCCACTCGACGCGATCCGCGCGGACCGGCGGCCGCCCTCGACATCCGCTATCGACCGACCGGGCCGGTTGAGCTCGCCGCGGCCGGGTCCCTCGAGGCGTGGCTGACGGACCGGATGCGCGTGTTCGCGATCGATGGCAGCGGCCGGATCGTGCGCACCGAGATCGCGCATCGGCCATGGCCGTTGCAGCCGGCGAGTGCCTGGATCCGTGACGAGTCGATGGCCTCCGCCAACGGCCTCGTCCTCCCGGACGAGCCGCCGCATCTGCGTTACGCGGCGCGTCTCGACGTCCGAGGCTGGTGGCCGCGCCTCGCCTGAGTCACGTACGGCGGGGGCGCTCCTGGAGCCGGGGCACGAGCGTCGTGAGCTCCTCGGTCACGTCGACCGGCCGGGCCCCGAGGTCCTTGAGGAGCCGGAAGACGCCGTCGCGGTCCTCGTGGCACATGAGCACGATCACCCGGGGAGCGTCGGCTCCCCGGCCGTGCCCGCCAGCGCCGGCCGCCCCGTTCAGCTCGGCGCGAAGGGCCGCGGTCTCCGTCTCGTAGATGGGGACGTCGCCGGCGACGCCGCCACCGGCGACGACCCCGGCCATCAGCTCGCCAATGACCGTCGCCGCCGTCCGGCCGCGCAGGTACTCGCGGGTCTCCTTGATGGCCACCCGTTGCGCCCGTTGCGCGGCGATCCGGCCGATTCCCCGAAGCGTGTCGTCCGGCCGGTCGCCGGCGGTGCCGATGATCGCCGTGATCGGGGCGGTCCGACCGGCCCCTCCGGCAGCGAGTCCTTCCGCGACATCGAGGATGGCCGAGATCCCCGCCTCGTTGTGGGCGAAGTCGACGATCACGAGGCGCTGCCCCAGGCGGAACAGGTTGAGCCGGCCGGGGGAGCGCTCCGCCGACGGCCGAAAGTCGAGCAGGCCGTTCCGGACCTCCAGGATGGTCGCGCCAAGCCCACGGGCCCCACCCGCCGCGGCGAGGGCGTTGGCCACGTTGTGGCGCGCCAGGCCACCGATCGTGATCGGGATATGCACGGCCTCGGCGATCCGCGTGACCTTCGTGCCCTGGGCCTCGACAAGCCAGCCACGCCGCACGAGATAGGCTCTCCCGCCGGTCGCGAGGTGGCGCCGGATGGTGGGGGAGCCACCGTCGGCCCGGTCGATCGAGAACAGCGCGACCCGCGCCCGGACACGCCGGCCCACGGCCGTCACGAGCGGATCGTCGCCGTTGAGGACGGCCCAGCCATCGGGCCTGGTGATCCGCGCGATGGTCGCCTTGACCTCGGCGAGCTCGGGCAGCGTGTGGATCCCGTGGAGGTCGAGATGGTCGGACGAGACGTTGGTGAGGACGCTGGCGTCGTTCGACTGGTAACCCATCCCGCGCAGGACGATCCCGCCGCGGGCCGTTTCGAGGACGGCGACCTCGATGTCGGACCTGGCCAGGACCGTGTGGGCGCCGCCCGGTCCGGTCCAGTCGCCCGGATCGACCATCCGCTCGTCGACGAGGACCCCATCCGAGGTGGTCGTCCCGACGTGCCGGCCCGCCAACACGAGGATGTGGGTGATCAGCCGGGTAACCGTCGACTTCCCGTTCGTTCCCGAGATGGACACGATCGGGACGCGCCGATCGGCGTCGCGGATCCAGGTCGGCGGCGACGTCCGGCCCTCGGCGATCCGTTCCGACCAGCGCGCGACCAGGCGTGCCTGGGCGCCGGTCAGCTGGGCGGTTCGGGACGGGGAGACGTCGCGATCGGCCAGGGCCAACGCGGCCTCCGCCACGAGCCTGGCCCGTTCCTCGCCGGTCCAGGGGAAGGTCACCATCCAGTGCCCGGGGTCCGACGAGCGATGCACGGCAACACCACCCCGGCCCTCGCCGTGATCGACCCGCAGGCGGCGGACCCAGGCGACGATCGCCGCGATCGGGTCGGGTCGATCACGGACGGGGACATTCGCGCCGAGATGGACGAGGGCATGGCGACCGGGATCCCGCTGGCCGTACCACGTGCGCCGCCGCCCGATGACGACCTCGACCTTGACGACCGGCTCGAGCCGGTACACGTTCGGTCCCTCGAGGAGGCGGATCTCGACCAGTCGCACGGTCCCGGCAGGATAGCAAGAGGCCGGCCGCGTAGACTGCCGTTCCTGAGATGACGACCGACCACGTGACCGGCGCCGCCAGCGACCCCGAGCTCGACGCGCTCCGGAGCGCCCTCGCGGCGGACCTGCCCGACTACCTCGCCGACCTCGAACGGCTCGTCAACATCGACTGCGGGTCGTATACGCCCGAGGGGGTCAACGAGGTCGGGCGCTTTGTCACCGGATTCCTCACCGACCTCGGTGCGGACGTCGATCTGCGGCCCGACCCCGAAGGTCGCTTCGGGAACACGGTGGTCGCCACGTTCACCGGACGCGACGGGGCTCCGCGTGTCCTGCTGATCGGCCACATGGACACGGTGTTCGATCCCGGGACGGCGGCCGAGCGCCCGTTCCGCATCGATGACGGCATCGCCCATGGGCCGGGCGTGACCGACATGAAGTCGGGCCTGCTCAGCGGGCTCTACGCCATCAAGGCGGTCCTCGGCGAGCTCGGCGGGCTGCCGTTCGAACGGCTGACGTTCGTCGCCAACCCCGATGAGGAGGTCGGCTCGCCGAGTTCGACCCCGCACATCCAGGCGACCGCCGCGGATGCGGATGCGTGCCTCGTCCTCGAATGTGCCCGCGCCAACGGCGACATCGTGTCCGCGCGCAAGGGCATCCTCGACGTCCGGATCGTCGTGCACGGTCGCGCATCCCACGCCGGAGTCGAACCCGAGAAGGGCCGCAACGCGATCCTCGAGGCGGCGCGCATCGTCCGCGAGCTGCACGAGCTCAACGGCCGATGGCCGGATGTGACCGTGAACGTCGGCAAGATCTCGGGTGGAACGCGTCCCAACGTCGTTCCCGATCGATGCGAGATCGAAGTCGACGTGCGAGCGACGACCGGGGAGGGGCTCGATGCCGTCGAGGCAGCCCTGCGCGAGATCGCCGCGGCGACCGAGGTCCCCGACACGATGGCCGAGCTCGAGGTCATGGTCGGCTGGCGGCCCATGGAGAAGCTGACCCGCAGCGGCCGGCTCGTGGAACAGGCGCAGGACGTCGCGCAGCGCCTCGGGTTCGAGATCAAGGACACCTCGACCGGGGGCGCCTCGGACGCGAACTCGACCTCGGGCCTGGGCGTGCCGAGCCTCGATGGGCTCGGGCCGATCGGCGGGAGCGACCACTCGCCGGCCGAATACCTCGAGGTGGACTCGGTGGTTCCGCGGACGGCGCTGCTGGCCGGTCTGCTGCTGGCGATCGCCCGAGATCCCGAGGTCCTCGCGTGGCGGGCCGACGACCCGAGGTTCGCTGCGGCGCCGGCGTGACCGGCGACCGACGGCGGGTTTCTACCGGCGGGCCGTGGGAGGCGACCGCCGGTTACAGCCGCGCGATCGTCGTGGGGGACAGCTGCTGGGTTGCCGGCACGACGGACGCGGGCCCGGACGGGCGCTCGCAACATGCGGATGACGCCGGCGCCCAGGCCCGGGCCGTCCTCGCGATCATCGACCGTGCGCTCGGCGAGGCCGGGTTCACGCTCGACGAGGTCGTCCGGACCCGGATGTTCGTCACGGACATCGGCGATGCCGCGGCCGTATCGGCCGCCCACGGCGAGGCCTTCGGATCGATTCGGCCGGCAGCCACCCTGGTGGCGGTCGCTGCGCTCATGGACCCGAGCCTGCTCGTCGAGATCGAGGCGGAAGCGCGGCGCGGCTGAGCCAGCGCCGGGATCAAACCGGGATCGCCGCGAGACCCAGCGCGCGCGCGACGACGACGATCGCGACGGCCGTGACCAGCCCGAAGAGCAGGTTCCGCCGCCACAGGACGACGGCCAGGCACGCGACGATCCCGATCCATTCGATCCCGACGTGGAAATGTGGCGCCCCGGCGTCGTCGGTGGCGACCATGACGTTGACCGCCGCCAGCGCCGCCAGCACGGCGGGGCCCACGAGCTGGAGGTAATCGAACGCCCGGCGTGGCAATCGGTCGTGACCCGGCGCGAGCAGGCCGAGGGCGCGCGATGGGTACGTGACGAGGAACATCAGGACGGCCAGGAGGACGAGCCCGGTCGTCATCGGTCGTCGGCCTTGCGCTCGCCCGACTCGCGCTCGCTCGACTCGCGCACGCCCGGCTTCCGCTCAACGGGTTCCCGGTCGAAGCGCGCCCCGGGCATCGCGTACCGCTCGGCAGAAGACGGTGTGCCGAGCGGTGCCGTCTCGTGCGCGGCGGCCGTTGGCACCAGCAGACCGACGGCCGGCCCGACCAGGCCACCGGCGACGATGCCGATCGCCGGACTCGCGAGCAGGCCCACCCCGACCCCGATCCCCGCGCCGACGATCGCGGCGACGACCTCGCGCCGCCCGGTCAGGAGGCCGGCGGCAAGGCCGATCATGGCAGCGGGGAAGATAATGTCGATCCCGAACCGCGACGGCTCGGGGATCGACCCGCCGACCAACACCCGGCCAGCGTCGCGAGGTTCCACGGGATGAAGGTCGAGGCGATCGCGGCGATCCAGTAGCCGCGCTCGTCGGCCCGGCCCAGTCGACGGAAATGGCCGATCGACAGGGCGAACGCCTCGTCGGTCAGGAGATGGGCCATGAGCGCCCGTCGGGGGCGGGGCACCTCCTGCAGCCACGGCGCCAGCGCCACGGAGTAGAGCAGGTGGCGCGCGTTGAGCAGGGCACTCAAGAGTACGACCCCTGGCCACGCCAGCCCGCCGGCCACGTAGCCCACGGCCGCGAACTGGGAGGCGCCGCCGAAGACGATCACGCTCATCGCCACCGCCTCGATCGGCGAGAACCCCGCCCCTCGGGCCGACAAGCCGTACACGAATCCGAACCCGATCGCGGAGACCCCGATCCCGAGGGCTTCGACCAGCAGGCGCCGCCGGCTTTCGCCGAGAGCGACCGGCGGCGGCGAACCGTCGGATGTTGCCGCGTTCAGCGCAGAAACGTCTTCCCGCACGTCCCGTCGCAGACGACGAAGACCGCGTGCTTCTCCGCCGCGTATCCGGCCGCATGGAGGAGTCCCGGGCAGCCCTTGGTCGGGCACTTCCAGACCCACCAACGGTCGTGGTGGTCGATGGGCGTCGCCCCCTCCGCCAGTGTCGCGGCCAGACCCTCCCGCTCAGCGACCAAGCGGGCGATCGTGGCGGCGCGGGGGGGGGGGGGGGGGGGGGGGGGGGGGGGGGGGGTGGGGCGGGGGGGGGGGACGGGCGGCGCCCCCCCCC
>JBBQRZ010000006.1:0-113327 GCA_038214255.1 Candidatus Limnocylindrales bacterium
CCACGCCGAGGTCATCGTCCTCAAGGGCGACAGCTTCCGGCTTCGGGGCAAGCGGCAGGAGGTGCTGACCGGCGAGAAGGAGCGCTGACCTGCTCAGTTTAAGCCGGCGATTCCTGCTCAGGTTTGGACCGGCGTTGACACCGTCTGAGCCGAGGATGCTTCGGCCAGCATCCCGACACGATCAGGTCATGGTATTGCGCCGTTGCTGCCAGACGCGACAGGCTGTGCCCAGACCGGCCGGTCCGAGCTCTGCCAAGGCTCGCGGCGCCATCCGGATTCTCCTCTGACGAAGATGGAACCTTTGGTGGTCGATCGCCAGACATAGGTTGTGAACGGATCTCCGGTCCGAAAACTGATCAAGGGTGGAGATGGATCGAGCGCTCGTCATCCGCGCCCAGACCGGCGACCACGACGCGTTCGCGGCGTTGGCCAAGGGATCGCTCGGCCGGCTCACCGCCGTCGCACGGCTGATCCTGCGCGACACCGACGCAGCCGACGATGCGGTCCAAGAGACGCTCGTGGAGGCATGGCGGGGCATCCGCGCCCTGCGCGACCCCGAGCGACTGGCGCCTTGGCTGCACCGGCTGCTCGTCCGAGCTTGCTACGACCGGTTCAGGCGCGAGCGTCGGCGTCGGGTGACCGAGATCCGCGTGGCGCCCTCGGCGGAACCGTCGACCGCCGACGAGCAGCGGTCGGTGCTCGTCCGAGACCAGCTTGAACGAGGTCTCGCCCGGCTGCACCCCGAGCAGCGAGCCGCTCTCGTCCTGACCTACTACCTCGATCTTCCGCTGACCGAGGCCGCCCAGATCCTCGGGATCCCGGTGGGGACGCTCAAGTCCCGCCTGCATCGGTCACTTGATGCCCTGCGGGCCAGCATCGAGGCCGACGAGCGCGAGCCGGCACGCCGGAAGGAGTCGCTGATATGAGCGACCGGACCGATCTCGAGCGGCTTCTCCACGAGCACTTCGTGACGACGGCCGACCCACGACCCAGGCCGGGCCGGCTCGACGCGATCCTCGCCCAGACCTCGGAGACTCGGCCGCGGCGCCCGTGGCGCATCCCGCTTCGCGCCGACCGAGGCGCCGCCGCGCCGGTCATCTCCCGTCGGACGGTCTCGCCTTGGCTGGTCGTCCTGTTGGTCCTGGTGACCCTGCTCCTTGTAGCCGGGTTCCTCCTGTCCGGTGGACACCGAGACCTCGCCGTCGTGCTGCCCATCTCGTCCGCCCCGACCTCCTCGGCTACGCCGACCCTGGCGGCCAGGCCAACACCCATGCCGAGCCCCAGGCAATCAGCAGCGGTCCCGACGTCCGCATCGTGGAGCTCGACAGCCAGCATCCCGGATAAACAAGAACGGGCCCCGGCCGTCCTGCTGCCGGACGGCACGGTCCTCGTTGTGGGTAGATTCTCCGACCGTTACGACCCGCGCAGCGGGACATGGAGCTCAGCCGGCAGGATCCCTGCGCAGGGCTCGGCCACGCTCCTCCGCAACGGCAAGGTCCTGGTGGCGGGGGGTGCATCCGCCGAGCTCTACGACCCGAGCACCAACACGTGGTCGGCCACCGGCAGCATGATCGTGGCTCGTCGGGGCCAGGCGGCCACCCTGCTGGCCGACGGAAGGGTCCTGGTGGCGGGTGGGGTTGGCGCGGGCGGTACCTATGACTTTCTAGCTTCGGCAGAGATCTACGACCCGAGCAGCGGGACGTGGAGCGCGACCGGGAGCATGTCCGACACGCGGGGCCAGGTGGGAACTTGTTGCCTTGGTGCGCTGCAGGCCACGCTGCTGCACGACGACACGGTCCTCGTTGAAGGTGGAACCGGCCAGGTTCGGAGGAGGGGTGGATCGCCTCGCACCCTTGCGACCGCGGAGCTCTATGACCCAAGCAGCGGCACCTGGAGCACGACTGGGAGCATGACCACGGCGCGCAATGGACACACGGCGACGCTCCTGGCCGACGGAAGGGTCCTCGTGGTTGGTGGCCTCTCGGCCTCCGCTGAGATCTACGACCCCCGCAGCAAACGTGGAGCGCCACTCGCGCAGCGGCCCTTCCTGGTTGGGGGCATACGGCCACCCTCTTGGCCGACGGTAGGGTATTTGTGGCCGGAGGTACCAAAGGTCACCCGATCGCCTCCGCCGAGCTCTTTGACCCGCGGAGCTCGACGTGGAGCACAACGGACCCGATGCCAACCGTTCGGTCATTGCACACCGCGATCCTCCTCCTCGACGGCAGGGTCCTGGTGGCGAGTGGCTGGACCGACCCATACGTGGTGGACTCCGCCGAGCTCTACGACCCGGGATCGGGGAACTGAGAACACGGTGAGTCGATGCTTGCCGAGGATCAGATCGTGGGGCGACGAATGAGCTCCCAGGCATGGAGTCGCTGCCACCGGTTCCGGTCGCGATCCGGCCGCGGCAACCTTGGGGGCGCCGCTAGGAGTCGGGAACCGGGCGATCACTCGCACCCGTGGGCAAATAGCCGATGTTGCCGGGTGTCCGACCCACGCGATGACTTCATCGTGCCCACGAGAGCGTCAGATCGGACGATCGAGGTCCCCCGCCAGGAGCAGCTGGCTGACCTGTCGGAAGCGGTACCGTTCGTCGGTCTGGTCCGACTCGAAGATCCACAGGACATCGAAGCGATCGTCCGGCCATGTCCGCGGAACGGCCGCCGGCTCGCCCATGAGCGATGCTGCGATGAGCGGGATCATCTTGTGTTCCCAGGCGATCAGCACAACGCTGTCGCATGCCAGCACGGCCGCGATCAGTTCGCTGATCTGAGCCTTGAGGAACCGATCGTCGATCGCGATCCCGAGGTGCTGACTCAGCGGCTCGAGCGTCTCCCGGGGTCGTCGACTGAGGCTGCTGGTCTCACCAACCCGCGAGGCGAAGAGATGGGTCGGCGTGATCGGGCCTCCGGCTTCCCGGCTACCGGATCGTGGCCCGAAGAAGCCAACGAGTGCACCCGCTCGCTGCCAGCCACGGACCGTCAGTGATTCCGGATCTCGGCTGCCATCGATGCTCACCCCGAACGGCGGCACGCCACCGAGCTCCTTCTCGGCGTGGCGCAGGATCATGACCGTCGGTAGCATCCCCGGTCTCCGTTCGTTACCAGCCGGAGCGCCGGCTGTCATCGGCCCACCTCAATGGAACCACACGCGGGCGAGGGGTTTATGGAGGACGTAATCGCGGCGGTCCGTCGGAGGTCCCGCCATGTCTCGCCCGGGCGGTCGTATTCTCGGCCTCGCTGCAGTCACCCTCCTACACGGAAGCGGCGTGATCGGATGGCCTGACCGGACGCCGCTATCCGGCGTGATGGCGGCGAAGTCCCAGATTAGCTTCAGCTCTTGGTGCGCAACAGAAGCAACTAAGGTCGGCCGGCGGTCCCGGCACGGCGAGTGCCTCCGACTACTTTGTTCCTGTGGCGACCACGAGCTCGCACGGCCCATCGAACCCGTCTGGACCCTCGAACTCGGCCAGCGCGGTCTCGATCTCGGCCCACGCTTCTTCACGCTCGGCCTCGGTGAGTCCGGACAGCATCTGGTGGAGCGCTCCGAATGACTCCTTTTCGAACCGGACGCACTCGGCCGCCGACGACAATCGGAGAGGTGACTCCACCAGCCGGGTCTGGACGTCCTGGAAGCCCGCCGCTTCGAAAGCCGCCTCGATCACGCCCGGCTTGCCGAGACTGAACGGCCCTGGCTGTCCGGGCAGCGGCGGTGGCAATGACGCTCGCCGTCGGATGATCGACACGGGCACCGAGAAGAACTGGTTGCGCTCGGGGGTCGAGTAGACGATGGCCGAGACTCGGCCCCCTGCCCTTAGCGCCCGGCGCATCTGGCCGAGGGCACCTTGCTGATCCGGGAAGTAGATCAGTCCGACCCGTGAGATCACCGCGTCGAACGACTCGGGCGCGATATCGAGACTCTCCCCGTCCATCTCGCGCGTTGTCGCGTTCGAGAGACGGGCTCGCCGAAATTCGGCCTCGGCGAATTGCAAGATCGCCGGCGAGACATCGGTAGCCAGGACGCTACCCGTCTGACCTACCCTCCGCGCTGCGGCAAGTGTCTGACCGCCTGCGCCGGCGGCGACATCGAGCACTCTCGCCCCTTCGCCGACACCGGCCAGGTCCAGCATCGTTTCGGTCGCGGGGCCAAGCCATGCCTCCAGCGTCGGGCCCCAACGATGCCACGCCTCAGCCGCGTTCTGCCACTGGGCTCGGGTCGTTGCCTTGTACGCGATCGGGTCGAATGCCCGGACCTCCGGCGTCGCCATCCCTGCGAACCTCCTTGCGGGGTGACGGCCGCGTACTCCGTTCCCGTTGACGCGAGGCAGCTCGAATCGAGGTCGATTGGACCAGGCACAGCGCGTCAAGCGCCGCCACCACGATCCGCTCATGCCCTCAATGTCACCCCGCGGCAGGCCGTGCCCCGCAGCGCGGCGATTTCAGTCGTCTGGCTCAACTACTGCTGCTGAGCGGATCATGACGACCATCTCATATGACTTTGCACGGCGACAGGACATCCGCGTCACGCCAGACAACGCATCCCTCTTGCACGATCGAACAGGCGCGCGATTACTACGCTGCCGAGTTCCTTGACGCCCGGCGGAAGCAGCCAACGCCGTACACGAAGAAGCTGCGCTTCACAAGCGGTGGCAACTCGGCTGCCGATCCCGACGAACCTGTCCTCTCCGACGATCAGCTCAGCGAGGCTGAAGGGGCGGGAAGGTCGATATCCGACCGATCAACGGGAAGAGATCAGGGCGGACCGCGAGGCGCTCGTTAGCTTTGATGCGCGGAGCCCATTCCCGCCACAGGAGGCTAAGTTGGCATTCGACGTCTCGCCCAACCATCGGCAGGCCGGTTCGGTTTCTGTTCGGCATCGCCAGCTCGACGGTCGCCGCCCGAACCGCGGGTCGGCTGGTGGGGCAGCGGCCCCGGTAGGCCCGGACACCGCCCCCGAGCTGGACCTGCGCGCGGCCATCGGTCGTTTCGCCAATGAGCAGATCCGCCCCATCGCGCTGGAATGCGACGAACGACGGACATCCCCACTGAACGTCTATCGCGCCTTCTGGGAGCAGGGGTTTGCGGCTCGGTTCATTCCGGCCCCGGGGGACGAGGGCGCGCCCTACCTGTCCGACGGGTGTCTCGTGGCGGAGGAACTTGCGTACGAGTGCCCCGCGATCGCTAGCCTGATCATGCTTCCAGTGTTCCTCAACAGGGTCGTGCTCCGATACCTCGAGGAGCCGCTGTTATCGGAGTTCCGGGCGCGGATCCTCGCGGAACCTGTGGTGACCTCGTTCGCTGCCTCCGAGCGAGGCGCTGGAAGCGACCTCCTCGGGGTCGAAGCGACAGCTCGGAGGGTCGGTCCGGGCTACGTGCTGGAAGGCCGGAAGGAATACAGCTCGAATCTGCGCCACGCTGAGTTCGCGATCGTCGTCCTGCGAACCGGCGCAGCAGCCGCCCGTTCGACGGACGCGTTGACCTGGTTTCTCGTGCCGATGAGCAACCAGGGTGTGGTGATCGGAGAGCGATGGCGGACGCTGGGCCTCCGGGCCCTGGACCTGTCGCCCTTGGATCTGAACGAAGTGGCGGTCCCCGAGGATCATCGGCTCGGCGGCGAGGGCCGAGGCCTCGCGATGATGGTCGAAAGTCTGAGCCAGTCGCGAACGGGGATCGCGGCCATCGCCGTCGGGATCGCTCGCCGCGCGAGGGATGAAGTTCTTGCCTATGGGTCGAAACGGAGACTCTACGGCGAGCGGCTGATCAAACTTCAGGACTATCGCTTCCGTATCTCTGAGATGGAGATGGACATCGCTGCGGCTCGTGCCTTGGTCGAGGTCTCCGCGCGCCGGTTCGACAGCGGGCTTGACCATGCAAAGGAAGCAAGTGTCGCCAAGCTCTACGCGGGCAAGATGGTCATGCGGGTGACGGACGCGGCTTCGGTAATGCTCGGGAGTGTCGGATACACGGGGCAGAGCATCCTGGAAAAGCTCTTCCGGGACGCCAGGCACACGGCGATCGTCGAAGGAGCTGAGCCCATCCATCAGGAGCTCATCTTCGCGACCGTTCTCCGTAGAGGCGGGTATTAGCCTGGCAACGTGTGCGGGGCTTCGAGGATTACCGGCGCGCGGCGGCTCCGCGCGATGAATAGAGATGGCCTGGCGCGACCAGCCCACCGAGTAATGCCCGCGCGCGCACCGGCCGCAGAATGCCCGCGCGTGCATCGGCCGCAACCGGCTCAAGGGACCGCCTGATGATCCGCCCTCGGCACGCCCATCACTGACCCGCTCGACGGCGCGCCGTGATCAAGTCCACTTGCTATCGCGAGGGTCGCCAATGACGTCGTAACAACGATCAGCCCGATCATCGGCACGACGGCGATCGACGCCATCGTCCGCGCCCGTGATCGACCAGACCCGAGCACACCGTGCCCGAACAATGAGAGCAACAGACTCCCCACGAGAAGGAGTTCGAACACGACCGACGCCCCGTCTGGGAGCCCGATCGGCTCCGGGGAGCCCGCGAACTCGCCGATGGACAGACCCACCGTTCGGGTGTAGGCCCAGGTGGCGACAATCGCGAGATTGACGACGATACCGATCGCCATCGTCCGCGATGACGGTCCGGATAGACATGCCTTCACCCACACCGCCTGGAACACCCCTGAGACAACGAATCCGAGCGCCAGACCGCCGATCTCGGCGTAGTGGCCCGGGGCGGCAGCGAGATGGATGACGGCGGCGCCGGCCGACAGCCCGGCCATGATCAGAACGAGCGACCGGCGGACCGTCGGCATCGAACTTGACGGTCCGCCGGATGTGGGTGTCGTGGACCGCCGTCGCACGGAGGCCAGGATGAATGCGGCACCACCGACCAATAGAACGCACGCTGCGATGAAATCAACGTACCCGCTGGCACCATGGTCCATGTCGGTGGCCCAGGGGATCCAAACGTCGACGTATCAGCTCAACGGGCCATCGCCGTCAGGTTGCCGCGAGCCATGTACCCGACCGCGAGACTCACGACGGCGAGAGCGGCATGAATGAGGTGGAGGACCGCGTTGGCCGAGATCGAGAAGATCCCGAACAGGTTCGGGCTGATCAGCACCGCCAGGAAGATCACGACGTATAGAACGCCGAACCCGATGACGCCGTTGATCTGGTTCTCGCCCTTCAGACCGAGCCCGATGTACAGCGCCAGAATTCCTGTCACCAGGTGCACGACGTTGTGCACGACGTCGGTGGGGACGAGGGCTCCCGATGCCGAGCCGACGAGCGGGTTGCTGACGAAACCCAGCAGTCCGACGGCGACCAGGACGATTCCGGCGAGCGTGATCCAGCCCATCGCAAGGCTTGTGTTTCGCATGACGTTCTTTCCTCCTAATTTCAATGGCCTGGCGCCCCGAGGCCGATCAACTCATGCGGACCTGTTGGGCGCCCGAACCGGGCGATTGCCCGGTTGGCTGAGCACCGGTTGATGCGCGAGCCGCGGACGCATGGATCACCCAGGTCCGTATCGGCGTCGTCCTCTAGCGGGGTGATTGACGCGTTACTTGGTCACGGTGAGTGCGCCCTTGATCCCGAGGCTCTCGTGGCCCGGCAACGAGCAGAACATGGTGTATGAGCCCGCCGGGATCTCCACGCTCAGGGTCTCGGACTCGCCGGTCTTGAGGTCCTTTGTCGCGCCGACCACCGTGCCCGACGCGTCCCGGATCGAGATGTTGTGGATCGTCGGCCCTTGGTTGGTCACGGCCAGCGTAACGGTGCTCTTGACGCTGAGATTCCTTGGGTCGAGGGTGAAGTCCTTGACCACGATCGGAGTCCGCTGGCTGGCGCTACTCGGTGACGCGGACATCGCCGAGGCAGGGGGTGATCCAACGGGTATCGAGCTCGTGATGGCGGAACCTCCAGCCTTGCTGCAGGCGGTGAGCGCCAGCAGCAGGAGGGACATCGTGACAAGAGCTTTCATGAGCGTTCCTCGCAGCGGATACGGCGGGCGGGCTTCGAACGCCCACCCGCCGTGACAGTTGTCGGTCCGGCGCGGCCGGTCCACGGGTCGGATGTCAGCCGATCACTGGAACTTGTCGGGCATCTTGGCGACGATCGCCTTGGCGAGCGGGTCGCCGATCATCTCCATGTGCTGGCCGGCTGTCCGGTCGGCCGCACTGGCCGTCTTCCAATCCTTGGCGGCCTGAGCATCGACGACCGCCTTGGTCGTCAGCACGTGCTCCTTGATCAGGGCAGTCAAGGCGTCGTTGGGGAGGCCCGTGGCGCCGGCCAGGAAGTCGGCGAACTGCGGCAGGTAGACCGTGGTCAGGTCCTGGACGGCCTTGTCCATCTTGGCCTTGTCCTTCGTCGCGACGCCGGTCGTGTAGTCGACGAAAAAGCCGTTGTGGGCGCTCCAGATCTTGTTGAACTGATCCTTGGCGGCGTCGCCATACACAGTGCCGATGGCAGTGCCGAGGTCGGTGCCATTTGTGCTCAGCGCGGCGCCAGCAGCAGCGAACTCGTCGGTCCGGCCACCGAGGGCGGCGGCAGTCGCGTCAGACGCGAGGTAGAGATGCTCCTGGAGGAGCTGGTTGAGCCCGACGCGCAGGTCGACGCCCTTGTTCGATGGGTCACCGACGAACTTGTCCGGGAACTTCGTGGCAATGGCGGGCGCGATCGCGTCGCCGATCATCTGCATGTGGGCGTAGGCGGTCCGGACGGCTGCGTATGCGGCCTTCCAGTCCTTCTTGGCCTGGGCGTCCACGATGGCCTTCGTCTGGAGGACGTGGTCCGTGGTCAGCGAGACGACCGCATCCTTGGGCAGGCCGGTGGCGCCGCTGATGAGGTCGGCAAACTGCGGGACGTACATCGTGGTCAGGTCCTGGACGGCCTTGTCCTGCATCGCCTTGTCCTTCATGGCGACGCCGGTCGTGTAGTCAACGAAGAAGCCGTTGTGGGCGCTCCAGATCTTGTTGAACGAATCCTTGGCCGCAGGGCCATAGGCCGCGCCGATCATGTCGCCGAGGTCGGTTCCGTTCTTGTTGAGAAGATCGCCGTAGGCGGCGAACTCGTCGGTCCGGCCGCCGAGGGCCGCGCCGGTCGCCTTGCTGGCGAAGATGATGTGCTCACCGAGGGCGAGATCGAGCTTGGTCCGAAGGTCGGCGGCAGCGGTGTCGGTCATGACCGCGTTGCCCGACGCGCTCGGTCCGGAGGACGGCTCGTGCGACATCGTCGCGTCGATCGGGGAGGCCGCCACGGTCGGCGCGAGGGTCGGCTTGGTGGTCGCGGCACTGTTGCTGCACGCGGCAATGGCGATCACGGCCGCAGCCGACAGAACGAATGGTCGTAGTCTCACGGGTGGGAACTCCTGACATTGCGTAGCTCGGCCGCGGGCTCGAGCCATTGCAAGGCCAGCCGACCGGTGGGATCTGGGGATCGACAGGAGTTCGCACAGTGGGTCGAGTCGGATCAGTTGCTGCCTTGTGGACGTTCGTCGACGACGCCCCTTCAATCGAATTGCCCGCCGGCGGCCGCGCAATTCGATAGGTCTGCGAAAGGACACACCGGGAGCACGGCGACTCGCAGCTACGGGTACCGGATCACGATGCCACGGGCGTTCTGGAGTGCCAACGCGAGTCTCTCGATCCGTTCCGGCGGGGGGCCTCAACGATTGTCTCAGCCCGGACTGGAGAGGTGCGATCGGTGTTGGAAACCTCGGCCCAGGAACGACTCATTCTCGAGGTGCTGGACCCCGGGGAGACCATCGAGATTCGGGCGGCAGCCGCGGACGCGCTCTTGGCCGTCACCGATCGGCGGCTTGCCCTGGCGTTCGAAGTTCGCCTGGCCTTGGCAATCCCAACAAGTCGGTCGTGCGGTCGCGAAGTTTTCTTCAGGCTGCTCGTCTAGTTGAGGTTCTCGATGCCCGTGACCGCCGACTCCTGCGATCCGTGCCGATGCTCGCCGGCATGACCGATCGATCATTCGACGCCATTGCAGGCCTCGCCTCGGGGCTGGCGTTCGCTACTGGAGACGACATCGTTCGTCAGGGCGAGCCCGGGACGGGCTTCTTCATCATCGTGACGGGACGCGCGCAAGTCGCGCGCGACGGGGTGGTCCTCCGTGAGCTTGGACCTGGAGTCTTCCTTGGCGAGATCGCCTTGATTGACGGGAGTCCACGGACCGCGACCGTCACGGCCTCCGAGCCGATCGATGGGCTGACCGTGGAGCGGACGGACTTCCTCGA
Organism: Candidatus Limnocylindrales bacterium; assembly: GCA_038214255.1. Lineage (GTDB taxonomy): Bacteria > Chloroflexota > Limnocylindria > Limnocylindrales > CSP1-4 > SPCO01. The sequence continues at coordinate 10,230 of JBBQRZ010000006.1, forward strand.
TCTGTTCGAGCGGCTCCCGGTGTTCCGGCTCGAGATCCTGAACGCATTGACCCAACGGATTCGTGCGACAGGCGGTGCCCCGCTCAGTTAGTCGGCGCCCGCGATCACGGCCGACCAGCACGCGGCCATAGCGGATCGGCCCGGGCGCACCGACAAGTCTCCCTCCCCGGGTTCGCGTTGGTCACAGTGCGGTCGGAATCGAGGCGTAGACTACGGGCCGCGCGACGACCCTGCTGTCGCACCGCCGCCCCTTCGGGGGCGAGGAGGGGAGTGGAGGGGCCAGGAACACCCGATTCCGGCGGGGATCCGAGCTCGCCGGGGATCGAATCGAGGCGACGATCGGGCGAGGCGGCATGAGCCGCGTGTACCGAGCGGAGCACCTCCGACTCGGACGGCTCGTGGCACTCAAGGTGCTTGGCCCCGACCTGGCCGCCGATCCGGTGTTCAGGGCTCGCTTCGAGCGTGAGTGGCGGATCGCGGCAGCCTCCGGCATCCGCACATCGTCCCGATCTATGACGCCGGTGACGAGGACGGTGTCCTGTACATCGCCATGCTGCTCGTCGAGGGCGGCGACCTGAGCTCGCTGCTTCGCCAGCATGGGGCCATGGACCCTGAGCGTGCCCTGGACCTGCTGGCGCAGGTCGCATCAGCGCTCGATGCGGCTCACGAGCAGCACCTCATTCACCGAGAGCTGAAGCCCAGCAACGTCCTGCTCGCAACGGGTCACGAGCAGCACCTCATTTACCGAGAGCTGAAGCCCAGCAACGTCCTGCTCGCAACGGGACGGGCGTTTTACCGCGCCGATCACGCGTACCTGGCCGACTTCGGGCGGATGAGGAGCATCGCGTCGAGCAGCGAGCTGACGCTCACTGGCTCGTACCTCGGCACCCCCGGCTACAGCGCCCCGAGCAGATCGCGGGGCAGGCTATCGACACGCGGGCCGATATCTATGCGCTTGGCTGCATGCTCTTCGAGTGCCTGACCGGCTCCGTGCCCTTTCCGCGGGACACGGAGATGGCCGCGATCGCCGCTCACCTGACCGAGCCGCCTCCATCCGCCCGCGCCCTGCGGCCGGAGTTGCCAGCCGGGATCGATGCTGTGTTGGCGCGGGGACTCGCCAAGACCCCGCAAGGGCGATATTCGACTGCGCCCGAGCTGATCGACGCCGCGAAAGCGGCCTTTGCCTCCAACGCGACGACGGTCGCTCTCGCGCCCGGCCTGTTCGACTGGTGGGACGCGCGCCACTAGGGTGACCCGTTCGACCCAGGTCCAAGGCCCGCGCAGCGTCAACTCCGAGTCGGACACTACCGTCGCCAGAGGCTGCTCGCTCCGGACGGCGGTGTGCTATCTGTGTAGACGCGGTCGAGGCACGGCACCGCCGCGGCAAACACGACAGGAGGGAGGTCGAACATGATCACGACGTATGGACGGTGGGCACACGTCGGAGCGGTCTGGCTGTTCGTGGTCGGCGTCCTCGTCCAGGGGTACCTGGCGGGGGCGGCACTGGCCCAGCTCGGAGGCACCGGCGACTTCGGCGCACACGTCTCGTTCGGCTACACCGTCATGGGCCTCCTCGCGCTCGCGGTCCCGCTCACAGCTCTCGTCGGACGGCTGCCGAGGAGGCAGGTCGGCCTGTCGATCGGGTTGCTCCTCCTGTACATCGTTCAAACGGTGTTGCCGAACGCCCGCGACAGCGCGCCCGCGACAGCGCGCCCGTGATCGCCGCCCTCCATCCGGCCAACGCGATGCTCCTGCTCGCCCTCGGGATCTATGTCGGCGTGCGGGCGCGCCGGATGGCCGTGAGCGATCCGCTCGCCTGATGGACGACGACGCCAAGCCGTCCGCGATTCCCAGCACGCCACGCGTGAGCCCGCCGGTCGTCGAGGTCCAAGACCTCGTCAAGGTCTACCCCGGTGGGACGCGCGCCGTCGACGGCATCTCATTCGCGGTGACGGCCGGCGAGTTCCTGGGCTTCCTCGGCCCCAACGGAGCGGGCAAGACGACGACGATCCGCATCCTGGCCACGCTCCTGCGGCCCACCTCCGGGACGGCACGGGTCGGCGGGCTCGACGTGGTCGCCGACGCCGCGGCGGTCCGACGCCGTGTCGGGTTCGCGATGCAGACGGTGGCGATCGATGCCCTGTCGACCGGGCGGGAGAACCTCGAGCTCATCGGCCGCCTGCACCGCGTGCCGACCGCCCAGCTTCGGACCCGCGTCGACGAGCTGCTCGAGCTCATGGGTCTCGCCGAGGTCGCCGCCCGCCGTGCCGGCAGCTACTCGGGCGGGATGCGTCGGCGGCTCGACCTCGCATCGGCCCTCGTCCATCGGCCGGAGGTGCTGTTCCTCGATGAGCCGACCGAAGGCCTCGATCCCCAGAGCCGCTCGGCGCTCTGGGCAGAGCTCGAGCGGATCAATAGAACCGGGACCACGATGATCCTGACGACCCACTACATGGAGGAGGCCGACCGCCTCTGCCGTCGACTGGCGATCATCGACGCCGGTCGGATCGCCGTCGAAGGATCGCCGATCGACCTCAAGCGATCGGTCGGCGCCGACTCCGTTGTCCTTCGCCTTGCCGGGGCCGGGGAGGGGGACGGGGACAAGGACGGCGCAGGGTATGGACTCGCGGCGGCGCAGGACGCGGTCGTCCGACTTCTTGCGGACTTCGTCCCGCTGGCCGGGCTCGAGCGAACGCCGGTCGGGGTGGCCCTTGGTGTCCCCGATGCGGAGCGGGCGATCCCCGATCTCATGCGCCGGCTCGATAGCGGAGGCATCCACATCGACGGGCTCTCGATGACGAGCCCGTCGCTCGACGACGTGTTCCTCCACTACACGGGAAGTCGGATCCGGACGGAGGAAGCCGATCGCCCGATCGACCTGGGCTGGTGGGGATGATGACGCCGCGATGATCGGTCTCGCCTACGAGGGCTACTACCTTGGGCGCCGGACGCTGCGCCGCTTCTACCGGGTGCCGGCGAACCCGATCAGCGTTGTCCTGTACCCGCTCATCCAATTGTTCGTCTTCAGCCAGCTGTTCAAGGACATCGTCCAACTGCCCGGCTTCGGCGGCGGGACGAGCTACCTTGCCTATCTCGCCCCAGGCCAGATCACCTTCACCGTCTTCTTCGCGGTCTCCTGGGCGGGAACGAACCTCCTCGTCGACTACCGCAACGGGTACCTCGACAAGCTCCGCGTGACCCCGATCAACCGCTATTCGATCCTGGTGGGCGAGCTCGTTCCGCTCTTCGTCTCGTGTTCGATCATGGCCGGGGCGATCCTGGTCCTGAGCGTGCTCCTCGGCGCCTCGATCGCGACCGGATTGCCGGGCGCGGTGGCGATCCTCGTCCTGGGCGGGTTGTTCGGCGTCGCCTGGGCCGGGACATCGTTCGTTCCCGCGCTGCTGACCAAGAGCGAGCAGGCCGCGGGAACCCTGTCGCTCCTGTTCTTTCCGGTGGCCTTCATGTCGACGGCCTTCGTGCCCCCGGCGCTCATGCCCGAGTGGCTGCGGATCGTCAACGACTGGAACCCGATCACGTTCGTCATCGAGGCGATGCGGGCCCTCATGACGACGGGCTTCGACTGGCCGGCGATCGGCCGGGCGCTCGTTGCGATCGCCGCGCTCGGGGTGGTCCTCCACGGCGCGACGCTGTGGGCGTTTCGGCGACTGACGAACTGACCGTCCACCGTACGCTCTCGAATGTGGATAAGTCGGTTGTCGCCACGGCCGTGCCGGTGTAGACCAGACGAGTCATCAGCCACCGATGCAGGAGGGATGTCATGGGCATCGAGCAGAACAAGGCGGCCGCCCGGCGCTTCCTCGAGGAAGTCATGAACCGCGGCAACGTCGACGTGATCGCGGAGGTCAGTGCTCCGAATTTCGTCGACCACACGCTGCCACCGGGCGTGCCACCCAGCCCGGAGGGCTTCAAGGGCTTCGTCAAGATGTTCCGGACCGCGTTCCCGGACCTGCGGTACACGATCGACGACGAGATCGCGGACAGTGACAAGGTGGTCCAGCGCATCACCGGCCATGGGACGATGCAGGGGGAGTTCCAGGGGATGCCGGCTGCGCACAAGGCGGCGACCTGGCACGAGATCCACATCACGCGGTTCCAGGACGGCAAGGCCATCGAGCACTGGGGAGTCGTCGACCAGCTTGCGATGCTCGCCCAGCTCGGCTTCGTCGACGCACCCGGTCAGCCGGCCCGCGTGGGGGGCTAGGCGACCCCTCCTACCAGCCCGCGCCTCTGCGCATCGGGTGAATTGACAATCAGCCGATCGTCAATGCGCGGCCGCTATCGCCTCGGCGATGACCGCGTCCTGGTGCTCCTCGAGTCCCAGCCACAGCGGCAGCCGAACCAGTCGCTCGCTGGCATCGGTCGTGTTCGTCATCTCGCCGACCGCCCGCCCGATCGACTGTCCCCGGGGCGACGAGTGCAGGGGAACGTAGTGGAAGACCGAGTGGATGCCCTTGGTCTTGAGCCGGTCGATGAACGCTGTCCGTGATTCCAGGCTCGGCAGGAGCAGGTAATAGAGGTGCCCGTTGTGGGCGCACTCAGGCGGAATGATCGGCCGCCGAACCCGTCCTGACGACTCCAGGTCGACGAACGATTCGTGGTACCGCGCCCAGATGTCCAGGCGCCTCCTGGTGATGGCGGCGGCTTCCTCCATCTGGGCCCAGAGGAACGCCGCGACGATCTCCCCGGGCAGGTAGGAGGAGCCGAGGTCGACCCACGAGTATTTGTCTACCTCTCCTCGGAAGAACTGGCCCCGGTTGGTCCCCTTCTCCCAGATGATCTCGGCGCGGTCGACGAATCGCGGATCGTTGATCAGGAGCGCGCCGCCCTCGCCCGACATGATGTTCTTCGTCTCATGGAATGAGAGCGCCGCCAGGTGGCCGATGCTGCCGAGCGGACGACCGCGGTAGTCCGCCAGGATGCCTTGGGCCGCGTCCTCGATCACGAGCAGATCGTGGCGGCCCGCGATCTCCATGATCCGGTCCATATCGCACCCAACACCCGCGTAGTGGACCGGGACGATCGCCCTGGTCCGCGGGGTGACGGCCTCCTCGATCTTCGTCTCATCGAGGTTCAACGTGTCGGGCCGGACGTCCACGAACACCGGCGTCGCCCCGCGCAGCACGAACGCATTCGCGGTGGAGACGAACGTGTAGGACGGCATGATCACTTCGTCACCGATGCCGACACCGCTAAGGATGGCCGCCATCTCCAGCGCCGCCGTGCACGAATGCGTCAGCAGCGCCTTCCGGCTGCCGATGCGTTCCTCCAGCCACGCGGCGGATTCCTTCGAGAACGGCCCGTTCCCCGCGAGGTGTCCGTTCGCGTGTGCCTGGGCGATGTACGAGAGCTCCTTGCCGGTCATGTACGGTCGGTTGAAGGGGATCATCAGTGATCGTCGGCTCGGGGGCTCTTGCGCGCGACCACCAGGAGCGACCCTCCGGCGGGGAACGACATCCCGTGGCGGATGAGGATGCGCTCGATCGTCATCACGGCTTCCAGCGCGATATTGACCGCTCGCGGCTGGCGCAGCTCGGCGATCACATCGAACGGCGCCTCCGGGTCGGACTCGCGCGCCCGCAGCCGCGCGGCCAGCATCATCGGCAGCAACAGGGAAACGAAGGACGTCATCCGCACGATCTCGAACCCTGCCGCCTCGAGCTTCCGACGGAGCCCGGTCGAGGTGTAGCGTCGAACGTGGAACGAATGTTCATCCTGCGGACTCCAAAGTGCGGGGTGCTGGGGCACCGACATCAGCACGCCTCCGCCCGGGCGGAGGGCCTTGCCAACCTCTTCGAGCACCGCCTCGTCGCTTTCGATGTGCTCGAGGACGTCGAAGGCGCCGATCACGTCGAAATGGTCGCGGAACGGGATGTTTCGCGCATCCATCTGATAGAACTGCGCGGATGGAACGCGCTTCGCCGCGAACGCCATCCCGGCGCTGAAGATCTCGCTTCCCGAGAGCTCGGCCGAGGGAAATGCCGATCGGATCCCGCTCAGGACGAACCCGGTGCCGCATCCGATCTCGAGGAAGCGCTGACAGTCCGGGAAGTAGGTCCGCATCGCCCAGACGATGAGGTCGTTGCGGGCGCGAAACCAGAAGCTGCGGGCCTCTAGGGCCGCCAGCTCGCCGAAGTAGTCCTCCCGAAAACCCGAATTCTCGATGGCCAGGCTCGGAGCGAAGGCGTTGAAGCCATCGACGACCTCCGGCCTGCTGCCGCAGTCGTCGCAGACCCAGGCGTCACTGCATCGGGCCGAGCCGCAGGCCCCGCAGACCTTCACGCGGACAGGACAGGTTCGATGCGAGGCCCATCGCGTCGATGGGGGATCATCTCAGTCGACCCCGTCAACTGGGGTCATCCCTGAGCCAATGGAACGTCATCTGGGCGGACGAAAACGAGAATCCCAGCCGAGCGTAGAGATTCATGGCCGGCGTGTTATGGCCCGAGATCGTCGTTCCGACCGACGTGGCACCATCCGCCTTGTGCCGGCGGAGCATGGTCTGCCACAGGCTGAGGCCCACCCCCCGTCCCTGCCATCGGGGGGCGATCGCCGTGAGATGCCAGTACACGCTCCCGTCCGGACGATGCTCCACGATGAAGAAACCAACCAGCTCGCGATCGACCTCGGCCTTGATGACCGCGTGCCCCGGCGTTTCAAAGCTGCTTCGTACCCAGGTCGCGTAGCGACGTTGGCTGAGCTCCGGAGGGAGACGCCAATCGAGCAGGAATCGCCCGGTCGTGAAGGCTGAGGAGGCGATCTCCTCGATCCCCTCGAGATCGCTCTGTGCGGCGCTTCCCACCTGGATCGCCCAGCGTGGCTCGGCAACGTTTTCGAACGAATCGAGGCGCGGCTCGTAGACCATTTCCACGAAACGAAACCCGTGCCCTTCGAGCGCCATGGACTCGCGAAGCTGCCGGTGGTCGAGCCGGCACGAGACGAGGCGCACGTCGTGTTCGGCACACCAGGCATCGAACGCCTGCAGCATCGCCGGCGTCCCGGCGCCCTCCTCGAGTTCGACCCGGCTGATCTGCGCGACCGGAAAGCCGAAGATCTCCGAATCCCACGGCACCAGGAAGCACTCCAACGCTGCATCGCCGGTTGCGATCCGCGTCGTCTCGATGGACGGCGACGTGTCCGTCCCCGTTCCTGTCGCGTCGTGTCGGACTGATGGAGTCAATCTTTGTCGGTCACCTGTTGGACGAGGTAGGTGGGGCGATCCATGGTCCGAAAATGCATCCGGGCCAGGTACTCGCCGATGATGCCCAGGGCGAACAATTGAGCGCCGCTAAAGATAGCGATGATCGACGCGAGGAACGCGAACCCCGGCACCGTGCTGCCACCGTTCATCACGTAGGTGACCAGCACGATCAGGAGGATCCCGAATCCGAACAGGGTGAACATGAACCCGATCAGGCTCGCGACCTGCAAGGGCAAGGTGCTGAACCCCGTCGCCATGTTCAACGCATGCGTGACCAACGTGCGGAACGTGTAGTTCGAGTCGCCCACCGCTCGAGGCTCATGGCGCACGCGGACGTGGGTGAACTGCGTCGTGGCCCACGTGAGCAACACGTCGATCGAGACAAACGGCCCACGATAGGCCGCGAACGCTTCGCGCAGGGGCGTGCGGAACGCCCGAAAGGCACTGACGTTCCGGGCCGTCTCGGCACTCATCGCGCTCTGCAGCGCCAGTTTCGTGATCCGCGAACCCTGGTTGCGGAGGAAGCCGTGCTGCTCCTGCTCCGGCGTTCCATAGACGACGTCCACGTCGTCACCCAGTCGGCTGACCAGCTTGTGGATCTCCTCCGGCGGGTTCTGCAGGTCGTCGTCCAGGGTCACGATGACCTCGTACCGGGCGGCACGGATCCCACAGAGCAGCGCGTTGTGCTGGCCGTAGTTGCGGCTCATCCGGATACCCCGGACGTGCCGATCGCCTTCCGCAAGCCGCTCGATCTCCGCCCAGGATGCGTCCCCTCCGCCGTCTTCGACGAGGATGATCTCGTAGCGGTCGGCCTCCGTCGAAAGCGCGTCGGTCAGGCGCCGGTGCAGCTCCGGCAGGATCGGCGCCGAGCGATAGACGGGAACGATCGCGGAGATGTCCATGGGCGACCTCGAATCAGCCGTGTCCGGCGCGCCGCACGCGGATTGATGTCCGCCCCAATCTTGCGCCCCGACGAGGGCCTGGTGCGGGGACCGGCGAGACGCCGCTTGCGATCACCCTCGAAGAAAGGCGATCAGCGCCGCCATGAGTTCGGCCGGGGCGTCCTCCTGGACGAGATGCCCGGCGTCCGGGATGAGCGTGAGCTGGGCACGCGGGATGCGTGAGGCCAGCTCCTCGCCCTTGGCCATCGGAATCCAGGCATCGTCCATGCCCCAGCAGACGAGGACGGGAAGTTCGATCGCGCTGTACCGGTCTCGGATCTCATCGGTGTCGCGCTGGTCCGCCTGGGCGATCTGGCGGTAGAAGGCCGCCTGTCCAGCGAGGTCGATCCAGGGTTCGACAAGGTGGTCGAGCGTCGCCGCATGTAGTCCCGGGCTGCTCGCCGAGCTGATGTATTCGCGCACCAGGGCGCGGTGGAGTGTCGGCGGGAGTCGACCGAACACGTCGGAGTGTTCGCGCACCAGCTGGAAGAACGGCGATCCCCACGGCGCGAGCGCGACCGCGTCAACGAGCGCGAGTCGCTTGTAGCGAGCGCCGTGCAGCAGGTGCGCGCGAAGGGCCACCGCGCCACCGAAATCGTGCGCGATCACCAGCGGTTCGGCGAGTTCCCAATGCTTGAGCAACTCCACGAAGACCCGGCCCTGTGCGGCGAGGGACACGTCCTGCCCGTCAGCCTTCTCCGAGGCTCCGTAGCCGGGCATGTCCCAGACATACACCCGATGATCGCGAGCGAGGGCGCGGGCAATGTGGCGCCAAACGTAGGACGAGAACGGCGTCCCGTGGAGTAAGACGACGGCCTCCGAGGCAGCGTCTCCGAGGGCGTCCCAGCGGACTCGGCCGGAACTGCTGGCGTAGGTCCGGGTCAGCTGCCAGTCGATCATGCCCCGGATGAGCTCGGCAGGAGGTAGAGGAGGACCAGTCCGATGATGACTGCGACCCCGAGGGCCGGACTGAACAACGCGAGGATGAAGGCGAGCAGGTAGCCCGGTGGACCGAGCCGATAGCTTCGCGTGATGGCCGCCACCGCGGCCGGATCGGCGTCCGCGCGGAGCAGCCGCCCACCGCGCCGCCGCGCCCGGTACCAGAGGGCGTTGAAGCCGAGCGCGATCGCGACGAAGGTAGCGGCGTAGACGAGCACGCCAACCTACTGACCAGGCTGTCCCAGCGTGGCCGCCAGGAGCGCCGTCGGGAACGGCACGAAGCCGACGCCGAGGAGGAGGAACAGGTTGGCCAGGATGAGGCCGTGGTCGACGAACGCGATGTGGCGGAACAGGTTGTGGTGGTTGGCCCACATGATCCCGACCGCCACAAAGCTCAGCGCGTAGCCAAGGTAGCTCGGCCACAACGCTCCGAGTGCTCCGAGGAGCTCCCCGGGAGAGGCCAGCTGGGCCGCTGATGGCACGCGGATCTCGAGCACCAGCAGGGTGATCGCGATCGCAAACACGCCGTCGCTGAAGGCCTCCAATCGCTCCGGCCCGCGGCCGTGCACGGTATCGCGATCGTCCGCTGCGGACGGTGGGTTCTCACTCGCCAGTCCAGCCATCGCGACCGATTATCATCCCGCACCCGGCCTGGCGATGACACGGGGTCGTCGACCCGCTGCCGCGGACATGCGAGGCATCTGCAAGGGGCAAGCGAGTTCGGTTGGTGGATCGAGCCCACGAATGGCAGCAGGATTTGGCGCGTGATCCGTTTCCTGTTGCTGCGCTTCCTGCCGCGGCGCCTGGTCCCGTTGCTGGCGCTGCTCGAGGTCTTCACGTTGGTCCGGCGCTACCTTGCGCATCGCGACCGCTCGACCCGCCGGCCGGTCATGCCCGGGACAGCTGATACCGTTACAGGACGGTCCCGGACTCGAAGGCCCCCGTCGAGGCGAGCCTGAGGAGCGGCGGCCTCGGCCGATCGAGCGCCCGCACCATGGTGATTTCCGTCGCTCACAGGCCCGACACAGGATAAGGTGGCGAGGGACGTTGTTCGGGTGAGGCGAACGGTCCTCCGGGCAACGCTGCAACGGGTGGGATCGCGATGGTCGACCGGACCGCGGAGTTCTTCGAGCAGGTGAATCGGCGCGGCCGCGAACCGCTGCTCGCCAGGACAACTGGGCGCATCCGGTTCGATGTCGCATCGTACGGGCGCACGCAGCACTGGCTGGTCACGGTGAAGCGCGGGGCCGTCTCGGTATCGCGCGCGAATGAGGCGGCGGATTGTGTGGTTCGCGCAGATCGCGGATGCTTCGACGACGTCGTGAGCGGCCGCCAGAACGCCTTTTCCGCGGTCCTACGGGGCATGCTCGTCCTCGAGGGCGACCTGGGCCTGCTCGCCCAGTTCCAGCACCTCTTCCCCGCCGGCGAACGGCGGCCCCCGGTCGCGTCCGAGCGCACGATCGGTCGCCAGCGAAGCTAGCGATGAGGGATACGTTCATCAGGATTCTCGATGGCAACACGTTCGTGGTCAGCGACGAACGCGGCGACATCGGGGAATCGCCGTCGGCGCCGACGGGCCTGTTCTCGTTCGATACCCGCTTCCTGTCGCACTGGGTGCTGACCGTGAACGGCGAGCGGCTCAACTCGCTGTCGACGGACGATCTCCACTACTTCGAGGCCCGCTTCTTCCTGGTGCCGGGGACCGGAACGGTGTACATCGACGCGAAGCTCTCGGTCATCCGCCAACGTGCCGTGGGCGACGGATTCCACGAGGAACTCACCATCCTCAATCACGAGGATCGGCCGGCCACGGTGGACGTACGGATCGATGCCGCCAGCGATTTCGCCGACCTCTTCGAGGTGAAGGACGCCCTCAACAAGGTCGGCGCGTACTACGCCCGGGTCGAGGACGATGGGCTGCATCTTGGGTACGAGCGCGAAACGTTCCGCCGAGAGACGCTCATCTCAGCCAGCACGCCGGCGCGGATCGAAGAACGCGGCCTGTCGTTCGAGGTCACGATCCCGGCGCACGGCAGCTGGACCACCGATCTCAGTGTCGTGACATCGAGGCTCGGTCCGGCCGGCACCCGCGCCCGGCCCAAATACGGTCGAGGACGGAAGCGGGCTCGACCCGTCATGCAGCAGAGCCTGGACCAGTGGATCGAGGACGCTCCTCGCGTCGAGTCCGACTGGCAGCCGCTGCCGCGGATCTACCGGCGCAGCCTGATCGACCTGGCTGCGCTTCGATTCGCTCCGCCGGCGGGGGTGGCAACAGCCTTCCGGCCGCCGGTCTCCCGTGGTTCATGACCATGTTCGGCCGGGACAGCATCTTCACGAGTCTCCAGGCGCTGCCATTCACGCCGGAACTCGCGGCGACGACCTTGCGCGCGCTCGGTAAGTGGCAGGGCAGCCGCGTCGATGACTTCCGCGATGAGGATCCCGGTCGGATCCTCCACGAGATCCGGTACGGCGAAATGGCGGCTTTCGAGGAGCGGCCGCACTCTCCGTACTACGGGACCGCCGATGCCACCCCGTTGTTCGTGGTGCTGCTCGACGAGTACGAGCGCTGGACCGGGGACCGCAAGCTCGTGCGCGATCTGGAGTACCAGGCGCGGGCCGCGCTGCGTTGGATCGACGACTACGCCGACCTCGAGCACAACGGCTACATCTGGTACCAGCGGCGGAACGAGCAGACCGGCCTCGAGAACCAGTGCTGGAAGGATTCGTGGAACTCGATCTCGTTCCGCGACGGGCGTCTGCCGGGGTTCCCGCGGGCGACTTGCGAGCTCCAGGGCTATGCCTACGACGCGAAGATGCGGGCGGCCCGCCTGGCCCGCCTCGTCTGGAAGGATCCGGACTTCGCCGACGACCTGGAGCGTCAGGCCGCCGACCTCAAGCGTCGCTTCAACCGCGACTTCTGGGTCCAGGATGGTGGCTATTACGCCCTCGCGCTCGATCCCGACGGCCGGCAGGTGGATGCGCTGACGTCCAACAACGGCCACCTGCTATGGAGCGGCATCGTCGACGCGTCGCGCGCGAAGCACGTCGCCGCGCAGCTGATGGGCCCGCGACTCTTCTCGGGTTGGGGCGTGCGAACGATGGCCGAGGGCGAAGGTCGCTACAACCCGATCGGCTACCACGTCGGTACCGTCTGGCCGTTCGACAACTCGTTCATCGCCTGGGGGTTGCGGCGCTACGGGTTCAAGGACGAGGCCGCGCGGATCGCGGCCGGCATCCTCGAGGCCGCCGAGCTGTTCAACGGCCGGCTTCCGGAGGCATTCGGTGGCTACGACCGGGCCCTGACGAGGTATCCGGTCCAATACCCCACTGCCTGCAGCCCCCAGGCCTGGTCGACCGGGGCACCACTCCTGCTCCTCAGGACGATGCTCGGGCTCGAGCCGCTGGGAGACCATCTCGTCGTCGACCCGGCGCTGCCGACCGCGATCGGTCACCTCGAGCTGCTGGACATCCCGGGGCGATGGGGCCGGATCGACGCGTTCGGGCGAGGTCGCGTCCCGGTCGACGGAAAGCGGACGACGCGCGGGCGAGGTCTCGGCTCCGCGGCAAGCCGCCGCTGACCCGCCGCCCCGATCCGTTAGCCCCGATCGCCTACGGACACGGTCCCGCGTGGAGGACGAAGCTGCCCGACGCCTTCAGGTTGTACGGGCTATCGGCCAGCTCGAAGACGCCTGCGTACACCGTCTCGCTGAAGTTCGTTTTCTGTTTGAGGGGACGCGAACCGTCTGCTGCCCTGGCAAGACCTGCCATTGCGCGCCGGTTCCTTTATCCGATGACAGCGGTTCGAGCACGAAGACCGGGTCATCGCCAGGATCCGCCACCAGAATCTAGTGCCGGTGCTCGACGTCGGGACGTGGGACGGCCGTCCGTACCTGGTGAGTCGGTTGATGGCAAGAGGCTCGCTGGCGACGGTCCTCCATGAGGGAGCGCCCCTGCCGATCGACCGGGCCATCGCGCTGATCGAGCAGGTGTCGGCAGGCCTCGATGCGCTGCATGTCGCGGGCATCGTCCATCGGGATGTGAAGCCTGCGAACGTGCTGCTCGAACGGGACGGTGCCGCGGCCCTGGGTGACTTCGGGCTGGCTCGCGCGCCGCGCGACACGGTCCTGACTCGACCCGGCCAGGCCCTTGGCACGATCGACTACCTGGCTCCCGAGATGATCAGGGGCGCGGCGACGCCGGCCAGCGAGGTCTACGCGCTCGGATGCCTTACGTTCGCGGTGTTCTCCGGCGCCTCCCCATTTGCCGGCCGCGGGTTCATGCAGGCCCTCTTCGCCCACCTCGAGGAGGCACCCGGCGATCCGCTCAAGTCCCGGGCCGATGCGCCCGAGGCCCCGGGCCTGGCCGTCCTTCGAGCCCTCGACAAGGATCCGGGAACGAGGCCTCCAGCGGCCGGCGACTACGCCTCGGCTCTGCGCAGCGGGATGGCCGCTTCGCGCTGAACCACCGCGCGCTTGGTGCCGTCAGAGCCAGCTGTGGCTGTCGAACAGGTAGAACGTCGTCTGGGCCCAGGTCTGGCGCCACGATGCGAGCCGGTCGCTCCAACGTTCGCGCCGCGAGCCTCCCGGCGAGTCCGCGCCGAGTTCGGCGATCTCGGCGGTGCATTCGCCGATCAGCCGATCATCGGACGCCGTCGAGGATCCCCACGAAGCAGGCCGAACCTCGACCCGGTCGAGGCGCCCAAGGGCGGCATAGCCAGCCATGCTCGCTAGGGTACGCCCGGTCGTCGAGTCCCGAGCTCGACCCTCCGGGCCGCTGACGCCGAGCGATTCTCTCTTGCGAGCGGCCCGATTCGGAATACCATGCGCAGGTCCGGTCGGGAACCGCGGCAAGTCGACAAGCCGGTTCCGCTCGTGTCATCGGACAAGCGCTGAGGGTGCGACCGATGAGGACCTGGTTCCGTTCCATCGTCCCGGCAGTGGTCATCAGCTTGCTCGTGGGTGCATGCTCGGGCGGCTCCGGGGGGGCGAGCCCCGCTGCCAGCGCCGCGTCGGCGGCCCCCCAGGCGAGCACTCCGGCCTCGTCCGGAGCGCCGGCATCCGCCGGCGCCGATGTCTGTACGACCCCGAACGCCAAGTCCGGCACGACGCTCACGTTCGCGTCCTACGGCGGCGTGTATCAGAAGGCGCAGCGTCAGGGCTGGCTCGATCCGTACAGCAAGCTGACCGGGGTCAAGTTCACCGAGAGCGAGGACTCGGCGAACGCGACGATCAAGGCGCAGGTCGAATCCGGACAGGTGACCTGGGATGTCGTCGACGTTGGCAACGACTTCGGCCTCGACGCCAACAAGGATGTGCTGGAGCCGCTCGATTTCTCCCTCATCAAGAAGGACGAGATCCTCGATGGCTTCGTCGGACCCTATCGGGTGGCCGATATCACCTACGGTGTCGTGCTGGCCTACCGGACGGACAAGACGAACAGCCAGGTCCCGAACGGCTGGGCCGACTTCTTCGACCTGACGAAGTTCCCCGGCAAGCGCGGCATGTACGACTACTCCGCGGGCGGGATCTTCGAGGTCGCGCTGATGGCGGACGGCGTCGCGCCGAAGGACCTCTACCCGATCGACACCGCCCGGGCCATCAAGAAGCTCGACACGATCCCGAAGGATCAGTGGGTGTTCTGGCCCGGCGGGGCCAAGTCACAGGAGCTCATCGATTCGGGCGAGGTGACGATGTCCCTGATGTGGAACGGCCGCGCGTGGAGCGCCAAGAATCTCGACAGCAAGCCGGTGGCGATCCAGTGGAACCAGCAGTTGCTGACCGCCGATTACCTCGTCGTCCCGAAGGGAACGCCCAACAAGGACGAGGCGATGAAGTTCATCGCGTGGGCCACGTGCGCCCAGAACAACGCCGCGCCGTCGCAGTTCATCCCGTACGGGCCGACCAACAAGAACTCGAAGCCACAGCCCGACAAGGTGCCCGACCTCGCGGTGTCGAACGTCAACGACACGACCGCCTACTTCAACGACCAGTACCTCGTCGACAACGCCAAGATGCTCGACGACGCCTACAACGGGTGGAAGACCAAGTGACCGACGCGGTGAGAACGCCCCGCGACTGACCCCGATGCTCGCGCTCGGGCGGCAGCCAGGGCAGACCGGCCGCCGCTGGCGCGGCCGGTCGATCAACCGCTGGGCGTGGCTCGCGTTCCCGACGATCGCGCTCCTCGTCGTGTTCTTCCTGGCGCCGCTCGTCCTGATGGCCATCCGCAGCGTCACCGATCCACCGAATGCCGGCCTGTCGAACTACCGGACGTTCTTCGTCTCCGACGCTGACGTGCGCGTCCTGGGCAACACGTTCTACATCGCGGCGATCTCGACGGTCGTGTGTCTCGTGATCGGCTACCCCTATGCCTACCTGATGCACGCCGTTCCCCCTCGCGTGGCCGGTCTGCTGTTGATCGCCGTGCTGGTGCCGTTCTGGTCCAGCCTGCTCGTCCGGACGTTTGCCTGGGAGGTCATCCTTCGCGACACCGGGGTCATCAATAGCCTCCTGATCTCGTGGGGCGTCATCAGCGAACCGCTCGCGCTCATCCGCAACACGCTGGGCGTGATCCTTGGTATGTCACAGATCCTGCTTCCGTTCATGGTTCTTCCGCTCTACGCGGTGATGCGGCGGATCGACCCCGACTACACGCAGGCCGCCGCGAACCTCGGGGCGTCGCCGGCGGCGGCCTTCCGACGCGTGTTCCTGCCGCTCAGCCTGCCCGGGGTGGCCGCGGGGACGCTCCTGGTCTTCGTGCTCGCGCTGGGCTTCTACATCACCCCGACGATCCTCGGGAGCCCGAGGGAGACGATGATCAGCCGATTCATCGCCGATCAGATCCAGCAACGACTCGATTGGGGTCTCGGTAGCGCGATGGCGGTCATCCTCATGCTCCTCACGTTCGTGGCGCTCGCCCTGGCCTCGCGGGTCGTCCGTCTCCGGGACGTCTTCGGGGCAGCCGAGGACGGATCCTGAGCGGCAGATGACCGACTCCAGGCGCAGCCCGCACCGCCTGCTGCTGGTCACCCTCGGCGGGCTGACCGTCTTCTTCCTCACGGTGCCGACGCTCCTGATCGTGCCGATGGGCTTCTCGTCGTCGGAGATCCTCACCTTCCCGCCGCCCGGCTGGTCGCTCCAATGGTACGAGAAGATGCTGACCGACCCGCAATGGACGACGGGCTTTGTCAACAGCTTCCTTGTGGCCACGGTCACCGCGATCGTGTCGACGATCCTGGGCACGCTGGCCGCCCTGGGCATGGTCCGCGGACGATTCCCGGGCAAGAGCCTGGCCAACGCGCTGATCCTCTCCCCGCTGATCGTTCCCGTGATCATCATCGCGATCGGGATGTTCTCGCTCTACGTCCGCTGGAAGATCACCGGTAGCCTGATCGGGCTGGTGGCGGCTCACTCGGCATTGGCCATCCCGTTCGTCATGGTCTCCGTGTCCACTGGGCTGCGGACGATGGACCGCAATCTCGAGATGGCGGCCCAGAATCTCGGGGCGGGACCAGGTCGGACGTTCACGCGGATCACGCTCCCGATCGTGCTGCCGGGCGTGCTGACGGGTGCCTTGTTCGCGTTCCTCACGTCGTGGGATGAGGTGGTCGTGGCGATCTTCCTCACGACGGCGAAGTTTCGAACGCTGCCCGTCGAGATGTGGGAACAGGTGCGCCAGGTCGTGGATCCGACGGTCGCGGCGGTTGCCACAACCGTCCTCGGGGTGACCACCACGGTCCTGTTGCTCGTCTTCGTCGTGCGTCGCCAGGCACCCGCAGCGTGAGCGCGCCGGCCCGGCCACTCGCTGAGCCCGGGGATCGTCCGGCGCTTGTCCTGCGCGGTCTGACCAAGCAATTCGGGGATGTGCCGGCCGTCGACGGCGTGGACCTCGAGGTCCGGCGGGGCGAGTTCGTCACGCTCCTCGGGCCGTCCGGTTCGGGCAAGACGACGACGCTCCGGATGATCGCCGGGTTCACGCACCAGTCTGGCGGCACCATCGAGATCGAGGGCGCCGAAATGAGCGGCGTCCCGCCCTACCGCCGCGACGTCGGGATGATCTTCCAGAACTATGCGCTGTTCCCGCACATGACCGCGGCCGAGAACGTCGCATTTCCGCTCGAGATGCGACGGCTCCCGAGGTCAGAGATCAAGCGCCGGGTCGCGGAGGCGCTCGACCTCGTACGGCTGGCCGGCTTCGGCAAGCGCTATCCGCGGCAGCTGTCGGGCGGCCAGCAGCAGCGCATCGCGTTCGCGCGGGCGGTGGTCTTCGGACCGCGGCTGCTGCTGATGGACGAGCCCCTCGGGGCCCTCGACAAGAAGCTCCGCGAGGCCCTCCAGCTCGAGATCCTGCACCTGAGCCGAAAGCTCGGGGCCACCGTCATCTACGTGACCCACGACCAGGAAGAGGCGCTCGCCATGAGCGATCGCATCGCCATCTTCAGCGCGGGCAAGATCGCCCAGCTCGGGAGCGGGGAGGACCTGTACGACCGGCCAGCGTCGTTGTTCGTTGCCGACTTCATCGGCGATTCGAACATCCTGCGGGGGCAGTTCCAGTCGACCGCCGAGTCCGGTAGCCTGGTCCACGGCGACTGGCGTTGGAAGGTCAGCCCGTCAGCGGTCCAGCGCGCCGGGATCGAGAGCGAGACATCCGGCGCGCTGGTCGTGCGACCCGAGCGGATGCATATCACCGATCCGGGCGGTGATGCGCCTGGGATGAACACGGTCCCCGCGACGGTCACGGAAGTGCTGTTCCTCGGCCCGATCCGCAAGTACGCGCTCGCGCTGCCTGACGGCCAGCATGCGGTCGTCCGCGTCCAGGCGGGCTCAGGCGAGCGCGAGTGGCACCAGGATGAGCGGGTCAGCCTCACCTGGGCGATCGACGACGGCGTGCTGGTCGCCGATCCCGGACACTGATCATCCCGGTCGTTGTCGTCACGGTTGCAACGCCGATTTGATTTGACAGCTCGGGTCGTGTATCAGTATGGTGCGCCGACGCACCACGTCCACCTCACGCAGACGGCCGGGAGCCACGTCCGCATGGAGCGCTGTGCACGTTGTGAGCAGGCGTTCGCTGTACGCTTGTTCGACGTCCGAATCGATGGACACCTCCGCCGAAATTGGTGGTGTCCGGCATGCGCGTTCGCCGAGCACCGCCGCGGCGTCAATGTCAAGCCGACGCCCGTCTGGATCGAGCGCGCCGCGCTGAATCGGTTGCCGGTCAAGGAACTGTTGCGCGAGTCCGAGCGCGTCGCCGGACACACGACGTCCGAGCGCCGCCAGAGCCGACTCGACCGCCGCCGATGGTCGATCCATCCGCTCACGCCTGACCGACGCCGGAGTCCATCCGACGGGCGGCGGCTGCTCGACGCGCGCACCGGAGGCTGAAACCGGACGCCGATCAGCTGCGCGGCGGACCGGCGTCGCGGTGGCCGTGCCACGGGTAGACGATGAGGATGCGGCCGACCTCGTCGCCGATGTTCTCGATGCCGTGGAGAACGGTCGGATCCCAGCAGCCAGGCGGGCGGCACATCGAGCGCGCCCGCGATCGCAACGAGCGCATCGAGCGAGGGAACGGCTTTCTCGTTCTCGATCTGGGACAGATAGCCGAGGTTGAGGCCGCTGGCCTTGCTCACGTGGCTGAGCGTCAGCGAGCGCGATTTTCGCCATCGACGGACCTCTCGACCGATCCGGACCCGTGTCTCGGATCCGTCCGTCGCGCGGTTCCCCAAAACCCGCCGTGGCTCGCACCCCATCGCCGGCTGCTGACTCGCGCCGCGCGGACCAGGTGATCGGTCCCGAGTAACCCCTCGGACGCCGTTCGGTTCCGCCCCGAGCGTATCGCTCGGGCAGTACGCGCATCGCCGCCGCGCAACCTCCGAGCCCCAGGGGAGCCGGTCGTCGGCAGCGCCATGAATTTCGTGCGACCGATCATCAGGAAATCGCCCGAAGGTCAAGACGGGCGTGAAGGTCCTGGCCGGCGCCATGGTCGCGGCGCGCACCGACAGCGCGGCCCCGCGTCCGGGTCCGGGACGCCATCAAGGCGGCGATAGCGACGATCGTGCCCGGCTGCGGCAACTCGATCCTGTCCCTGGGTCGCCAGCTCGGCGGCTATGTCATGGCCGCCGACTTCATCGACCAGGAGGCGACGTTCCCGGCCGATGACACCGCCTTCCGCTCCTGGCTCTCCGCCCTGCGCACCAGGGAGCTCGGAGGCCATAGCATCTGGCACGTGCTCCGCACGACCGCCGACGTCTCGGCCAACAACTGGGGCACCTTCGCCCTCGCCTCGATGATCGCGGCCGACCGTTACCTGGGCGACGCCACCGGTGTCGCGCACGACTGGGCCGTCTTTAGGGGCTACGGCGACCAGGGCTGGACCTTCAAGAAGACTTCGGGCTACAGCACCGCCTGGCAGTGCGGGGTCACCTATCGCGCGATCAACCTTCCGTGCCTGAAGAGCGGCGTCAACCTCGATGGCGCGCCGGTCGAGGACGCCAGCCGCGGGATCTTCCAGCTGTTCTCCTCCTACATCCACGAGTCCCTGCAGGGATACACCGTCCAGGCCCAACTCCTGTCGATGGGTGGGTACGCTGCGTGGACCGTGAATGCCGGCCAGGTGTGCCGCGCGGCGCAGTTCGCCTACCGCGCCGCTCGCCTGAACGACAGTGGCGTCGGCTACTACGTGGCCTTCATGGCCAACACCTTCTGCGGCTCCGCGCTGCCGACGAAGACGCCGACGACCGGCGGTCGCATCTTCGGCTACGCGGACTGGCTCTTCACCAGCTGACCGCTTCCCCGCTACCGACCGGCCGAGCCTCCCTCTTGGGACTCGGCCGGTCCTTCGTTGCCTGACGGAAGACGGCTCGCCGACGCGCTGACCCTCCCGCTCGCGGACCCGCTGGCCTTCGGCGCTTCCTCGGGCGGCCGCACCGACCGGAATTCGCGCCAGAGCAGGAGGTCGTACGCGATCTTCAGGGTGCCGGCGATCACGAATGGAAGACCGCCCGACAGGATCGGGGCCGCAACCAGTGGCGTCGCGAGCAACGGCGAGATCGCCGCGCCGGCGGAGCGTGCCACGCCGGTCAGTCCGGCCGCTGCCGATCGCTCGTCCGGATCGACCACGGAGATCGTGTACGACTGGCGTGTCGGGACGTCCATCTGGCTGATCGAGAAGCGCACGAGCAGGACCCCGATGGCGAGCTCGACCGTCGGCATGAACGGCACGAGGATCAGCAGGACGTTCGACGGGATGTGGGTTCCGACCATGGTCGCGATCAGCCCGAATCGCGCGGCCAGCCGGGCGGCCACGAGGCCGGACAGGCCCGCCAGCGCGTTGGCCCCGAAGAAGATCGCGCCCAGGGCGCCCGGCTCGAGCCCCCACCGGGTCGCGAACCACAGCGCGACGACGGTCTGGATGACGAACCCGCCCCCGAACGCATCGATCGCGAACAAGGCCGAGAGCTTCGCGACGACCCGCTGCGATCGGTGCAACCCGAGTCGTCGGCTGATCGACGGGTCGGCCGGCGCCGGGGATTCAACGCGGTCCGAGACGCGACTCGCCAGCAACCCGATGCCGATCCCGGCCGCCGCGTACGCAACGATCACCGTCCGGTACGCCACGGCCGGCTCGGTGCCACCGTCGAGCAGCATCTGGACCACCAGGCCGGCGATCAGGGAGCCCGCCGCGGTCGCGAGCGACCCGACCAGCTGGTACCACGCGAGGATCGTCGTCCGCCTCGCGGCGGGCACGATCTCGCTCAGGGCGGCCTGCTCGACCGAGAGGAACGGACCGACCTCGTTGCCGCTCGGGCTCAGGACCGCGACAACCGCCGCGGCGATGAGGATCGCGAACTGGTCCGTCAACGCGAACACGACCCCACCGAGCACCATGAGCACGGCGCCGACCATGAGCGTCCGGCGCCGCCCGTCCCGGTCGGCGCGGATGGTGAGCCAGAGCGACACGATCGCGTCGCCGGCGAGGGTTGCCGTCAGCAACAGCCCGACGGCCGTTGGATCCAGCCCGATCGCCGCGAGATAGAGCGCCAGTACGACGGCGAGCCCGCCGTACGACGCCATGCGCAGCGTCCGGGTCGCGAACAGGAGGACAAGGTCGCGGTCCATCGGGCAGCCAGTATGGTGGGGTCCGGATCGTCGCATGGAGCCTGGAGTGCAGCCGACACGAGGGGCGTCCGTTGCCCGCGGTCACCGTTTCGGCGGCGCGCACCGCAGGCGACGGACCGTCGTTCGTCGCGTTCAGGACGATTAGGCGACTCGCACATCGCGTGCCGCCCCGGTACGGTGCCCGCTCGATCATCGTAACGAGGGGCGGCGATTGCTCGAGAGACGACTCTGCGGTCAGGCGGCCAAGCGCGGCCTGATCCCCAGGATCCCTGCCGCGGAGCGGCTTCTGGCGGACGTCGAGGCCTGGCTGCGCGAGGAGTACCCGGACCAGATCCGCTCGATCACGACGCACCCAGGTGCGGACGGCGCGGGCACTGAACGACGGATCGCCCTGCATCCGGCCGCACCCGATCTGCGGCTGGCGGCCGACGATCTCGGCCGGGTCACCGCCTCGGCCGTCACGGTCCCGACCGGTCCGGGCTACCACACGTTCGTGGCACGCCTGCTCGAGCGCCTCGGGGAGGCCCTCGCGATCGAGTGGGAGGCGCCCCTCGATGCCGACGTCGACCCGGTCCTCGGGGCCGGCCTGCTGACGCTCGCCTCCGGCGACCGGCCCACGGCCGAACGTGCGCACCTCGCCTGGCTGTACGCGACTCTGGCCGCGGCGAGTGCCGCCCGGCGACGCGGGGCGCGAAGCATCCACATCGGCACGCCGGAGGGCGTCGTCTTCACCGTGGACGAGGCGATCGCGACCGCCATGGGCCCGCGCGACGATGCCTGGTTGGAGCGCGCCCTGGCCGAGCCGAGCGTCGCCATCGAGATCACGCCCTGGTGGGCCGACGCGACCGGCGCCCGATACCTCCTCGATCGGGCCACGTGCCTGCTCTGGACGCACGTCCGCTGGCGCAGCCCGGGCGACGACACGGAGCGCGCTGTCGACGACGAGGTCTTGCGGCTGTTGCGACGCGCCTTCCCGCTCGACCCGGCGCTGCCGTTCCCCTGGGCGGCCTGGCTTGAACTGATCGAGCTGCGCGGCTTCGACGAGCCGATGATCGAGCAGATCCGCGTCCGCGCGGTGGCGACCGCGGGCAGTCCGGCGTCCGCCGGCAGCCCTGCGCCCGGCGACCCGGCGGGTGCCATCGGCTACCGTCGGCGGCCGGTCACGATCGAGCACGAGGGTTGGAGGCTCGAGGTCCCCGGCTCGTTCGCCGAGCGACGCACTGCCGAAGAATGGTGGGGCGGAGAAGGCGGCCGGGGCGTCACGATCGCGGCCGTCGAGACGGCGGCCAATGGGCGGCCGATGGCGGCCAGCACCTTCCTCGACCAGGTTGCCGGCGACCTTGGGGGTGACGCGCTGGGGCACTCGGAGGGCCCGATGCTGGGCCGGGCCCGCCTCGGCATGGAGGGCGCGTCCGGGGTGGGGATGGGGGTGCTCGACGGGTTCTCCGCCGTGACCGGGCGAGGCGCGGCCATCCGTGTCGAGTTCGACGATGCCGCCGACTGGCAGTGGGCGATCGACACGTGGCGGGCCCTGCGTCCGGTCGCGACTGCCTGAGCGCCGGCGGCACCGTCCTGCCGCATGACGCCGGTCGACGAGGGAGCGGGCCCGACTGCTAGCATCCCGGCCAGATGACGGACGGGCAGTACGACTTCATCATCGTCGGCGGCGGCTCCGCCGGGTGCGTCCTCGCGGCTCGCCTGTCCGCACATCCCGCGAACCGCGTGCTCGTGCTCGAGGCCGGACGGGCGGACTGGCCGTTCGACGTCTTCATCCACATGCCGGCCGCGCTGACCTTCCCGATCGGCAGCCGGTTCTACGACTGGAAGTACGAGTCCGAGCCGGAGCCGTTCATGCACGACCGGCGGATCTATCACGCCCGCGGCAAGGTCCTCGGTGGCTCGTCGAGCATCAACGGGCAGATCTTCCAGCGGGGCAATCCGCTCGACTACGAGCGCTGGGCCGCCGACCCAGGGATGGCCGACTGGGACTACGCGCACTGCCTGCCGTACTTCAAGCGGATGGAGACGGCGTTGGCAGCGTCGCCCGACGATCCGTTCCGCGGCCACGACGGCCCGCTCGTCCTCGAACGCGGCCCGGCAACGGGACCGCTGTTCCGGGCGTTCTTTGCCGCCGCGCAGGAGGCGGGCTACACGTTGACGGAGGACGTGAACGGCTACCGCCAGGAGGGGTTCGGCCCGTTCGACCGGAACATCCACCGCGGCAGGCGGCTCTCGGCCGCTCGGGCCTATCTCCACCCGGTCATGGGACGGAAGAACCTCGAGGTGCGGACTCGCACGTTCGTCGAGCGGATCGTCTTCGAGGGCTCGCGCGCCGTCGGCGTCGAGGTCGCCCGGGGTCGAGGGCGGTCCGAGCGGATCCTCGGCGGCGAGGTGATCCTCGCCGGCGGCGCCATCAACTCCCCGCAGACGATGCTGCTCTCCGGGGTCGGGCCGCGCCCCGACCTCGAGGGCCTCGGGATCGGGGTCGTGGCCGACGTACCCGGGGTGGGCCAGCACCTCCAGGACCACCTCGAGGTGTACATCCAGTACCAGAGCCGGCAACCGGTGTCGATGCAGCCGTCGGCGACGGAACGGTGGCGGCGACCGTTCATCGGCGCCCAGTGGCTCTTCCTGCGCAGCGGGCCCGGGGCGACCAACCACTTCGAGGGAGGCGGTTTCGTCCGCTCGAACGAGGACGTCGCCTACCCGAATCTCATGTTCCACTTCCTGCCGCTGGCCATCCGCTACGACGGGACGGCCGGTGCCAAGGGCCACGGCTACCAGGTCCACGTGGGCCCGATGTATTCCGATGCCCAGGGCTCGATCACGCTCAAGAGCACCGATCCGCGCGAGCACCCTGCGCTTCGCTTCAACTACCTCTCGACCGACCAGGACCGACGCGAGTGGGTCGAGGCCGTCCGGGTGGCCCGGCACATCCTCACCCAACCGGCGATGGCGTCGTACAACGGCGGCGAGACCTCGCCCGGGCCGTCGGTCGAGACCGACGACGAGATCCTCAAGTGGGTGCGCCGCGACGCCGAGACCGCGCTGCACCCGTCGTGCACGGCGCGGATGGGGATCGGCGATGAGTCCGTCATCGATCCGTCGACGATGCGCGTCCACGGTGTGTCAGCCCTGCGGGTCGTGGATGCGTCGGCGATGCCGTACGTGACGAACGGCAACATCTACGCGCCGGTGATGATGCTGGCCGAGAAGGCGGCCGACCTGATCCTCGAGGACACGCCGCTCGCGCCCGAGCCGATCCCGTTCTACCGCCACGAGCCGCGATCCGTGCCCGCCGGCCAGTCCGCGCCTGGCCGTTGACGCGGGCGGCGCGCGACCACTATCCTGCCGACGCTCCCGGTGCATGCAAACGATAAGCGCCATCGATAAGCCTTGGCGGACCGCCCGTGGCGGCGATGGCCGGGGAGGAGGACCGGATGGAGCAGTTTCCGAGCTTCAGCCTCGAGGGTCAGACCGCGCTCGTCACCGGCGCGGCACGTGGCCTGGGACGCGCGATCTCGCTCGCCCTGGCCAACGCCGGCGCCGACGTCGCGCTCGGCTTGCGCGAGGCCGGCACGGCCGACGACGTCGTCGCGACGATCGAATCGATGGGCCGGCGCTCGATCGCCGTCCCGATGGACGTGCGCCGGCTCGACCAGATCGAAGCGGCCGTCACGACCGTCGCCGATCACTTCGGCCGGCTCGACATCCTCGTCAACAACGCGGGCCTCGGTCCGTCCAACCTCGCCGAGGACGTCACGGAGGACGACTTCGACCTGACGATCGACATCAACGTCAAGGGCGTCTTCTTCGCGAGCCAGGCGGCGGGGCGGATCATGATCCGGCAGGGCTACGGGCGGATCATCAACCTCAGCTCCCAGGCCGGGTTCATCGCCCTGCCGACCGAGTCGGTGTACTGCCTCTCGAAGGCGGCCGTGGCACACCTGACCAAATGCCTGGCGGTCGAATGGGGCCAGTACGGGATCACCGTCAACGCGCTGGCCCCGACCTTCATCCGGACCGACGGGACGGCCGAGGCCCTCGCCGATCCCGCCTTCGAAGCGGACGTGCGCGCGCGGATCGCCGGGCTGCACCGCATCGGCGAGCCGATGGACGTGGCCGGGGCCGCGGTCTACCTCGCCTCGCCGGCCGCGTCGCTCGTGACCGGCGTCACCCTGCTGATCGATGGCGGATGGACCGCCCGGTGAGCGGCGAGTTCCAGACCGTCTTCGGGCGCAACCTCGTCGCGGAGCTGCCGGCGTTCGTCCACCGGCCGTACCTCGTCGTCACGATGGCCGACCTGTGGCCACGGTTCTCGTCGGCGTTCGACGACGGGCTCGCGGCGGTCCACCTGGTCGAGACGCTCGAGGTCCGCGACCTCGAGGTCGTGGTCGACGCGCTGCCGGTCGGGTCCAGCGTGATCGGGCTCGGTGGCGGACAGGCGATCGACGTCGCGAAGTTCATCGCCTGGCGCCGGCGGCTGCCGCTCTTCCAGGTGCCGACCGCGATGACCGTCAACGCACCGTTCGGTCATCGGGCCGGAATTCGCCGGGATGGGATCGTTCACTACCTCGGCTGGGCCGTGCCCGAGGCGGTCTACGTCGACTTCGACGTCATCGCCAGCGCGCCAGCCGGCCTCAATCGCGCGGGAGTCGGCGACATCCTGTGCTACCACACGGCCCACCTCGACTGGCGGCTCGCGCGGGACCTCGGTCGGGAGGAACCGCAGTGGCCCTACGACGAGGGGCTGGTCGCCGAGGCGCGCGAGCGGCTGGACGCCGTCCTCGGCGCGCTCGACGAGATCCACGACGTCAGCGAGGCGGGGATCCGCACGCTGATGACCGCCCACCGCTGGGGCGGCGCCACGTTCCACAGCTCCGGCTGGAATCCCCGCCACATCGAGGGCGTGGAGCATTTCTTCTTCTACGCCCTCGAGAAGCGAACCGGCCGCCACTTCATCCACGGCCAGCCGGTCGGCCTCGGACTGATCGTCGGCTCGGTGTTGCACGACGCCGGCGCCCAGGAGATGGTCGAGGCGCTCCACCGCGCAGGCGTCGACATCCGGCCCGAGGCGATGGGCGTGACGTGGGACGACGCCGAGGCCGCGATGCGTTCGCTCGGGACGTTCGTGCACGAGGCGGGCCTGTGGTTCTCGATCGCGGACGTTCGCGCGGTCGACGATGCCGTCGTGGCAACGGTTCGCGGGCTCGTCGAGGGCGCGTACGGTCCGTGGGTGGTGGGGTCGTGAGGATCGGCGTCACGCTCCCCCAGGGTTGCGACCGCGAGTACCTGGGCCTGGACGGTCCGACGGCCTGGGAGCGCACCGTGGCCGCCGCGCGCCAGGCCGAGTCGCTCGGCTTCGAATCGCTCTGGGTCTACGACCACTTCCAGGTCGATCCACCGCCCGAGGAGGCGCCGATCTTCGAGCCGTTCGTCGAGCTGACCGGGATCGCGGCGGCGACCTCGCGGGTACGCCTGGGGCACCTCGTGCTGGCCGCCGCCTACCGGCCGGCGGCATTGACGGCCAAGATGATCTCGACGCTCGACGTCATCAGCCGCGGTCGGATCGAGCTCGGGATCGGGGCGGGTTGGAAGCAGGACGAGTGGCTGGCCTACGGCTACGGCTTCCCCGACGCGCCCGAGCGCCTCGCGATCCTCGCCGACCATCTCGAGGTGATCACCCGGATGCTCGCGCCGGGCCGGGCGACGTACGACGGTCGCCACGCCAAGGTCATCGACGCGATCCATGAGCCCAAGTCGGCCGGTGGCCACATCCCGATCATTATCGGCGGGAACGGCCCCAAGGTCACCTGGCGGCTGGCGGCCCGGTTCGCCGACGAGCTCAACCTCGACGCGCTGATGCCCGAGGAGGTCGAGGCGGCCCTCCCCGCCATCCGCGAGCGGTGCGACGAGATCGGTCGCGACCCGGCGACCCTCGGGGTGTCGGTGCACGTCTGGGGCAAGCCCGATGCGCCGGCCGGGCGGCCGCGCCGCGATCGCCTCCGCGCCTACGCGGACCTGGGCCTGCGGCGGACGATCCTCCAGGGATTCGGTGCCGTCATGGACCCGGGCCTGCTCGAGGCGATTGCCGAGGACTGCGCCGCCCTGGATTTGCTCGAGGCGGCCGCGCCCGCCTGATCTGGCCGGTCGTGGCGCCGTTACGGATCCTGGGACAGCACCACGACGGTGTAGGGGCCGACGGACAGCAGCCCGCTCTGGGGGTGTCCGTCGGCCGGTCTGCCGTCGGCCTCGGTATCGAGCGCCTCGTGCCCGCCGAGGTCCGGGCCATAGGTCGCCGAGTCGCTGTTGAAACGCACCCGCCAGCGGCCAGCCGCGGGCAGTCCGATCCGCAGGTCCGCGATCGAGCGATTGGCGAGGTTGGCCACGACGATCACGTCATCACCGGGTCCGCCACGGTCCCAGCGGTGGAAGACGAGCAGCTTCGCGTCGTTGTCTATCCGGACGAAGCCGACGCTCGGCCCGAGGAGGCCGCGTGAGACGCCTTCCCCGCCACGCCGCAGGGCGATGAGGTCGCGGTGGAGACGGAGGATGCCCTCGTGGGTCTTTGCCTTCGACCAATCGAGGGCGACGCGGTCGTCGAACCAGCGGTCCTCGAGCAGCTCCTGACCCTGGAACAGCATCGGGATCCCGGGCGAGGTGAGGACGAGGGCCGATCCGAGCGTGGAGCGCTTCTTCGACCACCAGCTGCCGGCGTCACCGGGCGCGATGGCCTCGGGCACGCGGACCTCGCCATCGGCCACGTCGTCGTGCGATTCGGTGTAGATGACGCGGCTGCGCGCCGGTCCGCGACCGGTTCCGGTGATCGCCTCCACGACCGTCCCCATGTCGCGCTCGGCGTCATCGGGTGTCGTGATCGCGGGCCGGATCCGGCGGATGAACCCGGCGTCCCACTGCGCCCCGAACCCGGCGCCACCCCTCGCGGTCGGGCGGACGAGTGCCGGGTCGCTCTCGAGATCCTCGGCGATCGTCAGCTTCCACGGCTGGCGGGCCCGGATCTCGTCGTTGACCCAGGCCATGAACGACCAGCCGTCGGGCAGGGCGGACGCCCGGCTCGAGAGATTCCCATCGGCCGTGCGGATGTACAGCGTCGAGTCGAAGCGCAATCCGTCGCAGCGGAACTCCTCGAGCCAGGTCAGGGCGCTGTCCCGGAGGAACGTGCGGACTTCACCGCGGCCGTAGTCGGGACGCGTCGCCCCCCACGGCGTGTCCCCCCGCGCGTCCTCGTAGAAGTAGATCCCACCGCCCCCGCCCTCGCTCCAGCCATCGAAGCGCCAGAGGTCGAGGTCCGATGGACCGAGGTGGTTGTAGACCACGTCGACGATGACCGCGATCCCGTGCTCGTGGGCCGCCTTGATGAAGCGCTTGAACGCGTCGGGGCCGCCGTAGCCCGACTCGATCGCAAAGAGGTGGGCCGGGTTGTAGCCCCACGAGATGTCGCCGGCGAACTCGAACGGCGGCATGACCTGGACCGCGTTGATGCCGAGATCCTGGAGATAGTCCAGTCGGCGGATCGCGCGGTCGAAATCGCCGCGTCGCTCGCTTCCGCCCGCGAACGTGCCCACGTGAAGCTCGTAGATGACGAGCTCGTTCCAGCCCGGCGCCTGGAAGGGCTCCTCCCCCCAGTCGAAGCCGCTGGGGTCGTAGACGACGGCGTTGCCGACCGAGTTCGTGACCTGGCGCGCGTACGGGTCCATCCGCCACAGGTCGCCGTCGGGCGTCCGGATCTTGAATCGGTACTCTGCGCCGGGCTCCACGCCATCGACGTCGATCGACCACGTTCCGGTGGAGCCGTCGGAGTCGCGGGCAAGCGCGGCCGAATCACCCGACCAGTCGTTGAACGTGCCGGTGACGAAGACGGCCTCGGCGTGCGGGGCCCAGACACGGAACGTCGTACCGCCGCGGAACGGGATCGCTCCCATCCCGGATCGGCGTGAGGGAGCCTCGCTCACTTCTTGGGCGGAAGCGTCCGACCGAACGCGATCGCGCGGCCCACCCACGAATCGAGCCGCGCATCGTCGTCGACGACATCCGATGGGAGCGTCGCGTAGCCCTTCATCGGTCGCCCGACCATCGGTTCGAATGGCCCGGCGCCGGGCAGCTCGAGCAGCGCTGCGCGGTCCTCGTCCCCGAGGCGGATCATCCATGAGGGGCCGAACAGGCCGGTCACGAGATTGCCGGCGACGAACATCGCCGGGTACCCGAACATCTTGCGTCGCTCCGCCTCGGGGAACCGCTCAACGGCGGCGTCGAAGCGCGCCACGAGCTCGGGCGGTGACTTTTCGAAGCTGGGCATCGCTCTGTGGGCCTCCTGTCAGCCGATCCTAACGCAGCCCGCGGTCGAGCCACGCCGGGGTTCAGATCCCTTCAATCGCGCGAGGAGCGAGGCGAGGTCCGTAGCGTGGCGGCTGCGGGCCGCCCGTCTCGAGCAGCTTCACGACCAGGGCCCGCTCGCCGCGGTACGGCTCGAGCAGCTCGAGCATGCGCGCATCGGTCGCTCGCGGCTCGCGCGCCAGGGCCCAGGCGACGAGGTGGGGCAGGTGGAAATCGCCGACGCTCACGGCGTCGGGATCGCCGAGCGCCCGGACCGCGACCTCGGCTGAGGTCCACGGGCCGATCCCGGGGATCGACTGCAGGCGCGCGTGGGCCTCGGCGAGGGGCAGTTCGGTGATCGCCTCGAACCAGGCGGCCTGTGCCGCGACCCGCCGGAGCAGGTTCGCCCGGCGTGCCTCGATGCCGAACGGGTGATACGCGTAATAGGGGAGCCAGGCAAGCTTCTCGGGGGCGGGCGCCACCATCAGCCCGAGGTAAGGTGGGCCGGGGGCCGGCTCGCCGTATGTCCGGACGAGGCCTTGCCAAGCCCGGCGCGCCTCGGTGCCGGTGACCTTCTGCTCGAGGATCGCCGGGAGGAGCGCGTCGAGGACCGCCTCGGTGCGCGGGATGCGGATGCCCGGGTGACGCCGGCGCAGCGCCCCGACGATCGGATGGTCGGCACGTGGCGAGGCATTGTTCCGCGCGCGGCCGTGCGCCGCGGCCGGACCCGCCAGCCCGAGGAGCGCCGGCACTCGTTGCAGGGCACGCTCGGCGCCGGGACCGAAGGACTCGGCGGATACGGCGTCCGGCCGCTGGTCGATGACGACCGTCGCCGGACCGTCAACGGTGCGCGTCGTCCACCAGGCTCGGCCGGTGGCGAGGCGGATCGTCCGATCCCCGCGGCCACGGACGAGGCTGCGCAGCGTCAGGACGAGGTCGAGCGGCCCATCCGATGGCCAATCCGCGCGGGGCACACGAGCAGTCTGTCACGGATTCGACACGCCCACGAGCGCGGCGCAATCCGCCCGGACCATCCGGCGATGGTACGTTTGGCTGGACGTGCGACGCCCCAGGGTCGTCGCGAAGTGGGCGCTCATCGCCCTTTTCGCCTCGGTCGCCGTCCCCGGACCGGTGGGTTCATGGGCCTCGAGCCCGATCCCGACTCCCGCTGCCGACACCCTCGCGAACGTCGAGGTGGTTGCTGTCCGTGGACCGGCGCTGACGAGCCCGCCCCTGGATCCGGGGGCCCGCTCCAACGGGACCATGGATCCAAGCTCGAACCTGTTCGAGCCAGACCAGCGAACCGAGCCGTTCCAGGCTCGAGTTCGTGCTGCCCAGCCGCAGGCCACGGCCGGCATCGTGGCGAAGAACCCGTGGCGGCTCGATGGGGACGTGTCCTGGTACGGCCCGGGCCTCTATGGCAACCGCACGGCGTGCGGCCTCGCGATGACCCGGACGCTCATCGGCGTCGCCCACCGTACTCTGCCGTGCGGCACCCTCGTCGCCTTCCGCAATCCGGCAAACGGGCGGGTCGTGGTGGCCCCCGTCGTGGATCGCGGTCCGTACGTCTCCGGACGGACATGGGATCTCACGGCCGGCTTGTGCCTCGCCCTCCGGCACTGCTACACCGGCTCGATCGGCTGGCGGTACCGCTCGAAGGCGTGACGTGAACGTGGAAAGGCCCGCCGCGCGATGCGCGGCGGGCCTTCGATCTGACCGGGGGTCAGCGCTTCAGCGGATCACGTAGAACCCGTCGATCGTGACCCGCGGGCGGGTCGACGGACCGATCAGGACGATCTTCAGCACCCGGGTCGCCGAGGTGGTGTAGGTCTTCTGGAAGAGGATCTGCTTATCCAGCGTCGTTGCCGAGTAGAGATCGATCGTGGCCGCGAGCACGTTGTTCACGTAGACCCGCGCCCTGCCGCTGGTCGGGCCACGGCGGCCGGCCACGGCAACGCTCTTGCCCGTGTAGCGGAAGGACACGCTGGACCCGATGTGGGTCGACACCTTGGCGTGGCCATCGAGGTACGCCGTGGATGTGCTCGTGGTCCAGCCGCTGCTATAGGTGGCGGCGCTACTTGTCTCGAGGTAGCGACTCGTCGTGAAGGTCGAGGCCGTGATGCCGGTAGGACCCAGGTTCCCGGCGTTGTCGACGGCTCGGACGTAGACCCGCCAGCCCGCACCCGACGGGAACGCGAGGTTGACGCTGGTCGTCGGCGCGGCGACCTCAGCGACCTTGATCCATGCCCCGGTGCCCTGGCGGCGGTACACGAGGTACTTGGCCACGCCGGAACCGCCGGAGTTGTCGGTGGCGGCGGTCCAGAGGATGCGGATCGGATTGCCGGACGACACGGCCGAGGCGAACCGAACGAGCGGCACGCCGACCGATCCCGGCGGGATATTGTCGGCCTGCGTCACGTCGATCGTGTCGCTCACGGCCGTCGATGTGTTGCCCACCGCATCGACGAACTGGACCGAAACGGTTCTGGTCACGGCCGGAGGACCGACGTGGTCGTTCGCCGGCAACGTGCAGTTGATGGAGGCCGCGAACGGCACAGATGTCGTGGGCGTGAAGTTCGTGCAGCCGGTGATCAGCACGGAAACCGTGCCACTCCCCGCGCCGTCGTCGGTGGTCATGTCCAGCGTGACGTTGGCCGACGATGCTGTCGGGGCTCCGTTGTCGATGGCGAGCGTGCCGGTCGGCGCCGTCTGATCGAGCACGATGGTGTCGCTGATCGGTACCGACCAGTTGCCAGCGGCGTCACGCCACTGGACGTAGACGGTCTTCGTGCCATCGCCGGCGGCCAGGGTCCAGATCACGCTGGGCGAGTACGCGAACGACTTCGCACTGGCGTCGCTCAGCTTCCCGCCGGTGACCGTGGCAGCATTCGCCAGGCGAACCAGGCTCAGGCCGCTGCCGGCGCCGTCGTCGCCCGGAGTGTCGACGGTCACCGTTGCCGTGGTCGTGAATGCGGCGCCCGCGGCGATCGAGGTTGTCCCGGTGGGCGGTGCGGCGTCGGCCGCAGGCAGCGGCATCTCATTGTGGAGGTACCACTTGGCCGTGCTGAGGTTGTTGTTGGCGTTGGCGACCAGGCCGCTCGTGCTGTTCACGATCTGCTTGGTCGTCGTCAGGTCGTCGATCGTGACCTCGGTCGCGCTCTTGATGAACGGCAGGCCACGCTGGATCGTCGTGTCGGCCGCGCCGCGGAACACGAGGGCGTCCGGTCCGCTGAGGGGGGCGGACTTCAGGAAGCCCACGCCACCACCGTTGGGCCCGCTCAGGAGCACGTAGGCGACGTCGAGCTGCTCGTCCAGCACCACCTGCGGTCGCGTCTGGCAGTCACCGACCGTGGCCACGAGGTGGGCCGTCCACGTCCCGGCGATGGTCCGCTTGAAGAGCTCGATCAGTGGGAGGTTCGTGTTGGTGGCGCAGTTGATCGTGTCCTTGTTGGTCTTGCCGACCGCGTAGAGCGTGCCGTCCGAGGCGACCTTGACGTTGAGGTGGTTGTCGGCCTGCTGGCCGTCGGCCACGAGGTTCGTGACCTTGGGATCGAGCGTCCAGTTCCCGATGACGGCCGGGTCGTCGCCGGGCGCGATCGAGGCGAAGTAGTAGCCGTTGCTCGTGGTCGACGGCGCCGGGAGTCCGTCGTGGTCGCTCCACATGACTCCGATCCGGCCGTTGTAGGACACGACCGACGAGACGTCGCTCGAGGTGAGGGTGCCGTTCCGGACGGAGTTGGCCGCCTCGACCGGCACCTGGGCGGGATCACTCCAATGCAGGCCGTCATCGGTCGACACCGCGTACATGACCCGACCGGGGCCAGCGGTGGCGCCCGGAGCGGTGTTCGAGGAGATCCAAACGACCCACAGGTCGCCGTTTGCTGCCTTGGCGATCGTCGCGCTCCACGACCCGCCGAGGAAGGTTGCGGTCGACTCCGTGCCGGCGATGTTGGCGCCGCCAAGCGCCGTATAAGCCTTCGTCGCGGCGCTGTACGAGAAGCGATAGACCTTGATGTGGTCGTCAGGATTCGCGGAGTCCTTGGTGGGATGCGTCGAGACGACGTAGAGCTCTTTCGCGGTCTCATCCCAGAGGACGTCGGCGTGCGACTTGTCCCTTGTGTCGATGATCGTCGGCGTGACGACCCAGGAATGGGTGGCCTCGTCCAACTTGAAGATCCGGTACTCGGCCTTCGGGGCCGCCCCGGTCCTGAAATAGAACATGACCGAGTACCACGTGTTGTCGGTGAACCACAGCTTCGACTGCGGCTTGTCCGACGTGGGGCGCGCGGCGCCGCCACCGTAGGTGAAGTCCCGGTAGCCGTTCGTGACCGGCGTTGACGCGAACGCCCCGGCGGTCGTGATCAGGGCCGCGATGACCGCGGCGAGGATGGCAACGAGCCAGCGGCCCGCCCGGCGCTTCGGCCGGGATCGCCCGGATGCAGGGCGTGGCAGGCCGATGGGGCGGCGACTGGCGTCGATCATGGAGGAGACTCCCCTTTGAGCCGGCCCGCATTCACCCGACGTGGTCTGGGTCCCGCGAAAAGCACGGCCGGTCTCGGTGTTGGCGGCGTCAGGGCCGCGATAACCCGCCCAGCATAGCCCGGACCTTGGTACCGGGGAATAGCAGGATTCCGGCGGCGGGTCGTTGCCGGTTCCTGTGGGCACCACCGCCGGCTGTTCGCGGCTTGCGACTCGGACGGCGCGGTCGCGCCGGTCGACCGCCTCAGTCGGTCGCCCAGCGCACGTCGTGGCTCCCGGCGTCGGGCTCGATGAACCGGATGAGGCGCTCCGCCTCCTCGGCCAGGGCCAGCCGATCGGCCGGGCCGACGGCGCCGAACGGCGACAGCGTGATCGTCGCGGCATCGCCCGCGCGATCCGGCGTCCAGAGGCCGGCGACGAGCCCATCCACGAGGAAGCTCGGCAGGAAGTCGCCGTTCTTCCGGACGACGGCTTCCTTGTGGGCATCGGGCAGGATCCGGTCCCGCACGTCGTAGCCGATGAGGATGCTGTCCCAGCGCGCGAGAAACCGCGGCGGGGCCGGGGTCCCGGGATCGGGGATGGCCAGGTCCGCGAGGTCCACGAGCTCCCGACCATCGGCACCCGACAGGGTCCGGACGCGCTCCCCGAGGGTCGCGAGGGCCGCGCGCACCCGCGGCAGGCGCGGCTGGCCGACCCACTTGCCGATGTCGGCCACCGAGGCCGGGCCGTAGGCGGTCAGGTAGCGCTCGACCGCGACGACGAGGGCGTCCTCTGGACTTGGAGGCGGGGAATCGGTCAGCCATCGGGCACCGGCGATGTAGCGCGACTTGCCGTGCGAACGCCACAGGCCGCTCGGAGGGACATGGACGAGGCCACCGCCCGCGCTCGCCAGGCGGAACGCCGTGTGCCGGACGCCGCCGGGGGCGTGGTCGCCGAACGAGGCGCCGGGCGCGATGTCGTCGAGGTAGGCCTCGAGCTCGGCGACCGTCCGCGCCTCGCTCGCGAATTCGAGGAGGCGGCGATTGAGGTCGGTCGGATCGACCGAGGCTCGCTCCGCGGTGGCGCGCCAGTTGGCGACGCGGGCCTGCGCGCTGGCCACGTCGAACGCCGGATAGTCCGCGGCGGCCACGAGGTGGAGCGTCGCGCGCATGACCGTGGCTTTCACGACGGTCCGATCCTTGAGCGCGGCTTCCAGGTCCGCGATCCCGACGTCGCGAAGGCGCGACCAGAGGGCGATGTACGGGGAGTTCGCGTGCTGCGCCTGGAGGCCCGCGAGCCGGCCGATCGCGCTCGGGACGTCACCCTCGAGCCGCTCGAGCAGGCCCTGTCGGGCGAGCGTCGCCCGGTTCAGCGCCCGAAGATCGAGGGTCGGCAAGGCCGCGGTCACCGTTCGGGCCGTGGTCGCCGCGCGGGCGGGGCTCACCGGACCGGCGGCTCCCAGCCCTCGGGCGCGAGCTCGAACCCGGCGAAGTCGAAGGCCGGCGCGACAACGCACCCGACGAGCGTCCAGGCCCCGAGCGGTCGCGCGGCCTGCCACGCGCCCGCCGGCACGACCGCCTGCGGCCGGTCGCCGCCGACGATGTCGCTGCCGAGCCGGATCCGCTCGACCGCGTCGCCGTCGCGCCAGATGAGGAGCTCGAGCGGTTCGCCAGCGGTGTACTGCCAGACCTCGGCGGCATCCACGCGATGCCAGTGGGAGCGCTCGCCGGCGGCAAGCAGATAGAGGATCGCGCTGCTCGCGGGCCTCGCGGATCCATCCGAGGGTGCCCGCCATGTCTCGACATACGCGCCGCCCTCGGGATGTGGCCCCATCCCGAGCTTGGCGATGATGCTGGTCGCCGCCTCCATCGCAACAGGATAGGCAATGCCCTACCGTATCGGCATGTGCCGAAGCATCAAGACCCTGCGTCGTCCCGGGGAACACGCGACGACCGGTGAGCTGGAGGCGGCCGCCCGCCAGTTCGTCCGCAAGGTGAGCGGCTATCGGGAGCCGAGTGCGCACAATCGAGCGGCGTTCGACGACGCGATCGAGGAGATCGCCGCGGCATCGCGTCGCCTGGTCGAGGCCGTCGGGGTCGAGGTCGAGGAGGGCCCGGATCGCTGGATGAAAGCCGCGGCGGGCACCGCCTCACGCGCGTGACGCGCCCAGCGCGCCCGACACGCCCGCCCGCATGATCTCGACCTCCCCGTGGTGGGTGCGTGATGGACTGGGGATCGCCGACGGCCGGCTGACGATCGCCGGCCAGGACGCCGAGGCACTCGCTCGCCGGCACGGGACGCCGCTGTTCGTCTACGACCGGGCGCGCTTCGGGGAGAACGCCCGCCAGTTCCAGGCCGCCTTCCGGGCGGCCGGGCTGCCCGTCCGGCTCCGGTTCGCGCTCAAGGCGAGCCCGTTCCCCGAGGTCCTCGAGGTCTTCCGCGGCCTCGGTCCGGCCGGGAGCCCGGACGGCGTCGGGATCGATGCCTGTTCGCCTGGCGAGGTGCTGCGGGCGCTCGAGTGCGGCTGGGAGCCGGCCGAGATCAGCTACACCGGGACGAACGTCTCGGAGCGGGACCTCGATGTGCTTCTGGAGCACGGGATCCATCTGAACCTCGATGGCATCAGCCAGGTCGAGCGGTACGGGCGGCGCGCGCCCGGCACACGGATCGGGCTGCGAATCGACCCGGCGACCGGCGCCGGCTACAACGCCCACCTCGAGTACAGCGGCACGCGGCCGAGGAAGTTTGGGATCGGCCTCGAGCGATTCGACGACGCGCTCGCGGCCGTCGCCCGGCACGGCCTCGTCGTCGACACGATCCATTTCCACGCAGGGTCGGGCTGGCTGGCGGACGGCCTGCTGGCCTTCGAGGGGGCGCTCGGCCCGGCGGTCGAGGCGGTGGAGCGGGCGCGTGCCGGCGGCCATCCGGTCGCCGAGGTGAACGTCGGCGGCGGCCTGGGTGCTCCGGCGCGTGAGAACGAGCGCCCGGTCGATCTCGATGCCTACGCGGCGACCGTCGCCCGACATCTCGCCCCGCTGGACGTCATCGTCTCGGCCGAACCCGGCGATTACCTGACCAAGGATGCCGGGATCCTGCTCGGCGAGGTCGTCTCGGTCGAGGAGCGTCGCGGCGTGAGGTTCGTGGGCCTCGACCTCGGCTGGAACGTGAACTGCTCCTATTTCATCTACGAGTTCGCCCAGGAGCTGGTCCCCTGCCGCGCGCCCGACGCACCGCGGACGGAGATCGTCACGGTCGCCGGACACATCAACGAGGCCAGCGACGTGTTCGCCGAGGACTACCCGATGGCCCCGGTCGAGGAGGGCGACATCGTCGCGCTGCTCAACGCGGGCGGCTACCACCAGGCGATGAGCTCCACGCATTGCCTTCGACCGATGGCCGGGGCCGTCTTCCTCGATCGCTGAGGTCAGTCCGCGTCGGGCGCGCGCTCGGGAATACCGTCCAGCCGCCCGTCCCGCGGACTGTCCAGGGCGCCCCAGGCGACGGCACGGCCGATCGTGAAGCGGACGATCGGCCGCTCCTCCAGGCGGTGCTTTGCGTACTGCGGGTACTTCGCGCGCAGCGCATCGATCACCAGGTTGCGCTCCGCGCGGTCGCGACGCTCCGCGGGTTCGGGCTCGAGTAGCTGGGCGCGCGCGTCGAGCCGCAGCCACGCGAGCTCCGTCCAGTCCTCGGACCAGCGATCGACAAGTAGCGTCGCCTCCGGGCGTGAGAGCAGGTCCCGGATGCGGGCGAGGTCGTGGGGGTCGTCACCCGCCTTCGGCTTGTCGTCGAGCGGGCTGTAGAGCCGTACCTGCGCACCCGGCTCGTCGATGCGGAGGACGAAGCAGATCGGGACGAGGCGCGGCCGCCCGCTCGGGCCGATCGTCGCCAGCGTCGCGGTCCGGGCGGACGCGAGAAACCGTCGCTGGCCCTCGTCGAGAATCGAGATGCCGGACATCCGCGGATAATGCCCTGCGCCGCCTACACTCGTGGGCGTGAGCGACCCGAGCGCGCCGCCGACCCGCTACATCACGTCTCGATCGATCGTCGCCGTGCGCGCCGAATCGCTCGAGGTGCGCCAGGACCAGGTCGTCGGTGAGGCGCCCCTCGAGATCCGCGCCGCCGGACCGCGCCAGGACCCGGTCGCGGTGGCGGTGACGATGCGAACCCCGGGACACGAGGCGGAATTGGCGGTTGGTTTCCTCCGATCCGAGGGTCTCATCGACGGGTCGGAGGTGGTCTCGACGAGCGGGGGCGATCCCGCGAAGCTCAACCAGCCGGACGACACGATCGTCGTGCGTCTCTCGCGAGCGTTCGACGAGACCGCCGTCGCCGAGCGTCATTTCGTCGCGACGGCCTCATGCGGCATCTGCGGCAAGGCCTCGATCGACGAGATCGCCGTGCGCTGCGATCCGCTCCCGGACGGGCCGGTCGTCCGCCGGTCGATCGTGCTGGCCCTGCCCGACCTGCTGCGCGCGGCGCAACGGGCGTTCGACCTGACCGGTGGACTCCATGCCGCCGCGCTGTTTTCGCCCGGCGGCGAGCTCATCGCGATCCGCGAGGACGTCGGTCGGCACAACGCCCTCGACAAGGTCATCGGGTCGCAACTGCTCGCCGGCGCGTTGCCGCTCCACGACCGGATCCTCATGGTCAGCGGCCGGGTCAGCTTCGAGATCGTCCAGAAGGCCGCGGTCGCCGGGGTGCCGATCATCTGCGCGGTGTCGGCCCCGTCCGATCTGGCGATCGAAACCGCCGAGCGGCTTGGCGTGACGCTCGTGGGCTTCCTCCGCGGGGACGGGTTCAACGTCTACGCCCACGACCGGCGGATCGACCTGCGCGACCTCAGCGGCTGGGGCTGACTCCCGCGGCGATCAGGCTTTCGGGCGCTCGTTGACGAATTCGAAGCCGAAGCGGCCCTTCACGCACAGGTGGCCTTCGGTGACCGTGGAGTCGAGCGGGGAGGTGACCTTGAGGATCCGGTCGTCCTGGACGTGCAGCTCGACCGCACAGCCGACACCACAATACGGGCAGATCGTCTCCGTCACGGTCTGCGTCGACGGGTCCCACGTCCCGGCCCCGCGCATGTCGTATTCGGGCTTGGCCATGAGCGCTCCGGTCGGGCAGACCCCGATGCAGTTGCCGCAGTAGACGCAGGCCGACTGGGGCAGGGGCATGGCCTGCTCGGTCGAGATCCGGGCATCGAATCCCCGCCCCGCGACGGCGATCGCGAACGTGTTCTGGGCGTCCTCGCCGCACGCCTCGACGCACTTGTAGCAGAGGATGCATTTCGAGTAGTCCCGGACGTAGAGGTCGTTGTCGACCTTCGTCGGCTGGGCCACGGTCGCGGCGGTCGCATCGCCGGCGGGCGCGTGGTGATGCCCGGCATCGTGGGCGTCCCGTTCGCCGGGCGGCGCGGGCTCGGCCGCCGGCCCGAAGCGCGAGGGATCCGCGCCGTAGCGCGCCATGTACGACGCGATCGAGCCGTCGGGCTCCGCCGGGCCGGTCAGCGAGACGTCGACCGACGAGCCGAGGAACTCGAGGACCACCTTGCGCGACGTACGGACCCGTTCGGAGTCGGTCTGGACGTCCATCCCCGCCTCGACCTTGCGTGAGCACGCGGGCACGAGCACCCGCGACCCCGTCACCTCGACGACGCACACCCGACAGACGTTGACCGGCGCCAGGTTCTCGGCGTAGCACAGGGTCGGGGTATCGATCCCCTGGGTGCGGCAAGCGCCGAGGATCGTCGTGCCGGCGGGCACGCTCACGGCGACGCCATCGATCGTTAGCTCGACGGCCGGTGGCGCCTCGACGGGCGGCCGGGCCGGGGGTCGGGACGCTCGCGCCGGCGGCGTGAGCAGGATGTCGGTCAGCGGCTGGGCGCCCGGTTGCTGGCTCCCGTGGGGGGTGGCCGCATCCGGGGCCGGATCGCGTTCCATGCTCAGGCCGTCGCTCACAGGGCGACTAGTCCGGGTTGCCGCATCGCCGACTCGATCGCCGACGAGGCCGTCTGGCCGAGCCCGCAGATCGAGGCATCGCGCATCGCCTGGCCGATCTCGCGGAGGAGCCCGAGCTCGTCGTCGCGCGAGCGCACGCGCGAGCCGGCCGCCAATCGCGCGAGCAGCTCCTCCTGGCGCACGCTGCCGACGCGGCACGGCACGCACTGGCCGCACGACTCGTCGCGGAAGAACTGGGCGATACGCCGAAGCGTGTCGACGAGATCGGCGGTCTCGTCGAAGACCATGATCACTCCCGAGCCGAGCGTCGCTCCGGCGGCCCGCGTCGCCTCGAAGGTGAGCGGCATGTCGAGCGCGTCGGGTCCGACGAAGACGCCCGCTGCGCCGCCGAGCAGGATCGCCCGGATGGCGCGGCCGGCGGGCACACCGCCGGCCAGATCGATGAGGTCGCCCAGCGTGGCGCCGAACTCGACCTCGTAGACGCCGGGTCGCTCCACGTGGCCTGACAGGCAGAAGAGCTTCGGCCCGGTCGACGATTCGGTCCCGATCCCGGCGAACGCGGCCCCGCCCTCGAGCACGATCGACGGGATGTTCGCCAACGTCTCGACGTTATTGACGACCGTCGGTTTGCCGAACAGTCCGACTTCGACCGGAAACGGCGGCTTGTTGCGCGGCTCGCCGCGCTTGCCCTCGATCGACTCGAAGAGGGCCGTCTCCTCGCCGCAGATGTACGCGCCGGCGCCGCGCCGGAGCTCGATCTCGAAGGAGAACCCCGAGTCCGCGATGTCCGGCCCGAGCAGGCCCGCCCCGCGTGCGGCGGTCAGCGCGCCGCGGATCCTGGCTTCCGCCTCGGGGTACTCGCCGCGGAGGTAGAGGTAGCCCTGGCTCGCGCCGGTGGCGAACGCGGCGATCGTCATCGCCTCGACCGTCGCGAACGGGTCGCCCTCGAGGAGCACGCGGTCCTTGAACGTGCCGGGCTCCGATTCGTCGGCGTTGCAGACGAGGTAGTGAGGCTGGGCCGGTTGGGCCGCGACGGCGGCCCATTTCCGGCCGGTCGGGAACGCCGCGCCGCCACGGCCCATGAGCTTCGACGCGGTCACCTCGGCGACCACGGCCTCTGGACCGACCTTCAGCGCCCGGGTCAGGGCGCGGTAGCCACCGTGGGCGCGGTAGTCGTCGAGCGACGTCGGATTCGCCACGCCGATCCGACCCAGCAGACGGCGCGGGGCGGTTCCGCCGATCGGGCCAGGAGGTCGAACCGCGCTATCCGGGCCAGACTCCAGGCGGGCGATGACCGCGGCCGCATCGATCGGGGCCGCGCTGGCGACCGACGGCGACTCCCCGGCCGCCGTGACCATGGCCGCCGGCGCGAGGTCGCACAGGCCGAGGCATGGCGAGCGGAGCCAGCCGATTCGACCGTCCCGCGCG
Organism: Candidatus Limnocylindrales bacterium; assembly: GCA_038214255.1. GTDB lineage: Bacteria > Chloroflexota > Limnocylindria > Limnocylindrales > CSP1-4 > SPCO01. The sequence goes on from JBBQRZ010000006.1 coordinate 51,625, forward strand.
GGCTCGCCCGCCGCTCCCAACGTGCGCTCGAGGTCCTCGCAGAGGCGTTCGGCCCCCGCCAGTCGGCAGGCGATGTCGTCGCAGACGTGGGCCACGACCGGCGGCCGGGGGTTCGTCGCGTAGAGCGCGTAGAACGTGGCCACGCCGTACGCGTCGGCCGGCGGCACCGCCAGACGCTTCGAGATGTAGTTGAGCGCCGGCTGGCTGATCCAGCCGATGCGGTCCTGGACGGCGTGGAGTGCGGGGAGCAGCTGCGAGCGCCGCGCCCGGAGCGCGTGACCGCCGCGCGACGCGTGGCCATCGACCGCGGACCGGCGCGCCCCGCCGACCCAGCCGGATTCTGGCGGTCCCAGCACGGCGTCCACCGCGGCGCGCTCGGCCGGGGAGGCAAGGGGGCCGATGACGTGCAGGTCCATTCGGGCCGAGTGTAGCCACGTCGCCCCGATCCGGTGGCCGCGTGGCCGCTGCGCCCTTCCGTCGCCTTCTGGCACGCCGTAGGATGCACGCGACGCGTGCCCGGTAGGCGGAGGGAGGCCGCGCGGCGCACGCCAGTGGAGATGGAGGAACCATGTCCTCGTCCGCGTCCACCCCTGGCGGTCAGACCCTGGAACGTGGAGCGATCGGGCTGACCGAGGTCCTGTTCCAATCGATCACCCACATGGCCCCGGCGGTCGCCACGGCCCTCTCCATCGGGGCGGCGACGCTCTTCGCGGGCGGGAACACGCCGCTCGCCGTCGTCCTGGCGCTGATCGCGGCGCTCTTCACCGCGTACTCGATCGGCGAGCTCGCGCGGTACCTGCCCTCGGCGGGTGGCATGTATACCTACGTCGCCCGCGGCCTCGGCTCCTTCGCGGGCTGGCTGATGGCCTGGGCCTTCCTACTCGCCGAACCGATCGTGCCGGCGGCCCTGTTCGCGGCCTTCGGGTTGTTCGGGGCGTCGCTGATCACGACACTGACCGGCTTCAGCAACGACTACCTGTGGCTTCCGATCGCGGTGCTCTCGGGGCTCATCGTCTGGTGGCTGGTGTACCGGGGCGTGTCCATCTCGACCCGCGTGGGCGTCGCCCTCGGCTTGATCGAGATCGGTATCTTCCTGTTTGTCTCCTTGCTGCTGATCGTGAACGCCGGCTCCAAGAACACGATCTCCGTGTTCCTGCCGGGTGCGGATGGCCTCAAACCCGCCCTCCAGGGCATGGTGTTCTGCCTGCTGGCGTTCGTCGGCTTCGAGGCGGCGGCCCCGCTCGCCGAGGAGACCCGCGACCCGAGACGGACGATCCGCCGGGCCGTCCTCCTGTCGGCGGTGCTGATCGGGCTCTTCTACATCTTCAACATGTACGCGGCCACCGTGTACTTCGGCCCCGAACGGATGCTGGCCGAGTTCTACGCGTTCAACAACGGCGACCCCTGGAGCGCGATGGCGAACGAGGTGCTGCCGACCGTCGGCGGGCTGCTCGTGATCTTCGCGATCCTCAACAGCTGTCTGGCCAACGCCAGCGCCGGGGCGAACGCATCGACCCGGGTGATCTTCGCGCTCGGTCGCGTCAGCCTCCTGCCGCGCTGGTTCGCGGCCGTCCATGAGACGCACCGAACGCCGGTCAACGCCGTGCACTTCCAGGGTGTTCTCGGCATCGGGCTCGCGGTCATCCTCGGTCTGCTCTTCCAGAGCCAGGGCCAGCCGCTGGGCGGACCGCTCACCACGTATGTCTGGATCGGCTACGCGCTCGGCCTGCTGTTCGCGGGGATGTACGTCGCCGTCAATCTCACCGTCATCGGCTTCTATCTCGGCGAGAAGCGCTCCGAGTTCTCGCCGATCAAGCATCTCATCGTCCCCATCCTCGGGGTCGTGCTGCTGATCCCGGCCTTCCTTGGCGTGCTCGGCGGCCTGACGATCCCGGTCCTGGACATCAAGCTCGATCCGCTCAAGACGCCCTACGACATCGTCCCGCTGCTCGTGCTGATCTGGATGATCATCGGCATCGTCGCCTTCTTCGTGCTGCGGGCGCGGACGCCGGACGCCCTGACCCGTGTCGGTGACGTCATGACGGAGGGCTAGCCTCCCGTCACTCGAAGATCGACAGCGGGCAGTGGGCCGTGACGATGACGTTTGGCATGTCGACGATCTCGCTGATCCGCAGGTCGACCGCGACGCTGCACAGGAGGTAGGCGTCGATCGGTGCGAGGCCGTGCTCGCGGCCGAGCCAGTCGATCATCCGCCGGGTCGCGTCTCGGGCGGCGGTCAACAGGTCGGGACCCACCCCGTCGGTCGCGTAGCGCCGGCCGACGGGGCGTTCGGCCGCGGCTCCCGGCGCGGTCAGGAACTCCGGGGCGGTGACGTGCACGTCCTTGCGGAGGGTCAGCCGGAGCGTGGCCTCCATCGGGGTCTCGATCGCGGTCCCGCAGACCTCGCCGTCCCCCTGGGCCGCGTGCCCGTCGCCGATGCTCAGGCGCGCACCCTCGTGGAACACCGGGAGGAAGAGGGTGGCACCCGCCGTTAGATGCCGGGTATCCATGTTCCCGCCATGGGTGTCCGGCGGGATCGTGGAGCGGGGGCCGTCGATCGGTGCGACACCGACCTCGCCACAGAAAGGGATGACCGGCACTCGGATGCCGGGCAGGAACTCCGCGCGGTCACCGACGGCCGGCAGGCGGGTGATCCGGAGCGCCGGCTCGGGGAACTCGTCGGCCAGCAGCCCGAACCCTGGGACGCTCGCCGGCCAGCCCCAGTCGGCCGGTCGGAAATCGAGCAACTCGATCTGGAGGCTGTCACCGGGTCCTGCGCCCTCGACCGCCACGGGGCCGTTCACCTGGTCGACCCGATCGAAATCGAGCCGGGCGAGATCGTCCATCGTCGAGGTCGCGGTCAGCTGCCCGCCGCTGGCGTCGAGGCAGTCGAATGTGACGGTGCTGCCCGACGGGACGGTCGCGATCGGCGGGATGGCCGGGTCCCACTTGAGGTGGGATCGGTCGCGGGTGACGTGGAACGCCGATGCTGCCGTCGCCATCGTGGCCCTCCTTGTCCCGAGTGTAGCCGTGCGGGGCCCGCGGACGCCGCCTGGCGAGATCGCGGGCCCGGCTGGTGCGACTGGCTGACGCCTACGGGATCTCGATGCGACCGTCCGGTGCGATCGGGAACGACGGGTTCCAGCAGACCTCCCAGGCGTGACCGTCCGGGTCGGCGAAGTAGCCGCCGTAGCCGAACGGCAGCTCCGTTCCGGGCTTGAGCGACGCGCCGCCGGCGGCCACCGCCTCATCGAGCGCGTCGTCGACCGCCTCGGCGGACTCGACGTTGATCGCCAGGTCATCCCGCCGAAGCCATCGCGTGCCGCGCCGCCGGCGACATTTGCGTCGGCCGCGAGGTCGTGCCAGCCGAAGATCCCGAGCCACGTGTCGGCCGTGCGGAACCAGGCGATCTCGTCCATCGACGAGCTCGCCCGCTGTCAGCCGAGCGCCTCGTAGAAGCCGACCGACCGCGCGACGTCGGCGACGCCGAGGGTGACGATGCTGATCCGAGCCGGGACCGCCATCTCAGGCCGGGACCGCGTCCGCCAGCTTTTCCACCCGGATGGCGGTCGCCTTGAACTCGGCTGTGCCGGACTTCGGGTCCGTGGCGTCGATGGTCAGCAGGTTCGTAGCGACATCATCCTGGAAATGTAGCGTCATGAACGTCAGTCCCGGCCGGAGCGATTCGTCGACGCGGACCGGCACCTCCACCTGGCCGCGGCGTGAGACGACCCGGACCCGCTCCCCGTCCGCCAGCCCGTAGGTCGCGAGGTCTTCCGGGGAGATGTCCAGCGACTCGCCCCGACGCAGCGGCGACGTGTAGCCGCCGCTCTGGACGCCCGTGTTGTACGAGTCCAGCCGACGTCCGGTCGTGAGGCGGATCGGGAAGTCGTCGCTGAGCTTGTCGACCGGCGGGTCGTGGTCGACCGGCTGGAACGGGACGCGGTTTCCAGGGACCGGGTCCTCCCACAGGCGGCTGTGGAGGAACAGCTCGCCCGGGTGGTCCTCGTCGTAGCACGGCCACTGCAGGCCGCCCAGCTCCTCGAGCCGGCGATAGCTCATCCCGGCGTGGACCGGGGACATGCGACGGACCTCGTCCCACACGCGCTCAGCGTCCGGCTCGCCCCAGCCGGCGCCCATCCGGTTCGCGAGCTCGAAGATGATCGCGAGGTCGTCTCGCGCCCCGGGTGGCGGCGCGACGGCCGCGCGAACCCGCTGGACGCGTCGCTCGGAGTTCGTGACGGTCCCTTCGGCCTCGGCCCAGGCCGCGCTGGCCGGCAGCACGACGTCGGCGAGCTCGGCCGTCCGCGTCAGGAACAGGTCCTGCACGACGAGGAGATCGAGTCCCTCGAGCAGGCCGATGGCTCGCCGCTGGTCGGCCTCGGACTGGACTGGGTTCTCGCCGATGCAGTAGACCGCGGTCAGCTCGCCGCGCTCCATCGCGTCGAACATGCCCGACAGGTGCCAGCCGCGCTTCGGCGGGACGGTCACGCCCCATTCGGCGTCGAACTTCGCTCGCAACGTGTCGTTCTCGACGTGCTGGAAGCCGGTCAGCCGATCCGGAAGGGCGCCCATGTCGCCGCCACCCTGGACGTTGTTCTGGCCACGGAGCGGATTCACGCCGCTCCCATACCGGCCGACGTGGCCGGTCAGGAGGACGAGGTCGATGAGGGCGACAACGTTGTCGACGGCGTTGTGGTGCTCGGTGATGCCAAGCGTCCAGCAGATCATCGCGCGCGGCGCCGTGGCGAACTCGTGTGCGAGGTCGCGGATCGCGTCGGCCGGGACGCCGGTTTCGCGCTCGGCACACTCGAGCGTGTAGGGCTCGACCTTGGCCTTGTAGGCCTCGAAGTCGACCGTTGCCCGGTCGATGAACTCGCGGTTCTCGAGGCCGGACGCGATGATCTCGCGACCCACCGCGTTCGCGAGCGCGATGTCGCTCCCGACATCGAGCCCGAGCCAGACGTCCGCCCACTCGGCGCTGCTCGTGCGACGCGGGTCGACCGCGTAGAGCCGGGCGCCGTTGTGGACGCCCTTGAGGAGGTGGTGGAAGAAGATCGGATGCGTCTCTCGGGCGTTGCTGCCCCAGAGCACGATCAGATCGGTCTCCTCGGCCTCACGGTATGAACTTGTGCCGCCACCGGCACCGAACACGGTCGCCAGACCGGCGACGCTCGGGGCGTGTCAGGTCCGGTTGCAGCTGTCGATGTTGTTGCTGCCCAGGACCGCTCGGCTGAACTTCTGGGCCGCGAAGTTGACCTCGTTGGTCGCCTTGCTGCAGCTGAAGGTGCCGAAGGTCGTCGGGCCGTGCGCCGCCTTGGCGGCCAGGAACCCGGCAACGGTCCGGTCGAGTGCCTCGTCCCAGGTCGCGGGACGTAGCTCGCCGCCCTTCGCGTCGCGGACGAGGGGCTGGGTCAGTCTCACGTAGGGTTTCGCCACGGGTGGCCTCCTGCGGGAGCGTCGATCGATGGAGTTTACCGCCCGCACCACGACCTATTGACGACGACCCCGACGCGCCCCACCCTGCGCTGGCGCATCGAAGGGGTCCATTGACATCCGACACCGCGGCCGGCGATCCGACCGAGCCCCAGCCGCTCTTCTGCTACCGCCACCCGGATCGGGAGACCCTGGTTCGATGTGGCCGTTGCGACCAGCCGATCTGCAGGCGATGCGCGATGCAGGGCCCGGTCGGGATGCGCTGCCGGACGTGCGGAAAGCCGTCGCGCGATCCGCTGACCGCGATGACGGCGAGGCAGCTGGCGCTCGGGACGCTCGTCGCCCTCGGGGCCGGCACCGTCGGCGGGTTCATCGGCATCCAGATGTCACCGGCTACAAGCGCGGGCCCCGGATGTACGCGATCGTCGGCGGGGGCATCCTTGCCGGTCTGCTGATCGCGGCGGGCGTCTACGTGAAGATGGCCTTCTCGAGCTACGTCGGGTCGGGCGAATACCCGGGAGGCCTGGAGGTCCTGTATTCGACCGTGCTGGCGGGCGGCCTCGTTGACCAGAATGCAACCCTGGGCTCGGAACTTCGCACGCTCGTAGCCAGAACCAACCTGAGGGTTGAGGATGGTGGTGGCCGGGGCCGCGGCGGCTGGCCTCTAGACGAGCGTGACCCCGGCGCCGGCCTCCACCCGACCGACGCGCCAGGCCAGCACCCCGACCGCGTTGAGGGCTCGGGTCAGGTCGTCGAGATCGTCCGCGGCGACTGCGGCGAGCAAGCCGCCCGAGGTCTGCGGGTCGTGGGCGAGTGTCACGAGTGCCCGGTCCACCGCGTTCCCGATCCGCGCCTCAGCGGTCACGAAGCGGCGATTGTGGGCCGCGCCCTCGGTCTCGACGCCGGCCCGCGCCAACTCGAGCGCGCCCGGCAGATCCGGGAGCGCATCCGCCTCGAACGCGAACCGGACGCCGGATGCCCGGGCCATCTCGAGGCCGTGCCCCAGCAGCCCGAAGCCCGTGACGTCCGTAGCGGCAACGACGCCTCGCGCGACGAGCACTTCCGAGGCCGCCTGGTTGAGCGTTCGCATTTGATCCACGGCTGCGTCGAAGGCCGCCTCGAAGGCCGCCTCGTCGGCCAGGCCCTGGCGATGGGCACTCACGAGCAGGCCCGTGCCGAGCCGCTTGGTCAGGATCAACGCATCGCCGGCGCGCGCCCCGCCTTTGCGCAGGAGCTTGTCCGGATGCGCAGCCCCGACGACGGCCAGGCCGTACTTGGGCTCGGGGTCGCGGATCGTGTGGCCGCCGGCCAGCGTCCCGCCGGCCTCGCGCACCTTCGCCGACGCGCCCGCGAAGATCTCGGCCAGCACGTCCGTCGGCAGGTCCTCGGGGAAAGCCGCGATCGACAGCGCAAACAGGACGCGCCCACCCATCGCGAACACATCCGACACCGCGTTCGCCGCGGCGATCTCGCCGAATGTCCGCGGGTCGTCCACGATCGGCGGGAAGAAGTCGAGCGTGCCGATGATCGCGAGGTCGTCGCTGACCCGGTACGCGGCGCCGTCGTCGGGCGGTGTCAGGCCGGCGATCAGTTCCGGCGGGGCGATGGCCGCGTCGGCGCCGAGGCCGCTGAGGGCATCGGCGAGAAGATCGGCCCCGAGCTTCGCGGCACAGCCCCCGCAGTCGGTCAGCTCGGTGAGGCGCAGCGGCTTCACCGCCGGCAGGGTCTTCATCGGCGTCACGCTACCATCGCCGCGGGAGCGGAGGGGCCCCGGTGGGTCCCCCGGTCTTCAAAACCGGTGACGCCGCGCTCGGTGTGGCGTGGTGGGTTCGACTCCCACGCGCTCCCGCCACGGAGGCCCGATGTCGACGAGGTCGAGCACTCGACCGCATCCGCCGAGCGTCGAACGCCTGCTTGCGCGCGTGCGCGATCGGCTTGATGGGACTCGCGACGCCGACGCGATCGTCGCCGTCGCTCGGGACGTCGTCGACGAGGAGCGGATCCGGCTGAAGGACGGCCACGAACCGGCCGATCTCGACGCGCTGGCGGCCGACACGCTCCGACGCCTCGACGGGTTCGCCGAGGCCGGCCCGCCGGCGATCATCAACGGCACCGGCGTCATCATCCACACGAACCTCGGTCGGGCGCCGTGGCCGGCGCCCGTCGCCCGACGCGCGACGGAGATCGCTGGGTCCTATCTCCTGCTCGAGCTCGACCGCGAGACCGGCCGCCGAGGTGCCCGAGCGAGGATCGCCGAGGACCACCTCGTCGCGTTGACCGGCGCCGAGGATGCGCTCATCACGAATAACAACGCGGCCGCCCTGGCGCTCGCGGTCGGGCTGGTTCGGCGCGGGGGCGTCGTCGTGTCGCGCGGGGAACTCGTCGAGATCGGCGGCGGCGTCCGGATCCCGGAGATCGTCCGCCGTGCCGGCGCGAAGCTCATCGAGGTCGGCACGACGAACCGGACGAGGACCGATGACTTCGAGGACGCGCTGGCCGGTGGCCGGGCCCGCGCGGTCCTACGCGTCCATCCGTCCAACTTCACGATGGCCGGCTTCACCGAGACGCCCGATCCCCGCGAGCTTGCCGAGCTCGCCCACCGGCACGGCGCGATCGTCATCGACGACCTGGGTTCGGGCGCCCTGCTCGACACCGCCGCCTTTGGCCTCGCCCGCGAACCGACGCCCACCGAGCGGCTGGCGGCCGGCGCGGACCTCGTGGCGTTCAGCGGCGACAAGCTCGTCGGCGGGCCGCAGGCTGGGCTCGTCGTCGGGCGCGCGGACCTGATCGCCCGGATGCGGCGCGACCCGCTGGCCCGGGCGATGCGGCCGGACAAGGTGACGATGGCCGGCGTCGCGCTGACGCTCGGGCTCTACCGGGCCGGGCGGGCGACGATCGAAATCCCCGTGTGGCGGATGATCGCGACGCCGATCGCGGAGCTGCGCGCCCGGGCCGCGGAACTGGTCGCGGCCCTCGTGGACGACGACACGGTCGACGTCGTCGAGCTTCGTTCCACCGTGGGTGGCGGCTCGCTCCCGGGCGAGACGCTGGCTTCGACCGGGGTCGCGGTCGGTACGGGCTCGGCGACCCGGCTGCTGGCGGCCCTGCGCCGCGGCGACCCACCGGTGATCGCCCGGATCGAGGACGACCGCGTCGTGATCGACCTCCGGACCGTCGATCCCGACGCGCTCGGCGCGCTGGCACGGGCCATCGAGCGCGCCCGTCGGGTGGTCGGGTGAGCGTCGTCGTCGGCACCGCCGGCCACATCGACCACGGCAAGACGACGCTGCTGCGGGCGCTGACCGGGATCGACGCCGACCGGTTGCCCGAGGAGCGCCGGCGGGGGATGACGATCGATGTCGGCTATGCCCACCTCGCCCTCGGGGACGGCCGCGAGATCGATTTCGTCGACGTCCCGGGACACGACAAGCTCGTCGGCAACATGCTCGTCGGCGCCGGTGAGATCGATGCCGCGATGCTCGTGATCGCGGCGGACGACGGGCCGCGCACCCAGACGCTCGAGCACCTCGCGTTGCTCGATGCGCTCGCGATCCGGTCCGGGCTGGCCGTCGTCACGAAGGCAGACGCGGTCGACCCCGATCGTGTCGCGTCCGTGGTCGACGCCGTCGAGCGGCTGCTCGCGGCGACGAGCCTGGCAGGCGTACCGGTGATCGCCGCCTCGGGCATCTCCGGGGCCGGGCTCGATCGGGTCAGGGTCGCGCTCACGGCGATCGCCGATGCCGTCCGGCTCGAGTCGCGCCCCCCGACATTGGGCATCGACCGCGTGTTCTCGGTCAAGGGCCGCGGGCTCGTCGTGACCGGCACGCTCCGTGGCGGGCCGCTGGAACGTGGCGACCGTCTCCGGGTCGTGCCGGGCGACGTGCCGGTCCGCGTCCGCGAGATCCAGGTCCACGGCCTGACCGTCGAGCGCGTCGATCGAGGCGGCCGGACGGCGCTCAACCTCGCCGTCGGCGACACCGGCGAGCTGCATCGGGGGATGGTGCTGACCGCCGATCCAGACGTCGTCGCCAGCGATCGGACTCTCGTGGGACTCGCGTCACCGATGCGAGACCGGACGCGCGGACGGCTCCACCTCGGGACGGCCGCGGCCGACGTCGCGGTCGGCCGGGCCGGTCGTGATGCGCTGGAGCTCGCCGACGGCGTCGTCGCGACCCTGCGGCTCGGCGAGGCTCTGGCGATGCGACCGGACGATCGATTCGTCCTTCGGCGCGGCGCGGCGGCGCTCCCCGTGGGTGGCATCGTGCTCGACCCTCGGCCGGTGCGCGGGCTATCGCGCCGCCGCCAGACCGCCGAACGGGTCGAGCGTCTGCACCGCGCCGTGCTCGCCGGGGAGTCGGCCCGCGATCGCGTCGCGGCGGCCCGGCTGGACCTGCACGGCGCGCTGGCCGATGGGCGCGACGTCCCGCTGGCCGACGGGCGCCACGTCGCGCTGGCCGATGACGTCGCCCGGGCCGCCACCGATGCAGCGCTCGAGAACGTGGGATCAGGTGCCGCTGGCGCGCCGTTGCCGGCCGTTCGTGCCGCGGTTGCGCGGTCGATCCGGGGTCACGCCACGCTCCGTCGGGATGCCACTGGGATCGCGGCGGCCGGCCTGGTCGACGCGCTCGTCGCCGACGGGCGCCTGATCCGCGACGGCGATCGACTCCACCCGGCGGCCATGGCGCCGCCCGCGCCCGTCGAAGCGGATCCGCGCCTGCTCGCGGCGATGGATCGCCTCGAGGCCGCCCTGGCGGTGCCGGCTCCGTCGCCGCTGTCGATCGCCGCTCGCGAGGCCGCGTGCCCGGAAGAAGGCATCCGGGCTCTGACGTCGAGCGGGCGGATCGTCGTGCTCGAGCCCGACCTCGCCTATGCGACGTCGGTGTATCGCGATCTGGCGGCAAGCGCTCTCGCGATGGCCGGCCAGGCACCGTTGACGCCGGCGCGGTTCCGGGATGCCACGGGCACGAGCCGCAAGTACGTCGTGGCAATCCTCGAGGACCTCGATCGGAGGGCGATCCTGCGGCGCACGGACGGCGGCCACGTGCCCGGGCCGAAAGCGCCGCACCTGGACCAGACGGCCCGATGACGAAGCGGATCGGGGCGATCGTCCTCGCCGGTGGCCGCTCCTCCCGGTTCGGTCGCGACAAGCTCGCGGAGCCGCTCGATGGCCGGCCGCTGCTCGATCACGCGGTCGCGGCGGTCCACACGCTCGCCGCGGAGGTCATCGTCGTCGTCGCGCCAGGGGCGACCGTGGAGGCGCCGGCCGGCACCCGCCTCGTGCGCGACGCAACGGCATTCGAGGGCCCGCTGGCCGGGCTGGCCACGGGCCTGGCCGCGCTTGATCCGGCGATCGATCGCGTGGTGGTAGTCGCCGGCGACATGCCCAGCCTCGAGCCGGCCGTGCTCGCTCGCCTCATCGCAGCCCTCGGCCCTTCGGCCGACGGCGCGGTCCTCGAACTGGACGGCCAACCCGTGCCGTTGCCGATGGCGGTCCGGCGGGCCGCCGCCGTGGCCGTCACGCAAGGGCTGCTTGCCAGTGGGGAGCGCCGGCTCCGGGCGCTGCCGGACGCCGTTCCAACCCGCGCCATCCCCGAGGGGACCTGGCGGCTCGACGACCCGACCGGCTCGACCCTGCGCGATGTCGACACCCAGGCCGACCTCGTGGATGCGTCGCGCCGCGACGGCGGCTGATCCGGCCACGGGGCGGCAGACACACGAGGATCCCGGTCGGAGGAGGACCGGGGTCGACGTGCTTTGCGAGGGAGGACAGCGGAAACCGAGGGAAGGAAGGTCAGCTCCGGTACGGGTAGTCGTTCAGCGTGGGGAGGAACGAGTGCCCGGCATCGGCAGAATCGGCGTTCGCCGATCGAAGCGAGCGCATCGCCGACGCGACTCGATCGCGCAGGCTCGGCCGCGGCACCTGACGCATGAGGCGCTCTTCCGCGGCCTCGGCGAGCAGCGACTCCATGTGCTGATTGACCACGAGGATGGCGTACGCGTTCATCACTCGACCTCTCCTTTCTGCGACCCCGGTCCATCCGGGTGCACCAGGAGCATCGACCCCAGGGACCAGCGTCACCATCGACGTGTGCCCCGAACCTGGCATCGTCATGCGTCGATGCCGGCCATCGCGCCTCAGCCGTCGAGCCTCAACCCTCGAGTGCCGCATCCTCGTAGACCGGGCGGCCCTCCATGAACGTGCCGACCACGCGCGCCTCGCCGATCGCGCCCGCCCGCCGATCGAACAGGTCGCGATCCAGGACGGCCAGATCGGCCAGCCTTCCGACCTCGAGCGAGCCGGTCTCGTCGAGGTGATTGACGTATGCGGATCCCACGGTGAAGGCGGCCAGCGCGTCCACGAGCTCGAGCCGCTCGTCGGGCAGGAGCGGCTCGACCCGACCGCGCTGGTCGTCCGCGACGCGCTCCACAGCGAGCTCCATCTCGAGCAGCGGGTTCGGGGTGGAAACGCTCCAGTCGGAGCCCATGGCGAGCACCGCCCCGGCCGCCCGAAGGCTCCGGAACGGGTATTGCCAGCGCCAGCGCTCGCCGATGAACGGGATCGTCAGGTTGTCCATCTGGCCCTCGTGGCAGGCCCAATAGGGCTGGGCGTTGGCGGCCACCTCGAGCTCTCGGAACCGAACGAGGTCATCGGGGTGGATGACCTGGATGTGGGCGATGTGCGGCCGCGTATCGGACGGCCCGTTGGCCAGCCTGGCCGCTTCCACCGCGTCGAGCGATTCGCGGACGGCGCGGTCGCCGATGGCGTGGAAATGCGGCTGGAACCCGAGCGCATCCAGCATCGGTACCCAGGTCCGGAGACCTTCGGGGTCGATCTGGCTCAGGCCGCGATTGGACGTGACCCCACCGTCGCCGTCGTCGTAGGGCTCGAGCATGGCGCCCGTGAAGTTCTCGAGGACGCCGTCCATCATGAGCTTCACGCTCGTCGGCCGATAGCGCCCGATCGACGTCGCCCGGCGGCGCTCCACGAATTCGTCGATCTGTTCCGGGCCGCGGTGACGCTCCCACCACATCGCTCCGACGACGCGGGCCGTCAGCTCGCCGCTCGACGCCAGCGCGACGTAGGCGCGTTCCTCGATCGCCGGCCGGACGATCGCGTCCTGCCAGGCGGTTATCCCGAGCGAGTGGAGATACGCCTGGCCGAGCCGAAGGGCGACCTCGAGGTCGGCCGGCGTGTCATCAGGGACGACGGCCTCGACGAGGTCCATCGCCCCTTCATGGAGCGTTCCGGTCGGGACACCATCAGCATCGCGCTCCAGTCGGCCGTCCGCGGGATCCGCGGTCGTGGCACTGACCCCGGCAAGCTCGAGGGCCCGGGAGTTGACCCATGCGCCGTGGCCGTCGCGGTTGGTCAGGAAGACCGGTCGGTCGGGCACGATCCGGTCGAGGTCGTCGCGGTGGGGGGTCCCACGCGGGAAGTCGTCCATGTACCAGCCGCTGCCGCGGATCCAGGCCTCGTCCGGATGGGTCCGGGCGTAGTCCGCGATGACCGCGAGGTAGCTATCGCGCCCGCGGACGTGGTGCAGGTCGCAGCGCAGCTGGGCCAGGCCGCCATGGATCGGATGGACATGAGCATCCTGGAATCCCGGCGTGACTGTCCGGCCGCGCAGCTCGATGACGCGGGTTCCCGGGCCGATCTCATCGCGCACGACCGCGTCCGGCCCGACGGCCACGATCCGACCGTCCCGAACGGCGAGCGCCGTGGCCCACCGCCGGGCGGCGTCCATCGTGGCGATCCGGCCGCCACGCAGGACGAGGTCGGCGGGCTGATCGGTCATGTGCTGGCCTCCACGTCGTCCGGTGTCGTCGTCGGAGCTCGATTCTGGCAGCCGGCCGCCTTGCGCAGCGTCACATCGCGTACTGCGCGACGCGAGAATCCGGGCAACGCGTGGATCCGGGCGAGATCAACGTCGAGGTCGGCTGAGCCGCGGATCGGGCGCCGGTCAGCGGCTGGATCTTCGGGCGATGATGTTCAGCCGGACGTAGTCGATGAGCGGTTCTGGCAGTCGTTCCGCCACCTCGTGGACGAAGCCGTCACGCGCATCGATTGGGAGGCGTTCGAGGTGAGCGCCCAGGATCACGGTCCGCAGGTACGTCTCCAGCGGCTCGCCCGGCTCGAACCGGGTCGGCTCGTCGTGGAGCCAGCACTCGATGTCCACGAAGCCCGCCGCATCCAGTCGCTGTGTCGTGTCGAGGACGGTCTCGAAGTGGGCCGGACCGAGCCATCCGTCGCCGATCGCCTCGAGGACCCGCTGGACGGTCGCGATGTTGCCGGCTCCGCCGCACTGCGCCACGAGCCAGCCGCCGGGCCGCAGGACGGCCGCGAGATTCGCGAACAAGGCCGCGTGATCCGGGACCCAGTGGAACGTCGCGGTCGACACGATCGCGTCCACGACGCCGTCGATCGGCAGCGGCCGGCCCAGGTCCGCCACGACGTACTCGATCCGGTCGCCGAAGCGCCCGAGCCGCTCACGGGCGGCGTCGATCATCGAGGGGGCGCCGTCGAGGGCGATCACGTGCCCGCGTTGGAGTCGCTCGGCCAGGTGCTCCGTGACCCGGCCGCTCCCGCAGCCGGCATCGAGCACCCGCTCATTGCCGTCGAGGACCAGCCGATCGAGCACGGCGGTGCCCCAGCGAGTCATCGGATCGGCGACCCGGTCGTAGGTCCGGGCATCCCAGTCGCGCGGCATCAGCCCTCGGTCGTCGGGCCCGTCTCGCGCAGGCCGAACCACGAGACCGCGGCCGCTACTACGAGCAGGCCCACGCCCAGCAGCATCGCCTGGTGGAACGCGTCGACCGACGCGACCCTGGCGGCGGCCAGCTCTGCCGGTGAGGCGCCGGCGTGCGGCGGGTTGAGCGGCGGGAAGGCATGGCGGACGGCGGTCGACGTGACATTGAGCGCGGGCGCTCCGGTCTTCAGCATCGCGTAGAAGGTCGCGCTGATCGCGATGAAGACGATCGCGCCAAGCAGCGGCGAGCCGACACGCGAGAGGGCGTTGTTGATCGCGGAGCCCAGGCCGGAGAAGCGGCTCGGAATGGAGCTCATGAGCGTACTGGTGAGCGGCGCCACGACGAGCGAGATCCCCATGCCGAACAGCAGGATCGATGGCAGCACGTCGACGAACACGCTCGGAGGCGGCACGAACGTCGAGGGATCGCCGATCGCGAGCTTCCACGGCGCGGAGTCCACCGGCAGCCGCGCGTACCACAGCAGTCCGGCGGCCATGAGCAGCGGCCCGATGACGAGGAAGCGACGAGCGCCCAGCCGTCCGGCGAGCGTCCCGACCCGCGTCGAGAGCGTGGTCAGCAGGATCCCGGACGGCAAGCCGACCGCGCCGGCGCCCACGGCCGTGTAGCCAAGGACGCCCTGGAACAGCAGGCCCTGGTAACTGAACGTGACGTACAGCGCGCCGTACAGGAAGAACGTCGCGAGATTGATCGTGGCGAACGCGCGGATCCGGAACAGGCCAAGCGGAACGAGCGGATGCTCGCTGCGAGCCATGAGGATCGGGAAGACGACGAAGGCAGTCACCCCCAGGGCGAGGGCGATCCAGGCGACCGGGTCGGCCCATTCGCGCTCCTGACCACGGATGAGCCCGAACGCCAGGCCGCCGACTGCGAGCGCCGCGACGAACGAGCCCACCCAGTCGAAATGCCCGCCCGCCTCCTGGTCCCGCGATTCCTGAACGTGCCCGAGCGTGGCCCACAGGGCGACCGCCAGGAGCGGCACGTTGAGCAGGAACGCAACGCGCCAGCCGATCGTGTCGACGAGGAGCCCGCCGACGATCGGACCCACCAGGACCAGGGCGCTCGTCGACGCCGCCCACACGCCGAAGGCGCGACCGCGCTCGGGGCCCGCGAACGTCTGGGTGATGATCGATAACGCGCCCGGCACGAGCAGGGCCCCGGCCCCGCCCTGCAGGAGCCGGAAGACGATCATCAACTCCATGGTCGGCGCGAGGCCGCACAGTGCGGACGTCACGGCGAAGCTCGCCAGGCCGATCGCGTAGATCCGGCGACGGCCGTAGTGGTCGGACAGGGCTCCCGCGAGGATCAGCAGCGCCGCGAGCACCGCGAGGTACCCGTTGACGATGTAGGTCTGGCCCTCGAGCACGCCGACCGCGGTCGCCGGCAGATCCCGACCGATTCGGGGGAGCGCGACGTTGACGACGGTGCCATCGAGGAAGACCGCGCCCGATCCGATGATCGTGGCGGCCAGCGTCCAGCGTTGGCGCGGCGTCATTCCCGGAGTGTCGCAGATAGACTCTCGCCCATGCCCGGACCCGTGGCGCTCGTCGGCGCCGGAGAGTTCCTTCCCGAGATGGCCGCGATCGACGCGGAGCTGATCGCCTCGACCGGGCGCGCTCGTCCGCGGGTCGCCATCCTGCCGACGGCGTCGTATCCCGACGGGGACGAGGTCTTCGAGCGATGGGCGACGCTCGGCGTAGCCCACTTCAGCGCGCTGGGGGCCGAGGTGGAGCCGGTCCTCGTGCGGGACCGCCTCTCGGCGGATGACCGCGGATTCGCCCAGGCCGTCGGTGAGGCCGACATCATCTATTTCTCAGGTGGCAAGCCCGGCCATCTGCTGCAAACCCTCCACGGCAGTGCCGTCGGCCGAGCGCTCGGCGAGGCGCATCAGCGGGGAGCGGTCCTGGCCGGGTGTTCGGCCGGAGCGATGGCGCTGGCCGGCCACACGTTCGACTTCCGGGTGCGCGTGGCACCGTGGCCCGTGCGCTGGACCGAGGGCCTGGGTTTCGCTCCGGGTGTCGCCGTCGTCCCGCATTACGACGCCTGGCCCGAGGCGATGTGCGCGCTCATCGCCCTCCAGGCGCCTCGCGGCTCGGCCGTCCTCGGGATCGACGAGGGGACCGCCGCCGTGGGTCGCGACGGATCGTGGCAGGTCCACGGCGCGTCGCGCGTCACCGTCTGGCGGGGACGCCACCGGGAGCGGTTCCGGGCCGGCGAGGTGTTCCGGGTCTAGCGGGCCATCGCGCCGCGCGAGTCGCGGGCGCGGGCCGATGCCTCAGTCGGGCCGGACCGTGCGGAAGCAGTCCGAGCAGTAGACCGGCCGATCCATCCGGGGCTTGAACGGCACCTGGGCCTGGTTGCCGCAGGACGAGCAGACGACCGCGAAGTACTCGCGGCTCGGGCGATCGTCGCCGCGCTCGTAGCCGCGCGGGCCGCCGATATCGCGGACGTCGTAGCCGCCGTCACGCGCGGCACGGCGGCTGGCCCGGCAGCTCGTGCAACGCTTCGGATCGCTGATGAACCCCTTCTGGACGTAGTACTCCTGGTCGGCAGCCGAGTGGATGAATTCCACGCCGCAGTCGACACAGTTCAGGGCTCGATCGACGTAGGTCACGTTGCTCCTCCGGGCGCTGTGGTTCGGCGGGGTGCGCGTCGGGGGGCGACCGTATCGGCGGACGGGATGTGCGTGGTCTGGCGCTGGGAGCCGGGGCCGCGCGACCCAGGTGTCGATATGAAGTCCCTGTCTCGGGGCGCACCGGTTCGTAGTGCGGCGCAGGATACAACGACTTCCCGAATCGAGCCGTGGGCGCCAACCGGGCGGCTGGCAACCGTGACAACGTACCTGTCACAATGGCCGCCGATGATCCGGTGCGGCGAGCGGGGAGTCATGGGGGCGCCTCGCTCGCGCCAACCAACGGCAGCCGCCCAGGGTCAGACCGTCCGGACCGACATGACCAGGGAGGCCTAGCCCCGAACGGTGCTGCGCATCATCCACACCGCGGACGTCCATCTCGGGGCGCGCCATGACGACCTCGGTGAGCAGGCGGCCGCACAACGGGCGCGACAGGCGACGGCGTTCAGCGCGGCCGTCGACCTGGCGCTCGGCGAAAAGGTCGATCTCTTCCTGATCGCCGGCGACCTCTTCGACAGCAACGTCCAGCCGCGCCGGACCGTGGAGTTCGTGGCGGCCCAGCTCAAGCGCCTGGCCGGCTCGAAGATCCGCACCGTGATCATCCCCGGCACCCACGACGTCTACGATCGTTCGTCGGTCTACCGGACATACGACCTGAAGGCGATGGCCGGGAGCGGCCCGGACGACGATCTCGTGACGATCCTCACGCCGGACCGGCCGAGCATCCACCTCGTCGCCTGCGATGCCGTCGTGCACGGCACGGTGTTCCCGACGAAGCGCGCGCCGCACAGCCCGCTGCGCGACGTGGCGGCGGCGGTGGCGTCGACGCCGGCGACCTGGCAGATCGGGATGGTCCACGGCTCGATCTCGATCCCCGGCAAGACCGAGCGCGACGAGGTCGTCGTCGGCCACGGGGAGATCGGGGGCAGCGCGCTGCACTACCTGGGGCTCGGACACTGGCATTCGGCCCAGCAGGGTCGCGCCGGCGAGGTCTCCTACGCCTATTCCGGGGCGCCGGAGGCGGTCGCCCTGCACCAGGACCGGGCCGGCAAGGTCCTGCTCGTCGAGCTGGATGACACCGGCGGCAAGCGGTCGGTCACCATCGAGGAGCGCCAGGTCGGGCGGACCCGCTTCGAGAAGGCCGAGCTGGACGCCGCGACGATCGCCTCCCAGCCGGCGCTGCTCGATGCACTGGCGAAGCGCCGCGATCCCGACCTCGTGCTCGACGTGCGGGTCGTCGGCGTCCGACCGGACGAGCTCGACCTCAATCTCGACGAGATCGAAGCGGCCCTCGCCCCGTCGTTCCTGAAGGTGCGGGTTCGCGACGTCTCCCTCCCGGCGCTGACCGAAGGCGCCCTGCCGCCCCCGGATACGATCGCCGGCGCGTTCATCCGCGACCTCGAGGCCCGGATCGCGGAGCTGGAGTCGACACCCGGCGTGGACACCGGTGGCCAGCGCTCGACCGAGGCGGCCGAGCTGCGAGATGCCCTGCGCCTCGGTCGCCTGCTTCTTGCCGGGCACGAGGTGGCGCTGTGAGGATCCGCCGCCTCCAGGTCCGGGATCTGCGCCGCTACCGTGAGCTCGATGTCGACCTCGACCCCGGCGTCACGGTCGTGCGCGGCCCCAACGAGGCCGGCAAGACGACGATCCAGCGGGCGATCGAGCTCGCCATCACGCGCCGGGTCACGAGCGCCGCGGCCGAGCTCGATTCGCTGCGACCGTGGGACGCGCCCGATGACGCCCGCCCGTGGATCGCCATCGAGTTCGAGCAGGAGGAAGAGGACGGTCGCCTCGCGACCGGCACGCTCGAGAAGACGTTCGCCGGCGCGAAGGGCACGGTCCGGCTCGAGTACGACGGGCAGGTCGTCACCGATCCGACGCTCGCCGACCAGGTGCTCGCCGAGCTGACGGGTGTCCCGACGGAGGCGTTCTTCCGCTCGAGCGCATCGGTGCGTCACCACGAGCTCAGCGAAGTCGCCCGCGACGAGGACGCGCTGCGCGATCGGCTGCAGGCGTCCATCAGCGGCGCGGATCGCGGCACGGGGCGCGCCAAGAAGCGGCTCGAACGCGCGCTCCACGACCTGACGACCAAGGGCGAGAAGAACCCCGGTGGGCTCAAGCGCGCCGAGGCGGCGGTCGCCTCGACGAGCGAATCGGTCGATCGCGGCGAGCTCGCCCTCGCCCAGCTGGAAGGCGACCGCGATCTCCTGGCGGCAGGCCGCGAACAGCGCGCCAAAGCCGAGGCGGCCCTCACCGAGCGGCGCGGCCTCCTCGAAAAGGCGCGCCAGGCGGAGCGTCTCGACACCGAGCGCACGGCTGCCCGCCAACGCTACGAGCGCTACCGCGAGGGCGTGGAGATCGGCGGCGCCCTCGACGAGCTCGCCCAGACGCATCCCTCGCCGAACCCGCTGCCGGTCATCCGCCAGAGCGTCGAGCGCCTCCGCGCGCTCGACGGCCGGATGCGGGAGCTGCGAGCCGCGCTGGCCGGTGAGGTCGACGTGCGGTTCGAGGTCGCGCCGGAACGGACCTGGCTGCCCCTCTCGCGGCTGGGGATGATCGGGCTCGTCCTGGGCCTCGTCGTCGCGGTCGCGGCGTTCGTGCTCCGCACAGCCGGCGTCGTCGACCTCGGCCTCGTGCCGGTCATGGCGGGCGCCGCGATCGCGGTCATCGGGCTCGTCCTCGCGCTCGTCGCCTTGTGGTTGCGTCGCGGCTCCGCGATGCAGGAGGAGATGCGCGACGTCGAGATCGACCGGCGTCTTCGTGGCCGGTCCGAGATGGAGGCCGAGCTGAAGCAGGCGGAGGCGGACACCGAGCAGCAGCTCGGGGCGCTCGGCATGACCGACCTCGCCGAGGCCGAGGACCTGCTCGCGCGCGAGGAAGCGCACGTGAGCCGGATGGACAAGCTGTCCGCCCAGCTCGATGGACTCGTCGGGAAGGAGCCCCGCGAGACCTTGCCCGCGCTCCGCGATGCAGCGGCGCTTGTTATCGAACAGAAGACGAGCGCGCTCGACGCGCTCGGCCCGATCGCCAAGGAGCCACGGGCGCGCGAGCGCCTCGAGGTCGAGGTTCGCGACCAGGAGGGAGCGCTCGAGCGTGCCCGCGATGACGAGGCCAACGCCCGCGCCCGGGTCGAGGCCAACACCGTCGACGCCGAGGAGGTCGCGGCCGAGTCCGAACGGCTGGCCGCGTGGCGCGAACAGCTCGCGATGCTCCAGCGCCGCCAGCGCGTGCTGGACACGACCCTGAGCTCGATCGAGCACGCCGAGCAGGCGACGATGAAGACCGCCACCCGCTATCTCGAGGGCCACATGGTCCGGGACGTCTCGGCTGTTACCGATGGGCGCTACCGCCGGGTCCGGGTGGACGACAAGACGCTCGACATCTTCGTCCACGCCCCCGAGCGGGGCGACTGGGTGCCGGTCAACACGCTCAGCCAGGGCACGCTCGATCTCGTCTATCTCACGGCGCGGCTCGGCCTCGTCCGGCTCGTGACCGGCGATCGCCGCCCGCCGCTCGTCCTCGACGACCCGTTCGTGACCCTCGACGACGAGCGCGCGGCCCGGGCCCTGGTGTTGCTCAAGCGGGTCGCCGCCGACTTCCAGATCATCTACCTCACGACCTCCGACCGATATGACAGCGCCGCCGACGCGGTCGTCGAACTGCCCGGGCCGACCGCCGTCGACGACGGCGTGGATGACCCGGCGCTCGAGGCATTCGAGCCGCCGGCCGTCGGGGCGAGCCGCGGGCGGACGGCCTGAGCGACGCCTTTCCGGCCGGGACGACGACGATCGTCCTCGGGCTGGCCGCGGCGCTGGCGTGGGGTGCCGCCGACTACGGCGGTGGGCTCGTCGGTCGGCGCACGTCCGTGTACGGCGTGGTCCTCGGGACGCAGATCGTCGGGCTGCTGTTCGCGATCGGCGTCGCGCTCGTTCGCGGCGAGCCATTCCCGGGCCCCGAGGACCTGCGCTGGTCCCTCGTCGCCGGGGTCCTGGGCGCTGTCGGCGTGACGGCCCTGTACCGCGGCCTGGCCGTCGGGCGGATGGGGATCGTGGCGCCGATCACCGGTGTCATGGCGGCGCTCATCCCCGTGGTCGCCGGGATGGTGCTCGAGGGCATTCCGCCACCGCTCGTGCTCGTCGGCATCGTGCTGGCGATCGTCGCGGTCCTCCTCGTCTCGCGTGTCGCCGATGAGGCAGGTGGCCGCGCCGGACTCGCCGAGGCCCTGGTCGCCGGAATCGCGATCGGCCTGTTCGCGATCGCAATCTCCCGCCTCAGCGACGGCCACGTCTTCGGGCCGCTCACCGTCGTCCGCGCCACGCAGGCCGTGCTCGTCATCGGGCTCGTCATCGTCACGCGCTCGGCCTGGCGGCCGGCGCCGCGGGTCGTGCCCTCGCTCGTGGCGATCGGGATGCTCGACATGGCCGGCAACAGCCTGTACATCCTCGCGGTCCAGGCCGGCGCCCTGGCCGTCGCCTCGGTGCTCGCGTCGATGTACCCGGTCGTCACGGTCCTGCTCGCGGTGGCGTTCCTGCGCGAGCGCATCACCCGCGATCACTGGGTCGGGATCGGTCTGGCCGCCGCGGCGATCGCCTGCATCGGGGCCGGGTCCGGATAGACTGCGCGCCATGCCCGACCTGCTCCCCGGCATCAGCATCGAGAACGTCTGGCTCGTCGAGGCCACGTACGCGCCGGATGCGGCCGAGACGCGCGGGCCCTTCCGGGCCGAGCACCTCCGACGCATCGCGGAGCTCGAGGCCGCGGGCGTCTACATCGAGGCGGGCGCCTTTGCCGACGTGTCGGCGTCGATCATCCTGCTGCGCGCCGCCGACGAGGCCGCCGCGCTCGAGATCGTGCGCGGCGACGTCTACCTCCGCAACGGCGTCTGGGTCGAGCTCCGAGCGCGTCCATTCGGGCGAGTGGTCCGCGACGGGATCCGCGCCGGCTAGCGTTGCTCACCGGGGCGGGCGCGCCCGGCGAACGATGCGGACGGCATCCACCTCGGCGGTCGTTCGCAGCTCGACGACCGCCTCGAACCCCGCCGAATGAAGCCTGCCGTCATCGAGCGCGGCGCGCAGCACCGCGAGCTGGTGGGCGACCACCGCGGGGTCGACCGACCGACCGATTCGGTCGGCATTGCGTCCCTGGACGACCTCGATCGGAAGGTCCAGGACGATGGCCACGGCCGGCAGCCCGGCCCCGCGGGATCGACGCAGGAGCTCGCGTCGGGCGGGCGCGAGGACGCTGGTCGCGTCCACGACCGTCAGC
The DNA here is from genome assembly GCA_038214255.1 of Candidatus Limnocylindrales bacterium. GTDB lineage: Bacteria > Chloroflexota > Limnocylindria > Limnocylindrales > CSP1-4 > SPCO01. The sequence goes on from JBBQRZ010000006.1 coordinate 73,724, forward strand.
CGCCGCGCGGCCAGGCGGCGAGCGAGCTCGCGATGGAGGATGGCGAACGCCGGCCGCGTTGCCCGCTGGTCCGCCTCGTCCCCCGCCACGAGGGCGCGGAACGCGTCCGACGAGAGCACCTCGTCAGCGCCGAAATGCCGGGCCGCGAACGTGGACTTCCCCGAGCCGGCCGCTCCGACAAGGACGACGAGACTCGGATCGGGGAGCTCGATCGTCGGCACGTTCGACTGGGCGGGCCCGGAGAGGTTCTCGGGGCACCTAGGACGCGGGATGGAGCGGATCGAGGCGGCGAACCTCGTAGCCGCCGCCCTCCGCGGCCCGGACCTCGTACGCCGGCTGGTCGTAAACCGTCGGGCCGCGACGGGCGAGGCCGTCGGTCAGCCGGAAGCGGCTGCCGTGCCACGGGCATTCCAGGCATTCATCGACGAGCGTGCCCTGGTCGAGCGGCCCGCCCGCGTGGGCACACACCGCGTGCAGGGCGTGAACGGTCTCGCCGACGCGGACCAGCACCAGGTCGTTGATGCCCGCCTTCATCTTCGTCGGCGTCGCTTCGGGTAGCGCGCTCAGCTCGGTGACCGCGCCCGTGTCGAGGCGGACCCATTTCGTGCCGGGACCGCGGAACGCGTGCCGGCTGACCATGTTGCCGACGACGTACACGACGTCGCCGCCCACGAACGCTCCCGTCGTGACGACGAGGAACGCGATGATCCCGAGGACGATCGGGACCATCCGGTCGGCGGGGCTCCCGACACGAAGCAGGGCCGAGAGGATCAGCAGGAGGAGCCCGACCGTCATGAGCGTCGCGTGCAGCGTGGCCCGGGTGCGCGCCGTCCCGTCGGTGTCGCTGTAGTCGGCCAGACCGGAGCTCGCCGCGAGCACGATCAGGACGATCGTGGCGACGACGGCGACATCGGCCGCGGCCGGCTGGCCGAGGAAGTCGAGGACGACGACGAGCAGCAGCGACCCGATCGGGAGGTCCGTCGTGGCGGCGTGGAGCGGGTGTCCGAGCCAGCGCCCGTTGAGCAGGTCCTTGATCGGGTAGATGGGGCGGAAGAGCGCATTGAGCCAGCGGTGATTGAAATCGCCGAACGGCCTCGCCCAGGCGTCGTTGAGTGCCACGAGTCGCGCCAGCAGTCGAGCCACGATCGCACCTCCGGTTCCTGTCCGAATCTACGCCGGGAGGCGTGGCTCCGGATGCCCCGGCGGCGCGGCTTCTCCACAGCCCATCCACACCGGTGGGAAACTCGGGGATAAGGGCGAGTCGCTCGCGACGAAGTTCGTGGATAAGCGGGTTGTCGCGCCAAGGGGCCGCCGGATACATTTCTTCTTGCCCGAAGGGGCAGGTGCGAACCGCCAGACGGCACCGGGGAGCGATCCTCGGAGTGGTCCCGGGAACCGGGTTCGTCGGCTGCAAGGCTGGCGAGCGAGGAACCCGGCGGCGACCGGAGACTCTGGACTTGTTCAGAGCCATCGGACCCGTCGAACGGCCGGTCCTCCCACCAGTTCCTTCGGGCGCTTTCGTGCCCGCGGCACGTTCCGCGCCGGCTCCGAGACTCGCGGTCGGGTAGTCTCCAGCGGTGCCTCCCACGACCTCGTCCGTGGCTCCAGCGCGCTCGGCCCAGGACTGGCGGATCCTCGTGGCGGTCTTCTGGATCACCTCGATGGTCGAGGGGCTGGGCGTCAGCCAGATCTTCGCGCTCGTCCCGTCGTACCTGCGCCAGATGGGCGTCGCCGAGGCGGATCGGCTCGCGTTCGTCGGCCTGTTCAGCTCCTTGATCTTCGTGATCGGCCTGCCGCTCGTCCCGTTGTGGGGCGTCTGGGCCGACAAGTACAGCCGCAAAGCCGTCATCGTCCGAAGCGCCCTCGTCGAGGCCGTCGTGTTCGCCGGGATCGCCCTGTCGCGCGAGCCATGGCAGCTGGCGCTCTCGATGCTGCTCATCGGCTTCCAGCTCGGCAACACGGGCGTGATGCTCGCCGGGATCCGGGACGTGGCCCCGCGCCGGCGCCTCGGGACCACCATCGCCCTGTTCGGGGCTTCCGGGCCGATCGGGTTCGCGGTCGGACCGGCGTTGGCGGGCCTGCTCATCGATGGCCTGCGCTGGTCGTTGCCCGCCGTCTTCTGGCTGTCCGCGGCCTTGTCCGTCGGCACGGCGCTCCTCGTCGGGCTCGGGTCGCGCGAGGTACGCCCCGAGGTGGTCCCCCAGGGGCGGGTGCTGCGACTCGCCTTCGGCGCCGTCCGCGGCGCCCTCGAGGACCCGGCGGTCCGCCGCACCTTCGTCATCTTCGGGGTCTCGTTCATAGCGACCCAGATGAGCCGGCCGTACCTGCCCGTCCTGGTCGAAAGCCTCGTCGGCATCGGGCCCGGCCTGGCGTCGTCGATCGCGCTCGTGATGGGTACCGCCGCGCTGGTCGGGGCCGTCGTGTCCTCGTTCGGCGGCGTGCTCGGCGACCGGATCGGCTTCCGGCCGGTCCTCGTCGCGGCCCTGACCGGAGGCGGCGTGGTCCTGCTGCTGATGCCCCTCGTCCCCAGCCTGGCTGCGCTGGCCGGCCTGGCCGTCGTCCTCGGGACCGCGACCTCGACGGTCAGCGCGATGGTGTTCGGGCTGCTCGCCACGGAGGTGCCACCGGAGCGCCGTTCGGCGACGCTCAACCTCGTCTACCTGCCGCTGTATGGCGCGGGGATCGTCGGCCCGGCGATCGGCGCAGGGGTCGCCTCGGCGGCGGGCGTGGCTGGTCCGTTCCTGCTGGGCGGCGCGGCGTGCCTCCTCGGCGCGGTCGTGATCGGCCTCCGCCTGCGCGGGACGCATGGCACCGCACCGCGGCCAGCGACGGACCACGAGCCAGCGAGGGCCGCGGTCGACCTCACCGATCCATAGACGACGTCGTCGTCGCGATGCCGGTGATTCCGGCTGCGGTCGTGGTGCGACGAAACACCGAGCCACGCTCACCCCGGCCCTCGCCGCGTACCATGTCGCGCGTGCCGAACATCGCGCTGCCACGCCCGTTGCCGCGACCCCGCGGCCGATCCCAGACCGGGACAGCCGAGCCGATCATGCCCGAGGCGGTCGCGACGCCGGACATCATCGAGGCGGCCGGCCTGCGCTGGATCCATATCGAGTCGCCGCGGAGCGCCGACCGGGACTGGCTCGAGGAGCATTTCGACTTCCACCCGCTCGACATGGAGGACGTCTACTCGCGCAACCAGCGCCCGAAGCTGGACCAGTACGACGACTATGTCTTCATCGTCCAGCACTTCCCGATGTTCGACAAGGACAGCGGCCGGATCCTGACCGCAGAGCTCGACCTGTTCCTCGGCCCCGACTACCTGATCACGCTGCCGAACATCCCGCTGCCGCCGCTGTCCGCGATGTTCGAGCGCTATGGCGAGAAGGACGACCTGCGCGAGGAGGTCTTCTCGAAGGGATCGGGCTACCTGCTCTACAAGATCGTCGACACCGGGGTGGACGCCGCCTTCCCGATGCTTCGCAAGATGGGCCTCAAGCTCGAGCGGCTCGAGGACGACATCTTCGAGGGCCGATCGAGCGAGATCGTCCGCGACATCTCCGAAGCGAAGCAGGAGATCATCAACTTCCGCAAGATCGTTCGGCCGCAGCGCGCGGTGCTGCGCGATCTGGAGCGCACGAAGCAGCGCTACCTGCAGGAAGAGCTCGAGATCTACTTCGACGACATCTCGGACGCCGCCGAGCGGATCTGGGACACCCTCGAGAACTACAAGGAGGTCGTCGAGGCCCTCGAGTCGACCAACGAGAGCGTGCTCTCGCACCGGCTGAACGACTCGTTCCGGATCCTGACCGCGGCGAGCGTCGTGCTGCTCCCGCTGACCCTCATCGCGAGCATCTTCGGCATGAACGTTCCGGTGCCCGGGCAGGACCATCCGTTGGCGTTCCTCACGATCATGGCCTCGATGACGGCTCTGCTGCTTGCCCTGGTCGTCTACTTCCGGCGGCGCGGCTGGCTCTAGCCCTAAGCCGAGCCGCGGCTGGCTCCAGCCGCGGCGATTCCCGGCCCGTTGGTGGAAACGACCATTTTTCGATGTGCGCGGCGGTGAAACACTCCCGCCCGATCTGGAAATCCGGCGCGACGGTGCAAGGCACGTGATCGAGTCGGTCCCGATGATGGCGATCGGGCAGCTGAAGACGCCAGAACGCGTCGCTTGTACCAACCGGGCTGGAACGGAACAGGCTGCGGCTCATTGCAGAGGGCGCCGGCTCGCCGGCTCTAGCCGCAGCCGATCAGCTCGGGAGGTCGCGCTCCTCGGGGCCGACGTAGTTCACGTCGGGTCGGATCAGGCGGTTGTTGGCGGCCTGCTCGAGGGCGTGGGCCGTCCAGCCGGCGTGGCGCGCGAGCGAGAACGTTGCCGGGAAGAGGTCGGGCGAGAGGCCGACGCCCATGAGCACCGGTGCCGCGTAGTACTCGACGTTCGTCTTGATCGGCCGGTCCGGGTGCTTCTCGGCGAGGATCCGCAGGGCCACGTCCTCGACGGCGATCGCGAGCTGCAGCCAGTCGGGCTTGTGCTCCATCCCTTCCGCGACCGTGCGGAGCGCGGCCGCGCGCGGGTCATAGGCCCGATAGACCCGATGACCGAAGCCCATGAGCCGCTCGCCGCGCGACAGCGCCTCGCGGATCCACGCCTCCGCGTGCTCGGCCGAGCCGACCTGGGCGAGCTGGTCGACGACCTCGGACGGCGCGCCACCGTGGAGCGGTCCCTTCATCGTGCCGATCGCGCCGACGATCGCCGACGCGATGTCCGAGCGGGTCGACGTGATGACCCGGGCGGTGAACGTCGAGGCGTTGAAGCCGTGCTCGGCTCCGACGATGAAGTAGGCATCGAGCGCGCGCGCCGTCTCGGGCTCCGGCCGCGTGCCGGTCAGCTGGTACAGGAAGCCCTCGGTGAGGTCGAGCGCCGGGTCCGGCTCGATCGGGTCCGATCCCTCGCGGATGCGCGCGAACGCGGCCAGCGCGGAAGGTGAGAACGACGTCAGGGCACGTGCCTGCTCGACGGTCGGTGGCCACGGCAGGTCCTGCGTCGCTCCCCACGTCGAGACGGCCGAGCGCAGCGCGTCCATCGGTTTCGTCGTGTGTGGAAGCGCGCGGAGCGTCGTGATGACCGCGTCGGGTACCGGCGCCGTCTGAAGGCGATGGCCCGGCTCCCAGTCGCCGGTCCACAGGAGGTTCGCGACCGACGGATACGTGCCGTGAGCGACGAGGTCGCCGATCCGGTAGCCCCGGTACAGCAGCCGGCCCCGGGCCCCGTCGACGAAGCTCAGGTTCGTCTCCCCGGCGATGACCCCCTCGAGGCCCGGCGAGTACGGGCGAGTCGCCTGGGTGACCTCGGTCGGGGCGTCGGCGGGAGGGGAGTCGGTCATGGATCGATGGTAGACCCGGCCGTTCGGGGGCGCAGCGCCCAGCGGGAGGTCAGCGGTTTGGGGCGCTGATTGCGTTGAGGATCAGCCGGATCACGAGCGAGCCGAGCACGGCGACGACGACCGCTGCGATGAACCCGTTGATCGCCGTGAACCCCATCTGCTGGGCGAGCCAGCCGCCGAGGATACCGCCGAGGATCCCGACGACGACATTGGGCAGGCAGCCGCGCGCCGTCCTCCCGCCGACCAGCGCGCCCGAGATCGCTCCCGCGAGGAAGCCGACGACGATCCAGCCGAGGATGCCCATGTCCAGCATCGGGGGAGTATCACACGCCCAGGAAGGTCGTGACGGCCTCGACAACCGCGTCCACGTGGGTGTGATGGGCGGCGTGCTTCGCGCCCTGGATCGTCACGATCCGGCCATCGGCGAGGCGCTCGTCGAGAGCGCGGGTCGCCTCGCCGAAGACCGGCAGGCTGTCACCGCCGAGGAGCTGGAGGACGGGCTGACGAACGGTCCCAAGGACGTCGAGGCCGGCGTCCGGGTCGGTCTCGGCGCGCAGCTCGCGAACGATGGTCGGGGCCGCCGCGACCCGGCGCGGCCAGATCGGGTCGGCCCGGTAGCGAGCCAGCTCGTCCGGGGTCATGCCGACGACCTCGCGCAGGAACGTCGCCAGCAGCTCGTCGGGTCGTCCGGCGGCCTCGAGGCCCGCGAGCCGATCGACGAGACCCGGCACCTGGTAGCGCAGCGCGCCCGGCGGCGGCGCGCCCTCATACGAGATGACCCGATCGATCGCGCTCGTCCGGAGCGCCGCCCCGAGGGCGCAGCGACCGCCCCACGAGTGGCCGAACACCGCGACCGGCCGGCCGGTCTCGTCGGCCAATGCCTCGGCGACGGCCGCGATGTCCTCGAACTCGCGTTCGACCGCGTACGGGAGCGTGTCGCCGGAGGCGCCCCGGCCGCGCCGGTCGATCGCCTGCACCCTGAACCGCGAAGCCAGCCGAGGGCCGACCGTGCGGAACGTCGTGTGGTCGGCGGCGGCACCGTGGACGAGGATCAACGGCAGCCCGGCGCCTTCGCCGAATCGCGCGATCGCTGTCCCGTCCGGGGAGCGAGCCACCGCCATCGGCCGCCAGGCGTAGCGGATGTCCGGCTGGTGCTCCTCGTTGCCGGTCCCGTCGCCGAAGGCGACCGGGGCAAACCCGTGCCGCTCGTAGAACCGTCGGGCCCGGCGGTTGGCCTGGAAGCAGTAGAGGTCGAGGCCCGCCGGCCGCCGCTCTTTGGCGAGATCGAGCAGGCGCGCGCCGACGCCTCGGCCGATCCAGTCGGGGGCGAGGTAGAGCTGCTCGACCATCGCCTCGGAGAGCGCCATCACCCCGATGACCCGGCCCGCGGGATCGGCCGCGACCCAGGCCTCGGTGCTCGGGAGCAGCTCCTGGCCCACCCAGGTTCGAACCTCGTCGTCGGGGTGGCCGGGCGAGAAGTCGAACGTCGCTCGCCACGAGGCCAGCCAGACGTCCGCGACGGCGGCCGCGTCGGCCGGGGTCGCTCGACGGATCGTGACGGCGGCGGTGGCCGGCCGGGTCATCCGCGGCGCAGGTTGGCCCCCGCCGCCTCGTCGAGGATCCAGGTCGCGCCGGCCCGACGCGCGAGCTGGGCCGGCCAGCGTCGCGGATCGCGTTCGTCGCCGAAGATCTCGCCCAGGACAGGTGCCTTGTCCGCCCCGGTCGCGACCGCCAGCAGGTCCCGCGCAACCCGGAGCACGGCCGGATTGAGGGTCACTCGCTCGACGTGCGGCTCGATGTGGGTCGGGGCCGGGATCTCGAGCGCCCAGGCCGTCGAATCGAAGGCGGTCGAGCTCGGGAACACCGACAGCAGGTGCCCGTCGGGCCCGACGCCGACGAGCATCAGGTCGAAGACGGGCCAGCCGTCCGCGGTCTCAAGGCCGGCGGACCGCAGCTCGTCCGCGAGCTCGGCCGCCGCGAACGCGGCGTCCTGCCCGGCCCCGATCGCCTCCGCGGTCCGGAATGGATGGATCTGGTCCACCGGGATGCGCACGCCCGGACCATCGGGACCGACCGTGCCCTCCTCCCGTCCGGCGATGTCGATGACGATCTCCTCGAACGGCAGCACGTTCGAGAGGGGATGGTCGCGCGGCACGAACCGATCGTCGCCCCACCAGACGTGGACGTGCTCCCATGGGACCGTGTCGCGGAGGGGCGGGGCGACCAGGCGTTGGTAGATGCCGACCGGCGTCGACCCGCCGCTCGTCGCCCAGTCGGCTCGTCCGCGGGCCGCAATCGCGCCGCCGAGGGAGGTGGCGATATGGCGGGCGGCTTCCGCGGCTGCCGCTGCAGGATCGGCCACGACGACGAGCCGAGGCTCGTCGCTCACGACTCGCTGTCCGACGAGTCGGGGCTCACGAGTGCCGCCGCGGCCCGCAGCGCTCCGATGGCCACGGTGTCGCGACGTCCCGCCTCGATCGCCTCGGCCAGCAGGTCGACGTCGGTCCGCCGCGCGGCGAGGAAATGTCGATCGAGCGCCTCCACTCCGTCCTGCCAGACGCGCACGTGGACGGTCTCGGCCTCGGCCGTCACGTCGGCCCGCAGCTCCGAGCTGCGCCGCTCGGCGAGCAGTTCGACGCGCAAGGTCGTGCCGGCTGGCATCTTGGAGACCACCGGCCGCACGACGACTCCGATCTCGCCGTGCCCGTTTCGCAGGGTCGCGGCCATGCCACGCCCGGCGACCGCTCTCGTCCCGGGCGCGGCGCGCGAGCAGCGCGCCGCGCTCGCAGCCGGACCGCTGACGACCGTCAGGGGCTTCTCGACCGAGAGCCCGAGGCGCGAGGCCAGCCAACCGACGTGGTACATCGGCTTGACGAGGTTCGTGGACCCGGGCGCGCCGGTTTCGTCGTGCGTCGCGTACGTGACGGCGATCCGGCGGAGCGCCCGCAGGTACGGCAGGAAGTCCGGGTCGTCGAAGATCGAGGCGATCGCTTCCCGCCAGCGCGACTGGCGCACGAGCGCGAAATCGCTGATGGACAGGCGCGTCGTGTCGAGCAGCTCCGCCATCTCGCGCAGCCGCGGCAGGCCGTCCCCGCTCCAGCTGGAGCCGTCGACGACGAGGCGGTCTGCGTTGGCGAGCAGGTCGCGGGCCGCGCGCGAGCTGAACGGTGGCTCGCCCGGCCACCACACGGTGACCGGCAGGTCGTGGATGAGCAGCGGCATGACGATCGCCGAGAGGTGCCGCCCCGCGTCGCCGCCGGCGACGAGGTGGATCGTCTCGGCACACGTCTCGGGCGCGTCCTCGTGCGGCAGGACACAGTGCGCTTCGACCCGCGCGTCGAGCCAGGAAGGGCCATCGGGATCGGCCGACTGGACGACGATCGTGCGCGACGGATGGCGACCCGTCAGCGCCTGGATGGTGGCCGCGCTCCGTTCGGCGATCTCCGGCCGTCGGGCGATCACGACGAGGTTCATCACGCTCGTCCGCGCGGCGATATGGCGCCCCGGCGCGCCGCCGACGTCGGACGTCAGATCCTGGCCGGCCCAGATCCGGGCGAGCTCCGATTCCACCTCGGCGATGCTGTGGGCACGCGCCGACCAGCGCAGGACGGGCTGTTGCGGGACCATGGCCGGTGCTTCGGATGTGGTCATGCTGCGGTCCCGAGGGTCAGATCCGGCGCCAGCGCCGGCCGTCGAGCGCCAGCATCTCGTCCGCCTCGGCCGGTCCGAGGCTGCCGGCCTCGTAATTGGAAAAGTCGGGGGGCGGGCCGGACGCCCACGCCTCGATGATCGGGTCGACGATGCTCCACGCCTCCTCGACCTCGTCCGCGCGGGTGAACAGCGACGCGTCGCCCTGCAGGGCGTCGAGGATCAGGGTCTCGTAGGCGTCGGGTGAATCGACGTTGAACGCCGACCCGTAGGTGAAGTCCATCGTCACCGGTCGAACGGCCATCCCGAGGCCGGGGACCTTCGCGCTGAAGCGCAGCATGATGCCCTCGTCCGGCTGGATCCGGATCGCGAGCAGGTTCGGATCCGGATCCGCGCCGGCGTCGCGGAACAGCCGATGCGGGACCTCGCGGAACTGGATCGCGATCTCGGTCGAGCGCTTGGCCAGCCGCTTCCCGGTCCGCACGTAGAACGGGACGCCTGACCAGCGCCAGTCGTCGATCGTGAGCTTCGCCGCGACGTACGTCTCGGTCTCGGACTCGGGGTCGACCTCGGGCTCCTTTCGATACCCGGGGACCTGGACCGCCGCGACCCACCCGGGGCCATACTGCCCGCGCACGACCTGGGTCGGATCCCCGGGATTCGTCCAGATCGCCCGAAGGACCTTGACCTTCTCGTCGCGCAGCGCGTCCGCCTGGAAGGTCGCCGGGGGCTCCATCGCGACGAGGCTGACGAGCTGCAGGAGGTGGTTCTGGAGGACGTCGCGCGACGCCCCGGTCTGCTCGTAGAACGCCCCACGGCTCTCGATGCCGATCGATTCCGCCACGGTGATCTGCACGTGATCGACGTAGCGGCGGTTCCACAGCGGCTCGAAGATGCCGTTCCCGAAGCGGAACACCAGCAGGTTGCGGACGGTTTCCTTGCCGAGGTAGTGGTCGATGCGATAGACCTGTGACTCGCGGAAGACCTTGCCGACCTCGCGGTTCAGTCGCTTCGCCGAGTCGAGATCGTGGCCGAACGGCTTCTCGATGACGATCCGCCGCCAGCCGCCATCGTGGTGCTCATGGTCGAGCCCGACCCGCCCGAGCTGCGCGACGATCTCGGCGAATTGCGACGGTTGGGTCGCGAGATAAAACAGGCGGTTGCCGCGCGTGCCCACGTCCTCATCGATCTCGTCGAGACGGGTCGAGAGGACGTCGTAGCCGCTGGGATCGCTGAAGTCGCAGCGGTGGTAGCGGATCCGCTGGCTGAACGAGCGCCACGCCGCCTCATCGAGCGGCAGGACCCGGCTGTACTGCTCGAGCGACGTGCGGATCTCGGTTCGGAAGACGTCGTCGTCGTACTCGCGCCGACCTACGGCGAGCAGGACGAATTCATGCGGCAGCAGGTTGGTCCGCCACAGCTGGTACAACGCCGGGATGACCTTGCGATGGGCGAGGTCGCCGGTCGCGCCGAAGAGCACGAGGATCGCCGGATCCGGGACGCGCTCGAGCCGGAGGCCCTCGCGCAGGACGTTCTCGGGCGGCTTGGACCGGGGGGCGCGCTTGCCCTGGCGGCTCAGGCGCAGGTCCTTCATCGTGCGTGGCGCGTCCTTGGGGCGCGGCGCGGGGCGGGCCGGGATGGGCTGGTCGGCCGGCGCGTCGACCGGAGCCGGGTCCTTGACCGGAGCCGGGTCCTTGACCGGAGCCTTGCCCTTGACCTTGACCTTGCCGTTCGTCCGGGTCGACGCCATCGGGGCTATTCCGTCTTCACCGCGTGCCCGCCGAACTCGTTGCGCAGCGCGGCAAGCACCTTGGCCCCGTAGGAGTCGTCCTGGCGCGACCGGAATCGGGTTTGCAGCGAGATGGTGATGATCGGGGCGGGGACGTCGTGATCGATCGCCTCCTGGACCGTCCAGCGCCCCTCCCCGGAATCGGCGACGTATCCCTTGAGATGCTCGAGATCGCGGCCGTTGCTGCGGAACGCTCGACCCGCCAGCTCCAGCAGCCACGACCGCACGACGCTGCCCTGCATCCACAGGTCGGCGATCCCGGCGAGGTCGAGCTCGTAGTCGCTCGCGTGCATGATCTCGAAGCCCTCGGCATACGCCTGCATGAGGCCGTATTCGATGCCGTTGTGGACCATCTTCACGTAATGCCCCGCCCCCGGTCCGCCGACGTGCAGGTAGCCGCCCTCCGGCGCGAGGCTCTTGAAGATCGGCTCGAGCGGCGTGACCGCCTCGGCATCACCGCCGACCATCAGGCAGTAGCCGACCTGGAGGCCCCAGATCCCACCCGACGTGCCGGCGTCGATATAGCGGATGCCCTTCGCGGCAAGCTCCTTGTGGCGCCGGACGTCGTCGTGGAAGTTCGTGTTGCCGCCGTCGATGATCGTGTCGCCCGGCTCGAGGTACTCGAGCAGCTCGGCGATCTGCGCCTCGGTCGCGTCGCCGGCCGGGACCATGACCCACACCGCGCGGGGCTTCTCGAGCTTCTCGACCAGCTCGGCGATCGAGAACGAGGGCGTCGCACCCTCCGTCGCGATCTCGGCGGTCTTCTCGGGGGTCCGGTTGTAAGCGACGATCTCGTGCTCGTCGCCCAGGAGGCGACGGACCATGTTGGCGCCCATGCGCCCCAGGCCGATGAACCCGATGCGCATCTGGGTCAACCCTCCGAGGTCGTGTCGAGCGCGGCGGCGAGCGCGCGCTCCAGGGCCGCCAGCCCGGCGTCCACGTCGGCGCCGAGATGGACTCGCAGGATCGGCAGGTCGTGCGATTCGAGCGCGGCGAAGTCCCCCGCGGCCTGCGCGTCGATGAGCTGCCCGAACGTGTACGCCCACTCGGGGATCGGGCGGTCGTCCGGGTGATCCGAGGTCAGCTGGAGGAACCAGCCGATCGGGGCGCCGCCCTTGTGGAGCTGGCCGGTCGAGTGCAGGAAGCGCGGTCCGTACCCGGCGGTGGTCGCGTGCCGCGTCCGATCGCGCAGGAGCGCCCGGATTCGCGACAAGGCGTCGTCACGGGCCGGCGTGGGCGCGATGAACGCCTGCAGCGCGAGATAGGCGTTGGCTTTGCGGCGGGCGAGGTGGCGGGCCAGCTCCCCGGTGGCGTTGCCGTCGCCCGAGGTGAGCCGGAGGGCCGCGTCGCCGTACAGGGTGAGGCCCTCGCCCTGGGCGAGCGGGGCCTGCGGGTCCGCGATCGGCTCGCCCCGTTCGGCCTTCTCGAGCACATCCCGGGTGAGCTGTTTGGCCTCCTCCACGTTGGGCTGGTCGAACGCGTCGATGCCGAGGACGGCCCCCGCGATCGCGGTGGCGACCTCCCAGCGCACGAATTCCGCGCCGATGTCCATCGGATCGACAAGCTTGATCCGGATCACAGGGTGACCGGCCCGCTCGAGGGCGTCGGCCAGCGCGTCGCGGGCGCCACCGTCGGCGCCGGCGAGCGACACCCGGGCGAACACGCGATCGGGGCCGTACGACGCGACCTCGCCGAGCGGCTCGAGATCGACGGGCACGATCCCGACGCCGTGCTTGCCCGTGCTCTCCGCGATGAGCTGCTCGGCCCACGCGCCGAAGGACGCGATCTCGTCATCGGCGAGGAACGTCAGCTTGTCGCGCCCGGCCTTCGCGAGGGTGCCGATGGCGAGGCCGAGCGACACGCCCGGATTGGCGATGGGATCGGGTTCGCGGCACGCGCCGAGCATCGCGACCGCCGCCGCCAGCAGGGCGTCGAGGTCGAGCCCGATCAGCGACCCGGGCACGAGTCCCACGTAGGTCAACGCGGAATACCGCCCCCCGATGTCGGGCGGGTTGAGGAAGACCTCGCGGAATTCGTCGTGATGCTTGATCGCCTCGGCGCTCCGGCCGGGGTCGGTGATCGCGACAAAGAAGGCGCCGGGCGACTCGTAGACGTGATGGCCCACCTCGTCGAGCGCGGCATGGACGCGCCCCCAGGCATAGGCCGCGAAGGCGTTCGGCTCCGTCGTCGTGCCCGACTTGCTCGCCACGATGACCAGCGTCCGCAGCGGGTCGAGGTCGTCGACCGTGGCCGCGACGTAGGCCGGGTCGGTCGAGTCGAGGATGCGCAGGGCGAGGTAGGCGCCCTCGCTGCCGAAGGTCTTGTGGAGCACGTCCGGGGTCAGGCTGCTCCCGCCCATGCCGGCAACGATCGCGGTCGTGAAGCCGGCATCGGTGGCCCCGTCGCCGAAGCCCTCGAGCGCCGCGGTCCGCTCCGCGAACTCGATCGGGGCGTCGAGCCAGCCCAGGCGCTCGGCGATGGCGGCGCCGACGCGCGGATCGCTCGACCACAGGGTGACGTCACGGTCGAACAGGCGGACCGCCCACTCGTCGTCGCGGGCCTGGGCGACGGCGGCCTCGAACGCGGTTCGGCCCTCGCCGAGGGCAAAGGCTGGAGGGCTGACGGCGGTCGACGCGGGATCGGTCATCGTGGCCTCCGAAGCATCGGCGTGGATGCGGGAGCGGGGACGCCATGGTACGCCGCGCGGCGGCCGACGCGGGTTGTAGCGATCGCGTCAGCCCTCGGCCGCCTCGATGACGAGGACCTTGTCGAGGCGGCGTCGGTGACGCGGCTTCCCGCTGAACGACGCCGCGACGAACGCGAGCGCGCATTCATAGGCGGGCTCCGGTCCGATGACCCGCGCGCCGAGGGTCAGGACGTTCATGTCGTCGTGCTCGACGCCCTGGTGGGCGGAATACGTGTCGTGGCAGACCGCGCTCCGGATCCCGCGCATCTTGTTGGCCGCCACGCTCGCGCCGACTCCAGAGCCGCAGATGAGGATCCCGCGATCGGCGGTCCCGTGCTGGACGGCCTCGCCGAGGCGCTGCGCGAAATCCGGGTAGTCGTCCTCGGGATCGGAGCCGTCGCCGCCGAGGTCCAGGAGCTCATGCTCGAGCCCCGCCCCGGCGAGGCGCCGGAGCAGCGCGTCCTTGAGCTCGGCCCCGGCGTGATCGGCGGCGAACGCCACGCGCATCAGCTGTGGCCCGGGTCCGAGCCGCCGGACCGGTCCACGCCCGGATCTCCGGCGTTGAGGCTTGGATGCCCGCCCTGATGGGCGAAGTGGCCGCCATCCACGGTGGGGATCCGGCCGTGCAGGCCATCGCGGACGACCCGGCGCGCGACGTCCGTCACGCGGTCCACGGTGAATCCGAAGTGCTCGAAGATCGTGCCCGCCGGCGCCGAGGCGCCGAAGTGGTCGAGCCCGACGATCGCGCCCTCGTCTCCCGCCCAGCGCTCCCAGCCCAGGGAGACACCGACCTCGACGCTCACGCGCTTGCGTACCGACGGCGGCAGGACGTCATCCCGGTACGCCGCGTCCTGCGCGTCGAACGCTTCCCAGCACGGCAGCGAGACGACGCGGGCCGCGATGCCGTCCGCCTCGAGGGCCTCCGCGGCCGCAAACGCCAGCTGGAGTTCCGAGCCTGTGCCCATGAGGATGATGTCGGGTTTCCCGCCGGGGGCATCGCGCAGGACATAACCCCCGCGGAGGACGCCCTCGCGCGCCTTCGCCGCGGTTCCCGCGAGGACCGGCAGCTTCTGGCGGGTGAGCGCCAGGGCGACCGGTCCGTCGCGCCGCTCCACCGCGAGCGCCCACGCCGCCGAGGTCTCGTTCGCGTCCCCGGGTCGCACGAACCACAGGTTCGGGATCGCGCGCAGGGCGGCGTAATGCTCGACTGGCTGGTGCGTCGGCCCGTCCTCCCCAAGGCCGACGGAGTCGTGGGTCCAGACATCGATCACGTGGAGCCCGGCGAGCGCCGACAGGCGGACCGCGCCGCGCATGTAGTCGCTGAAGGTCAGGAACGTCGCGACGTAGGGGATGAACCCGCCGTGGTAGGCGATCCCGTTGCCGATGCCGCCCATCCCGTGCTCGCGGACGCCGAACCGCAGGTTCCGTCCGGGCTGGCCGGCCTCGAAGTTCGGCTCGCCCTTGACGTCCGTCAGGTTCGACTCGGACAGATCGGCCGCGCCCCCGAACAGCTCGGGGAGACTCGCCGCGAGGACCTGGATCGCGTCCTGGCTCGCGTTGCGGGTCGCCACCTCGGTGCCGGCCTCGTACGTCTTGAGGTCGGCATCCCACCCGTCAGGCAGCCGTCGGGCCTGCCGCCGGCGGAACTCTGTCGCCAGGTCGGGATGCGCCGCGGCATAGGCATCCATCCGGGCATTCCAGTCGGCCACGAATTCCTCGCCGGCCGGCACCGCGGCGCGAAAGACGCGCAGGGCGTCACCGGGGATGTAGAACGTCTTGTCCGGATCCCAGCCGTAGGCCTCCTTCACGAGGCGAACCTCGTCGGGGCCCAGGGGCGAGCCGTGGGCCTTCTGCGAGTCCTGCTTGTTCGGGCTGCCGTAGCCGATGTGCGTCCGCACGGCGATGAGACTGGGCCGCTCGTCGGCCCGGGCGGCGTCGATCGCCGACTCGATCGCGGCGATGTCGTTGCCATCCCCGACGCGCTGCGTGTGCCAGCCGTACGCCTCGAAGCGCCGGGTGACGTTCTCGGACCAGGCCATCGAGGTGGGTCCGTCGAGCTGGACCCCGTTGTCGTCGTACAGGACGATGAGCCGGCCCAGCCGGAGGTGGCCGGCCAGGCTGGCCGCTTCCGACGCGATCCCTTCCTGCATGTCGCCGTCGGAGGCGATGACGTACGTTCGATGGTCCACGATCGTATGCCCGTCGCGCTCGAACTCCGCGGCCAGCCGACGCTCGGCGATGGCCATGCCCACCGCGTTCGCGAAGCCCTGGCCGAGGGGCCCGGTCGTTGCCTCGACGCCGGCTGTCAGCCCTGACTCCGGATGACCCGGGGTACGCGAGCCCCACTGGCGGAATCGCTTCAGCTCGTCGAGCGGAAGGTCGTAGCCGGTCAGGTGCAGCAGCGAGTAAAGGAGCATGCTCGCGTGCCCCGCCGAGAGGACGAATCGATCGCGATCCGGCCAGTCGGGATGGGTTGGGGCGTGGCGCAGGAAGCGGGTCCAGAGCGTGTAGGCCATCGGCGCGGCGCCCATCGGGGCGCCCGGATGGCCGGATTTCGCCGCCTGGACGGCATCGATCGAGAGGGTCCGGATCGTGTCGATCGCCAGGCGATCGAGGTCGGTGGTCACGGCAGTCATGGGTCACGACTCCACGATCGGGGAGGGTCAGGCGGTCCATTGTAGGTCCGGCGCAGCGCCCGACGGATCGTCGGCGGGCCTCTATCCTCGGGCCATGCCAGCGCTGCGCTCGAGCCGCCCTCGGATCGTCGTCCTCGGCGACCTCATGCTCGATGTCGTCCTCGCCCCCGACCGACCGCTCGAGAGCGGCAGCGACGTGCCCGGCCGTGTGTCGTTCGTCCAGGGTGGTTCGGCGGCCAACACGGCGCGCTGGCTCGCGCGCCTGGGCGCGCGCACGGCGCTGATCGGTGCCGTCGGCCGGGATGCTGCCGGGCGAACGCTCGTCGATGCCGTTCGCGCGGACGGCGTGCGGGCGCGCGTCACCCGCGTGGCGGGCGCCAGGACCGGCCGGATCGGGGTCCTGGTCGGCGTGGGTGGCGACCGTTCGTTCGTGGCTGACCGCGGGGCGGCCGATCGGCTCGACCCGGCCGACCTGCGGCCATCCTGGTTCGCCCGGGCGGATGCCCTGCACCTGCCGTTCTACTCGCTCATCGGCGATCCGCTCGGGCGGGCGGGGCTGCGCGCCGTCGAGCTGGCGCGCTCGGCCGGCGCGGTCGTCAGCCTGGATCTCGCGTCCATCGGCCCGTTGCTGGCCGGCGGCCGCCGCGCCGCGCGCGCCCGGATCGAGGCGGTCGCGCCGGACCTGCTCTTCGCGACGGCGGGCGAGACCGAGGCGCTGATGGGGCGGTCTTCCGTCGAGGGGTTGCTCGATCTCGTACCCGCGGCTGCGGTGAAGCGCGGCTCGAACGGAGCCACGGTCCTCGCCCGCGAACGCGAGGACCGTCTCCGGTTCGAGGTCGCGACCCCGCATGTTGTGACGGCCGATACGACCGGCGCCGGTGACGCCTTCGATGCCGGGTTCCTCGTCGGCTGGTTGGCGGCACGGGCCGCCGGTCGGTCCCATGTGGCGGCGCTCCAGCGCGGTGCCGTGGCCGGTCACCGCGCGGCCGCCCGCCAGCTCAGCACCCCACGACCCGAGCTGCCGATCGCCTGAGGCGTCGCGGATCGCCGGAGTCGTGAGACGTCGCCTGACGCCGCTGCCAGGGGCGAGCGTCGGACCGGCGGTGGCGGCGCTAGGCTTCCCGCATGGGGACACCCCGGACCGTGCGCGACCGCCTCCAGCTCTCACCGGAGGTGACCGACGCCCTGCGAGCGGCCCGAGCGGTCGTCGCCCTCGAATCCACGCTGATCAGCCACGGCCTGCCATATCCGCAGAACCTGGAGGTCGCTACGGCGTCGGAGGCGGCGGTCCGAGCGTCGGGTGCCGTGCCGGCCACGGTGGCGGTTCGCGACGGCCACCTGCTCGTCGGCCTGGACGAGGCGGCCCTCCGGGCCTTGGCGACGGCGCCGGGCGGATCGGTCCGCAAGGCCGCCCGCCCGAGCCTGGCCGTGGCGATGGCCGAGGGCGGCTGGGCGGCCACGACGGTCTCCGCCACGATGATCGCGGCGCATGCGGCGGGCATCACCGTCTTCGCCACCGGGGGGATCGGGGGCGTGCACCGCGGAGCGCTCGGGACGGCCGAGGGCGGGCCCGGGACGCTCGACGTGTCGTCGGATCTCGAGGAGCTGGGTCGCACGCCGATGGCCGTCGTGTGCGCCGGTCCAAAGGCCATCCTCGACGTGCCCGCCACGCTGGAGTACCTCGAGTCCCGGGGCGTGCCGGTGATCACGGTCGGCCAGGCCGAGCTGCCGGGGTTCTATTCCCGCTCTTCGGGGCTCCGCGCCCCGAACGTCGCCGCGGACCTCGAGGTCGCGGCATCGATCGTGGAAACCCATCTCGGCCTCGGCCTCGGGAGCGGCGTGCTCGTGTGCGTCCCGGTGCCCGCGGCCGAGGCACTCCCTGGCGACGTGGCCGGCGACGCTGTCGAGCGGGCGGTCGTCGACGCCGACGCGGCCGGCGTGAGCGGTCCCGAGCTGACGCCCTGGCTGCTCGCCCGGATCGCCGAGCTAACCGGTGGCGCCTCGGTGCGGGCGAACACCGCCCTGATCGTCAACGACGCAAGGGTCGCGGGAGAGCTCGCGGTCCGCCTCGGCGCCTCCTGACTCGACGGGATCGAGCTCGATATCTGTCGTCGCCGTCGGATTTCCACGCTTCGCGATCGATCGCGTCCGTGCCCGCGATCGTCATCGCCGCCTTGCTGGCGGCCGGAGCGCTGGTTACACTCGCCGCCACGAGGTTGTTCCGTGTCAGCGAGCGCCGCGCCAAGGAGTGCGGGCTCCTGGATCAGACCACCGGCTCCTGAGAAAGGGACGCGTCCCCATGCGGATCTACGAGGGCAGCCCGCGCCAGGACTTCGAGGAGGTCTTTCGATCGATCGGCGCCTTCATCGACCAGCGCCACATGAAGGATGTGCTGCTGCTCGAGGCTCCCGACGGGTTCATCGTCCAGGGGCTCGTTACGTCCGGTGCGGCCGGGGGCACGTGGTCCGAGTCGATTGGGACGCAGGTCAAGGAGACGCTGACCTTCCTCGATGACGACATCGCCCGGTTCATGGAAGAGGCCGTCGCCCGGCGGGGGCGGACCCCGCCGCCGCCCGCGCACGAGGCCGGCTTCTACGAGACGGCCTTTCGGGTGCTCGGCCGGTACATGGATGCCCAGAAGCCGCGGGACGTCTTCTTCTTCGAGCAGGACGGCGCGTTCGTCGTCCGACTCCTGACCTCGGGACAGACCGGCCAGCGCCACGAACTGGCGGAGTTCACGCGCGACGACATCGCCTCCCTGGTCGCCGGCGGTCCCACCCGTCGCCACGTCGAGACCACCCCCGGGGCGAACGCCCCGGCCAACGCCTGAACGGAGGATCGCCATGAAAGCGCTCAAGACCGTCGCCGTCGCGCTCGGCATCACGCTCGCCGCGATGATCGTCATCCCGCTGCTCGTTCTCGCCGGACTGTTCGTCTGGCTGAAGCTCACCGAAGAGGGTGACGAGGAGCTCCTCGAGCTCGATCGAGAGGGCGTCTGATCGACCCCGACGCGCCCGCTGCGGCGGGCGCCACCGACCCAGCCTCGCCCCGAACGCCCGCCCGACCGGCGGGCGTCGGTCTGTTCGCGAACCGCCCTGGGACGTCGGTTAACGCCCTCGCCCGCGAGCGGCGCCTCGCCGAGGTCGGTGTCCTCGTCGTCATGGCCTTCTGGGCCGGCAACTTCATCGTCATCAAGGGCGCGCTCGGCGTGCTCCCGCCGGTCGGTTTCACCCTGCTTCGCTTCATCCTGGCCTCGGCGATCCTGCTCGTCGTGTTGCGCTGGCGCGAGGGCCGGATCCGCATCCCGCTGCGCGATCTCTGGCCCCTTGCGGCCCTTGGTGTGCTCGGCTTCGGGGCCTACCAGATCCTGTGGACCACGGCGCTCGGGCGGATCTCGGCCGGCGACTCGGCCATGCTCATCGCGGCCTCGCCCGTCTTCACCGCGCTGATTGCCGTGGCGATCGGGACGGACACGCTCACCCGGACGAAGCTCGCCGGGGCGGTGCTCTCGTTCGCCGGGGTGGTCATCGTCGTCGCCGGCGGAGCCGGGATCGGACTGGCGGGCGACACGCCGGGCTATGCGCTGACGCTGCTCGCGGCGGTGTGCTGGGCGACCTACAGCGCCCTCGGCGGGCCCGTCCTGAGAAAGCACTCCCCGTTGCGGGCCACGACCTGGGCGACGATCGCCGGGACGGCGGTGATGGCGGTCCCCGGGATCATCCAGCTCTCGACCGTGGACCTTGCATCCGTCGGCTCCGCGGCGGTGCTCGCGATCGTCTATTCGGGGACGCTCGCGGCCGGGATCGGCAACGTCATCGTCCTCAACGGGATCGGGCTGCTCGGGCCGACCCGGATCACGGCTGTCCAGACGCTCGTGCCAGCGCTCGCGGTGGTGCTCGCCTTCCTCGTGCTCGGCGAGCCGATCCGCCTCGGCCAGGTCGTCGGCGGAGCGATCATCGTCACCGGCGTGGTCCTCACCCGGATGGGATCGAGATCGCCGGACGTTCCGATCGAGCGCGCGTGAGCGACCCGACCGCCTCGCCCGCGCCGGGGGACCTCCGAGAGCCGGCCGCGCCGCTCGCGCCCCCGGTTCCGGCGCTCGACGCGGCCGCGCCGCCACTCGCGATCCTCGTCGACTACGACGGGACCATCTCGCTCACCGACGTCACGGACCTCGTCATGGCCGAGCACGTCCCGGGCGTCTGGGAGGAGGCGGCAGCCGCGTATGACGCCGGGCTCATGGGGTCCCGACGCCTGATGGCCTGGGAGATGAGCCTGGTCGAGGCCGATCCGGAAGCCCTCCTCGCCACGGCCGCCGCGCAGCCACACGACCCCGGATTCGCACCGTTCGTCCGGCGGGCCAAGGCTGCCGGAGTCCCCGTCGAGGTCGTGTCGGACGGGTTCGGCTTCTTCATCGAGCCGGCGCTCGAGCGACTCGGTGTCGGGGATGTGCCCGTGATCACGGCCCGGACCACCTTCCGGGGGCGGCGCCCGTCGATCGACTTCCCGAACGGCCATCCGACCTGCCTGGTGTGCGGGACCTGCAAACGGGAGCGGGTCCTGGCCCATCGTGCGGCGGGCCGGCAGGTCGTGTTCATCGGGGACGGCGAGAGCGACCGCTACGCGGCTGGATACAGCGACGTCGTGTTCGCCAAGCGCGCCCTCGTGAAGATCTGCGTGGAGGCCGGTTGGCCCTTTCAGCGCTGGACGGAGTTTCGTGAGATCGACACGTGGCTGGCCGAGACGATCGACGCCTGGCGCGCCGATCGATCGACGATCGCGCCTCCGTCGGCCGGGCCGCCGCGCGGCTATTTCTGTGGGCCGGAGCTCTGGGGCGAGGGCCTCGAGGATCCGCCGCCCGGCGCCTGGCCGCCTTCGCGCTGACGGTCAAGAAGTCCCGGCCGGGAGGGCGATCCGTTGGGTCGACGCGGCTTCTTCCGTCGGCGCACACTCCGCGCACGAGCTGGAGGGCGCCGATGGACGAGAACCGAAACGCCGACCTGGTCGAACGCTATTTCGCGGCCGTCGCGGCGAACGACTTCGACACGCTGGCGCGCCTGCGCGCACCGGACTGGATCGAGGACTGGCTCCAATCGGGCGAGCGGATCCGCGGCCACGACCACTACCGGGCGATCCACGAGCGTTTCCCCGGTGGTTTCCCCGACATCGAGGTGGAACGGGTGGTCGGCTCCGAGGACCGATGGGTCATGACGCCGTCGATGACGGTCCAGCGGATCGTCGGCAGTGGCGACGTGTGGGTCGCCGAGGGTCTCAACCAGTACAGCGACGGATCCACGGCCCGGATCGTGGCCATCGTCGAGCTGCGTGACGGACTGGTCCGTCGCCAGCACACGTACTTCGCGGCGCCGTTCGAGGCCCCGGCGTGGCGGGCCGACTGGGTCGAGGCGATCGCCCCGGATGCCTGATCGCCGAGGTCTGTCTGACCTCTTCGGATTCGACGCCGAGGGCACTTTCCGATAGCATCAGAAAAACCCCGGAGGACCGTTCCCATGGCGAAGTATGTCTTTGTGACCGGAGGCGTGACCTCCTCTCTCGGCAAAGGCATCACTGCCGCCAGCATCGGACGGATCCTCAAGGCCCGCAGCCTGCAGGTCTCCATCCTCAAGCTCGATCCGTACATCAACGTGGACCCGGGCACGATGTCGCCGTACCAGCACGGCGAGGTGTTCGTCACCGACGACGGCGCTGAGACCGACCTCGACCTCGGCCACTACGAGCGCTTCATCGACGCCAACCTGAGCCAGCTCAGCAACGTCACGACGGGCCGCATCTACCAGGCCGTCATCGCCAAGGAGCGGCGCGGCGATTACCTCGGCGGCACCGTCCAGGTCATCCCGCACATCACGAACGAGATCAAGGAGCGGATCGGGCGGGTCGCGCGCGACGGCGATCCGGACGTCGTCATCGTCGAGGTCGGCGGGACCGTCGGCGACATCGAATCGCTGCCCTTCCTGGAGGCGATCCGGCAGATGCGCAAGGACGTCGGGCGGGCGAACGTCATGTACGTCCACGTCACGCTGCTCCCCGAGCTGGCCGCCACAGGCGAGCTCAAGACGAAGCCGACGCAGCACTCGGTCAAGGAGCTGCGCGGCATCGGAATCCAGCCTGACGTCATCGTCCTCCGCTCCGACCGCCCGGTCTCCGACGAGATCCGCGAGAAGATCGCCCTCTTCACGGACGTCGCCACCGAGGCCGTCATCCCGGCCGAAACGGCCGACACCATCTACGAGGTCCCGCTCCTCTTCGAGGCGTCAGGACTTGGGCGGCTCATCGTCCGCGAGCTGGGCCTCGTCGACGCCGACATCGAGCCCGACCTCGCCGGATGGCGGGCGCTCGTCGAGCGGATCAAGGCGCCCAAGCCGACCCTCGAGATCGGCCTCGTCGGCAAGTACATCGAGTTGCCCGACGCATACCTCTCGGTCACCGAGGCGCTGCGCCACGCCGCCTGGGCGCACGGGGTCGACGCGAAGCTCCGCTGGGTGGATTCCGAGACGCTCACCCCGGGCAACCTGCACGAGCGCCTCGACGGCGTGGCCGGGATCCTCGTCCCCGGCGGCTTCGGCCATCGCGGCATCGAGGGCAAGGTGCTGGCCGCCCATTTCGCCCGCGACCACCGTGTCCCGTACCTCGGCCTATGCCTCGGCCTCCAGTGCGCGGTCATCGAGTTCGCCCGCGACGTGATCGGCAACCTGGACGCCAACTCGACCGAATTCGACATGTTCACCCAGCACCCGGTCATCGACTTCATGCCCGACCAGCGCGACATGGAGGACAAGGGCGGCACGATGCGCCTGGGCCTGTATCCGGCGAAGCTCACGCCGGGTTCCAAGGCGGCCGCGGTCTACGGCCAGGAGGTCATCTACGAGCGGCACCGCCACCGCTTCGAGGTGACCAACCGCTATCGCCAGACGCTCGAGGCCGCAGGCATGGTGCTGTCCGGGCAGTCACCCGACGGCCGACTCGTCGAGATCGTCGAGCTCGCGAATCACCCATGGTTCGTCGCGAGCCAGTTCCATCCCGAGTTCAAGAGCCGGCCCGAGCGCCCGCATCCGCTGTTCGACGGGTTCGTGGCGGCTTCGATCGCCGTCGCCGATGGCCGCGAGCCCGAGCTACGCCCGCGCGTCGTCCCGGCTCGCGTGGCCGCCGAGGCCCCGACGCGGCCCGAGGCGCCGGTCGCGGTGCCCATCGACGTCGGTGAGACTGTCCACGGCGGCTGACGCCTCGGAGGCGAGTCGATGCACCGATCGACGACGACCGGCGGCGGGATGACAGCTCGATACCGGTCGCGGGACTAGAATCCGGCCCTCGCCCGACAATGCAGGAGCGCTCCCATGAAGATCTTCCTCGACACCGCCGACATCGAAGAGATCCGGACCGCCGCCCGCTGGGGCGTTCTCGACGGGGTGACGACGAATCCCACCCTGTACGCCAAGGTTGGTGGCTCGTACGACGAGATCCTCCAGGCCGTCTGCAAGATCACGCCGGGTCCCGTCTCGGCCGAGTGCGTCAGCGACGACGTCGACGGCATGCTCGAGGAAGGCCGCCACTACGCCAAGCTCGCCCCGAACATCGTGGTCAAGGTGGCGATGAGCGAGAACGGCCTCGAAGCGATCAGCCGCTTCGCCGAGGAAGGGATCAAGACCAACTGCACCCTGATCTTCACCGCGAACCAGGGCCTCCTGGCGGCCAAGGCCGGCGCGAGCCTGATCAGCCCGTTCGTCGGCCGGCTCGACGACATCAACCAGGACGGCATGATCGTGATCCGCGAGCTGGCCGAGATCTTCGCGATCCACGAGATCGACTCCGAGGTGCTCGCCGCGTCGATCCGCAATCCCGTGCACATGACGCAGGCGGCGCTGGCCGGCGCCCACATCGCCACCGTGCCGTTCAAGGTCCTCCAGCAGATGGTGCATCACCCGCTGACCGACAAGGGCATCATCCAGTTCAAGGCCGACTGGGAGAAGGCCCGGCAGACGGCGGCCGCCAAGGCCTGACATTCGCAGCGGCTCAGGCGGATCCACCCTCGAACCACGCCCCGCGCCGTAGCACGCGCCGGACCAGAAGGTGGTCGTCCAGCTCGACGAGGTCCGCCCGTTGCCCGACCTCGATCCGGCCGCGATCGCCGACGCCCAGCATCGCGAGCGGGTTCCGACTCGCCGCGGCGACTGCGGCCGGCAACGGGACGCCCGAGGCCACGAGGTTGCGGACGGCGGCGTCGAGGGCAATGACGGAGCCCGCCAGCGCCCCGCCGTCGACGAGCGTCACCCGCAGGCCACGGACCTCGATGTCGAGGCCGCCGATCGTCCTCCGCCCGTCCCCCAAGCCGGCCATCGGGATCGCGTCGCTGACGAGGAGCAGGCGCTCGACCGGCTTGGTTCGGGTGATGATCGGCCACAGGCTGCGGTCGACGTGCTCGCCGTCGGCGATCAGTTCGACATAGACGTCGTCACGGCCGAGGGCGGCGACGGCCACACCTGGCGCGTGGTGGTCGACGCCGGACATCGCGTTGAACAAGTGGGTCGTCGTCGTCCCGCCGGTGTCGTAGCCGGCGAGCGCCGTCGCCAGGTCTGCGGCGGAGTGCCCGATCGAGACCCGCACGCCGCGTTCCCGGAGTCGAGCGATGAGGTCCAATCCCCCCGGGATCTCGGGCGCGATCGTCGTCAGTCGGAGACCCTCGAGCAGGGGCTCGATCTCCGACCAGGGCACTTCGGCCGGGGTCGCGAGGAACGCCGGGTTGTGGGCCCCCTTGCGGGCCGGCGAGATGAACGGGCCCTCGAGGTTGAAGCCGAGGGGGTCGGCGCCATCGGCCGGTGCCGTCGGGATCCAAGACCGGACCCGGTCGGCGAAGGCGTGCAGGACCGGGAAGGGCGTGGTGAAGCCGGTCGGCAGGAACGACGTAACGCCCTGCCGCAGGAGCGCGCGGGCCATCCCATCGAGGTCGGCCGGCGGGCCCATCGCGTCGTGGCCGCCCCAGCCGTGGACGTGGACGTCGACGAAGCCCGGCGCAATGAACGGGAGTGCCCGGGCGTTCGCGTCGGCTGTGCCCGCATCGGTGGCGTCCGTCGAGGCTCCATCATCGAGGTCGACGGCCACGATCCGGTCGTCTTCGAGCGAGACACGGCCGGCTGCGACGCGGTCGTCGAGGACGAGCCGACCACGCACCTCCGATCGACCCGTCGTCATCGTGGTGCCTCGGGCTCCGCCAGGGCGTCCTCGACATCGAAGGACACATCGAGGGCGTAGCGGTCGGCCGGATAGCGCGACTCAGTGGCCTCGACGCGGCGGCCGTCGACGCCGGCGATCACGCGCCGCTCGACAAGGAGCGGGTCGCCGCGCCGGATGTCCAGGAGCCGGGCGTCCTCCGCCGTGGCCGCGGCGGCCGTCAGGGTTCCGGTCCCGCGACGGAGCGTCTGGCCTCCGCGGATGATCGCCTCATGGAGCGAGCCGCGCTCCAGGTCTGCCGTCATGACCGCGGCGGCGCAGCTCCCCACGAGGATCGTCGACTCGAGGGCGATCGGCTCCGCGTCGGCAAGCCGGATCCGGCGGATCGCGACGATCGGCTCGCCGACGGCCAGGTCCAGGGCGTGGGCTTCGTGCCGGGTCGACGGCCGGATCACTCGCGCCAGCAGCCGCGAGCTCGGGGTACGGCCGCGGCGGGCCATCTCCCGGCTGAAGGTCATCAGGCGGTCGGCGCGGCGATGGGCCGATCGCGCGGCCACGAAGCTGCCTCGTCCCGGCTGGCGGGCCACGAGGCCTTCCTCGGCGAGGCGTTGCATTGCGCTTCGTGCCGTCATCCGACTGACGCCGAATTCGGCGACAAGTTCGGTGTCCGAGGGCAAGCGATCGCCGGGGCGCAACGACGTGATCCGCTCGCGCAGGATCAGCTCGATCCGGCGGTGGTGGGGGACGTATGCGGGGTCGATCTTGGGCCCGCCGCCGCCGCCGCCGCCGCTGCCGTCGCCGTCGCCGCCGCCGCGGCGGCCGCGGCCGGGGTGGCCTGCTCCGCGCCGTGGATCGCCGCTCCGATCGCCCCCGCCCACGTCCCGAGCTCCGCGATCACGAGCTCGACCTCGCTGATCGAGGTCGTCCGCACGCGTCGCCTGATCTCATCCCGGGCGGACGCGAGGAGGAGATCGCCCGCGGCGGAGACACCACCGCCGATGACGACCCGATCGGGCGAGATGACCGTGATCATGTTGCCGATCCCGATGCCGAGGTAGCGACCGACCCGTTCCAGGCCGTCGAGCGCGACCGGGTCACCCGCGCGTGCCCGCTCGACCGCCGCTTCCACGGTTGCCGTCCCGCAGGCCTCGGCGATCCGATCCGCCCGCGCGAACGCCTCGAGACAGCCGTGGTTGCCGCAGTTGCACGACGGGCCGTCGGGGTCGATCGTCTGGTGGCCGATCTCGCCCGCCGTGCCGTCGTGACCCAGGTGGACCTTACCGTCGATTGCGATCACGCCGCCCACGCCCGTACCGAGCGTCAGCCCCACCATCGACGACGCGCCGCGTGCCGCCCCGATGCGAAGCTCGGCCAGCCCGAACGCCCGAGCGTCGTTGATCAGGGCGATCGGGAGGCCAAGGACGGCGGCGACGGGTGCCGCGACCGGCCGTCCATCCCAGTCACCCGCGACGTTGACGAGGAACACCGTCGTCCCAAGGCGCGGGTCATACAGCCCGGGGATCCCGACACCCGCGGTGGTGACGCCCGGCCAGGTCGTCATTGCTGCCAGGCCCACCTCGCCGAGCTGGGCGACGATCGCGTCCGGGCCGCCGGCGACCTGGGTCGGGACCTGGCCACGATCGAGCGCCGTCACCGTGTCCCCGGCGCGCTCCACGACGGTCCATTTCAGGTTCGTCGCCCCGAGGTCCAGCCCGAGATGACGGGTCGCGCCGGACGGGTCCGCCGACGGCTCCGGCTCGCTCAAGCGCTCATGCCTCGCCCGTCACCCTGGTATACGCAGCGGCCACCACCACGATGATCGCGCCGAACAGCACCTGGCGGACCGCCTCCGGCATCTCGAGGACCGTGAGGAGCGTCGTGAGAACGGTGAGGATCAGCGCCCCGACGATCGTCCCGGCGTAGCCACCGCGGCCGCCCATGATCGACGTGCCGCCGATGACGGCGGCCGCCACGGACGGCAGGACCGATTGCTCGACGAGACTGACGGTTGCCGAGTTATTCAGGCCCGCGATGAGGATTCCCGCGATCGCCGCCAGGATCGCCGACATGACGTAGAGGGCGACGAGCACCTGCCAGACGCGCGCTCCGGCGAGGCGCGACGCGACCGGATTGTCGCCGACGGCGAACAGCAGCCGGCCGTATCCGCTCCGCCGCAGGCCGACCACGATCAGGATGGCGATCGGCACGAACACCACGAGGCTGTTCGGCACGAAGCCGAACGAGATCCCCGAGCCCAGCCGCTGGATCGCGTCGGGTATCAGGGTCCCGGACCGCACCACCAGGAGCTGGTACACCGACATCAGCCCGAGCACGACGAGGCTCATGCCGAGGGTCATGATCAGGGGATGGACCTTGAAGACGCCGATCGCGATCCCGTTGACGAGCCCAGCGATGGCGCATGCAGCGAGGGCGATCGCGATCGCGACGACCGGTCCCTGGCCGGTCGCCTGCGTCGCCATCAGGAACGCCGCCATCGAGGCAACCGCGCCGACCGACAGGTCGATCCCGCCCGTCAGCATCGCGAGGGTCTGGCAGGCGGCCAGGATCGCGAGTGGGATCGCGGCGCGCATCGTCGTGGCGGCCCAGTTCCCGTTCACGATCCCCGGCTTCGCAAGTTCCAGGACCCCGACCAGGGCCACGAACAGGAAGACGAGCGGGATGAGCGGTCGATCGCGGATGATCGCGCGCCAACCGCCGGTCACCCGGACCGTGGCGGCGGTCTCGGTCATGTCCGCACCTTCCGCATCGCCACGAGGCTGCCGAACATCACGACCCCGATGAGGATCGCGCCCTGGATCGCGGTCGACAGGTTGGGGTCGACACCCAGGAAGGTCAGGTCGGTCCGGATCAGGGCGAGGACGATCACCGCGACGATCGGTCCCAGCACCCCGCCGCGGCCGCCCGCGAGGCCCACCCCGCCGAGCACGATCGCGGCCACGCTCTGGAGGGTGTAGGACCCGGGAACTGGCGCTCCGACGCCGCCGCTGGCGGTGAGCGCCAGCCCACCCAGGGCAGAGAAGAGCCCGGTCATCGCGTAGGCGATGATCTTCGTCGGGCCGACGGCGACCCCGCTCCGGAACGCCGCCAGTCGACTGCTACCGACCGCGTACAACGTCAGGCCCAGGGTCGAGCGCCGCAGGGGGAGCCAGACGATAGCCACGATGACCGCGAGCACGATCAGCGCCTTCGGCAACCAGGGATTTCCGAGGGGTCCGGAGATGATCGCCATGAGCCACGGTGCCGCGCCGCCGCCGGGGGTGTTCAGGATGAGCAGCGCCGTTCCGGCCCAGACGAAGGACATGGCCAGCGTGACGACGATGTCCGGCACCTTCGTGGCCACGACGAGACCGCCGTTGATAGCACCGACCGTCAGGCCGAGCAGCAGGACCCCCACGACGACCGCCACGCCGAAGACGTCACCCTGGTCCTTCATCAGGACCGCCGAGGTCACGCTCGCGAGCGCCATCATCGACCCGACCGACAGGTCGATCCCGCCGGAGATCACCACGATCGCCTGGGCGACAGCAGCGAAGGCGATCGGCAGGATCGAGATCGCAAGGCCCTGGATCCCGGGTGCGCCGTAGTTCGGCTGGATCAGCTTCGTCAGGGCAACGAAGGCGACAAGCAGGCCGATCAGGCCGAGGGTCCACACGTTGCGCCAGGCCCACGACGCGATCGGTTCGACCAAGCCGGCGCGCGCTCCCGGCGCTGCCCCCACTCCGGTGCTCATGTCGGGCCGACCGTGGAGGGGTCAGCCGACTCCGCGACCGCCGCCGACGCGACCTCCTCGGGCATCAGCTCTTCGGGCCGGAGGTCGTAGGCGGCCCGCAAGAGGGTCGCCTCGTCCGCGTCCGCGACGCCGATCTCGGCAACGATCCGTCCACCGAAGATCACGATCGCCCGGTCGCAGGCGAGCTGGATCTCCTTGAGTTCCGAGGTGTAGATCAGGACTGCCGCGCCGGCCACGGCGAGGTCGCGAAGCAGCTGGTAGATCTGTTGTTTGGTCCCGATATCGATGCCCCGGGTCGGGTCGAAGCAGAGCATCGTCCGGACGCCGCCGGCGACCCAGCGCGCGATCGTCACCTTCTGCTGGTTGCCGCCGGACAGACGGCGGACCTCGGCCGCGGCCCGGGTGTCGATCTGGAGCGTGGCGATCGCCTTGTCGACCTTTTGTCGCTCGCCGCGGAGGTCGATGGGGCCCCACGAGCCAAAGCGCGTCGTGAAGGGCAGGGCGATGTTCTCGCGGACCGAGCGTTGCATCAGCAGGGCTTCCGCCCGGTCGGCCGGGACGTAGACGAGGCCGGCCCGGATCGCGTCGGCCG
This sequence comes from Candidatus Limnocylindrales bacterium, assembly GCA_038214255.1. Classification (GTDB taxonomy): domain Bacteria; phylum Chloroflexota; class Limnocylindria; order Limnocylindrales; family CSP1-4; genus SPCO01. Next base: position 103,396 of record JBBQRZ010000006.1, read on the forward strand.
GGTGGCGGAACGAGACCGCCGCACCGTCGACCAGGAGCTCGCCGCCGCCCGGCCGTTCCGATCCCGAGGCGATGTCGAACAGCTCGTCCTGGCCCTGGCCCTCGAGGGCGACGACGCCGAGGACCTCGCCCGGGTACAGGTCGAACGAGACGTCCGTGAGCTTCGTCCCGAAGCTCAGGTTGCGGGCGCTGATCCGTGGGATCACGTCGGCCGGTCGGCCGGAGCTCGCCGCGACGTCGGCGACCCGCGCCGGGAGGTCGCGGACCATGTCACCGAGCATCAGGGCGACGATCCGGTTCTCGGAGCCGGTGCTGACGTCGACGACCCCGACCGTCCGGCCTTCGCGCAGGACGGTCGCCCGGTCGCACACCGCGGCGATCTCGATCAATCGGTGGGAGATGAAGATGACGGATCGATCTGTGCCCTTCTGCCGGCCGATGACCTCGAGGACGCGCTCCGTCAGGTTCGCCGGCAGCGCGGCCGTCATCTCGTCGAGCATGAGGACGTCCGGCACGATCGCGAGGGCCCGGGCAAGGTCGATGATCCGCAGCGAGGCCAGTGGCAGGTCGCGGACGAGGTCGGTCAGGTCCAGGTCGGGAAGGCCCAGCTCGGCCAGCCAGTGGCGGGTGGCCTCGATGGGTGACTGGGTCAGGCGGAGATTCGAGCGGACATCGAGGTCAGGGATGAGGGCCGGCTCCTGGTAGACCGAGACGATCCCGCCGCGGCGCGCCTCGACCGGCGAATGAGCGGCGAATGGCTTGCCACGCACGAGGATCCTCCCGCCGTCCGGGCGGACGCCGCCGGTGAGGATCTTGACGAGGGTGCTCTTGCCGGCGCCGTTCGCGCCCATGAGCGCATGGACCTCGCCCGGACGGACGGCCAGCGAGGCGGAGCGCAGGGCGACGACCGCCCCGTAATGCTTCGCGACATCGGTGGCATCGAGCAAGAGGTCAGATGCGCCGTCAATCACGTGCAAGCTCGTCATGGCAGGGTGAGAGGTCGGAAACGGGGTGCCGGCGGAGCCGGCACCCCTTGGTCGCGCTTGGAGCCGGGCTAAGACTCGCCCGGGCCCTTGCAGGCGATCAGCTCTGCCTTGCTATAGGTCGTCCAGTCCTTGATCGTCAGACCCAGTGGCCACGTCTTGGGAAGCGTCGGGTCGGCTGCTGCGGCCAGCTTGGCCTTGCCGGCGTCGTCGGTGTTGCTCCAGAGCTCCGGGGTCACATGGACCGTCGTCTCTGCGGGCTTCTTGCCGTCCAGGATCTGGAGGGCGAGGGTGACACCCGCGCCGCCGATGGATGCCGGATTGGTGACCGCGGCGCCCTTCGGGCCATCGGGCGCGAGCAGCTGGGTGACGAAGCCGGCATTGTCCGCGCCGACGATCGGCACGTACGGATGACCGGCAGCCTTGAGCGCGTCAACGATGTTGGAGTCGACGCCTGAGGTCCAGATGCCGTCGAACTTCGTGCCGGCGCTCATGATGTCGTTGATCTGGGTCGTTGCCGTGTTCGGATCCCATTTGGTGACCGCGGTGCTGGCGACCGTGATCCCGGGGTTTTCCTTGAGGGCCCTCTGGAAGCCCTTGTCGCGATCCGTGTCCGCCGGATGGCCGGCGATGCCGCGCATGTAGACGACGGCGCCCTTGCCATTCATGCCCGTCTTGAACAGCCACGACGCGCCGAGGTACGCGTACTGCTCCTGGTCGTTCGAGAGGTTGTAGGCGCCCGGCGCGGTGACCGAGGCGTCGACGGCGACGACGGTGATGCCGGCGGCGATGGCCTCGGCGATGGCCGGGTTCAGGGCGTCGGGCCCTGCCGGATTGATGATGATCGCGTTGACGCCCTGGGCGATCAGCGTCCGGATGTCGGACAGCTGCCCCGGCGCGTCGGTTTCGCGGTGGATGATCGTGACTTTCGAGACCTCACCGCTCTTGACGGCCTGCGCCTTCGCAGAGCAGAGCATCGCCTCGCGCCAGCCATTGCCGACGGCGCCCGGGTTCGAGAACCCGATCGTGTAGGTCTTTCCTGCGGTGCCGCCGGACGCTCCGGCGCCACCGGACGCCGCGGCGCCACCGGACGCCGCCGGGCTCGAGCAGCCCGCGGCGACCAGGACGACGGCCGCGAGGCCCATCATCACTTTGGCCGTGATGGATCCCTTGTGGATCATTCGTTCTCCTCCTCGTGCGATCGACGCGCCGAGCTGGTCGCGCCGTAACGGGATCGCCCCGACAGCCGGGGACCGATCGTCATGTCCGTGGTTTCACCTCCTGCGGCGCAAGCCCTCAGCCACCGGCCGGCTCCCGGCCGATGGCGCGGGCGATGCGCCTCGCGTGCTCTCGATAGGCATCGTCGAAGAGGTCCCGCGAGCGCTCGGCGCCTACGACCGAAGCTCGGGTGATGACCGGCGGCATGGCTCCACGCTCGAGGAGCAGTTCGGCCGTGCGCACCTTGATGGCATTGACGATTCCAACGGCAGCGATCGTGGAGCCCGGCCCCACGGGGGTCTCGAGCCCGGCGATCGTACACATCGCGTCGGCGTGCGGTGTGCACAGATCGATGACGAGATCGGCCTCGTCAAGGAGCCGACTGCCGGCGGCCGAGTCGACGTCCGACGCCATCGACTGCTCGACCGAGGTCACCGCGATCACCCGCAGGCCGCGCTGGCGGGCGCCGCGGGCCATCTCGACGGGGACGGCGGTCGTCCCGCCGGCCGAGAAGACGACCATGACGTCTTTCGGACCGAACGTGAAGTTCGACAAGATGACCTCGGCGAGGCCCGGCATCCTCTCGATGAACATGGCCTGACGCTGGCCGTTCGCCCCGACGACCTGGGTGTGGAACGTCATGGACAGCTCGACGATCGGGTTGAAGCCGGGATACGAACCGTAGCGGGGAAACATCTCCTCGACCGGGATCCGCGAGTGGCCAGTCCCGAACAGGTGGACGAGGCCGTCGGCGGCGATCGCCTCGGCAGCCCACTGCGAGGCGGTCTCGATCGCTTCAGCCTGGGTGGTCGCGACGCGTTCGAGGAGGGCGGTCGCGGCGGCCATCCAGGGCAGGGTCGATGTCATGGCGGTCACCGGGCTGCGACGCCGAGCGCTTCGCCCGCCAGGAGCGTCTCGTCGAGCGCGATCGGCTCCCAGTGTCCGCTCCCCATCGACCGATAGGCGGCGTCGAGGATCGCGTTGACGATATAGCCATCGCGGAACGTCTCTCGTGGCGCCGTCCCCGCACGAATGGACCCGACGACGTCCAGCATCATCGCGTCGTGGCCATGGACGTGGGTCTCGTCCGGGACCGGATAGACCCAGCCCGTGTCGGCGTCCGCTTTCTCGCCGATGTAGCCCGCTGGACGTTCGATGAAGGCGCGCAGGGCCGTCGAGCTCATGTCCTGGACCATCCGTCCGGCGTCACCATAGACCTCGAAGCGGCCCTCGAGGCCACCCCTCGACGACCACGAGACGTCCATCGTCGCGACGCGCCCGTCCGCGAAGCGGATCAGCATCACCGCGTTGTCCTCGCCGGTGGTCCGCGCGCCATGGACCAGTGTGGCGCCCCAGGCGAACACGTCGCTGACGACGATGTCCTTGCCGAAGATGTAGCGAGCACACTCGGCGCCATGCGACGCCATGTCGAGCAGGGCGCCGCCGCCCGCGAGGTCGGCGTCCCAGAAGTGGGCGGCGTGCGGCCCGCTGTGACCCTCGCGGGCGCGGAAGGTGGTCACGCGCCCGATCGCGCCCGCCTCGATCATCGTTCGCATCTGCATGGTGTCGCTGTTGTAGACGACGTTCTCGAGGTAGGCGTGGATGACGACGGCGTCCTGGACGAGCCGCAGCATCTCGGCGGCCTCGGCCGCATTCCGGCCGAGCGGCTTCGTGCAGGCCACGGCCTTCCCGCTGGCGGCCGCCTCGCGCACCGCCGGAAGATGGAGATGATTGGGAAGCGAGACGACGACGAGGTCGACGGCTGGGTCCGAGCAGACGGCTTCGATCGTGTCCAGCGGCCGGCTGCCGAAGCGTTCCGCGAATGCTTCCCGCCGCTCGGCGCTGGCGCCGTAGTTCGCGACGACACGCGCGTTCGGGACGTAGCGCAGACCGAGCGTGTGGAACTCGCCGATGAACCCGGAGCCGAGCATGCCGACCCCGATCTCGAGCGGTTCCGCCATCAGGCGTCGCCATCCTGGCTCGCCGACGCGGCCGACGCCGGCGACGCCGTCGCTGCGGTGAGCGGCTGGGCACCGGCCTTCCGAGTCCGAAAGTCGTCGATGATCGCCTGCGTCGCGGTCGCCCCGACCCGGGTGACCCCGAGGTTCATCACGTCGATTAGCGCGTCGAGCGTCCGGACACCGCCGGCCGCCTTGACCTGGACGGCGGGCGACACCGCGCGCCGCATCAGGGCGAGATCCTCGTGGGTCGCGCCGCCCGGGGCGAACCCGGTCGAGGTCTTGACGAACTCGGCGCCGGCCACCTCGGTCAGCCGCGAGCCGCGGACCTTCTCGTCGTCGGTCAGGTAGGCGTTCTCGAGGATCACCTTGACGATCGCGCCGGCCGCGTGGGCGACGGCGACGATCGCCTCGATGTCGCGCCGAACATCGTTGTCGCGGCCGGACTTGAGCGCCCCGATGTCGATGACCATGTCCAGCTCGGTGGCGCCGTCGTCGAGGGCGCGCTGTGCCTCGAAGACCTTGGTGGCGGTCGTCGTGCTGCCGTGCGGAAAGCCGATCACGGTGCCCAGGGCGACGTCCGTCCCGTCGAGGATCGCCCTCGCCCGATCGACGTCGACCGGCCGGGCGCAGACCGAGGCGACGTCGTACTCGGCCGCCAGCCGGCAGCCGGCCTCGACGAAGGCGTCATCGAGCTCCGGCCGCAGGAGTGAGTGGTCGATCGCCTTGGCGATGTCGCGCTCGGTCAGGTTGTCGACCGTGAATGTGGTCATCTCAGACGACCAACGGCCGGAGGACGTCGCGCGCCAGGAGGAATCCTCGCTTGACGAGGTCCTCGTTGCCCTCGAAGGAGCGGTCTTCGTGCTCGATGGAGATCGCCCCCTGATAGCCGACGGCGTAGAGGGCGGCGATGAAGCGGTCCCAGCGGATCTCGCCGAGACCCGGCAGGCGCGGGATCTGCCAGCCGATCCCGGTCGCCATCACGCCGTGCTCGAAGAGCCCGTTCCGATCGATCTCCATGTCCTTGGCGTGCACGTGGTGGATCCGGGGTCCGAACTCGCGCACGGCTCGCTCGTAGTCGATGAACTGCCACACGAGGTGCGATGGGTCGAGGTTGAGCCCGAAGTTGTCGGCGTCGACGATCTCGAACAGGCGACGCCAGATGGCGGGCGAGTGGGCGAGGTTCTTGCCGCCCGGCCATTCGTCGGACGAGAAGATCATCGGGCAGTTCTCGATGACGATCGTCACCCCGTGCTGGCCGGCGAATCGGACGAGATCCGGCCAGACCCGCTCGACCTCGGTGAGGTTGTCGGCGACCGAGCGATTCGGATCGCGGCCGATGAACGTCCCGACGAGGGTCACACCGAGCTGCTCCGCGGCGACGATGACCTTGCGGAGGTGTTCATGGGCGGCGGATCGGACCGCCGTGTCGGGATCGAGATGGTTCGGGTAGTAGGCGAGCGCGCTGATCTCGAGGCCACGGTCGGCGACCAGTCGGCGGATCGTCGCGACACCGGCTCCGTCGAGGGCGTCGACGTCGATGTGCGTGACGCCCGCATAGCGGCGGCGGTCGCCGGTGACCATCGGCCAGCACGCGACCTCGAGCGTCTGGAATCCTTCCGCAGCGGCCCACCCGGCGAGCGCGTCGAGATCCATCCCTCCCAAGGCGGCGGTCATCAGACCAAGTTTCATGAAACCCGTGCCTCCGCCCAGGTACTGGGATCACCCGACGCAGCCGCGCCGCGGTCGACGTCGACCCAGCGGCCGAGCCGGGCGCTCTCCGCGATCGCGTCGTTGACCAGCATCTCGTCGTGGCCGGCGGCGAAGGTCGCATACGGCGGGTCCACGTTCGGGCGGCTGACCGCGATGTCCGCGTAGATGGCCCGGAACAGCGCAGCGAACGTGTCCCCGAAGCCTTCGACATGGCCGCCCGGGAGCGCGGCGGCGGTGCGGCCGGCGGCGCCCATCAGGGCGGGGTTGCGGAGGAGCAGCTCGTTCGGCTGGTCGCGGTGGCCGATCCAGAGATGATCCGGGGTCTCCGCGTCCCAGGCCGCCGCGGCTTCGGAGCCGTCGATCTCCCACTGGAGCGAGTTCTTCCGACCAGCGCTGATCTGCGACACCGCCACGGAGCCGCGGGCGCCGTTGGCGAAGCGCAGGAGGATGGTGGCGGTGTCCTCTGTGCCCATCGGCCGGGTGACCGTATCCGCGGATCGCTCGGTCGAGAACGTCTCCACCGGTCCCGTCGGCTCCTTGCGGATCGGCACGAACGTCGCGAGGTCCGCCATGACCGAGACGATCGGCTGCCCGGTCATGTACGCCGCGAGATCGAGCCAGTGCGAGCCGATATCGCCGACGGCCCGCAGGGCGCCACCCTGGTCCGGATCGAGCCGCCAGTTCCAGTCAGTGTCGTGGAGCAGCCAGTCCTGGAAGTAGTGGCCGGTCACGAGGCGGACATCGCCGAGGTCGCCGGCGGCGACCATCTCGCGGACGTGCTGGTGGAGCGGATAGAAGCGGATATTGAAGTTCACCGCGTTCACGAGGCCCGAAGCGTCCGCCTGGTCGGCCAGCGCCGCCGAGTCCCGCGCGGTCAGCGCGAGCGGCTTTTCGCAAACGACGTGCCTGCGGGCGGCGAGGATCGCCGACGCCTGCGGTACGTGGAGGTGGTTTGGCGACGTGACGTGGACGACATCGACCGAGGGGTCCGCGAGGATCTCGTCGAGCGAGGCATAGGCGTAGCGGACGCCGAGCGCATCGGCTCGGGCCGCGCCGCGCTCGGGCGTGCTGCCGAGGACGCCGCGTACTTGGACACCGATCTTGCGGAGGGCCTCGACGTGGACCGTACCGATGAATCCCGTCCCGATGACGGCGGCGCCGATCTCGGAGATCTTGCTCATCCAGCTCCAACGGGGGCCGGCCCCCGGGGTCGGCGGACTGTCTAGACAGTCTAGAGCGCTGCGGGATGGTAGCGGGGGGCGTGCTCAGGGGTCAAGGCGAGGAGACGGCGGGGGCATTGTTTCACTCAGCCGCCCGCCACGATCCGGTCCGTGAAGTCGCCGGAGTTCGGGTCCTTGAGGATGAGCTTGTGCCGGCCATCGGGCAGGATCTCGCGCTTGATGACGACCTGACCATCGTACGTCTCGGCCTCCGAGGCGATCCGCGGCGTGGAGCCGCCACGCCAGTCGAGCACCACGGGGGCCCACCCGCCGGCGCGCGCTGATCGATAGCACGCGTCCATGATCGCGTTGACCACGTACCCGTCGTAGAACGTCTCCTGGGGTGTGCGGCCCGCATCGATCGCTCGGAACATGTCGCTGAACATGTCGACATAGCCCAGCTCGGACACCTCGTCGCCGACGGGGAACAGCCAGCCGGCCGAGGTCTCGGCCTTCTCGGCGACGTAGCCGCCACCGCCGCCCGCGGTGAACATCTCGAAACCGGTCCGCAGGAAATGGTTCAACCAGATCGTGCCATGCGTGCCGGCGACCTCATCGCGCAGGTCCATGCCGCCGCGGAACGTCCAGCTCACCTCGAACTGGCCAACGGCCCCCGACTCGAAGCGGATCAGGGCGATCGCGTTGTCCTCGTCGGCGATCGGGTGGACGAGCGTGTCGGTGTGGCACATGACGTCGACCGGTCGATTGCCCTTGCCGACGAAGTTGCGCACGATCTCGATGCAGTGGCAGCCCAGGTCGATGATCGCGCCGCCGCCGGTCAGCCGGCCGTCCCAGAACCACGCGGAGTGCGGACCGGGATGCGTCTCTCGCGAGCGAACCCAGGTCACGTCGCCGATCGCCCCGGCCTGCACGGACGCGAGGGCCTTGAGGGTCTTGGGCGTGTAGCACAGGTCCTCGAGGTAGCCGCCGAAGACGCCCGCCGACTCGACGACGTCCAACATCCGTGGGCCTCGTCCGCCGTTCGACCGAGTGGTTTCGTGCACAGCACCGCCTTGCCCGCCTTCGCGGCCAGGCCGACCGCCTCCTCGTGCAGGAAGTTCGGGAGTGCGACGACCACCACGTCGGTCTCCGGATGCTCGACCGCCGCCCGCAGATCCGTCGTCGATTCGGGGATCGACCACCGTTCACGAAAGGCCGTGCCGCGATCCGCGCTGCGCGAGTAGACGACCCGGACTCGATCCCGGCCGCGTTGTCCGTGCAGCGTGTTCGTGTAGAAGTCGCTGATCAGGCCCGTGCCGAGCATCGAGACCGCATGACCGTCCACTGGCGTCCTCCTCACTACGATCCGCCGCCCGGCGCGAATGCGAAAGCGCGCGCCGGGTTGGCCACGAACCACTGCTCGCGCAACCCCTCGTCGAGGCCGGCGTCGGCCAGCTGCCGCGCGAAACCGTCGAGGAGCCAGGTGAGCCCCGGGGCGCCGCCGTGGACCCGGTAGTAGCGGCGTCGCGCGGCGTCCATGCCCAGGACGATCCGATGGGCCAGTCCATCTTCGGCCATCCAGGCCAGGAGCTGCAGCGTGCCGTTGGGATCGTCGCCCCAGCGGAAGGAGCCGTCGTACTCCCCGAAGGCCCCGGTCCCGAGCAGCTCACGGTGGTAGCCGCGGTCGACGACCTTGTCGACGTGGCTGAGGATGATGTGCCGCGCCGGCACGCCATGATCGCCGAGGAGGCGGACCTGCTCGATCGCCCCGCTGCCGTGCTCGCAGTGGGTGAGGATCGGCACGCCGGTCCGACGATGGGCCTCGCCGGCTGCCTCGAACACGCGCCGATCCCGGGCGGACGGTCCGCCGTCGCTGCCCGCGACCTTGAGCACGCCGGCGCGATGTGGCGTGCGGTGCAGCACCGGCCCGCTGTAGTCATTGGCGTCGATTCCGTCGGTGACATCGAGGACGAACAGCTCGGCGAGCTCGTCGATGCCGATCCGATGGCTCCAGTGGGCCGGCCCGTAATACCGCTCGTGGTGGAGGCCCGTCGGCGCCACGATCTGCAGGTCGGTGCGCCGGGCCAACTCGACGAGCTTCCCGATGCTGCGGCCGGCATCGCACGGCATCGCGTCGACGACGGAGCGCAGCCCGAGTGCGGTCGCCTCGGCCACCTCGGTCGCCATGGCATCGACGTCCGCCAGGTCGAACTCGGGCTCGAGCAGGACGGCTCGGCCTCCGTCGATCACCAGGTGTTCGTGGCAGTACGTCACGCCGAGAACCCTGGGATCGATATCGCCGAGGACCGTCCTGACGAACGTCACGAGGCGGCGGACTCGGTCGCCTCGCCGATCTCGAGGATCGCGCCATCCCGGCGCAGCCGGGCCTGGATCACCGCGATCGACAGCTCGCGCGGGTCGCGGGCGGCGGCGACGGCCATCGCCGCGGCCGTGCCGGCGGCCTGGCCCATCGCCATGCACTGGGCCATCGAGCGAACAGAGGCGTGGGCGTCGTGCGTGGCGCTGAAGCAGCGTCCGGCGACGAGCACGTTGGCGGCGTCGCGGACGACCAGCGACGCGTAAGGGATCCCGACCGCCTGGCCATCGGGCAGGTACGTCCACGCCGTGTCCGTCCCGGCGTGATGGTCCTCGATCGGGGCGCCGCACAACCCGATCGCATCATCGAAGCGGCGAGCCGAGAGCACGTCCTCGCTGGTGAGGCGGTAGTCACCGTAGACCCGCCGCGTCTCGCGCACGCCGATCTGGGTACCGAGCGCCACGAGCGACGCGCGCTCGTAACCCGGCACCTTGTCGACGAGGAAGCGGACGTACTCCAGCGCCTGGCGACGCCCGGCGATCTCGGCCTCGGTGAGGAACCACGGATCGATGGCGTTGACGATC
>JBBQRZ010000007.1:0-108390 GCA_038214255.1 Candidatus Limnocylindrales bacterium
GAGGCGTTGGCGTGGCAGCACACCTGGATCATCAGCGCATTCTGTGGCTTGTTGTTCGTCCTGACGGTCGTGTTTCCGAGCGGGCGGCTGCCCGAGGGTGGATGGGGTCGGCTCGCCCGCTGGGCGCTCGTCATCGTTGCCATTCTCGTCGTGGTCTCGTCCTTCCAACCGACGGCCTTCACGGTGGCCGGTGCGAAAGGCAGCATCGAGATCCCGAACCCGCTGGCGCTCTTCCCGGAGGCGCCGTTCTGGGCAATCTGGCGCGGTGGTCAGGTGCCCTTTCCGTTGTGGTTGCTGATGTTCGCGGGCGTGATCTCGATCCTGATCCGATATCGGCGCTCCCGGGGTCTCGAACGGCAGCAGCTTCGATGGGTGGTCTCGGCGCTCGCGTTCCTCGTGGTGTCGATCGTGGTTGGGTTCGTGACGATCGCGCTCGGGGGGCCCGCCGCGGAGGCCGTGGGGTGGATCCCCGCGTCGATGGCGTTGCTGATGGTGCCGATCTCCATCGGCATTGCGGTCATGCGCTATCGCCTCTACGAGATCGACCGGATCGTCAGTCGAACGTTGGCGTACGCGTCGCTGACCGCGTCGCTGGCCGTCGTCTACGTGGCCGGCTTTCTCGGCCTCCAGGCTCTGGCAGCGCCTGTCACCGGAGACGTTGGGCCCATACCCGTTGCCGCCTCGACCCTCGTCGTCGCCGTGCTCTTCCAACCGCTCCGCAGGCGAATCAAGCACGCGGTGGATCGACGCTTCGATCGCGCGCGCTACGACGCGGAGGCGACGGCCACCGCATTCGCACGGTTGGTCCGGGATGAGGTTGACCCGACTGCCGTCGAGGCTGCTCTCCTTTCGGCCGTCGAGTCCGTCGTCCGGCCGCAGATCGTTACCGTCTGGCTGCGGGAGGCGCAGCAATGACGCGGACCGCGCTGATCCGCTGGTCCGCGCACCTCGTCGCGATGGTTGGTCTCGCGCTCGAGATGGGGACGGTCGTCCTGGTCGCTCGTGCTGTCGCAACCGGGCAATCCGTCCCGATTTATCCGTACACGGCCGCAGGGTTTGTCCTTGGAGCGGCGTTCCCGATCATCGGCTGGGTCATCGCCTCCAGGCGACCGGGCAACGCAATCGGCTGGATCTTTCTCGCGATCGGCCTCTCGCAGGCGCTCGACACGTTCAATGGGCAGTACTCCACCTATGGGCTCGCGACGAGTCCCGGGTCGCTGCCGTTCGCGGCCGAGGCGGCTTGGGCCGGCACCTGGGACTGGGCTCCCGGGTTCGTGCTGCTGGTCACACTTTCCGTCGTGCTCTTCCCCGATGGCCGATTGCCGTCGCCTCGATGGCGCCTCGTGACATGGATAACGGCGCTCGGGCTACTTCTGATGGTCCTGCCCACGGCAATCGCGGTCTGGCCACATCGCGGCATCGAGCTCACGGGCTACTCAGGGTCGTACGCCTCCCCCGACCCGGCGGTTGAAATCGCCGGCGCGCTATTGGTGGTGGGCCTGCTGCTGTCGGCGCTCGCGGCCTTGCTGTCCGTGGCAGGCCTGATCGTTCGCTTCCGAAGGTCGTCCGGGGTCGAGCGCCAGCAGCTCAAGTGGTTCACGTTCGGCGGGGCGATCGAGATCGTCGTCTTTGCCGTCACGCCGTTCTTGGTGGAGCTCGATCCGAGCTTCCTTCCCGTGATCATCGTCGCGGGTGCCCTCGTCGCGCCGCTGCTGCCTGTCGCCGCCGGCATCGCCGTCCTTCGCTACCGCCTCTACGAGATCGACCGGATCATCAGCCGGACCCTCGCCTACACGGCTCTGACTGCGGCACTCGCGGTGGTCTACATCGGGGCCTTCATCGGCCTGCAGGCAGTCCTGGCCCCATTGACTACCGGCGGCGGGTCGCTCGCGGTGGCCGCGTCCACGCTTGTGGTTTTCCTATTGTTCCAGCCGCTACGGCAACGATTGCAATCGGCCATGGACCGACGCTTCAACCGCTCGCGATACGACGCCCAGCAGACGGTCGAAGGTTTCGCCGCCAGACTGCGTGACGAGGTCGACCTCATTCGCCTGGCCGGTGAGGTCCAGACGGTCGTCGGCCAGACATTGGCGCCGGACAGTGTCGGTGTCTGGTTCAGGCCGTCGAACCCGGCGAGCGGACGATGATCTCCATCAGCACACGGATCCTTGTGGCGCTCACCGGCTTCGGTTCGCTCGCGGGATCGGTCATCTTCGTTGCCACGAGTGCTTCCACCGGGCAGGGCATCGCGACCGGTGACATGGGATGGGCGGCCTTTGCCGTGTGGGCCCTCTTTCCGATCGTCTGGTGGGCGGTCGGTGCCCTCATCGTCATTCGCGCCAACCGGCACCCTGTCGGCCTCTTGCTCACGCTCGTGGGTCTCCTCACCGCTGTCGTGATCAGTGGAATCGGATTCATCGCGGATCCCGGGTTCCTGGCGACAGCCGTCGCGCCTTGGGTGCTGCTCCTCCTCGGAGCGGCGTATGGGCCCTGGGGCGTCACGCTGCTCCTCGCAAGCATGGTGCTGTTCCCGGACGGACGGCTCCCTGGCCGTGCATGGAGGCTGGCCGTCCTAGGCCCCATCGTCATGATCGCGGTCGCGACGGTCGCCTGGGCGCTCCGCGCAGGCCCCTTCCGCCCGGGTATGCCCGACAATCCGATCGGAGTCGACTGGCTACCGGCCGCTCTGCTTGGATCGGTGGCCTTCCTCGACCCGCTCGGCATCGCTCTCCTGGGCTTCGCTGGCGCCGGTGTGCTTCTGTCGCGGTTCCGCGGTGGCACATCGCAGGTGCGCGCGCAGCTGAAGTGGCTGCTCGCGTCCGTTGTGCCGGCCGTGGTCCTGACACCCATCAGTTTCCTTCAAGCAGGCCCGGCGACGACGGCGCTGTCGAGTGTTTGGGCTCTGACACTGCTGCTGGTCCCGGTATCCATCGGCGTCGCGATCCTCCGGTATCGCCTCTACGACATCGACCGGATCGTCAGCCGGACGCTCGCCTACTCGGCTCTCACGGCGGCACTCGCGGCTGTCTACGTCGCGGCGTTCGTCGGTTTGCAGGCCACCCTGGCCCCGATCACGAGCAGTGGCGGGTCGCTGGCCGTGGCCGCCTCGACGCTGGCTGTGCTCGCCCTCTTCCAGCCGCTCCGGCGTCGGCTTCAGTCCGTCATGGATCGGCGCTTCAACCGGTCTCGCTATGACGCCCCAAGGATCGTCGAGACCTTCGCCAACCGCCTTCGCGACGAGGTCGACCTTGAGCACGTTCGGGCGGAGGTCCTGACGATGGTCGAAGCTACTGTGCAGCCCCGCGGTGCCGCGGTCTGGCTGCGGGAGGCCGGCCGATGACGGGCCGATCCCGGCTCCTCTCGCTCGCGGCGATCGTGCCAGCGTTGACGGCCACGATCGTCGTCTGTGTCGCGATGGATGTGCTGCTCGCGCGAAACGGTAGTACGGCGCCGTTGGCCGCGATCGTCTATGTCGCCCTCTTCAACGCAACGGCGGTGCTCCAGGCGTTGACCGGGGGGCTGATCGAATGGCGGCGCCCGGGTCAACAGATCGGGCGCCTGCTGCTGATCAGCGGGCCTCTCTATGCACTACTCGCGGCGACCTGGACCTCCTTGGAGGCCCTGCGACCTCTCCTGGACGAGACGACCTATGGGGTGCTGGCTGCAGTGGGCGGCTCGCTGTCCTGGGCCGGGGTCGCGCTCATCGCCGGCTGGCTCCCGCTCCTGTTTCCGACCGGGTCGCTTCCGGCTCCCCGCTGGCGTATCCCGGCATTGGCGATCGCCGGGATCGGGACGGCCGGCGTCGTCGCAGTCGCGGTCAAGCCGGGCGCTGTCGGTCCAGGGACCGGCGTGCGCAATCCGTTCGGGATCGAGGGCTGGTCGCCGAGCTTGCAGCTGCTCGTCGACGCCATTCCGATTGCCCTCCTCGCATTGATCGTTCTCGCCGTTGCCGGCCTGATCACGCGATATCGGCGAGGTGACCTGGTCGAACGGCTCCAGGTGCGCTGGCTGCTCGGCGCCGTCGCAATCGTTGTCGCGGGGTTCATTGGCGCAGTCGTCGAGACCTCCATCCGGCCGGAGCATGCGCCGCTTCTCTCGCCGATTGTGATCCCCGTCGGCGTCCTGTTCATGCCGATTGCGATCGGGATCGCGATCTTGCGCTACCGGCTCTACGAGATCGACCGGATCATCAGCCGGACGCTCGGCTACGCTGCCCTGACGGCGGCACTCGCGCTCGTGTACGGGGCCGCGTTCATCGGTCTCCAGGCCATCCTCGCCCCGATCACGAGCAGCGGCGGATCGCTTGCGGTGGCCGCCTCCACGCTTGCCGTCTTCGCCCTCTTCCAGCCCCTCCGGCGACGATTCCAGTCGGCCATGGACCGGCGCTTCAACCGTAGTCGCTATGACGCCGCACGGGAAATCGAGGGCTTTGCAGCCCGCGTCCGCGACGAGGTCGAGGTCGACCGCTTGACCGTCGAACTGTCGAGCACGCTGGAGCGGACCATGCAGCCCGCCTCGGCATCGATCTGGCTGCGCGCCGGCGCCCATGAGGGGCAACTCTGATGGGTGGCCTCGGTAGCGAGGCTCGCCTCCGCCGCGCAGCCACGGTGGCGACGGCCACGGCGCTTGGGCTGGTCGTCGCATCCCTTGCGATCCTCACAATCGAAGTCACGCGGGGCTGGCTTCCCATCGACCAGCCAGGGGCTGCCCAGCTGACCATCGCGGTCGCCGTTTTCGCCATCTCATTCCCGGTCGTCGGCTGGGTGATCCTCCGGCGACAGCCGACCAGCCTGCTCGGCTGGATTTACATGGCGATTGGCGCCTGGCAAGCGCTGAACATGTTCGCCAGCGCGTATTCCACGGTCGCGAATTTCTCCGCGCGCCTGCGTGACGAGGTGGACATCGCCGCCGTCACGACCGACCTGCACGCGACGGTGCTCAGGGCGGTCAATCCATCCTCGCAGGGCCTCTGGATCCGCGAGGCGAGGCCATGACGACGCGCACGGTCGTTGTCGCGATCGCCTGGCTGGCCGCCGTCGCCGGGGCGGGCGCGCTCATCGTCACAGCGGGCGGAATGCCCGGCGTTGCAGCAAGCGGCATGTCTCCGGTCCTCTTCGGGCTATCCCTTGCGATCGTCACCGACGCGAGCGTCGGCGCTGTCCTCACGCTCAGACGCCCCGGCAACATCGTGGGCCTCGCCCTCCTGGCCGCAGCGATCCTGCTGGCGGTCACGTTCGTTGGATTCCCCGCGGGAGCGATCCTGACGGAGCAGCGCGGCCGGCATGACACGATTGCGGGCATCGCGTCGCTGATCGGCATCGTCGGGATCTATCCCACGATCATCATCGCCGGCCCCCTGGTCGCCCTCCTCTTCCCGAACGGACGACTCCCGAGTTCCCGCTGGCGATGGCCGGTCGGCGCGATCACGGCGTCGGTGGCTGTCGGCACCGCAACGGTCGTTCTGCGTCCCGGACCGATCGGGAGCCTCGCGGACAACCCGTTCGGTGTAGGCGGGTTCTCCGGGTCCGAGCCGCTCTGGGCATTCGGCGAATCCCTCGCGGCCGCGGGCCTTCCGTTCGCGCTCGTGCTTGCGTTCGCGGCGGTGATCCTGCGGATCCGCCGCTCCGCGGGCATCGAGCGGGCGCAGCTCAAATGGTTCGTTGCGGCGAATGTCGCCTTCATCGCGTTGCTGACCGTCTCCATCTTCGATGGGGCGACCGGGCCATCGATCTTCGACGTTCTCGCGTCATGGTCGCTCTCGCTCCCGCCAATCGCGGTCGGCGTGGCGATCCTGCGCTACCGCCTCTTCGAGATCGACCGGATCATCTACCGGACGCTCGGCTACGGCGTCCTGACGGCGGTGCTGGCGATCATCTACCTGGCGGCCTTCGTCGCGCTCCAGACCGTCCTTGCCCCACTGACGAGTGGCGGTGGGTCGCTGGCTGTGGCCGCGTCCACACTGGTGGTCTTCGCTCTCTTCCAGCCGCTGCGGCGGCGAATCCAGTCGACCATGGATCGGCGCTTCAACCGCGCTCGCTACGACGCCGCGCGGGAGATCGAGGGCTTCGCCGCGCGGATCCGCGACGAGGTCGACCTCCGCCGTCTGGGCGGCGAGTTTGAGACGGTCGTCGGTCAGACGCTCGCCCCGGCTTCGGTCGCGATCTGGCTCCGCTTCGCCAGGGACAGCGCCGAACCTAAGAAGGACCGGCGATGAGCGACCGAACCCTGCGTCGCGTTGCGATCGTGGGTTGGCTCATGACCCTCGGCCTCAGCATCGGCGGGCTCCTGGTCAGGGTGATCAGCGAGGCGCCTGTACTGCCAAACCGGTTCGGCATGGGCGACATCGCGGCGCTGGCGTTCATCGTGAACCAGCTCGCGTCCGCGACCGGAAGCCTGTTGGTGCTGAACCGGCTGCCCCGCCACCGGGTGGGCTGGTCTCTGGTCGGAACCGGGCTGTTCTACGCCCTGTCGATCGCGGCGTCCTCAGTCGCCTTCGCCGCCGCGGCAGACCCGAGGCTGGGGCTCGACCTCGCTCGGTGGAGCGGATGGATGGCGTTCATCGGGTCTGCGGCGGCGGGTGTCGCCTTGTTCTCCATCGTCCTGTTCTTCCCCGACGGCCGGCCGTCATCGCCCGCGTTTGCCCGGCTCGCACGCTTCGAGTTCCCCTTGAGCGCGATCTTCATTGCCGGAATGGCGACCAAGCCCGGCCCGCAATGGCTGCTGTCCTCTCTCGACAACCCGATCGGCGTCGGGCCCGACTTCCTCGCCGCGGCCGGGCCTAGCTTCTATCCGATCGCGAGCGTCGTGGGCGGCGCGATCATCTTCGTCGCCTCTGTGTCCGTCGCGGCCCGGTTCCGTGCAAGTCGGGGGACCGAACGACAGCAGCTGAAATGGTTCCTGGCGGCCGTCACGCTCGCGATGGGTGGTTTCGCGGTGACGCTCGCGGTCGGCTTCGCCAGCGGCGGCGCCCACTCCGAGTGGCCGCTGGCGATGTTTGGTCTGGCCTCGGCCGGGATCCCCGTCGCGATCGGGATCGCCATCCTCCGGTACCGGCTGTACGAGATCGACCGGATCATCAGCCGGACCCTCGGCTATGCGGCTCTGACAGCGGCGCTCGCGATCGTCTATGTGGCGGCATTCGTCGGTCTTCAGGCGATCCTGACCCCGGTGACGAGCGGCGGGTCGCTGGTCGTGGCGGCATCGACGTTGGTCGTGTTCGCGCTCTTCCAGCCGCTCCGCCGGCGGATCCAGTCGGCCATGGATCGGCGCTTCAATCGGCCTCACTACGACGCGCAGCGGATCGTCGAGGTGCTTGCCGGGCGGCTTCGGGACGAGCTCGACCTGGAGTACCTGGGGAGTGAAGTCCAGGCGGTCATCGGGCAGACGCTCGCACCCGCCACGGTCGGCGTGTGGCTGCGACCCGGCGCCGCGACGACATTCCCGAGATCTCGTAACGAATCGCGAACGATGGAGGCGTAAAACGCTGTCATGGCATTCATCCATTCGCTGCGCCGGTCGCTCGGGCGTGGCTCCGCTCCCGCAGAGTCACAGCCAGATGCCGAGCTGGCCCGACAAGCGGTGGCAGCCATCGCGACGGGTCCCGAGATCGACATCGCTCCCACGGACCCGCTCCTGGCCTACCTGGCCGCCGCGCCCGGGCCGGTCGACCTGCCGAGTCTCGACCTCGACTCCCAAGCGGTTCGCGACCTGCGCGCCGCCGGCGTCGTCCTCGTCGTGCCCCTCGTCAGCCAGGGCGAACTGATCGGGACGCTCAACCTTGGACCGAGGCTATCGGAGCAGGAGTACTCCTCCGATGATCGCCGGCTCCTGACGAGCCTCGCGGCCCAGGCGGCGCCCGCTGTCCGCGTCGCCCAGTTGGTCCAGGAACAGGCGGCTGAGCTCCGCCAGCGTGAGCGCTACGAGCAGGAGATGAGCGTCGCAACGCTCATCCAGCAACAGTTCCTGCCGCGAGAGCTGCCGAAACTGACTGATTGGCAGATCGCCGCCTTCTACGGTCCGGCCCGGGCGGTCGGCGGCGACTTCTACGACTTCATCGAGCTGCCCGACGGCCGCCTGGCGATCGTCGAGGGCGACGTGACCGACAAAGGCGTCCCGGCGGCGCTGGTCATGGCCCGGACGCACAGCATCCTTCGAGGTGAGGCGGCCCGCCTGGTCTCGCCGGCCAAGGTCCTGGCCCGGGCCAACGAACTGCTCGTCGCCGAGATGCCCGAGCGGATGTTCGTCACCTGCCTCTACGTGGTCCTCGACCCATCGACCGGCCACGTCGTCTACGCGAACGCCGGCCACAACCTGCCCTACGTCCGAACCGCCGAGGGGGTCGTCGAGTTCCGGGCCACGGGTCTGCCGTTGGGGCTGATGCCCGACGTGGTCTACGAGGAATACGAAGGGGTCATCGGTCCCGGCGACAGCGTGCTGATCTACTCCGACGGCATCGTCGAGGCCCACGACCCGACCGGTGACATGTACGGCTTCCCGCGCCTGCGCGAGGCAATGTCGTCCGTGAAGGCCGGGAACGAGCTCCTCGACGACCTGCTCGAGCGCCTCCACGCGTTCACGGGTCGGGGCTGGGAGCAGGAGGACGACATCACGATGGTGACGCTCCGTCGCTCCGCGGGCGCGTCGGCCTCGGCCTACGCAGAGGCTACCGACGACGAGACGTCGATCGTCGACTTCGAAATTCCGGGCAAGCCCGGCAACGAGCGCATCGCGATGGAGCGGGTCGCCGAAGCGGTGGCACCGCTCGGGATCGACCCGGCCCGCCTCGAGCGGCTCAAGACCGCGGTGAGCGAGACCACGATGAACGCGATCGAGTACGGCAGCGGCGGCTCCGAAGACGTGCCCGTCGCGATCAGCGTTGCCCGGACCGAAACCGAGCTCCGGGTTCGCATCACTGACAAGGCCCTGGGCGGGCCGATCCCCGGCGAAGACGCCGAACAACCCGATCTCGAAGCCAAGCTCGCGGGCCTCCAGAAGCCGCGCGGCTGGGGCCTGTTCCTGACTCGCAACATGGTCGACCGCGTCGACGTGACCCCCGGCGATGGGCGCCAGACCGTGACGCTCACGCTGAACCTGCAAGGAGAGGGCGATGGACATCACGAGCCCGCTTGAGGCCGTTGTCGACACGGCGCCGGACACCACACCCGGAGCGCCCGCTGTCGCCCGGATCACCCTCCGCGGCCGGATCGATCGTGAAGGAGATGACGCCCTGGGCGCCGCCTATCGCGAAGTCACCGCGCTCGACGCTCCGATCGTCCATCTCGATTTCGGCGGTGTCGGCTACATCAACAGCACCGGGATCGCCCTGATCGTCCGCCTGCTCGCCGAAGCCAGGCGCGACCACCGCGAGGTCCGCGCCAGCGGCCTCTCGGAGCACTACCGGGAGATCTTCCGGATCACCCGTCTTTCCGACTTCATGACCCTTGTCGGCGACGACACCACGAGCGAGGGAGCGACAGGATGAGCGACACGACCGGCCGCATCGAGCTGCGCTCAACGGACGACCCGACGGCGCGACTCATTCGAATCGAGGGCGACGTCACCTCTGCGAGCGAACCGGCGCTGTCGGACGCCTACACGCAGGCTGACGCTTCGGGCGCACGGACGATCATCCTCGACTTCGGCGGCCTCGAGTACATGAACAGCGGTGGCATCGGGCTGCTCGTCACCCTGCTCGTTCGTGCTCAGCGGAACGGCCAACGGCTGCTCGCCGTGGGTCTCAACGAGCACTACCGCCAGATCCTGGCATTGACCCGGATCGATGAGGCGATCGGGATCCACGAAACCACCGACGCGGCGCTCGCCGCCGTCCGCTGACCAGAGGGAGATCCACGATGACGGCGATCGAACCCATCCCGACCGAGACCCCGCCTGCCGACGCGGATCGACGGAGCGACGCCAATTCCTGGGCCAGTCCGGTCGATCGACTCTCGACGACCGCGACCGGGGCTTCCGTGGACACCGTCACTGGGCGACGCGTCGTCGGCCCGATCCAGGGCTTCGGCCAGATGTGGCAGAAGACCTTCACGGTCCGGCTCGAGGGCATCGCCCTGACCCCGCAGGCGCTCATCGCCCGCTGGAAGGACGAGTTCCCGACCTTCTGGCCGAAAGGCAGCTCGTTCTACAAGCCGCTTGCCGGAATCGCCCCCGGCGAGGTCGCGCTGTTCGCGGTCCATGTGCCCGGAGCACCGGTCCGGATGTCGAGCGGCGTCATGGTCATCTATGCCGACGACGAGTCGTTCACGTTCATGACCCCTGAGGGGAATGCGCTGTCGGCCTGGATCACCTTCTCGGCCTCCCGTGACGGCGACGTCACCGTTGCCCAGGTCCAGGCGTTGGAGCGGACCGCGGACCCGTTCGTCGAGCTCAGCTACATGCTCGGCGCCAA
The DNA here is from genome assembly GCA_038214255.1 of Candidatus Limnocylindrales bacterium. Classification (GTDB taxonomy): domain Bacteria; phylum Chloroflexota; class Limnocylindria; order Limnocylindrales; family CSP1-4; genus SPCO01. The sequence goes on from JBBQRZ010000007.1 coordinate 10,406, forward strand.
CCGCTACAACGACCGGTTCTGGGAGGGAACGATGGCGAACCTCGCCCGTGCGATGGGCGTCGCCGAACCCAACATCGAGACCGTCAGGATCTGTGTCGATCATCGCCGCCAGTGGCGCCATATCGGAAATATCCGCCACAGCACGTTCATCTCGACCACGATCGCGGCCATGACGGCTCCTGTCCGCTGGTTGCGGCGCCGGTCGGCCGGAAAGGGCTGAAGTGATGCGTTCGTTCGCCATGTCCCTCGCCTCGGCAGGAGCGGGGATCATTGCCGCAGTCCTCGCGGACTTCATGTACGCCTTCATCCTGCCGGCGGTCGCCAAGGACCCCAACAGCGGCGGCGCCGCCGGCGTGACAATCTTCGGCGGCTTCATCGTCGTCTTCGCGATGCTGGCTCTGGCGTCGTTCTTCTGGTCAGGCGCGCGGCGCCGGAAATGGTTCTGGATCCTCGACGTCGTCGCCGGGATCCTCATCCTCCTGCTCTTTTCGATGTCGATCGTATTCGCGCTAACGCATCCAGGGGACGCCCAGAGCTTCATCTTGACCGTGCTCGCCATGCTTGGCGCCGGGCTCGCGATCGTAGGTGGGGTCCGCGCCTTCCTCGACGTCCGGAGGGGCAGCCCATCGTGGACCCGCGCCGGCCGAGCCGGGCAGGTGATGACCGCCCTGATGGCGCTCATCGTTGGCGCGATCGCGACGTCGGCGCTCGCGGGGAGCGCGGGAGCGGGTGGCGGTGGCGTCGCCGAGGCGCCGACGGTGACCGGAGTCGAAACTGCCCAGGACGTCAAGTTCGCCGACACGGCGCTGTCGACGAAGAACGGCGAGGTTCTTGGATTGTTCGTCATCAACAAGGACGACTTCGCCCACACCTTCGACATCGATGCGCTGAACATCCACGTGGCCCTGCCGGCCCACTCGACGACGGCCGTCGCGATCAAACCGACCGCCGCCGGAACGCTCCAGTTCTATTGCGCGATCCCGGGCCACAGGGATGGCGGCATGGCGGGCACGCTCACCGTCCTCCAATGAAGGGCGCGCGACGCGGCTGCCTTCGAGCGCTACCGTCGGAAGGGTGAACAAGGGCGCCGGCACGCCAGATGCGATCGTCGTCGGAGCGGGGCCAAACGGCCTCGCCGCGGCGATCGAGCTGGCGAGGGCCGGGCGCTCGGTCCGCGTCTACGAGGCGGCGGCGACGCCCGGTGGCGGGTCACGCTCGGCTGAGCTCACGCTCCCGGGGTTCGTCCACGACGTCTGCTCTGCGGCCCATCCGCTGGCGCTCGCGTCGCCGTTCTTCAGCTCGCTGGACCTGGCGCGTCACGGGCTGGAGTGGATTCAGCCGGACGCGCCAATGGCGCATGCCCTCGAACCGGGTCGGTCCGTCGTCCTCGAGCGAAATGTGAACGCGATGCGCGAATCCCTGGGCCGCGACGGAGCGACGTGGACGCGGTTGTTCGGGTCCCTCGCGGGCGAGGCCGATCGCCTGCTGCCGATGCTCCTGCGGCCCGTCGTCCGCCTCCCGCGACACCCCATGTTGATGGCCCGCTTCGGACTTCCGGCGCTCCTGCCGGCCACTTCGCTTGCCCGACTGGCATTCCGGGATCCGGAGGCCCGGGCCCTGTTCGCCGGGATGGCCGCCCACTCGATGCTGGCGTTGAACCGGCCGATCACCAGTTCGTTCGGGCTCGTGCTTGGGCTACTCGCCCACGCCGTCGGCTGGCCGCTGGCGCGTGGTGGGAGCGGCCGGATCACCGACGCGCTCGTGGCGGAGGCGCGCTCGCTCGGCGTCGAGGTCGTCACCGGTCACGAAGTCCGCAGCCTCACCGATCTGCCACCGGCTCGAGCCATCCTGCTCGATCTCACGCCGCGCCAGGTCGTCGCGATCGCTGGTGACGTACTGCCGGCCGGCTACCGGCGCGCGCTCGAGCGGTTTCGCTACGGGCCTGGCGTCTTCAAGGTCGACTGGGCGTTGTCCGGCCCGATCCCATGGCGCGACCCGGCGCTTGGGAGGGCTGGAACGGTTCACCTGGCGGGCACCCTGCGCGACATCGCGGCGTCCGAGGCGGCCGTCGCGGCGGGCAGATATGCCGAGCACCCGTTCGTCCTCCTCGTGCAGCCGACCCTGTTCGACCCGAGCCGCGCCCCGGCCGGACGCCACATTGCGTGGGCCTACTGCCACGTCCCGGGTGGGTCGACGGTCGACATGAAGTCGTCGATCGAGGCTCAAATCGAGCGGTTCGCGCCCGGCTTTCGAGACGTCGTCCTCGCCCGCGCGACAACGGACACGCCGGCGATGGAGGCCTACGACGCCAACTACGTGGGCGGGGACATCAACGGCGGCATCCAGGATCTGCGCCAAGCGTTGTTCCGGCCGGTCGCCCGATGGAACCCGTACGCGACGCCGGTGCCGGGCCTGTTCCTCTGTTCGTCCTCGACGCCGCCGGGCGGTGGGGTTCACGGGATGAGCGGATCCCTGGCTGCGCGGGCCGCGCTGCGAGCCGGACGATGACCCGGCTATTTCTCGGTGGCGATCTGCCAATGTCACCCCAAGCTGCGTGCCGTCATACTGGACTGGAGGCCGAAGGAATGGGTGAGCGGGACACCCTGCGGGCCGGCGACGCGTTGACCGGCCAGCTCGACACCGACGCATCAGACATGGAGCCGCTCGTCAGCTGACGGCCGGTCTCCGCCGGCGACGTTGCGATGGCGCGCCCGACAGGATTCGAACCTGCGACCTTCGGCTCCGGAGGCCGACGCTCTATCCACTGAGCTACAGGCGCGGGCCACGATGATACCGGCCGAGTGTGGATAGGGCTTCGGCTTCTGGCGTAGCGTTGCACCGTGAGCCGAGAAGTCGAGGATTTGAACCGACGCCTCCTGCGCGCCCGCGACGCCATGGATCGCGCCTACGCCGAGCCGCTCGACGTCCGCGCCGTCGCCGCGGTGGCCCATATCTCCGAGGCGCACTTCATCCGCAGTTTTCGCGCGGTCTTCGGGGAGACGCCGCACCGCTACCTGCAGCGGCGGCGAGTGGAGCGCTCGATGTTCCTCCTCCGCGAGACCGACCGCAGCGTGACCGACATCTGCCTCGACGTCGGCTTCAACAGCCTGGGGACCTTCAGCCGCACGTTCCGGGAAATCATCGGCGAAACGCCGTCGGCCTACCGCGTTGCGCATGGCCCGATGGAGGCACCCAACTGCGTCCAGATGCTGGCCATGCGGCCGCTGGTGGCCGCCGGAGTCGCGACACGATCGAGCAGTTTTGGAGAAGCCGTCGCGGCGGCGGCTCCATAGCATGAGGGTCGCCCCCATGAAACGTCGCAGAGGAGAACGAACGACATGACCACAAAGCTCGCGGTCACCACCGTCAAGGTCCTCGACCAGGAGGAGGCGCTGGACTTCTACATCAACAAGCTCGGGCTGGAGAAAGGTCAGGACATCAAGCAGGGCCCCTTCCGCTGGCTGACGGTCCGCTTCCCCAGCGACCCCGAGGTCGAAATCTTCCTCGAGGAGCCGGGCCCGCCGGTGCACGACGAGGCCACCGCGGCGCAGCTCCGAGAGCTGATCACCAAGGGTGCGATGGGCTCGCTCGTTATCCACACCGACGACGCCCGCGCGCTCTATGAGACGCTCAAGGAGCGCGGCGTCACGGACTTCACCCAGGAGCCCATGGACCACTTCTACGGCACCGACATGGGCATCCGCGACCCGTTCGGCAATGCCATCCGGATCCTCCAGCCTTCGAAGTCCCGCCAGAAGGTCACGGTCTGACGATGGCCGAAAGGAAATCTGCAATGACCAAGTCGAAGCAGTCCGCCAAGAGGACGAGTGCGGCTCGCAACTCCGCGAAGGTATGGACGGACGAAGAGCGAGCCGCGATGCAGGAGAGCGCCCGAGAGCGAAAGGTGGCCTCGCGTCGCAGCCCTGGCGATGAACGTGCCGAGGGCGAACGTGACGTGCTCGGGAAGATCGCCGAGATGCCGGAGGCCGACCGCGCCATCGCCAAACGCGTCCACGCGCTCGTCATGACCACGGCGCCGTCGCTCGTGCCGAGGACGTACTACGGGATGCCGGCGTATGCGAAGGACGGCAAGGTCATCTGCTTCTTCCAGGCCGCCTCGAAGTTCAAGGTCAGGTACGCGACATTCGGTTTCCAGCCCGATGCAAGCCTCGACGACGGCGCCATGTGGCCGGTCGCCTTCGCTCTGACGAAGCTGACCGCCGCCAGTGAGGCACGGATCGCCGAGCTCGTGAAGAAAGCAGTCAGCTGAAGACTGAGCTCGCCACTGGCAGGCGAGCCAATGTGCGCTGTGCCGGTGATCGAAGACCCCGCCGGAAACGGCGGGGCCTTCACGTCGTGGCGAAACACCTGGGTCATGTCGGCCGCATCGATGCGCTCGTTACAGGAGACCGCGAAGGATTCCGGCGAGATGCCTTCCGGCCGGAGCGCGGCACACTCGATGTCGAGCCGAATATCGCCGGAATGGCCCCCGCGCTCAAGAGCTCGGCCACGGCGCCGGCCTCGGTCGGTCCGCCGAGGAGAAAGCCCTGACCCTGGTCGCATGTGGTCGCCGCGACACGCGCGAGCTGCGCCGGCCGTTCGATTCCTTCGGCCACCAGCTCGAGTCCCAGCGAGCGACCGAGCTCGACGATCCCCCGAAACAGTGACTCGCCTTCGGCCGATTCGACTTCCTTCGTGAACTCGAGGTCGATCTTGAGAATGTCCACCGCAAAACGCCGCAAGTAGCTGATCGACGAGTAGCCGGTACCGAAATCGTCGATTGCCAAGCGGACGCCCAGCGCTTTCAACCGCAGGAGCATCGACTCCGTGGTCGGATCCGCCAAAAGGATCGTCTCGGTGACCTCGAGGATCAGCGACGGCGGCTCGATGCCACTTTGCCTGAGCGCGCGCTTCACATCTCCCACCAGCGCGGGATCCTGGAGTTGCCGACCGGATAGGTTGACGCAGATGGCGAGATCCGACTTGCTCTTCTGCCATACACGAAGCTGCGCACAGGCCGTCGCGAGTACCCAGGCACCGATCTCCGTGATCGCGTCGCCCTCTTCGGCTACCGGAATGAACGATCCCGGCAACAAGAGGCCGCGGTCCGGGTGCTGCCACCGGACGAGAGCCTCCAGGGAGGTGATGGCGCCCGATCGGAGGTCGATGATCGGTTGGTAATCAACCCGCAGCTCGTTCCGGATGACGGCGTTCTGCAAGTCCGACCGGAGTCGAACGCGCTCGTCCGCAGACCGGCGCTCCTCAGCGTCGTACATGTGATGCCGCCCTTTCCCCGACTGCTTGGCGGCGAACATCGCGAAATCGGCGTTCCGGACGTGCTCCTCCGCCGAGTGCCGCGACGCGGACGCAAGGCTGACTCCGACGCTCACGGATAAGCGGATCTGGCGGTCTCCGGCCTGAAGGGGAGCCCGGAATGCCTCGACGACGCGGGCCGCCGCAGCCTTCGCTTCCTTCGGGCTGCTCAGACCTTCGAGCAGGATCCCGAATTCGTCCCCGCTGAAGCGTGCGACTGTGTCGCCCTCACGCAGGAGCCCACGGAGCCGGTCGGCAACAGCCGTCATGACGTGGTCGCCGACTTCGTGCTCGAAGGTGTCGTTGACGACCTTGAAGTCATCGATATCGAGAACAAGAGGGCGATCGACTGGCCGGATCGCCGCCGCGCCTTCAGAGCATGCTCGAGGCGATCTCCAAGCAGGGCTCGGTTGGGGAGGCCCGTGAGCGGATCATGGAACGCCTGATGACGTACCTCGGCATAGAGGCGGGCGTTTTCCAGCATGATCCCGGCCTCGTTGGCCATCGTCTGAGCGAGCGTCAACTGCCAGTCGTCCAAGGTCGCGCCTGATCGCGACAAGAGTTCGACCGTTCCGATCGCCTCGCCGTTCACGACGATCGGCAGCTGCGCCATGATCGTGCCGCCGAGCAACCTGAGGAAGCGCACCTCGCTGGGGTCGGCCGAGGGATCCGACGAGCGGGTCACGGACGGCCGTTGAGCCAGCAATACCTGGCCCGTTTCGGGGTATTCGACCAAGGAGTACATGTCGTCGAGGAGCCCTCGCCGATCTGCTGGGAAATAGCCCGACGTCCGAACGGTGTTGTTGAGCCGGTCCCAGGAGTAGATCCCGCATTCATCGAAGCCCACGGCCCGCGCGATGTGCGTGGCGATCACGTCGGCGAACCTGTTGCTGTCCATCGCCTGTGCAAGCTCACGACCCATCGCCACCAGGCTCTCCAGCTCCCGGGTCCGCTCGGCGACCTTGTCATCGAGTTCGCGGGTCGTTCGCTCGGCGATGGCCTCGGCCTCGCGGCGGGCAAGCCGTTCGCGCTCGAGGCGTCGTTGCAGTCGCTCGACTTCCGGGTCGGACGGCGATCCAGAGTCAGCCATGGCTCAAGCGTTCGATGCAGAGCTGAACGTGATCTCCAGCTCGCACGTCGGGTCGCCGCGAAGCATGCAGCTCGGCTGGTCGATGGCCACGTGCTCACCGAAGTGCGCGGCCGCGCCTTGGATGAGGCCCTCGGCAAACGAGCACATCTTTCGGTGGGAGTCGTAGCCCATTCGGAGGATGGCGTCCGACGATGTGTCGAACTCGAACTCGGGAACGTCCGCGCCCGGATACAGCTTGCGGACCTCCGGATGGATCGCGGCCGAACCGTCGTCCTCGACATTTCGGGCGCGTCGAGTCGGCCGCCTCGGGCGACCAATTCGCCGCGGCGAACGACCGAGAGCAATTGGACCTTGCGCTGGCGCGGCTCGACCCGGACCACCGCGTGATCGTCGCCCTCCTCTTCATGGAAGACCTGACCATCGACGAGATCGCCGGGCGTCTCGCCATCCCCGCGGGGACCGCGAAGTCGCGTCTCCACCACGCACTCAAGCGGCTTCACGCCGTGCTCAACGAACCGCCGTCGCGAGGGCTCGACCGATGACCGACCAGACGAAATAGCCGCGGCGGGACGGTTAGCCGGCGTCCGTTCGCCGCGTGTTCCTTAGCGATCTCTCAGGAATCGCGGGTACGATCGGCCCGAGGTGCCGGACCGATGCGCGTGCTCGTGATCGAAGACTCGGCGAAGATGGCAAGCCTCCTCCGTCGTGGGCTGACCGAGGAGGGATACGCGGTCGATGTCGTCTCGAACGGCGTCGACGGCGTCTGGCTGGCCACCGAGGAGTCGTTCGACGCGATCGTCCTGGACGTGGTCCTGCCCGACATCGACGGCTTCGAGGTCTGCCGCCGGCTGCGGCGGGCCGACCGATGGGCCCCGCTCCTGATGCTGACCGCCCGCGACGACGTCTCGGATCGGGTTCGCGGACTCGACGCTGGAGCCGACGACTACCTCACGAAACCGTTCGCGTTCGAGGAGCTGTTCGCGCGTGTGCGCTCGCTCGTCCGGCGCGGCCCGCATGAACGTGCGCCGGTCCTGGAGGTCGGCGATCTCGCGCTCGACCCCGCCGAACACTCGGTCCGGCGCGGGGACCAGCCGGTCCACGTGACGCCGAAGGAGTTCGCGCTGCTCCAGTACTTCATGCAGCATCCCGGTGAGGCGCTGACCCGGTCGCGACTGCTCGAGCACGTGTGGGACTTCGCCTTCGACGGCGACCCCAACATCGTCGATGTCTACGTCGGCTACTTGCGCGACAAGATCGATCGGCCGTTCGGGCGGGCATCCCTGGAAACGGTCCGCGGGATCGGCTATCGACTCCGGAACGAGGCCGGCCATGGGCATCCCGCTTAGGCTGCGCCTGACCCTCGTGTTCACGATCGGGATGGCGATCGTCCTCGTCGGGCTGGGGACGTTCGCGTACCTGCGGATCAGCGCCGACCTGCTGGCATCGGTCGACGCCGGACTGCGGTCGCGCGCCCAGGTCCTCGCGGACGCGGCGGGCGGCGCAGAGGCGCAGAACGTCGTCAATGCCGACGGCAAGCTGATCGATCCCGATGAAGCCTTCGCCCAGGTGCTCGATGCGTCCGGCGGGATCATCGAGGCGAGCTCGGCGGTCGCGAACGACGCGCTCCTCATGCCGTCCGAGGTTAGCTCGGTCGCCGATGCCACCTTCATCACCCGACAGCTCGATCCGCAGGACGACCCGGTCCGGCTGCTGGCGGTCGCCGTCGACGGCGCGGCGCCGCGCGAGGTCGTCGTCGTGGGCGCCACGCTCGGCGACGTCATCGAGGCAGAGCAGCGGCTGCTCATCGTGATGGGCACGATCGGTCCACTCGCGATCCTGATCACGGCCGCCGCCGGATGGCTGCTTGCCGGTGCCGCGCTTCGTCCCGTCGAGCAGATGCGGCGCGAGGCCGAGGCGGTGTCGGCATCCGAGCCGACCCGGCGATTGCCGGTGCCGAAGACCGGCGATGAGCTGGCTCGGCTGGCCACGACCCTCAACTCCATGCTCGACCGGCTCCAGGAGGCGCTCGAACGCGAGCGCCGGTTCGTCGACGATGCCAGTCACGAGCTTCGAACTCCCCTGGCCACGCTTCGTGGCGAGATCGATCTGGCGCTGACGAGGAGGCGGGACGCTCCAGAGCTCGAAGCGTCACTGCGGAGCGCACAGGAGGATGTCGAGCGACTGCAACGGCTCACCGACGATCTCCTCTTGCTGGCGCGAACCCGGGGCGGTCGGATCCCGGTCCATCGCGTGGAGACGTCGCTAGCTGGATTGGCGACTCGAAGCGTCCACACGGTCGAGAGCCAGGCGGCGGCGGCCGGCGTGAGCATCGACGTCGACGCGCCGGACGAGCCGGTCGAGCTCGACCCGGATCGGATGGAGCAGGCCCTCCGGAACCTCCTCGAAAACGCGATTCGGTACACGCCGCGGGGCGGCGTCGTGCGGGTCAGCGCGCGGCGCCTCGATGGCATGGCTCGGTTTGTCGTCTCGGACAGCGGGCCCGGCTTTCGACCGGACCTCCTCTCCAGGGCGTTCGAGCCGTTCACCCGTGGCGACGCCGAGCAGGCGGGTACCACGGGCGCCGGCCTGGGGCTCTCGATCGTGCGCACCGTCGCCGAAGCGCACGCCGGCTCGGCTTCCGCCGAGAACACGCCCGATGGGGCCCGGGTGACGGTGGACGTACGCACCTGACGCCGTGCATGAGGAGGCGCCGGGTGCCCTTGACCGCCGGCGCCATTGGATCGCCGAGGCGGGAGCCTCGGCCGGGGTCAGGCGTCAGCCGGCGAAAAACTCCCTCAAGGCAGGCGCGATCGCATCCGGTGCGACGTCGTGGGACTGGCCCTCGAGCGTGCGGACCTGACCGGCGGGGAGGGCCTTCGCAATCGCCTCCGCCGTCTCGATCATGAACGGGAAGCTCGCCCCACCGGCGAGGACGATCGTCGGAATCGTGACCGCCTTTGCTCGCTCGAGCGGCGGTGCGTAGTCGCCCATGATCCGGGCGTCATAGGGCAGGGTGTGCGCCAGCGATTCGGTCCAGGCCCACCACGGCTGGGACCGAGCGGAGGCCACGAATTCGGCCGGCATCCCCACGACCTTGGCCATGAAATACTCGGCCGCGTCTCCCCGGCGACCCTCGGCGAGCATCTTCTCGTACTGCTCGACCTGGTCGGCCGGCGGCCGCGCCGCCGGGTCGATGATGTACGGAGGCTCCCAGAGGGCCAGCTTCGTGATCCTGCCGGGAAGCTGCTCCGCGGCGAGCAGGGCCAGAGCCGCGCCCGAGGACGATCCGTACAGGTGGGCCGAGCCACCGGCGGCGGTCACGACCGCGTCGATGTCCTCGACTTCTCGCTCGATCGCGTACGGCTGGGTGTCGCCGCTGGGGCCGCGACCGCGACGGTCGTAGTTGAAGACCGTGAAGTCCGAGGCGAGGATCGCCGCGACGCCGGCGTTCGACTGTCGATCGACGGATCCGCCGGTGACCAGGATGACCGCCGGGCCCGAGCCCAGGCGATCGAACGCGATCGTGGTCCCGTCCTTCGAAGTGACTTGCTCCAGGGTCGGGGTCGTCTCGTTCATGGGTTTCCTCCAAGTGGTCTCGGTGCCGTCCGGGCACCTGTCATGCCTAGGTCGCAGCCGGCCCGATCCCGTCAGCGCTCGCCGGTGAACGGCGTCTCGCCGTTCGCCAGCGGGCGGAACCGCAGCGCCGACCAGACCTCGTCCAGCGCGACCTGGCTGATCGGTCGCATCCCATATTCGCCGAGAATGGGCCACAGGGTGTCGCGATTGATGTCGGATCGGTTGCCCTTCGGATAGGCGACCCAGAAGATGCTCGGTCGAGCCAGCTGTCCCTGGTGCGCGGCGAGGATCTGGCGCAGCGAGGCCGCGTCGTCGCCGAAGACGAGGGCGGTCGCTGCCGCTGCCGGCTCGTCGACCACACGGACCCCGTCTGGCAACGGCCCGATGAGGCTTACCCGCGACGCAGGCGATGACCAGAGCGTCGTGTTCGCCTTGATGAGGAGCTTGTCGGCGACGGACTTGGTGCTCATCGTTGGATCCCCTTCGCTCCCCGCGGCAGGCTCTCGATGTCGGGCCGCGGGAGGGTTCAGCGTGGACGACCCTCGCGCAGGACCTCGACCGATCTGGCGATCCGGCGCTGCCGTGTCTCGTCGGTCTTGGCGCCTTCGACTTGTCCGACGTGCCACCCCCTGTTGCTGTTCGAGAGGCTGTCGAACGTGCGCCGGGCATTCGGCTCGGCGTCGAGCGCCGCCGCGAAGTCGGGCGGCTCGGTCACCACCCGCGGCGCGGTGTCGAGCTCGATGTCGACACCCACCTCGTCCCCACCCGCGACGCCGGCACCGGCGCGGTTCTCGGCGCTGACCCCGACCATGAACTTGCCGTCCACGACCGCGATGCTGCTGCGGTAGGTGAAGCCGCGGATCGTGACCAGCACCTTGGGTCGCTTGCCCGCCCCGAGCCCATCGACGATCTCCGGTGGGATGACGATGCCGGTCGCAGTCTTGTCGCCCTGCAGGATCGTGGTTCGGAAGCGCATGTCGATCTCCTTGGATGACTGATCCTCTCACCCTATCGGTCGGAGCCGGCATCCGCGCTGTCGACATGCGATCGACGCCCACGCCGCCGCGCTCGCCGGCGACGCGGGCTAGGCATCAGGCCAGAAATGAGCGCCCGCTTCAGCGAGCGGCCCGGCCGAGGACCTTCTCGTCAAGACGGCCGACCAGCCAGCGCAGGCGATGGACGAGCCCCACGGGACCGCCATCGATCCGTCACAGCTCGACGAGCAAGGCGCCGATGAGGCCGACCTCGAGGGCCTTGTCGATGTACGCGAGTTCGAAGCGGGGCCCGAACAGCACCCAGCCGCCGATCGTGGCGCTCGTAAATCCGAGCAGCCCCAGCCGCACGAACCAGCGGATCCGGGCGAGCGGGCCCGGCAGGACCATCGCCGCAGCGAACATCGCGTAGCCCACGGCATTGAGCGTGAACATGACGCCGCCGAGCGAGGCATGGATCGCCGCGGTCGCGAGCGTCAGTCCGACGAGGACGGCGCGGACGGGGTCGATCCGCAGGCCAGGCCTGACGCGGACGGTCGTGAGCCGCGCGCTTGCTGGGTGGGATGCTTCAGGGTGGCCATCCCGATCTCCTTGTCCGGACCCGGATCGCGGGTGAAGTACCTGCTACCCCGAGATAGCACGTATCGTGCGCCATCATCGTGCTACTTGCAAGTAGCACGAAATCTCGAGGTGCGTGCGCGTCCCTGCCGCCCGCCGGGTCGGGCGGTACGATGCCCGCCGGGAGGGTCCAGATGGTCAAGGAACACGAAGCGATCGCAGCCGACGCGCGAGGCGGCGCCGATCCGGAGAGCGGGATGGCAACCCTGCTCCGGCGTGCGGCCGAGCTCGCCATCGACTACCGGCGATCGATCGGCGAGCGCCGGGTCGGCCCTGCGCCCGAGGCGACGATCGAATCGCTCCGAACCGCACTGGGCGGACCGCTGCCGACGGCTGGCTCAGATCCCTGGCGCGTCATCGAGGACCTCGCGACGGCGGCCGGGCCCGGGCTCACGACGATGAACAGTCCGCGCTACTTCGGTTTCGTGATCGGCGGGTCCGTCCCGGCCGCCCTGGCCGCCGACTGGCTGACCTCGGCCTGGGACCAGAACGTCGGTCTGTACCTCGCCACGCCGGCAGCGTCCGTCGTCGAGGAGGTCGCCGCCGCCTGGCTCCTCGAATTGCTCGGGTTGCCGCCGTCGGCGACCGTCGGGTACACGAGCGAGGCGACGATGGCGAACTTCACGGGATTGGCGGCAGCGCGCCACGCGGTGTTGCGCCGGGTCGGCTGGGACGTCGAGGAGGCCGGCCTGGTCGGCGCTCCGCCGATCCGCGTGATCGTCGGCCAGGACGCCCACGCCTCACTGCTGAGCGCGCTTCGCTACGTCGGCCTCGGTCGCGGGCGGGCCGAGCGCGTCCCGACCGACGACGAGGGCCGGATGGACTCGATCGCCCTGGCCCGGATGCTCGAGGACCGCTCGGAGCCGACGATCGTGTGTGCGCAGCTGGGCGAGGTGAACACCGGCGCCTTCGACCCCATCGGTCGGATCGCGGACATCGTCCGGGCGCACCCGAACGCCTGGCTGCACGTCGACGGCGCATTCGGACTGTGGGCCGCCGCGAGCCCGAGGTTGAAGACCATGCTCCAGGGGCACGACGGCGCCGACTCGTGGGCGACCGATGCGCACAAGTGGCTGAACGTGCCGTACGACTGCGGTCTCGTCTTCGTCCACGACGGTGCCGCACATCGCGCCGCGATGGGCGTTGGTGCCGCCTATCTCCCGCCGGCACCCGGCCAGGAGCGCGACCCGTTCGACTGGGTGCCGGAGCTGTCACGTCGGGGCCGCGGATTCACGGTCTACGCCGCGATCCGTCAGCTGGGTAGCGACGGGATCGCCGCCATGGTCGAGCGGTGCTGCGAGATGGCGAGTCGGATGGCCCGCCGACTCGCCGATCAGCCAGGTGTCCGGATCCTCAACGACGTTGTTCTCAACCAGGTGCTGGTGTCCTTCGACGACGACGAGGCCCTGACCCGCGACGTCATCCGGCGCGTCCAGGAAGACGGCACGGCGTGGTTGGGCGGCACGACGTTCCACGGCACCGCGGCCATGCGCATCTCCGTGTCGGAGTGGACGACCGGCGAGGAGGATGCGGATCGCTCGGTCGATGCGATCGTTCGCTGCCTGGCGGAGGCGCGGGCGGGCCGTCAGGTGCGCTGACGGGCCAAGGTCGCCAGAGATTCCCGCGGACAAAAGCCGAGGCGGCTCCCGAAGGAGCCGCCTCGATGCTGTCCCGGTGAAGGAGTCCGCCGAAACGGACACTTCTGCCACGCGCCAAAGGCATCTATCACGTCGGCTGCACCGACTACCCTGACCCTACCTACCCATGACCTTGACGCTGGGGCAGCTTGGCTGACTGAGCAGCACCTATATCCTACCTTGCGAGGGGCCGTTTTCCAAGGGTTTTGGCACGAGGTACGGTGTAAATTCCTTAACCTTCCCGTTCGAAACCGCTTGTTTGGCGGTGCACGGGCATATCAGGCGACCTGACCCCAGTTCGTCGGTCAGTCCTCGTGGATCGTGACCGACGTTATCGCCACCGGCTCGTTGGGCAGGTCCCGGCCGTCGCGTGGGGCGGACACGATGCGATCCACGACATCGAGCCCCTTGGTCACCTGGCCGAACAACGAGTAGTTCTTTGGCAGGCGACCGGCGAGGTCATCGGTGCAGATGAAGAACTGGCTGCCGTTCGAGTTCGGCCCGGCGTTGGCCATCGCGAGCGAACCGCGCTGATAGTCTCCCTTGACCGGCTCGTCCTCGAACTTGTAGCCCGGCCCGCCCGTCCCGACGCGGCTCTTCTCGAGGGCCGACTTCTTGCCGTACTGGCCATCGCCGCCCTGGATCACAAAGCCCGGGATCACCCGGTGGAAGATCACGTCGTCGTAGAAGCCCTTGTTCGCCAGGTCGATGAAGTTGCTCGCCGCCTTGGGGGCGCTCTCGTCGAACAGCTCGACCTCGATGTCGCCGATCTCGGTCGCGATGGTGGCGCGGGTCATAAGCGAGACTCCTTTTCGGTTCACGGTTGGCTGACACTGACGTCGGTCATGACGACCGGCTGACTCGGGATCTCCTGGCCCTTCGCTGCCGTGGCGATCGCGTCGGCGACATCCATGCCGGTGCTGACCGTTCCGACGATCGCGTAGTTGTTGGCCATCGCAAGCGAGGTCACGGCGCTTTCGTCGAGGACGATGAAGAACTGCGAGCCCTGGGTATCGGGAGCCGGCGTACGAGCCATGGCGACGACACCGCGGCGGTAGGTCGCGGTCACCGGCTCATCCTTGATCGTGTAGCCCGGTCCGCCCTGGCCGATCCTGGCTGGGTCGATCGCCGACGAGCGCCCGAACTGCCCGTCACCGCCCTGGATGACGAAGCTCGGCACGATCCGGTGGAAGACGACGCCGTCGTAAAAGCCACAGTCGGCGAGGGCCACGAAGTTGCCGGTCGCGATCGGCGAGAGGTCCGCCTCGACCTTGATCGCGATCTTCCCGAGCTCCGTCGTGATCGTGACCGATCGGGTCTGCCCGGCGGGCAAGGCGACGGGCTGGCTCGTGGGGCAGGTACCGGTCGACGCGGCGGCTGACGCCGGCGCCGACGCCGGGGGCGCGCTCCCGCCCACAGCCGAGCAACCGCCGATGGTGGCGCTCAGGGCAAGGACGGCGAACAGCCTCTCGAGGCGGGGACGCGTCATGCGGCAGCCTCCAGGGCGGCAGGAAAGTCGATGGCGCCCGACAGCAGGGCCTCTCCGAGGATCAGGCCGGCGGCCCCCGTGTCACGCACGCGCCGGACGCCGTCGAGGTCGCGTACGCCGCCGGCGACGAGAATCTCGGCATGGTACGTCGCCACGAGCGAACGCACCTGGGCGAGGTCGGGATCGTTCCCGCCGTGGGCCAGGACCAGCCGAGCCACGCCCGCACCGAGGAGCTCTCCGACCAGGCCGTCGACCGTCGGAGGGTTGGAGCGGCGCCACGGGAACGCCGCCAGCCGCTCGGGCCGCGGATCGAGCCCGACCGCCAGCCAGTCGCCGGCGACGGCCAGGCAGGCACGCAGGTCTTCGGGCCGGTCCGCGATGGCGGTCGTGAGCACGACTCGCGTGGCGCCCGCTGCGAACGCGAGCTGGATGGCCTCGGCGGAGTCCACCCCGCCGGCGAGCTGCAGCGGGACGGCAGTACGCGACGCGATCGCGCCGACCGCGTCGAGGTTGGCCGGGCTGCCGGTCCGCGCCCCGTCGAAGTCGACGAGATGGATGAGGCTGGCTCCGGCGGCGACGAAACCGCCGACGATGCGGTCGGGCCGATCCGTCGGGGCGCCAGTGCCGGTCGACGCACCGGGCCAGGAGACGATCCGCGAGCGGCCGCCTTCCAGATCGATGGCCGGGATGAGGTGCACCGGCGTCAGCCGCCCTCGCCCGCCAGGAGCCGCCGGTGGAAGCTGACCGGGAGCGAGCCGTTGCGCAGCAGCGTGTCGTGGAAGGCCTTGAGGTCGAACGCATCGCCGAGGCGGCGCTGCTCGTCCGCGCGTAACGCGAGGATCAGCGTGCGCCCGAGCAGGTATGACAGAGGATAGGTCGGGCGGTACGTGTACCAGAGCACCTCCGCGCGCGCGTTCGGGCGCTCGAACCCGGTCTGCTCGACGAGAAAATCGATCGCGTCATCGACCGTCAGCTCGCCGCGGTGCAGGCGGACGTCGAGGATGATCCGGCACGCTCGCCAGATCGCGTCCGTGTGCATGATCAGTCGATAGGGCGCCTCGGCGTCGAAGCCCTGCTCGCGCATCATCAGCTCCGAGTACATGCCCCAGCCCTCGACGAACTCCGGAGCCTCGGTGAGGAGCCGGGTGAGCGACGGGTGGCGCCGCGCGACGTCGAGCTGGAGGTGGTGACCCGGATAGGCCTCGTGGATGCTGGTATTGCTGATCGAGGCGAGGTTGTGCTCGCGCATCGCGCCGGGGTGGCCGTTTACCGACGGCGTGACGATATAGATGCCCTTGGCGTCGGCATCGAAGGGGGCCGGCTCGAAATAGGCGGCGAAGGGCAGGACCTTGCGCAGATATTCCGGGGTCTCGATGACGTCGACCCGCTCGTCGCCAGGGATGGTGACGAGGTTGCGCTCGATGAGGTGCGCGCGGGCGCGCAGCATCGCTTCGCGATAGCCATCGAGGGCTGCCGCGAAGGTCGCCGGATGATCGGACTTTACGCGGTCGACGACCTCGGTCTCGGTCGCGTCCGGGTCGATCTCGAGCGCGACCTCGACCCGGGCGGCCTTCTCCTCCGCGAGCCGCTGCCAGCCGAGCTCGAGGATGTCGTCGCCATCGAGGCCGTCGAAGGCGCGATGGGCAACCAGGATGTCGTGCCGTTCCCGACCGATCGCCCAGTCGTCGGTGCCGTCCTTGAGCGAGGCCTGCAGCGTGCCCCCGTACATCTCCAGTGCGGTTTTGGCCGCGTCGGTGGCCCGTGCCAGCCGCCGCCGATCCGCGGCTGGCAGGACACCGTCCGCGGCAGCGGTCACCTCGTCGAACAGGGCGGGCAGCTCCTCACTCGTCTCCAGCTCGAGTCGCTGCCAGAGCCGGACCTGCGGCACGCTGGCCCGGCTTCGGGAGGCCTCGAGGTAGCCCGGCACGTCCTCGAGACGGCCGGTGATCGCGCCTAATCGGTCGGCCAGGGGCGCATGGTCGCGCGCGAACAGGAGGAACAGGCCATCGCCGATCGTGTCGAGCGCCTGCGACCGCCGTTCCCAGATGCGCAGGACGTCCGTGTCGAAGATCGCCCGGCGCAGGTTGTGCAGCTCGACGTCGCGCTCGAAGCGGGCCTGGGCGGACAGCCCGTCGGGATCGAGGGCTTCGATGGCGCCGAGGTGCGCGCGCTCCGCGGCGAGCTCGGCGAGGACCGCCTCGCGGCTGCCGTCGCCTAGCGTGTCGTCCTGCTCGTGCAGGCCGAGGACCGTGCCCAGGATCGGGTTGTCGGCGACCACTCGGCGGAACCTCGACTCGACGACGTCGTAGAACGTCTCGTCGAGCGGTCCCCGGTCGGGAGCTGGCGTCAGGCGCGGCAGATCGTCGGTGATGGGCGTGGGCACATGTCCTCCAGGACGCGGACCGATCCAGGTGAGTCGGGATCGCGGGGAGTCAGGCGGTTGCGCCCACCGGCACCGACCCGCGGACCGGGCTGGTCTCGGCCAGCGCGGCCCGGGTGGCTGCGATCGTGGCGTCGATGTCCGTCGAGCTGACGCCGTGATGGGTGACCGCGCGCACCTGACCGTGCGGATATTCCACCATCAGCACGTTTCGTGCTCGGAGGGCCGCCAGAAACGCGGCCCGATCCCGCTCGACTTTGAAGACGACGAAGTTCGTCGCGATGCGTGCCGGATCGAGCGGGCCAGCCGCCGGCTGGGCCGTCCCGCCGGCGCTGACGATCCCGTCCATCGTCGACAGCGCTTCGCCGAGCCGGCGGGCATTGGCGTGATCCTCGTCGAGGCGATCGATCATGCCGTCCGGGCCGTCGCTGAGGGCCACCAGGCCGGCAGCCGCCAGGATCCCGGCCTGGCGCATGCCGCCGCCGACGAGCTTGCGTCCGCGGCGGGCGCGCCAGATGAAGTCGCGGTCCCCGACCACGACCGATCCGACCGGACACGCGAGCGCCTTGCTGAGGCAGAACGTGACCGAGTCGGCCGGCCCGGCGAGGTCGACCGCCCTGACCCCGGCCGGACGCTGCGCGACGACCGCGTTCCAGAAGCGGGCCCCGTCGACGTGGAGTGGGACCCCGTGGCGGCGGGCGATCGCCGCGACCGCGGAGGTGTAGTCCGGGGTCAGCGGCTGACCCATCGAGTGGGCATGGGTGTTCTCGATCGTGATGAGCCCGGTGATGGGTTCGTGTGGGTCGGACGCGTCGCGGAATGCCCCGTCGATCGCGTCGAGGTCCATCGTCCCGTCGGGACGATCCTCGAGCGATCGGATGCTCGTCCCGACGATGACGGCGTGCCCGGCGGCCTCGTCGATGACGACATGATGCTCGCGTCCGGCGATGGTCTCCTGGCCGCGGGCCAGGTGGGCAAGCTGGGCGACGAGATTGCCCATCGTTCCCGAGGCGATGAAGAGCCCGGCTTCCTTTCCGAGCAGCTCGGCCGCGCGTTCCTCGAGCGCGATGACCGTTGGATCGTCGCCGAACACGTCATCACCGACCTCGGCCTCGGCCATCGCCCGGCGCATCGCGGCGGTGGGATGCGTGACCGTGTCGCTGCGCAGGTCGACGGGGCGATCGTGGGACTCGGGGGACATGGGCGGCGAGTATAAGTGAGGGGGCCCGACAGCCGGTTTCCCCTCGGGACAAGGACTCGGGCACCTGCTATAGTCCGGCCTCGCCGCATTGGACCCGTGGTGTAGCGGCCCAACATGCCAGCCTGTCACGCTGGAGATCGCCGGTTCGAATCCGGTCGGGTCCGCCATCACCCCCGCATTTTTCCTACGCCCCGTCCGCCCGCCCGGACGGGGCGTTCCTCGTCTCGGGTGGTCCGCCTCGCTCTGGCACAATCGGCGACGTGAAGCGACTGCCGCTGTACGTCGTTCTGGGCCTCCTGCTCCTCGCGGTGGCCATTCCGATGAGCGGCGGCGAGCTCGGCTTCGGCGGCGGGCCGACGGCGTCAACGGCCCCCTCGACGAGTCCGAGTCCGAGTGCCGGCGTCGCCGCGATCGGGTCGGCGCCATCGGGATCTGCCACGCCATCGGCGGCGACCCCCTCCCCCACGGCCGTGGCCAGTTCCCCTCCCGCGTCGGCCGGCGCCGCCCAAGTGCTCATCGTGCCGGTGACGCAGTTCCGTTCCACCCGCACCTCGACGTCGCGGGCGGAGGTGGCCCAGGTGCTGGCCGGGACGAGCACGCGCTACGACGCCGTCGAGCTGGTGGCCGGCGACGCCGATGCCATCCTTGCAGCGGTTGGCGCGAAGCGGCCGGCCGATCCCGTCCGGCTCATCCTGTCCAAGGACGCCCGGACCCTCAGCCGACACCTCGCGACGTCGCGCAAGCGCCTGGCCTTCCTGCGGGCGGACCAGGTCGTGCCGTCGATCCGTGCGTTGGCGTGGGGCAGGGCCTCGCTCTTCGGGGTGGGTCGCGTGCGTTCCTCGGCGCGCTGGCCACTGAAGGCCCGATTGCGCGCCACGAGCGGTACGACGGCGTTCGACCCGGCCAGGACCTGGACCCTCGTCTCGGGCGGCGACATCATGCTCGACCGGGGCGTCGCCCAGACGCTGACGATCCGAGGCAAGGGCGCCGACTTCCCGTTCGACGGCGGCACGGCCGCGATCACCTCGCGTTACTGCTGCTCGTCGTTCGGCTGGCGGTTGCCACGGACTCAGCGGACCGGCGGCGGCGGCGCGATGCGCACCCTGGTCCACGGCGCGGATCTCGCGATCGCCAACTTCGAGAACCCGGCCCCGGACGCGTTCCGCTACCACACCTCGGGCACGCGCTTCTCGGCGGATCCCAAGCTCATCAAGGGACTGGCGACCGCGGGCATCGACTGGGTCGGTCTGGCCAACAACCACATCCGCGACGCGGGCGGTGCGGGCATCCTCCAGACGATCAGGAATCTCAACCGGTACCGCATCCGGTCGAGCGGAGCGGGGAAAAACATCGCGGCGGCTCGCAAGCCGGCGATCCTCAAGGCCGGCGGGGTCAAGGTGGCACTCCTTGCCTACGACACGATCGCGGCGTATTACACGGCCGGCCCCACGACCCCGGGCAGTGCCCGACTCAGCGCGAAGGTCGTGAAGACCGACGTGAAGGCCGCGCGATCGGCCGGCGCCGATGTCGTCATCGTCTTCCCGCACTGGGGCACCGAGTACGACGCCACCCCGTTCCCCGGCCAGCAGGCGCTTGCCCGGGCGGCGGTTGACGCCGGCGCGGACCTGGTGATCGGGAACCACGCCCATTGGGCGGGCGCGATGGAGGTCTACAAGGGCAAGCCGATCTGGTACGCCCTCGGCAACTTCGTGTTCGACCAGACCTGGTCGGAGCTGACAATGGAGGGGATCACCCTCGAGCTGACCTTCCGGGGCAAGGCGCTTGTGCAGGCTCGGATGCGACCGCACATCATCCTGGACAAGGCCCAGCCGAACCTGCTCGACCCCACCGGGGACGGACGGGTCGTGATGGGCCAGATCTTCGACGCGTCGAAGGGCCTGCTGCCATGGTGAGGGGCGCTCATGATCGGGGCTCGTGATCGGAGCCCTTGAGGGCGCCCGTGAGGGGGCACCCAACTGACGGCGCCCGTGAGGGAACGCTAGAGCAGCCCGGCGAAAAGGTCGGTCTCGGGCTGCTCGGTCCGGACGCTCGACTCGCGCAGGATGTACGCCTCCTGCGACCACGACTCGCGCCAGCCGTCCAGGCCGAAGAGCATGAACGAGCTGTCGTCGGCGATCTGGGTCACGTGCTCGTGGATGGCGTCCCACTTGCGCTGAAGCGGCTCGTCGCTGATGTCGACCCAGGTCGTGATCTGTTCGTCCGGGACGAGCATCCTTGCTTGGTAAACCTCGAACTCGGCGATCTGCTCCGGGGTGGCATCCTCCGGCGGCAACCAGAAGCTCGGCTTGCCCATCGCCTCGAGCCGTTCGCGCATCGAATTCCGGACGGAGGCGGGGATGGCCTGCTCGTACAGCTTGGACGGGGACCACGGCGCGAGGCCACCTTCCTCGGGCCCCGGGCCCGTGCCGCCGTGCTCGGGGGCGATCTGCTCCGGGTACCAGGCCGGATCGCCGGCGCGCGGAAAGGCGCCCACGGTCACGTCGTGGGTGCGGATGTGGACGGGGTGACCGTAGCCACCGAAGTCGTTGTAGGTCGTGATGACGTCGGGCTGGTACCGGCGGATCATCCAGACGAGGCGCCGGGCGGCCTCGTCGAGGTCGGCCTGCCAGAAGCTGCGCGGATCCTGGTTGCCGACCCGACCCATCATGTCCGAGTCGCGGTAGCCGAGGTTGTCCCACTCGGTGACGCCGAGGAGGCCCATCGCCCGTTCCAGCTCGCCGGCCCGGATCTCGCCGAGACGGCGGTGGTTGTCCGCGGTGTCCATGTCGCTGACGACGATCGCGCCCATCTCGCCCCGGGTGCAGGTTACGAGCACCACGCGGTGACCGGCGGCAACGGCCTTCGCCATCGTGCCGCCCGTCCCGATCGTCTCGTCATCGGGGTGGGCATGGACCGTCATCAGGGTCGGAACGTGCGGGCTGGAGGGCGGCGATGGTCGGTCCGTCGTGTGATCGGTCATGAACGGGGATGCTACCGCCCCCGGCGCGGATGGGTTCGACCAGGACTATCGGCGGCTCCCACCCGGACCCCGCGTGCCCGCGTGGGTGACTCGTCGCACCGGTCTGGCGCGATCAGTACTACCGGTGCTCTCGCGACGAGGGGTCGCATCGCCGAGCATGGCGTCATGAAAGTTGATCTTGGGCGTCGACTCGGGTTCGTGTTCAAGTCGGAGGGCGGGGCTTCGCTGGAAGTCCTCCCCGGCGACGTGACGACGCGGCCGAGCGCCCAGATCGAGTTCGTGGCTTATGCCGAGGAGTGCATCCTGTCCGGTCGCATCCCGATGGGCGCCGACCGGCTCACCGATGCCCTCAATGAGCACGACGAGTACGAGCTCGTCGACGTCCTCGTGGAGCGACTCTCGGACGGGATGGCGCTGGAAGTCTCCGCCCTGGACGTGTCCCGCCGCGATCTGCTGCTGGTCCAGGCCAGCGGGCCTCGCGGGAAGCTGGAGCGACGCCGGCGCAAGCGACCGCATCCGGTCGTGATCCAGATCGGCCCGTATCGCGTTCGCGGCTATCTCCACGCCTTGCCGGGCGCGGACCCGGTCGGGTCCATCCAACGGCGCAAACCGATGGTTCCGTTGACCGACGCCCGGGTGGACTACCTGTCCGCGGCTGGCCCACAGCGGCTTCGACTCGGGACCGTCCTCGTCAACCATGAGCGGATGGATTGGATCCTGCCGGCCATCGACAACGATGTCGAGCTGCCCGAGCTGCCGGAATTGCGCGGAGTTCCGACCGTCTGAGCGACCGGCGTCGGCGATACCATCGCGGCGATGCCGTCCTCCGAGAACAGCGGTCCGCTTGCCGGCCTGCGCGTGATCGACCTCTCGACCGTCCTCGCCGGTCCGTACGCGACGATGGTCCTCGCGGACCTCGGGGCCGACGTCGTGAAGATCGAGCCGCGCGAGGGTGACGCGACACGGGGTTGGGGACCGCCCTGGGTCGGCGATGCCACCGCAGGCACGCGGACGGCGGCGTACTTCCTCGCCGTCAACCGCAACAAGCGGAGTCTTCGACTCGATCTTCGTGCGCCGGGTGGCGCCGAGGTCCTGCGACGGCTGCTGGGCGATGCCGACGTCCTCGTGGAAAACCTGCGGCCGGGCGCCCTCGCGGCGCTGGGCTTCGGGGACGAGATCCTGCACGAGATCCGACCCGGTCTGGTCCACCTCGCGATCAGCGGGTACGGGCCCGACGGACCGGCGGCCCAACGGCCGGGCTACGACTTCGTCATCCAGGCCGTCGGTGGGCTGATGTCGATCACCGGCGATCCGGACGCCGAGGCCGGGCATCCCACGAAGGTCGGCGTCGCGATCAGCGATGTGGTGACCGGCCTCTTCGCCACGATCGGGATCCTCGCCGCGATCATCGCGCGCGGGGGCGAGCGGACCGGGGTCTCGGACGCGAACGAGCGGACCGAGGCCGAAGCCTCGGACGCGGACAGGCGTGGGCAGACCGGTCAGCGCGTGGACGTCTCGCTCCTGGCGTCGACGCTGGCCATCCTCGTGAACCAGGCCCAGAACGCCTTCGTGTCCGGCGTGTCACCCGGCCGCCGGGGCAACGCCCATCCGAACATCGTCCCGTACGAGACCTTCGCGACCGCCGACGGCGAGCTGGCCGTGGCGGTCGGTTCGGAGCGCCAGTGGCTGCGCTTCTGCAACGCCATCGGCCGGTCGGAGCTGGCCGCCGACCCGCGGTTCGCCACGAACGGCGATCGCGTGATGGCACGGGCGACGTTGCGGCCGCTGATCGCCGACCGCCTCGCCGAACGCACCACCGGCGAGTGGCTCGCCGCCCTGGGCGAGGCCGACGTTCCGTCCGGCGCGATCCGCGATGTGCTCGCGGCCTTCGCCTCACCCGAAGCGCTGGCGCGCCACATGAGCGTCGAGGTCGAGCACCCGGCGCTCGGCGTCGTGCGCCAGGCGGGCCTCCCGATCGAGTTTGCCGCCACGCCCGGCGCGATCCGGACCGCACCGCCGCTCCTCGGTGAGCACACCGACGAGATCCTTCGCAAAGTCGGGTTCGATCCGGCCGCCATCGCACGACTGCGTGCGGACGGCGTCGTGTAGAGCCGCCGGCATACGCCGGCCGTGCAGACCTGCACGCGACGAGGGTCGTTCGGACTGCGGCCGCTGCTAGACTCGGGCGCGCCCGACCGGGACCTGACGCTGGAGGCCGACCCGAGATGACCGACGATCGCGAGCGCTGGGCGCTGATCCTGGGAGGCTCGTCCGGGATGGGCGAAGCCACCGCCATCACGCTCGCGAAGGACGGCTACAAGATCTGCGGCGTCCATCTTGACTTTCGGGCAGCCCTCGCCCACATCGAGGAGGTCAAGGCGGCGATCGTTGCGGCCGGCTCCGAGGCCCTCTACTTCAACATGAACGCGGCCGATGATGAGAAGCGAGCCGGCGCGCTCGCCGCGTTGCGCGAGCGCTTCGACCGCTCCCGGGCGGAAGGCCGCGAGCCCTACGTCCGGGTCGTCATGCACTCGCTCGCCTTCGGCTCGCTCGTGCCGTACCTCACGGAGGATCCCAAGGGCGGGGTCGACCGCAAGAAGATGGAGATGACCCAGGACGTCATGGCCAACAGCCTGGTCTACTGGGTCCAGGACCTGTGGCGCGGCGGCTTCCTGGGGCAGGGCTCGAAGATCTACGCGATGACCTCCGAAGGATCGACGCGGGTCGTTCCGTCCTATGGGGTCGTCTCGTCGGCCAAGGCCGCGCTCGAATCGCACATCCGCCAGCTGGCGATGGAGCTCGCTCGCCTCGGGACCGGCGCGACCGCCAACGCGATCCGGGCCGGCGTGACCATCACGCCCGCGCTGCTGAAGATCCCAGAAGCGCAGACGATGATCGACATCACGATGAAGCGGAACCCGACGGGCCGGATGACGACACCGCAGGACGTCGCCAACGCGATCGCCGCGCTGTCGCGCGACGGGACCGAGTTCATCAACGGCGACATCATCAGCGTGGACGGCGGCGAGTTCGTCACCGGCTCGTAGTCCGTGGCCGGGCGGGTCATCGTCGTCGGGTCGGTCAACATCGACTTCGTCGTCAACGTCGACCATCTGCCGGCGGCCGGCGAGACGGTTACGGGCGGCCGATTCAGCCGGCACCACGGCGGCAAGGGCGGCAACCAGGCCATCGCCGCCGCCCGTCTCGGGGCAACGACCATCTTCATCGGCGCCGTGGGGTCGGATGCCTTCGGAGAGGAGGCGCGCGCGGCGCTCGTCGCCGACGGCGTTGACGTGATGGAGCTCGTCACGCTCGCCGGTGAGGTCACGGGCCTGGCGTTCATCCTCGTCGATGCCGGCGGCGAAAACAGCATCGCCGTGGCCAGTGGGGCGAACGCGGCCATCGCACCGGCCCACGTGCAGGCGGCGCTGGGGCGCGTGGCGCCGGGGCCCGGCGACGTGGTCCTCGTCGGACACGAGATCTCGACCCCGACGGCCTTGGCCGCTCTGCGTGCCGGGAGCGAGGCCGGCGCCACGACGATCTTCAACCCGGCACCGGCCGCGGGGCTGACGCTTGACGCGCTCGATGCGGCCGAGATCGTGACTCCGAACCGCGGCGAGCTCGCCCTCCTGAGCGGGACCGACCAATCGCCCCAGGTGGCCGCCCGGGCGCTCCTGGCCGACGCTCCCGGCCTCCGGACCGTCCTCGTGAGCCTCGGTGCCGACGGCGCGAGGCTCGTGTCGCGCGAGGAGGTCGATGATGCGCTCATTCGAGCGGCACCGGTCGAGGTGATCGATACGGTTGGGGCGGGGGATGCCCTGAACGGCGCGCTGGCCGCCGGCCTCGCCTCCGGGCAGGATCTCGAAACCGCCGCCCGCCGCGCCGTGGTTGCGGCCGGTCTTGCCGTGACGCGGGCCAGCGCACGAGAAGGGATGCCGACGGCGGCCGAGCTCGAGGCGCAACTCGGGCGATGAGGCGGCTCTCCCGGGTCCCGGGGGACGCGGGTGGCTCAGCCCGTTGGCGCGATAACCCCCGAGCGTCGCCTGCCGGAGAGCGCCCCCGAGCGCGGTGAGAAGACGAGCGCCGCGCCGAACGCGAGCGTCTCGATCAGCACGATACTGGCCCCCGACGCGACGTTCAGATAGAAGCTCAGGTAGAGGCCGAGGATCGTCGAGACGACGGCGATCGCGACCGCCAGGGCGACGAGTCGGTCGAACCGGATGACCACGAGTTGTGCGGTCGCGGCCGGGGTCACGAGCATCGCGACGACGAGGATGATCCCGACCGCCTGGATGCTCACGACGATCGTGACGCCAAGCAGGGCGAGCAGCAGGTACTCGAGGCGCGTGACCGGGAGCCCTGATGCCGCCGCGCCGGCCGGATCGAACGTCGCGAACAGGAGCTCCTTGCGCAGGACGAGCACGACGATCAGGACGACGGCGCCGAGCACCGCGACCTGGATCAGGTCGCCGAGGCCGATGCCCAGGACGTTGCCGAGCAGGTAGCCGAACAGGTCCGCGACGAAGCCCCGGATCGTGCTGAACAGCAGGATGCCGAAGGCGAACGTACCGGCGAACAGCACGCCGACGGCGGTATCGAAGCGGAGGCTGCCGCGACGCGACACCACGCCGATCGCGAGCGCCGTGAGAACCGCGGCGACCGCGCCGCCGATGTATAGCGGGATCCCGATGAGATACGCGACCACGAGCCCAGGGAAGGCGGCGTGGCTGACGGCGTCCCCGATGAAGGCCAGGCCCTTGAGGACGACGAACGCGCCCATGACCGCGCAGACGATGCCGACGATGAGGGCCGCGAGCAGGCCGCGCTGCATGAAGCCGTAGCTCAGGGGGCCGACCACGAGGTCGATCACCGCGGTGCCTCCTCGTGGTAATGCGGTTCGTGCCCGGGCGCCTGATCGTGGTGGTGCGCGTCGTCGATGACGAGCGTCCCGCCGGTCAGGTCGGGCAGGATCAGGACGTGGCCCCCATAGGTCTCCGCGAGCAGCCGCTGGTCGAGGACGAGGTCCTTGGCCGGGCCGATCGCCACCACTCGACGATTGATGAGCAGCGCCTGCTGGAACCGATGCGCCGCGCAGGCCAGGTCGTGGGTTGTCGCGATCACGGTCTTGCCGGCACGGGCCTCGGCTTCGAGGACGTCCATGAGGTCCTCCTGGGTCGTCGCATCGACCCCGGTGACCGGCTCGTCGAGCAGGTACAGCTCGGGTTCCGCGGCGAGGGCGCGAGCCAGGAACACGCGTCGCCGCTGGCCGCCGGAGAGGGCCCCGATCTGGCGGTCACGGGCATCGCTCATGCCGACCGTCGCCAATGCCCGATCGACGAGGTCATGGTCATGCGGGCCGGGTCGCCGACCGATGCCGATGGCCGTATAGCGACCCATCATCACGACCTCGGCCACGGTGACCGGGAAGGCCCAGTCGACCAACTCGGCCTGCGGGACATAGGCGACCCGGCGGGCGTATCGACCGGGTGGGCCGCCGAGGATCTCCACAGTGCCGGCCCTTGGGGCGATGAGCCCGGCCATGATCTTGAGCAACGTGCTCTTGCCGGCGCCGTTGGGGCCGATGACAGCGAGGAGGGAGCCGCGCCGGATCGACACCGACACACCCGAGAGGGCGACCCGATCGCCGTAGCCGGCATCGACCCCGTCGAGGCGGACGGTGACCTCGTCGGCTATCGCAATGCCTCGACGATCTGCTGCATGTTCCAGCGCATCACTCCGACGTAGGTATCGGCGGGGGGGGGACCCACCGCATCGTTATACAGGGTCGACACCACCTTGGTGATGCCCGCCTCCCGCGCCAGGGTCTCCGCCAGGGACGGATTGAATTGCGCCTCGGTGAAGACAGCCTTCACGCCGGCCCCCTTGACGGTGTCGACGAGCCTCGCCAGCTCGCCGGCCGACGGCTCCTGGCCGGGGTTGGCGAGGATCACCCCGATGAGCTCGAACCCGTAGTGCCTGGCGAAATACGGGAACGCGTCGTGGAAGGTCACGAGCTTGCGGTTCGCCGCGGGGATCGTCTGCACCTGGGTCAGCAGCCCGGCATCGAGCGCCGTCAGGCGTTCCCCGTAGGCCCTGGCGTTGGCCGCGTACGTTGCCCCACCGGCGGCGTCAAGCTCGGTCAGCTTGGCGGTGATGGCCGGAAGGTAGTACCGCACGACGAGTGATGGATCCAGCCAGAAGTGCGGGTTGGGCTTGCCCTCCACCGTGATCGTGGGGATGCCGTCGCCGAGGACGAGCTGGGTCGCGTTGCCGCCGCTCGCCGACGCGAGCAGCTTGTCGAGGAAGTCGTCGAGCCCGACGCCGTTGCGCACGATGAGGTTCGCGCCATCGACGAGGCGGCTGTCGCTGGGTTTTGGCTCGTAGTCTTCCGGCCCGACGCCCGCCGGGATGATCGACGTCACCGTCGTCCGGGTCCCGCCGACGTTCGCGACGATGTCGGCGAAGATCGTCGTCGTGGTGACAACCTTGAGGACCGCCGAGCTGTTCGGGCTCGACGAGGCCGGCGTACAGGCCGCGAGCAGAAGGGCCACCCCGAGGAGGGATACCAGCGCTCCGTGGCTGATATCGAGTCTCATCCCCGGCGCGATCGATTCATGTGCCGGATCTCCTTGGGCTGGGGCTAGTTGACCCGGCAGTTCGGGCACAGCCCGAACAACTCGAGGCGGTGGTCGTCGATGCGATAGCCGGTCGTCCGCTCGAGGTCGCGGACGACGTTGCGAAGGCCGGCGTCCGCGACATCGCGGCTACGGCCGCATCGCGAACAAACGACGTGGTGGTGATGGGCCGCTTCGCAAGCGACGTAGGCGTGGTCGCCGCTTGGCAGATCGAGCCGCTCGACCGCGCCGAGGCTGGCGAGGACGTCCAGGGTTCGGAAGATCGTGGCGCGCCCGATCCCGAGCCGTTGCGTGCGCGCCTCGGCCACCAGGTCGGCCGCGGAGAAATGGGCCGCCTGATCGGCGATCAATCGAGCAACGGCGCGCCGGGGCTCCGTCAGGCGGTAGCCCTCGCGTTCGAGCGCGACGAGGAGCGGATTGGCATCGACCACGGGCGGACGATACCAGTGGCGACGGGGTTTGTCGAGACCGAGTCTCAGGTAGACCTCAAACGGTCGTCGCACGACGCCGCGCGCCGCCCATGTCGGGCGTACTGCCCCGATGGAACCATCGTCCCGCTGGAATCTGCACCTGAGCCGCGCAAACTGACCCGCAAGTCGGGCGCGGCCCGGCGCTCAGAGGACCGCATGGCCATCCAGATCCTGCGCGGCAAGGCCGGCCGTGCCGTCACGGGCCCGGCGCCCGAGCCGGTCGCCATCGGCGAGGACGACTCGGAGATCTTCAGCTGTCCAACGTGCGAACGACCGCTGGCGACCGGCGTATCCCGCTGCCCGGGTTGCCGGACCCATCTCGTCAGAGGCGTCCCACTGAGGCGCGTCGTGGCGCGCGGCGGGCTGGCCCTGATCATCGCGCTGGCGATCGGTGGTGGCGTGATCGGGGCGGTCATCCTGATCCAGAACGTCGTGGCCGGCGGCCTGCCCCCGACCTCGGCATCGGCCTCCGCCGGTGGCGCGGCACCGGTTGCCACGGTCGACCCGGCCGTGCCGATGCGCGCCCGGTCGGGGCTTCACCAGACCTCGCTCATCAACCAGCGACTCGCGAACGACGCCGGGAAGCTCGCGGTGGCCCTGGCCGCCCGCCAGCCGGTCGCGGCCGACATCGCCCACGCCTTGCGGACCATCGCGGCGGACGCCACGTTCGGCGCGAGCGTCGCCCGCGACGTGGCCGCTTGGCCGGACGGCGCCGCGCTGTCGGAGAAACTGGCGGCGTTCTACGACTCGGTTGGAGCGTCGGCCGTCAGGGGGCTCGATGCGTCGATCACGAACCGGGCGGCGTACATGACGGCCGGGCGGCGGATGCTGGTCGTCGTCGGCGAGCTCCGCGCGATCGACGCCGCCTCGCAAGCGCTTGCCGCGAGCATCCATTTCGCGCTCGATCCGGTGACCCTGCCAAGGAGCGTCGCCCGTCCCTGACCGAGTCGACGGTCAGCGGCTTGCCGTCGTCGACGCGTAGCCCGTCAGCTCCACGTAGGCCTCCCCACCGAGCACCCGGCCCGCCCGAGTGGCTTTCACGTGCTGCGAGCCTTCCCAGTACACGACGCCCGTCGTCGCGCGCGTATCGAGCTCCTGGTCGGCAACCGTTGGCGTGAGCTTGATCTCGAGTGCCTCGCTCGGGATCCGGACCGTCCAGCCCGCCGGATAGTCCGCGCCGGACCGCGCGCTGGTCCACTGGCTCGTGACGGCGACGGTGAAGGCGGCGCGGTCGAGGTTACGGCTCGTCCCGCCCGCATCTACGACCGTCCCGTAGACCAGGGGATAGCTCCCGTCCGCGTCGCGCACGAGGGACAGCGTCAGGTCGGTGCCGTCGTCGAGGTTGACGGCGAACCAGTCCCAGCCGCCACCGCCGACGCTGATGAAGTCGCCCCATTGGTGATCGAACCACGCCTCGCCCGTGACCGTCAGCGCGCGGCCGTCGAGATCCAATGAGCCCGTCGCCGCCATCGCGGTGCGGGAGTAGTAATACGAGCCGCCGGCCGGGCCGAAGTCGATCCAGCCGTCGCGGTCGTGGAGGGCCGGCGGCTTCGTCGCGCGCAGATCGAGCGTCAGACCCAGGCCGCCCCGTGCGCCGGCCGCTGCCGCCTCGTCGGGGGCCATCGCGGCGACCAGCCGGTCCGTGCCGCCGCTTCCCGCCATCTTCCAGGCCGACCGGTCGAACGTCGCGGGATCGGTCGGGTCGATCCCCGACAGCCCAAGGTCGAAGCCTGTCGGCTGGCCGGTAGCGTCGCGCGGTGAGACGTCCACCTGGCCGCCGACTTCGAAGCGCTGGCCGTAGTGAAACTGGTGCCCAGTCTCGTCGGTGATCGCCAGGTGCGACGCCCAGGTCGTCGGGAAGCGGCCCCGTTCGGCCCGGAACACGACGTACTCGAAGCCGAAGCGCTGCCCGTCGTCCGAGTGCAGATGGCCCGTGTAGTACCACCATTCGGTGAGCCGGTGATGCGGTCCGTCGTCGCGCGGCAGGACGATCGGGACGGGATCGGCAAGCGCGGCCTGGGGTGGTGCGGTCGCCCCGGGGGTCGGCGCCGGGGCCGTCGGGTTGGCGAGGATCGGACCGCCGCCCGCCGTGCAGGCGGCCGACACGACGAGCGCGACGACCGCGCCCGCCAGGTGCCGCCCGCGGAGCCCGCGATCCCGGCCAGAGGGCGCCGGGCTCATCGGGTCGCGGCCTCGGACGCCGCCTCGGATGCGGGCAGACGATCTCCGACGAGGCGCTCCAGGACCGCCGGCATCCACCAGTTCCAGCGCCCGAGCAGGCGCATCGATGCGGGGACCAGCAACGCCCGGACGACGGTCGCATCGAGCGCCACGGCGATCGCCACCCCGAGGCCGAGCGCCTTGATGAGGACGATGTCGGCGAACGCGAACGAGCCCGCGACGAGGACGACGATCAGTGCCGCCGACGTGACGATCCGGCCGCTCCGCTCGAGCCCGCGGGCGACGGCCTCGGTGTTGTCGCGGGTCCGGTCCCAGACCTCCTTCATCCTCGTGAGGAGGAAGACTTCGTAGTCCATCGAGAGCCCGAACAGGACGCAGAACAGGATGACCGGCTGGGTCGTTTCCACGAAACCGAGCGGGGTGAACCCGAGGAGGGCCGGCAGGTTGCCGTCCTGGAAGATCCAGACCAGGGCGCCGAAGCTCGCCATGATCGAGAGCGCGTTCATGACCAGCGCCTTCGCCGGCAGGATCACCGAGCGCAGGAGGGCGAACAGCACGAGGTACGTGGCGACGAAGATGAACAGGGCGGTCCGCGGGAAGTCCGCGGCGACCCGGTCGACGACGTCCGTCACGTCCGCCGCGCCACCCCCGATCAGCACCGTGACCCCCGGTGGCGGCGCGAACGGGCCGCTCGGATCCCGCAGTTCCCCGACCAGTCCCCGACCTTCGAGGCGGTTCGGCCCGAACGGCGTGTACACCGTGAATGCCGTGAGGTTGCCGCGGGTCGTTGCCGCCAGGGCAGCCGCGACGAACCGGTCGCGCGGGCCGTTGGGATCGCGATAGAGCAGCTGGTACTGGGCGAGGGTCAGGCGCGGGTCCACGTCGACCAAGCTCTCGACCCGTGAGACCCGGGGGTCCGCCGCGAGTCGGCGCGAGTAGTCATAGAGGCGGGCCACGTTGGCCGCATCGGTCACCGGTCCGCCGGTTCGGACGGCGAGCGTGAGCGGGGCGAACTCTCCCTCGCCGAAATCGGCCTTCAGGTGATCGAACGCGGCCCGCGACGGCACGTCCGGCGGCAGGATGCTGGCGTCGGGGGCGTTGAAGCGGACGTGCAGGAACGGCGACCCGAGGACGAGCAGGAACGCGAGCGTCGGGACGAGGACGGCGACCGGATGGGCCATGACCCGTCGGGCGAGCCGCGCCCACGATCCCTCGCCAGGTGGTCGCACAGTGACCCGGCGGACGGCCAGCCGATCCAGCCGCGGGCCGATGACCGTGAGGATCGCGGGCAGCAGCGTCAGGGCGGCCGCGACTGCGAGACCCACGACGATCGCCCCGGCGATCCCGACGGAACGCAGGATCATGAACTCGAAGAGGACGAGCCCGATGAGTCCCAACAGGACGGTCAGGCCGCTGAAGAACACGGCACGTCCGGCCGTGGCCACGGTCAGGCGTACCGCGGTGGCGACCGCCTCGTCGACGGGTTGGTCGTGGCGGGCCGCCAGCTCCTCGCGGAAGCGGCTGGTCATCAGCAACGAGTAGTCCACCCCCAACCCGAGGCCGAGCAGCGTCGCGAGGTTGAGCACGAAGATGCTCATCGGCGTGACCGACGCGATGAGGAAGACGGCGGCGAGCGCGACCACGACGGACGCTCCACCGACGACGAGCGGCACACCGGCCGCGACGACCGATCCGAACACGAACAGCAGCGCGATGGCGGCGAGCGGCAGCGAGATGACTTCGCTGCGCTGCAGGTCATGTTCCGAGACGGTCTGGACGTCGCCATAGAAGGCCGGGCCACCCGCGAGCTCGACGCCGAGGCCGGGCGCCGGTCGCAGTCGCTCGCGCAGGATCGGCAGGGCCTTCGGGGAATCGTCGGGCGGCAGGTCGAGGAGGACGAGGTCGTAGGCGGTGTGCCGGTCGGCTGAGACCTGGCGCGGCTGGAGCAGGTGCGAGACGACCCGCGCGACGTGCGGGGCTCCGCCGACGTCGCGGATGGCGTCGGCCGCGGCCAGCTCGAACGCCGGCGTGCCTGCCTCGAGGGTCGGGCTCGAGAAGACGATGACGAGCGCCGACGGCGGCGCGCCGAGCTCCTTCCCGAGGGTCGCCTTCGCCCGCGCGGATTCGAGATCGTCGAGGATGAATCCGCCCGCCCGCAGGGCGCTCGGCGCCTGCGGCGCCAACGGCACGGCAAGGAGGATCAGCACCGCCCATGCGCCGATCACCCAGCGCGCGCGGCGCACGACGAACCGGCCGAGGCGTTCGAAGGGGGTCACCGCGCCGTCATCGTAGCGGCGATGGCGCCTCGGGGCCCGCACCCTCATCTGCTAGCATCTCGACGTCGAACGAGCCCACCCTGGAGAGGCCCTCGTGAACCTGTTGCTGGCGCCGTTCAGCCACTTCCCGGAGTCGTTCGTCGCGTTCGCGGTGGCGGGCGGGGTCGCGTTCCTCATGATCGTCGTGGTGCTGAAGTCGGCCCTCTCGACCGAGCGTGGCGCGCGCTGGGTCAAGCGAATCACCAACCCGAACGCGAAGTACCTCTTCACGATGCTGTTCATCGTCTGGGCGCTCGTGTTCGGCATCGGGCTGCAGATCGTGCCGCACGTCGGGGCGAGCTCGCCCTACGGCGCGATGGGCCTGATCGCGCTGTTCACCGGCTTCTTCATCATGATGGGCTTCCTCTGGTCGGTGATCGGGGAGTAAGCGGGGGCCGGCGAAGGCGACCGATCCATCCATCCCGATGAACCCAACGGGGGCGGCTTCGGTCTTGTAAGCCGGACCTTCGGACGCTGGACCCGCCCGACGGGGTGGCGCTATCATGCGCCAACATTCAGTCTGCATAAATCCTATGCATCCGGAGGCCCCTCGGTTGGACGCCCAGGAGATCAAGACCGCCGTCGCCCATCAGGAGGCAGCGCGCGTCGCCGCCGAGGCTCCGTTCGTCAATGCCGCCGACCCGGCGCGCGTGCTCGGCCCCGACGGGAAGCCGGCGGTCAGCCGCCGCGCCCCGCTGTGGGAGGACATCCCCGACGCGCAGTGGAACGACTGGCGCTGGCAGCTCTCGCATCGGGTCAACGACCTCGAGGAGATCGAGCAGGTCCTCGAGCTCACCGACGAGGAGCGCGAGGGGCTCTCGGCCGACGACAAGTTCCGCGTCGACATCACGCCGTACTTCATCAGCCTGATCGACCCGAAGGATCCGGACGACCCGATCCGCCGCCAGGTCATCCCGCTCGGTCGAGAGCAGGAGGCCTTCACGGCGATGATGGAGGACTCCCTCGCCGAGGACCGACACTCCCCGGTGCCCGGCCTCGTCCACCGCTACCCGGACCGCGTGCTCATGCTCGTGACGACGCAATGCGCGTCCTACTGCCGGTATTGCACGCGGTCGCGGATCGTCGGCGACCCGACCCAGAACTTCAACAGCCGCGACCACGAGGCCCAGCTCGAGTACCTGCGCCGGACGCCCCAGATCCGCGACGTCCTGATCTCCGGCGGCGATGGGCTGACGCTCGCCCCCAAGCTGTTCGAGAAGATCCTGCGCGGCCTGCGCGAGATCCCGCACATCGAGATCATCCGGATCGGGAGCCGCGTGCCGGTCTTCCTGCCGCAACGGATCGACGACGAGCTGTGCGAGGTGCTCGAGAAGTACCACCCGCTCTGGATCAACCTCCACTTCAACCATCCCAACGAGATCACGCCCGAGGTCTCGCGCGCGGTCGACAAGCTGACCAAGGCCGGGCTCCCGGTCGGGAACCAGAGCGTGCTGCTCGCCGGGGTGAACGACTGCGTGCACATCCAGCGCGCGCTCGTCCACAAGCTCGTGGCCAACCGGATCCGGCCGTACTACCTCTACCAGTGCGACCTGGTCGAGGGTTCCGGGCACTTCCGGACGCCCGTCGGCAAGGGCCTCGAGATCATGGAGGGGCTGCGCGGCCACACCTCCGGCTACGCCGTGCCGACCTACGTCATCGATGCGCCCGGCGGCGGCGGCAAGATCCCGGTCATGCCGAACTACCTCATCTCGTATTCGGACCACAAGGTCGTGCTGCGCAACTACGAGGGCTACATCACGACCTACGAGGAGCCCGAGACGTACCGCAAGCACGACTCCGCCGCGTGCTCGTACTGCCAGGACGGGCGACCCGAGCCGGGCCAGTCCGGGGTCCTCGGCCTGCTCGAGGGCGAGCGGATGTGGATCGAACCCAAGGGCTTCAGCGAGATCCACACCCGCGGCAACACCGAGGCCCACCGCCTCCAGGACCCGTCCAAGTGGGTCCCGTACGGCGTCGGGGCGATCGAGGGCACGGCCGGCGCCCCGCTGCGGGTGCTCGAACCGGGCGAGGCGGCCACGAACGGGGAGCCGTCCGCCGCGCCGGCGTACGGCCCGGGCGAGGAGCCCCGTCCGCGCGAGGGGGAGCCGACTGCGTCGGCCCACGGGGAATTGCTCTAGCTCGCCTTCGGAGCCTCGTCGGCGACGACCTCGAGGGCCTTCTTCAGCTGCGGATCCTTCAACGCCTTGATCTCGGCCGGGGTCAGCCGCCGGACGGCGTCCGGGGTCAGCGGGGTCACGTCGGCCGGTCGCGTGACCGGCACGTCCGGGGCGATGCCCTCATGCCAGATCCGGCGGCCGCTGGGCGTCAGCCACTCGACCGTGCCGATCCGCAGCGCAGACCCGTCCGAGAGCCCGAACTCGCCGAGCACGGTTCCGGTACCGAACGTCGTCTCCCCGACGACCTTGGCGCGGTTGGCGTCCTGCAGCGCGCCCGCCACGATCTCCGAGGCGCTTGCCGTGTCGTGGTCGACCAGCACGACGAGCGGGACGTCGGTGGCCACCCCGTTCGGTGATACCGGGTGCTTCACCTCGCCGCCCTGGGCGTTGCGCTCGATGTACACGAGGCCGCTCGAGAGGAACTGGCTTGCGACCCCGACAGCTTCGTTGACGTAGCCACCGCCGTTGCCGCGCAGATCGAGTACGACCCGGTCCGCGCCGTCGGCGCGAGCCGCCTTGAGCGCCGCCACGAGATCGTCGGCGGCCCCCGAGGAGAACTGGTCGAGCCGGATGAGCGCCGTCTTCGAGCCGGGGACCATCGTCCACGCGACGGGTTCGATCGGCACGTCGGCGCGCACGATCGTCACGTTTCGCTCCGGACCGGTATCGCCGGCACGGATCGTCAGGGTGACCGTTGTTCCCGCCTCACCGCGGATCCATCCGGCGATCTCGGTGATCGTGTGGCCCGTGGTCGGTTTCCCGTCCGCGGCGACGATGACATCGTCGCTCGCGAGCCCGGCCTTATCGGCAGGGCTGCCCTTGAACACCTCGACGATGCGCGGAAGTCCGGCCGCGTTCTGATCGATCCGGACGCCGATGCCGACGAACGAGCCGCTGAGGGCCGCGTCGCGTTGCTTGCGCTCCTCGGGCGTCATGAAGTCCGTGTGGCCGGTGTCGCCGACGGCCTCGGTCATGCCCTTGATGGCTCCATGGATGAGCGCCCGGTCGTCGAGATTGCTCCGGTCGACATATTGTTGATGGATCGTGTCCCAGGCCTCGCGAATCAGGCCGAACGAGGTCGGTGCCGAGGCGCCGGGCGACGCGGGGTTCGGGGCGGCTCCCGTGACACCCGACCCGGGTCCGAACAGGCGACCCACTCCGATCCCGGCGCTGAACGTCGCAACGAACGCGAGCACGACGACCGCGCCGATGAGCCCCGACCGGCGTCCGCGACCGGCCGCCCGTGACGTTTGAGCCTGGGAGGGACCGGGCGTGAGGGAGGTCACGGCCGGCGGCTCTCGGTCGGTGGTCGGCTGGGTCGGGATCTGGTCGGTATCCATCGGTGGCATCGAGCTCGTGCGGTGGCGACGGTCGTCCGCGCGAACGCGCGAGCGTGCCGGACGGGGCGTCCGGCACGGGAAGGATGCCCCAGATCGGTTGAGACTGGGTCATGGCTCAGGTCAAGGTTCGGTTGCGTCCGTCGATGAGCGGGCGCGGGCTCGGTTCAGCCCAGCAGGGTCAGCCCGTACCGCTCGATGAGGTCGGGTACCCAGTCCATCGACATGGTTGACCCGTATCGGGCGGCCGTGGCTCCCATGGTTTCGGGCGTCAGCTCGCCGCGCGCTCCGAGCTCGCCGAACTGCGCGAACATCTCCTCCAGTCCGGATGGCGTGATGATTTCGAGGATCCGCGCAGGTCGGTCGTCCGGATTCCAGAAAACATGCGGGATCCCGCGCGGCTTCAGGATGTACGAGCCCATCGTCCCGATGAACTCGTCATCTCCGATCCGCGCCCCGATTCGCCCCTCGAGGATGTACGACCACTCATCGTGATCCCGGTGGACGTGCGGTGGGACGAGAAGCCGCGGCGCGACGGGGTGCTCGACGATGGAGATCACGCCGTTCGTGGCCGTTCCAGGGATCTTCGTGATGACCCCGAGGGGACCCTCCATGACGACGGTGCCGGCCGTCGGCTCGACGAGAAACATGCTCACGGCGCTGGTCGGGGTCGTCATCTCGCACCTCTATTATCTGCACAGCCGTGTGCATCCATATTCGAGGCTAGCGGCCGACGCCAGGTTCGTCAATACTTTCACTGCACATGGCTGAGCAAGAGAAATCGACAGGTCAGCGGCCCTATCGGATGGGACGGCGGCGCGAGCATCTCGAGGCGACGCGCCAGCGCATCGCCGAGGCCGCGTTCGAGCTGCACCGGACGGTGGGACCGGCGCAAACGTCGATCAGCGCGGTCGCTGAGCGGGCTGGCGTCCAGCGTCACACGGTTTACAACCATTTTCCCGACGTGACGTCGCTCTTCCGCGCCTGCACGGAGCACGGGATGCGCGTCACCCATACGCCGGAGCCGGGTCCTTGGCGCGCAATCGAGGATCCGCCGGCTCGGCTGCGCCACGGGCTCGGCGAGCTGTACGCGTACTACCGGGCCAACGCCCGGCTCCTTGGCAACGTCGTCCGAGACATGCCGGTCCTCGGAGACGCCGGCGGCTCGGAGGCGTTCGTGGACCGAATGGCCGAACTTTTCGCCGCACTTGGCGACGGATGGCAGGACAAGGCCGCGACGCAGCGGCTGCGGATGGTGGCGATCGGCCACGCGATGTCCTACGAAACGTGGCGATCGTTGACCGACAAGGGGCTGTCCGACGACGAGGCCGGTGATCTGATGCTGCATCTGGTGACCAGCGTCGACGTGCTCAGTCAGCGGGTGTACCGGCCGTAACAGTCCCACGGGCCGGAGAGAGCGGCGCGACGACCGCCGCCACGGGTTAGGCGGTCTGGACCAAGCGCGATCCGCTGCGGTAGACTCCCTAATCCCTAGTGTTCAGTCGGAGATCAGCGTTCCCGTGACCGACGCTCCCGTCACGGCCATCGGCTTGGGCCCGTTGCGGCCCGCCCCGGCCGGCCTTCCCGATCCGGAGATCGACCCGCCCACGATCGGCGAAGCCCGCGACCCGTTCACCTCGGTCCGGGTGATCCACCTTGTCGCTCGTCTCGAACGGGGTCGGCCGATCCGGCTGGCGGACATCGCCGATCGCCTCAACGCAGCCTATCTCGACTGGCACTTTCCGGTCTCCGTCGTCGCCGACGTTGCCCTCCAGCTGCAGGCGAACTGGATGGCCGACTACCGCAACGGCTCCGGGATCGCCATCGCCGACGGGCCATCGGGAGCTACGCTCACGATCGAGGACTCGAGCCGGGTCGATCCGTGGATCGTCCGCCAGGCCCAGCACGAAGTCGCCTCCTGTACCGAGCGGCTCGCCGAGTTCAGCCGCCGCGACCGACCTACGTCCGCCGACTGAGACCGCCGAGCCGCGGCTCCCCAGAACGAACGCCACCAAATCATCAGGAAGGGGCATGCAATGAGTCAGAACGGATACGCGACCCAGGACGCCCTGGTCGATGCCGAGTGGGCGAAGGCCCACCTCGAGGACCCGAACATTCGATTCGTCGAGGTCGACGTCGACACGACCGCGTACGAGCAGAGCCACATCCCGGGCGCCATCGCCTGGAACTGGACCAGCCAGCTGTCCGACGGCGTGCGTCGCGATATCGCCTCGCGCGAGGACTTCTCCAAGCTGTTGTCCGAGTCGGGGATCGGGCCCGACACGACGGTTGTGCTGTACGGCGACAACAACAACTGGTTCGCGGCGTGGGCGTACTGGCAGCTGAAGCTGTACGGCCACCGCGATGTGCGGATCCTCAACGGGGGCCGCAAGTATTGGCTCGACCAGGGACTGCCGCTCTCCACGGACGTGCTGCGTTACGACGAGACCGGCTACGAGTTGCCGAAGGCGGACTTCAGCCTGCGGGCCTTCCGCGACGACATCCTGCCGCGTCTCGGCGAGGCGGGCCTCGCCCTCGTCGACGTGCGATCGCCGGCCGAGTTCAACGGCGAGATCATCGCGCCTCCCGGCATGAGCGAGACCGCGCAGCGCGCCGGTCACATCCCCGGGGCCGCGTCGATCCCGTGGGCGCAGACCGTCAAGGAGGATGGGACCTTCAAGGACGCCGACGACCTCCAGGCGCTGTACGCGGCGAAGGGCGTCACGCCGGACAAGGACATCATCGCCTACTGCCGGATCGGGGAGCGCTCGTCCCACAGCTGGTTCGTGCTGCACGAGCTGCTCGGCTACGAGCGGGTCCGCAACTACGACGGCTCATGGACGGAGTACGGGAGCCTGATCGGCGTCCCGATCGAGAAGCCGGTGCCGGTCGGCGTCGACTGACCCATCCCGGTTTGTCCGAGCCCGGGTCCGCCAGGATCCGGGCTTCGACTCACCGACCTTTCCGGTGCGCCTCCAGCGCCCGGACGTACCGGTTCCGCAGCGCCTCGAACTCCGCGATCAGCCGCTGGCCCTCGGGCGAGGCTTGATCCCCGGCTTCGAGGCGGCGTTCGACCGCTCGCCACTCCGCGAGGATGCTGGCCAGGTCCTCGGGCGGGTCCGATTCCTCGATCGTCGGCAGCCTGGAGGCGGTGGGGATCGCGGCGGTCTCGTTAGCCTTGGCTTCCTCGACTCGCGCCAGGACGAGCAGGGCCTCCGCGGCAACCCGCACCTCGCGGGCGAGTGCCGGGAACTCGGCATTCCCGGGCCGCACCCCACGTTTCAAGCGCTCTCGGGCATCGACCTCGCGGATGGCGATGAGGAGGCCGTCCGAGGCACCCCGCAGTGCGTCCTTGATGGTGTTCGGATCGTCAGGCAAACGGGTCACTCTCCACCGGTGACGGCTTGGCGAGACTGAAGCCTAATCCAGTCGCCGAGTCATTCACAAGGGGCAGTCGTGGACGCGTGCTGTCCGTCCGGCCGGTGCGCGCCCAGTCGCGCCTGGTGCGTCGACGCACCACGACATCGCGCATCCGAACGGTATTGGAATGGCATTCCGGTGCGGTTCGGAGTACAAGGTCCAAAGGCCGCTGGGGGACAGGTGGGGAGGCTGCCTTGCTCGAAGCGCCAGGACGTATCTACGGCGTGGCTGCCATCGAGGTGGGGGAACGGGCGCTGCCGGTCGCGTGGGGTCGACTGGTCAGGCCGGGATCCGACGTCACGACGAGCGCCAGCCCCGCTGCCTGGACGATGGACCTGGAGACGATCTCCTTCGACCGGCTCGCGACCCGGGACTACGTCGTCCGGATCACGCTCAAGGATGGGCGAACCCTGGCCGGCGAAGCGGTCCTCGAATCCACGAACGGCCGGGTCTACCACTTCGAGGGCCGCGGGGATTGGGCGAGCCTCGACGAACACGAGTCCGCTCCAGACTAGTCATCGACCGTGGGTCGCCATGACCTCCCGGAGCCGGTCATGGGGCAGCGCGTAGGCCGTGATCCCGTCGCGTCCGACCATCGTTTCGGCCGCCAGGAGCGCGTTGACGATCGACTCCTCCGTCGCCTCGATGACGCCGTCGAACAGCCGATCGATCACGATGTCGCCGACGGCGCGGACCGGATACGTGCCGGTGGCGATTGGGTCGTCCGGAGTCGTGCCCGGTAATCGGTTGCCGGTCGCGAACGCGATGAACAGGTCGCCGCTCGTGTGGCCGCCGGTGCCGCCCATCCGCGCGATGCCGAGCCCCGCCCGCTGGGCGAGGCGTTCGCACTGGTGCGGGAGCAGCGGGGCATCGGTGGCGACCACGACGATGATCGAGCCCGAGCCGGCGGCCGGTGGAGCCGCCCGGCCCGGAAGGTCATCTCGCGGGCTCGGGACCTCGTCGACCGGGATCGCCTCGCCGACCCGAACGCCGTCGACCCGCAGCCACGAGCGCTTGCCGTAGTTCGCCTGGACGAGGACCCCGACGGTGTACCCGCCGAGCTCCGGCCCGATGACCCGTGACGCCGTCCCGATCCCGCCCTTGAACTCGTGGCAGATCATGCCCGTTCCCCCACCGACGGCCCCCTCGGCGACCGGCCCGCTCGAGGCGGCCTCCAATGCCTCGTCGAGGTGCTCGGGCCGGACGTGGAAGCCGTTGATGTCGTTGAGCAGGCCGTCGTACGTCTCGCCGACGACCGGGAGCGACCAGGCGGCGTCCCGCGGGTCGCGTCGCACGGAGGCCGCCACGAGCGCGTCCCGGACGACCCCGACACTGTGGGTGTTCGTGATGGCGATCGGTGTCGTCAGCAGCCCGGACTCGCGGACCCATTCGAGGCCGGTCAGCTCGCCATTCCCGTTGAGCCGATGACAGCCCGCGAAGACCGGCTCGCGCCAGTCCGCGGCTCCACGCGGGCAGACCACGGTGACGCCGGTCCGGACCGGCCCCTTGCCCACCACGAGCGGGCCATCGCCGCGGATGAGCGTCGTGTGCCCTACCGTGACGCCGGCCACGTCGGTGATCGCGTTGCCGGGCCCCGGCGTCCCCAGGCCGATGCGGATCCCCAGGTCTCGTGCTCGCATCGGCGCATGCTAACGGCGGCTCCGACCGCGGGGCGGCCCGTCCCGCCCGACGGCCGTATCATCCCGGGCGTGATCCCCGTGGGCCCGAATCTTCCCGGCACGCCCGCGGCCACCGTCCGCCTGCGACGGTTGCCGGAGCGGCTCGCGGCCGCTCGCCCGATCGATGTCGCCGAGGGCTTTCGCGACCTGCCCGGCCTCGCGCTGCTCGAAAGCGCCCGACCAGGCCGGAACGCGCGCTGGACCTACCTCACCGCGGACCCCGTCGCGATCGTCGAGTCGGCCGCCGCGGGCCCCGACCCGTTCGCCGTCGCCCGCCGGCTCGTCGGGCGCCTCGATGGAACGCCGATCGCCGGGGCGGACGCGCCGCGGTTCCTCGCTGGGCTGGTCGGCTTCCTGGGCTACGACCTCGGGCATCTCCTCGAGCGTCTCCCCTCCATCGCCGCCGACGACCAGGGCCTCCCGCCGCTTCGCCTCGCGCTGTATGACTGGGTCGTCGCGTGGGACCGGCGCACGGGGCAGGCCTGGCTGGGTGGCCGAGCCCTCGATGGCGACGGTCGCCGCCTGTCCCGTCGCCTCGACGAGGTGCATGCCCGGCTGACCTCGCCGCCACCACCTCAGGTGTCGCCGGCCGAGGACCGCTCCAGCGAGCCGCTGCTGTTCCGGTCGGGCCTGTCGCGGTCGGAGTACGAGGCCGGCGTCGAGACCGTGCGTGCCCATATCGCTCGCGGCGACATCTACCAGGCGAACCTCACCCGTCGGCTCGAGGCGTCGTTCCGCGACGATCCCTGGGACGCCTACCGGCGCCTGCGGACCGGCGACCCATCGCTGTTTTCGGCGTTCCTCGACCTTGGAGCGTCGCCGGAGACCGGGCGCCCGCGGGCCCTGCTCTCCGCCTCGCCCGAGCCGTTCCTCGCCCTCGACCGGAACGGCGTCGTAGCCACCGATCCGATCAAGGGCACGCGCCCGCGCGGCCGGGACCGGGCCGAGGACCGAGCGCTTGCGTGCGAGCTCCTCGCGAGCGCCAAGGACCGGGCCGAGAATGTCATGATCGTCGACGTCCTACGGAACGACCTCGGCCGCATCTGTCGCCCGGGGAGCATCCGCGTCCCGCGACTGTGCCGCCTCGAGCGCACGGCCGCCGTCCAGCACCTCGTCTCGACGGTGACCGGACAGCTGGCCGAGGGGCGCGACGCGTTCGACCTCCTCGCCGCCTCGTTCCCTGGCGGGTCGATCACCGGCGCCCCGAAGATCCGGGCGATGGCGATCCTCGAAGGCCTCGAGCCCGTTCGGCGCGGGCCGTACACCGGGGCGCTCGGCTGGATCGGCCCGGATGGAGCGATGCAGATGAGCATCCTCATCCGGACGTTTGTGGCCGATGGACGCCGGCTGACCCTGCACGTCGGCGGCGGCATCACGTGGGGCAGCGACCCGGCCGCGGAATGGGAGGAGACCGTCGCCAAGGCCCGCGGCCCGCTCGGGTCGATCGGTGCCGTGGAGATCGAGTGAACGACGCGGCCCCAGCAGGACCGGGGCACGTCTGGGTCGACGGGCGGCTGCTGCCGGCCGACGCACCGCACCTGTCGGCATTCGATCGCGGGTTCCAGCTCGGCGATGGGGTGTTCGAGACGTTGCGCGCGCGTGCCGGCCGCGTGACCGAGCTGGCCGAGCACCTGGCCCGGCTGCATCAGTCGGCCGATGGCCTCGGCATCCCGATCGCCCCCGACGTCGACGCGCGCCTGGCCGACGGGATCGCGGCGTTGCTCGCGGCCGAGGGTCTCGCCGGGCCGGCCGGCGACGCGACCGTGCGACTCACCGTGTCGCGCGGGGCGACCCGGGTCCGTGGCCTGCTTCCGACGGATCCGGCGATCAGCGCGACCCTCGTTATCCAGGCCTGGCCGATCGTGCCCGCCCCGGCCGGGCACCTCGACACGGGCCTGCACGTGATCGCGTCCGCGGTCCGGCGCGATCCGCAGGATCCGCTGGCGACCCTGAAGACGACGTCCCGTGCGGAATACGTCTACGCCCGGCTCGAGGCGCGCCGCGCCGGTGCGGACGATGCGCTGTTCATGACGATCGACGGTCACCTGTCCGAGGCCACGACCGCGAACATCTTCCTCGTGCGATCGGCGTCCGCGGACGCCGTCGAGGAGCTCGCCACGCCATCGCTCGACTGCGCGATCCTGCCGGGGACCACCCGCTCGTGGCTGCTCGACTGGGGCACCCGTGTGGGCCT
This sequence comes from Candidatus Limnocylindrales bacterium, assembly GCA_038214255.1. Classification (GTDB taxonomy): domain Bacteria; phylum Chloroflexota; class Limnocylindria; order Limnocylindrales; family CSP1-4; genus SPCO01. The sequence goes on from JBBQRZ010000007.1 coordinate 54,090, forward strand.
GCGCCCGGTCGAGGGCCGGCTCTCGCGGGCCGAGCTCGCGGGCGCGAACGAGGCGTTCTTCTCGTCAAGCGTGGCCGGGATCCTGCCGGTGACGCGCTTCGAAGGCCGGCCGATCGGGAACGGCCGACCGGGGCCATGGACGATGCGCGCCCGCGCCGACCGCGAGTCGATGATCCGCGGCGAGGAGGGAGCCTCGTGACCCGTGACGAGCTGATCTCCCGGACCCGTCAGCTCGTCGCCGAGGGTGCGCGGCTGGATTCGGAGCCATCGCTCGGAGCCCTCCAGGTCTGGCTGCAGCTGTCCGACGACCTGCTCTCGACGGCCTGGGGGAGCATGGATCGATACCACCTCGCCTGGCTCATGGTCGGCAAGCCGAAGGGCATCGTTCGCGGCCGCCCGATGTCCCAGGACGAGGAAGCCGCCTATGTCCGCGAGGTCGTGACCCAGAAGACGGCCGCCCTGCGGATGAGCCTCGACGCGGTGGAACGCCAGCAGATGCCGTTCGCCGGCGAGACCGGGGGCCGGGGTTCTGGCGAGGCCGCGACCGCCACCGACTCCGCAACCGAGCGTCCGGCCGCGGCCGCCATCGACCGGGCGCCCGGCCAGGCCGGCCTCCCGACCGACCCGACCCTGGCCGAACGCCTGGAAGAGGCGCGCCGCCGTGCCGACGCCCACCGGGACCACGGGGAGCGGCGCGCCCCTCGCCCCGACCGCATGCAACGGTGACGGTCGGCACCCGGGTCCCGGCCGTCGGCGGCAGCCGAACCGTCCCCGCCCCCGACGCGATCGCGACCGACTACCTCCTGCTCGGCCTGCGGCTCGACCAGCACACGCCGGGTCTCGTCGACGGCTACTTCGGTCCGGCGGCGCTCAAGAGCAAGGTCGATCTCGAGCAGCGTCGCCCGGCCGCCCGACTGCGGGAGGATGCCGCGGTCCTGCGCGGACGCGTGGTCACCGACGTCGCCGATCCCAGCCGTCGGGCCTGGCTCGACGGCCAGCTCGTCGCCCTCGAGGCGCAGGCCGGGGTCTTGGCCGGTGACGATCTCGGATTCGAGGAGCGGGTGGCCCGCTACATGGGCTTCTCCCCGGCCCGTCGCGACGACGCGGGATTCGCGTCCGCGACGGCCGCCATCGACGCGCTGCTCCCCGGGGACGCGCCGCTGAACGCTCGCCTGGAGGCCTGGGACCGGGGGCTCGTCATCCCGATCGATCGGTTGCCGGGCGTCGTCGACTGGCTCGTGGAACGCGTTCGCACGCGCGCCCGGGAGCTGTTCGGCCTGCCGGCTGGCGAGGATCTGCGCGTCGCGCTCGTGACCGGACAGCCGTGGACCGCCTACAACTGGTACGACGGCGGTGGGCACTCGCGGGTCGACCTGAACACCGACCTGCCGTCCCGCGCTCCGGACCTCATCCGGACGATCGCCCACGAGACCTATCCGGGCCACCATCTCGAGCAGGCCTGGAAGGAGGCGGACCTCGTTGAGCGCGAGGGCCGGCTGGAGGCCTCGCTGATGCTGATCAATACCCCGGACTGCGTCGTGAGCGAGGGCCTCGCGGAGGTCGGGACGACCTTCGCGTCTCCCCTCGTCGAGCGCGCCGACCTGCTCGTCGAGCTGTTCGAGCGCGCCGCGCTGCCCATTGCCAACGACCGGGCCGCGACGCGCGATGCCGCCGCGATCGCGGCCGCTCTCGATACGCCGCGACACACGCTCGCTGCGATCCGCGGCGAGGCCGCCCGGCGCCGGTTCACGGACGGGCGCTCGCACGAGGAGGTGCTCGACTATCTCGTCGCGGTGGCCGCCCTGCCGCCCGACATCGCGGCCAAGCGCCTATAGTTCATCGAGCACCCGATGTGGCGCACCTACACCTTCGTCTATGCGGAGGGCGAATCACTCGTGCGCCGCTGGATCGACGCAGGCGAGGCGGCCGAGCGGACGAGCCGCTTCGGCCGCCTGTTGCACGAGCAGATCACGCCGGATCGGCTCCTGGAGAGCGCGCCGGACTGATCGCGGTCGGGGTCGGACGGCCGGCCAGCCACGCCATCGCGAACCCGGCGCTCGCCCCAGCCAGGATGGCCAGCAGGACGATGCCGAGCACCGGGATCCCGCCCGATCCCGTTTCGGCCGCCGCCAGCCGGGCGGCCAGGTCATCGCGCGACTTGGTCAGCGCCTGGACCTCGTTCTCGAGGGTCGCGGTCTGGGCGCGGAGCCCGCCGATCGATGTTTCGAGATCGTTGAACTGCGGGCCGAGGCTGGAATCCAGCTCGTGCCGCATGTCGCGCTTGGCCTGCTCGATCGCCGTCATGGCGACCGCCGGGTCGAACGCGGGCACCGCGCCCGAGACGGCCTGCACCTGCAGCGTCACCGGCACGCTATCGACGATGAGATCCGGCATCGAGACGGACCAGGTCCAGTAGCCGGCCGAGGGGAACCTGACCTTCGCGACGAAGTGTCCGTCCGCGCCGCTCGCCGTCGGCGTGAAGTCCCGCCGCTCGCCGGTCGTGGCGTTCGTGATCGAGACCGTTGGATGGACCCAGCCGGCCGGCGTCACGCCGTGCTGCAGGACGGTGAACCCGAGCTCGACTGTCGTGCCGGCGACCGGTTTGGTCGTCGCGCCGGCGTCGGCCTTGATGTCGGCCCAGCCGCCGGCGATCGCGGTGCTCGAGGCGAGGAGGAGCAACAGGGCCGCGCTCGACAGCGCGGCAAGGGTTCGTCGGATCATGACGTCGACCTCCAGCGGGGACCGGGCGGCCCGGTGATGTCCTCCCTACACCGGATGGCCGGGATCGGTTCCCGGCGGGGCCGCCTCAGAGCTCCCGGATGAAGACCACCCGGTCGTCACCTTCGCCGTCGTAGTCGGCATACGCCGGCGTGCCGTACAGACGTTGCGTGCCCGGGCCCTCCTCGACGCGGAACCCGATCGAGGTGTGGAACGCGACGGAGATGCGGTTGCCTGGCCAGGTGATCGCCTTGACCCGGGCGACGCCGCGGTCGCGGACATCGTCGATGAAGTGCTCGTACAGATCACGACCAAGGCCCGCCCGGCGGCCGTTCGGGTTCGTGGCGACCATGTGAACGTAGGCCGTGTCCGGGTGGTCCTGGCTGATGAAGCCGATCAGGAAACCGGCCACCCGGCCGTCCGTTCGCTCGGCGATCCAGGAGGTCCCGGTGAAATGCTGGAGCCAGAGCCGCGGCAGCAGGAGGCGTATCCGACGCCCGCCCCACCAGTCGTCGACGAGCCCGACGAGGCGCGGGTGATCGGCCTCGACCGGCCGGCGGAACGTGATGCCGTCGGCAGAGCCGCTCATCGGGCCGACCACCACGCGACAACCAGCGCGAGGGCGACCTGGAGCGGGACGAGCACGCCGAACGTCTGCCCGAGGTAGTCCGGGAGGGTGAGCACCCCGCCTTCGGTCCGGGCGTAGAGCCACAGGCCCAGCTGGCCGACCAGGACGCCGGCGACCGCGATCCCGGCGGCCAGCCACGCCCGCCGGGGTGATGCGAGGCTGTCGCCCGCGCCGGCGGCGAGGCCGAGCGCCGCCCCGCGTCCGGTGAGCGCGGCCACGACGAGCAGGCCCGCGGAGATCGTGATCACGCCCCCGAGGAGGACCGTCAGCCCAGCGCCGATGAGGCCAACCACCACGGCGAAGGCGACGCCACGGGCCGGCGATCCGCCGCCGGCCGGCGAGGCGCCGCCGCCCGGGGTTGCCCCGGGTGCGCCGATCGGCGCCGCGCCCTCGCGGTAACGGTCCGAGGGCGGGTGGTCCAGTCGTCGCTCGCCGGGCTGCTGGGGCGGGTCGTCGGGTGGTGGCATGGCGGCCATCGTAGTCGGACGCTAGACTCCCGATCGTGAGCCATCCAAGCCTCGGCCTGCCGCCGGACGATCCGTTCGCCGATGCCTCGGATGCGCCGCGGCGCGTCCGCGATCGGGCGTCCGATCTCGCGGCCCGAGCCCTCGCCGTGGCGATCGATCGCGATCCGACCTTTCGCGAGCGCTACGACGAGGTCGGCCTCCGCGCCCGGCTCCACGACGCGGAGATGTTCGTCGACCGCCTGGCCGTCGCCCTGGCCACCGAGCGGCTCGACCTCGTCGACCAGTACGCCGACTGGACCGTGCCGATGTATCGCCGCAAGCGGGTGCCGCTCGACGACATGATCGCGCTGTGTGAGGGCCTCAAGGCAGCGCTTCCCGCCCTCCTCGCCGAGGCCGAGCTCCCGCCCGCCTACCAGGCGCTCGACGGGGCGATCGCCGTGTATCGCAACCAGCGGCGGATCGCCGGGGATGCGCGCCCGCGCAACCGCTTCATCCAGTTCATCTACAAGGGCGCGTAGGTGCCCCGATGACGATCAAGTGGGTGCAGCAGGACCCGCTCGTCATGAACGGGGAGCCGTTCTGCTACAACTCCCGCCTGACCGTGCGCCAGCTGCTCGAGCTGCGGTCGAACGGCTACGACCTGACCCGGATCCTGACCGATCACCCGGAGTTGCGGGTCGTCGGGATCGCGGCGGCATTCACGTACGCGGCCGCGCACCGCGAGCGTTACGCGGACTTCTTCGAGCCCGACGGGTCGCTGGCCGGTCCCGGCTATACCGAGACGGAAGCCGCCGGTCTGCCCGCGCAGTACCGCCAGCCCGGGATCGTCGTCAAAACCGCGGTTCCGCCGGCCTGATCGCCCGTCTGGGAATTCCGACCCGAGTGGTAGGATTATTCCGATATGACCGACACCCCAACCGACGTCCAGGTCCCCCAGGCCGCGCCTGCCGCCGAGGCAGCCGGGTTCGACCCCGAGCGTCGCGCCACCGAGCTTGCGATCCTCGATGCACTGCGAGCGGTCGTGGACCCCGAGATCGGGATGAACGTCGTCGAGCTCGCGTTGATCAAGCAGATCATCCTCGGCCCCGATTCGACCGAGATCAAGATGATCCTGACGACCCCATTCTGTCCGTACGCCGGATCGATGATCGCCCAGGTCAAGGAGCAGACCGAATCGGTCGTCGAGCACGACGTCAAGGTGACCCTGCTGGCCGAGCGCTGGGATCCGCGCGATGCCGGCCTGATGTGGTGAACCGATCCCCGAACCACCTGTCCTACTGTTTGTCAGCCATCACCGTGCACGAGGAGCACACCGACTCATGAGCGACCAGCGCGTCTCGAATCCCTACGCCACCCCCAGCCCGTCGACGCTCGGCGTCAAGCCGGACGCGAGGCTGGCCCAGGCGTTCCTGACCCACGCCTTCCTGTGGATGTTCGTCGGGCTGCTCATCAGCGCCGGCGTGGCCTTCTTCGTTCAGTCGACTCCACGGCTGATCCAGTTCGCGGCCGGGAACTTCTTCCTGCTGATCATCGCCCAGCTCGCGCTCGTGGTGGTGATCAGCTGGGGCATCAACCGGATCAGCGCCACCGTGGCGCTGGGCCTGTTCTTCGTCTACGCGGCCACGCTCGGCCTGACCGTCGGGCTCATCGTGACGGGCTACACCGGTGCCTCGGTGGCGACCGCGTTCCTGTCCGCGTCGGCGATGTTCGGGGCGGCGGCGGTCTACGGCACCGTCACGAAGCGCTCGCTCGCCGGCCTCGGCGGACTCCTGTTCATGGGCGTGATCGGCCTGCTTGTGGCCATGCTCATCAACGCGTTCGTCGCGAGCAGCGGGCTGTCATGGATCATCTCGATCGTCGGCGTCGTGTTGTTCACCGGGCTGACGGCCTATGACGTCCAGCGCATCCAGAACGGCCAGCTCGCGATCGCGACCGGATCGATGGAGAAGGCCGCCGTCATCGGCGCCCTCCACCTCTACCTCGACTTCGTGAACCTGTTCCTGTTCATGCTTCGGCTCTTCGGGGGCCGCAACTAGACTGGTCGCCTCGCTCCCGGCAGCCAACGATCCCCGGCCGAACGGCCGGGGATCTTCTCGTCCGCGGGTCGGAACCCTCAGGCCGTGCGGCGCAGACCGGCGACCCGGCGGCGGCTCGCCCGCAGGAGACGCGTCGTGGCGGCGGCGGGCGTGGGTCGCGCGAAGAGGTAGCCCTGCCCGAGGTCGCAGCCGGCGGCACGCAAACGGTCGGCCTGCGCCCGGGTCTCGATGCCCTCGGCGACCACCCCGATGCCCAGGCCGTGGGCGAGCGCGATGACCGCATCCACGATCGAGCGGTCCGCCGCGCCGTCGAGCCCCATCACGAACGAGCGGTCGATCTTGATCATGTCGAGCGGCAGGAGCTTGAGGTAGGCGAGCGACGAGTAGCCCGTTCCGAAGTCGTCGAGGACCAGGCGCACGCCGAGATCGCGTAGTCGTCGGAGGGCCCGGACGCCGATCTCGGACTGGTCCATCACGACGCTCTCGGTGATCTCGAGTTCGAGCGCTGCCGGCTCCAGGCCGGTCGCGGCGAGGACCGCCCCAACGTCCTCGACGAGGTCGGCCTGGATGAACTGGCGGGCCGACAGGTTGACCGATACGAATGGCCCCGCACTCCTGCCGTTCCCCGAGCGCCGCCAGCGCGCTGCCTGGCGGCAGGCCGTCTCCAGCACCCAGCGACCGAGCGGCACGATCAGGCCCGTTTCCTCGGCCATCGGGATGAACGCCATCGGAGCGACCAGGCCACGGGTCGGGTGCTGCCACCGGACGAGGGCCTCGAAGCCGACGATCCGTTCATCCTCCAGCTCCACGATCGGCTGGTAGTGGACGCGCAGCTCGCCGCGTTCGAGGGCGGCCCGCAGGTCGTTCTCCAGGTCGAGCCGCTCCATCGTCTGGTCGTTCATCGACGCCTCGAACACGGCGTGGCGCTGGGTCGCATTCGATTTGGCCCGGACCATCGCGATCTCGGCCTCGCGGAGCAGCTCCTCGGGTGTCGTCCGTCCGCGCGTCGCGACCGCGATGCCCATCGACGCGCTGATGAACCAGTCCCGGCCGTTGAGCGAGAACGGCGCGCGCAACTCCGCGCTGATGCGGTCGGCGATGTGCCGGGCCTCGTTCGCGTCGGCGACCGGGTCGAGGATGATCCCGAACTCGTCCCCGCCGAACCGCGCGACCGTGTCGCCGGGACGAAGCCCGACGAGCAGCCACTGGCCGACGGCGACGAGCAACCGGTCGCCGACGGTGTGACCGAGGCTCTCGTTGATGACCATGAACCGGTCGAGGTCGAGGAGGACGACCGCGATGCCGGACGTGCCGTCCGCTCGCTCGCGGGCGAGCGCCTGCAGGATCCGGTCGGTCAGCAGCTCGCGATTGGGCAGGCCGGTCGTCGGGTCGTACAGCGCGCCACGACGGGCCACGTCGGCGAGGCGAGCGTTGTCGAGGCCGATCGAGGCGAGCTTCGCAAAGCTCGTGAGCGCGTCGATCTCGCGGGGGCCCCAGTGCCGCCCGGTCGCGCCGGCCGAGAGGCCGAGCACCCCGACGGTCCGGCCGCCGGCAAGCAAGGGCACGCCGACGACCGACCCGAACGTGGCACTCGGCAGGTTCGGGGAGCGGCCCGACCACAAGTCGTAGTCGTCGATCGCGACGGGCTCGCCGCTGTTCACGACCGCGCCGCTGAGGCCTTCGCCGGGTTGCATCCGCATGCCGACGAACTCGCTGAACAGACCCGTCCCCACCCGGATGATCAACATCGACCCGTCAGGGTCGAGCAGGTTGATGAACCCGTGCGGTGTGCCGAGGAGGGCCGTCGCCCGGGCGATGATCATCTCGAGCAGGCCTTCCTGATCCCGCCGGTCCAGGAGCGCGAGGGCCGTCTCGTCGAGGGCCCGCAGGTACGGGTCGGCCAGGCCCTCCGGTCGGCCACGATCGGCCGGTTTGACGAGGTAGAGCGCGCGATCCGCGACCGCGACCAGCTCATCCTTGGTCGCGCCGTCGACGGGGAAGCACGCGATGCCGACGCTGATCGCGATCGGTGGGCCGCCGATCGCGGCCGACCGATCCGCCACCGCTCGCCGGATCCGGTCCGCGACCTCGTGGGCGACGAGGCGGTCCGCACCCGGCAGGATCGCGGCGAATTCGTCGCCGCCGTAGCGATACAGACGATCCGTTTCGCGCGTAGACGCCTCCATCGCCGCGGCGATATCGACGAGCAGCGCGTCGCCGGCCGGATGCCCGCGCGAGTCGTTGAATGCCTTGAAGGCATCGAGATCGAGCATGAGGACCGCGAACTGGCTCGGTCCGCCCTCGATCGCGTCCAGCAGCTCGCGTTGGAAGGCCCCGTGATTGCGCAACCCGGTCAGCGCATCCTGCTCGGCCCGAACCCGGACCTCGCCGTGCGCCTCTGCGTTCTGAAGGGCGATCGAGGCCTGGCCGGCGAAGAGCTTCACGAGCTCGAACTCGTTGTCGGTGAAGAAGGCCTGGGCCTCGCCCATCCGCCCGACGTTGAGGGTGCCGATCGTCGCTCGGTTGACGAGGAGGGGCACCACGATCATCGCTTCCGGCTCGAAGGGGGTGCCCGGCACCTGGACGGAGCGCGGGTCCAGATGTGCCTCGTTGGCCAGGACCGCCTCCCCGTGGTCGATGACCCACCCGGTGATGCCCGGCCCGAGCGGGCTTTCGTGGGCGAGGATCAGCTCGGCGAACCGATCGCGGGCGATGACCGCCCGCCGCACGCCACGGGCTGGATCGACGCGGTAGACGGTCAGCGTGTCGTACGGGACGATTGCCTTGAGCGAGTCGGCGATGAGGTCGAGGACGCTCGCGGGCTCGAGGGTCGAGAGCAGCCGCTCGTTGACCTCGAGGAGCCGTCGCTGGCCCTCGAGCTGGAGCTCCAACTCGGTCTGCTGACGGCGCAGGCGCTCCATGCTCGAGGCGTTGACGAGGGCCTGCGCCGCGTAGGCGGCGAAGATCGACAGGGTCGTCTCGTCGTCGGTATCGAAGCGTGCCCGCCCGACCGACGAGACGACGATGACGCCGTGGACCGTGTCGCCGTACGACATCGGGACGACGAGCATCGACTCGGCCTCGGCAGCGCTCCCGACAAGGCGGCCGCGCGGGTCGGCTGCGGCGTCGTCGAGGCGGATGGGTCGCCCGTTGGCCGCGACCCAGCCGGTCAGGCCCCCCCCGATCGCGACACGCAGGCTGGCCGGATCGGGGTTCGGGACGCCGAGGAACGTGCCGTGGAACGCGATCGGTTCGCACACGCCGGCCGCCGGATCGACGCGGTAGACGCGGATCGAATCGCACTCGATGAGCCGCGCGGCCTCGGCGACGATCGCCCAGGCGATCCCCTCGACGTCCTGGAAGCGACTCAGCCGGCCGGCGAGGCCGGCGATCGATCGGAGGCGACCGGCCAGCGTCCGGCTCGACTCCGCCAGGCGTGCGCTCCCGATCGCGGTGGCCATGTGGTCACCGAAGGCCCGGGCGAAGTCGCGCTCGTCGGTGGACCAGTCGTAGGCCTCTCGGTGGTAGAGCACGAGCAGGCCGAGGATCTCGTCGCCGAAGACGAGCGGGACGTAGCAGACCGAGCGGACCCCGATGTCGCGATAGACGCGGCGCAGGACGGGGTTCGTCCGGCGCATGGCGGGATCGAGGACGCGGACCTCGCGGGCACGGAGGGCCTCCATCCCGGTCGTCGCCGCGCGATGGGGAAGTCCGGCGATTGTGTCGAGGATCTCGGTCGAGAGCCCGCGATGCGCGGCCAGGTGGAGCGGGGTGGGCGCCGCGGCGTCATACAGCCAGAGGCCCGCGCGATCCACCCCGAACAACGTGAACGCCTCGTCGATGACGTCCTCGAACAGGCCGGCGAGATCGTGCCGGCCGCTGACCTCCGCCGCGATCCGGCGGAGGGCGTCGGCGCGCGTGGGACCGGCGCGGTCGACGTCGATCCGTGCCGCGGGGGGGCTCGGCGTGATGACGCGGCGGCGCCGTTTCGCAGCACGCTGGTTATCGGCGAGGACCATGGGTCGCCGCGCTACCTCCATCGGGGGAATCGCATCCGGACACCGTCGTTCTGGGACGGCACGAGAACGGTACGGTCCGGTGACCTCCGGGGCGATAGCCCATCGGTACCAGCCGACGCCTCGGCGGAGTTCGTTTCAGGCGGCGCCCACGACCAGGTCAGGACCGCAGCCGGGACATCTCCGGATCGAACAGGGGATCGGCGGCCACCGTCGCGGGCAGGGTCTCCCCGAAGTACTGGACCTGGACCGTCTGCCCCGGATTGGCCAGCTCGGCGGGCAGCCAGGCGTAGGCGATCGGCGCCCCGATGCTGTAGCCGTAGGCCGCACTCGTGACATAGCCGACCGGCTGACCGTCCACGAGGACCGGCTCCTTGCCCATCACGACCGCATCCGGGGCGCTGAAGGTCAGCGCTACGAGCCGTCGGGTTGCCGTCGCATCGCTGCGGTCGACGAGCGCGTCGCGACCGACGAACGGGCCCTTGTCCATCCGGACGGCAAAGCCCAGCCCGGCCTCATAGGGGTCGTTCTCGGTCGTCATGTCGGCGCCCCACGAGCGGTACCCCTTCTCGAGGCGCAGGCTGCCGAACGCGCTGCGCCCGGCCGCGATGAGCCCGTGTTCCCGGCCCGCGGCCCAGAGCGTGTCCCACAGCTTGAGGCCCATGTCCGCGGTCGTGTACAGCTCCCATCCGAGCTCGCCGACATACGACAGGCGGAGCGCCGTGACCGGCACGTTGCCGACCCACAGCTCGCGACCCTTGAAGTAGCCGAGACCCGCATTCGAGACATCGGCATCGGTCAGGGACGCGAGGATGTCCCGGGCGCGCGGCCCCCACAGGCCGATGCAGCACGTGCCCGCCGTGATGTCACGGACCTGCACGCTGCCGTCATTCGGGGCGAGGCGCGCGAGCAGGGCGAAGTCGAGGTTGCCATTCGCCCCGATCTGGAACCGATCCGGCCCAAGGCGCGCGATCGTCAGGTCGCTCCGGATGCCGCCCCGCTCGTCGAGCATGAGCGTGTACACGACCGTGCCGACGGACCGGTCCAGGCGGTTCGTCGTGAGCCGGTCGAGGAACGCCAGCGCGCCCGGCCCGGTGACCTCCAGGCGCTTGAGTGAGGTCATGTCGTACAGGCCGGCCGTGTCGCGCGTGGCCCGGGCCTCGGCGCCCGCGATCGGATTCCAGTAGCGGCTCGCCCAGGCGTTGCGGCCCGGGATCTCGTAGCGCCCGAGGAGCTGCTCGTTGACGCCGTACCAGTGGGGTCGCTCCCACCCGTTGCCCTCCAGGAAGTACGCGCCGAGCTCCTGCTGGCGCTCGTTGAAGGGCGACACCCGGAGCGGCCGCGGATGCTCCATGGGCTGGAGCGGATGGATGATGTCGTAGACCTCGATGTAGTTCTGGATGCCCCGCTCGCGGATGTAGGCGGGCGCCAGCTGGTGCGGCTCGAAGCGGTTGATGTCGCACTCGTGGAGGTCGGTCGGTGAGCCGCCGTCGACCAGCCACTCGGCCATCGCCCTTCCCACGCCGCAGCCGTGGGTCACCCAGACCGCCTCGGCCAGCCAGAATCCTCCGACGTCCTTTGACTCGCCCATGAGTGGTGCCCCGTCCGGGGTGAACGAGAAGATGCCGTTGATGCCCTCGGCGATCCGCACGCCGTCGCCGCGCAGGGCCGGGACGATCGCCTGGGCCCAGCGCCACGACTCCTCGAACGTCTCAGGCGTGAACTCGAGCACCGATGGCATCACCGGCGCCTCGCTCGGAGGGAGGATCGTGGCGGCATCGATCGGCATCGGCTGGTGCGCGTAGGAGCCGACCCCGAGCCGGTCGACATGCTCGCGGAAGTACAGGTCGCGGTCCTGGGCACGGATGATCGGGTGGACGTTCTCGCGGTCGGGCGGGATCGCGAGGGCGGCGAGCTCTGGCAGTGGCGTCGATGTCGTGTACTGATGGGCGAGTGGCTGGAGCGGCACCGTCACTCCGACCATCGCCCCGATTCGCGGACCCCAGACGCCGGCCGCGCACACGACGATGTCGGCCGCGAACTCGCCCTGGTCGGTGATGACCGCGTGGACCTTGCCGTCATCGGTGCGGATGCCGGTCACCGTGTGCTCGCCGAGGAACCGGGCCCCGCCCTCGGTCGCGCGGCGGGCCTGGGCCTCCGAGACGCGCACCGCCTTGACGAGGCCATCGGTCGGGACGTGATAGGCGCCGAGGATCGTGTCGCGGTCGACCAGCGGCCAGAGCCGCGCGGTTTCGGCCGGATCGATGACCCGGCCCTCGATGCCCCAGGCCTCGGCGAAGCCCTGGCGGCGATGCAGCTCCCGGAGGCGGTCGTCGGTGAGCGCGAACTCCAGGCTGCCGACCTGGTTGAAGACCCAATCGCCGTCGAGCGTGAGCGACTTCGATTTCTCGACCGTGTACCGGGCGAACTCGGCCATCGTCCTGGAGGGGTTGGTCTGGAACACGAGCCCGGGGGCGTGGGACGTGGAGCCTCCGGCCGCGAACAGCCGGCCCTGGTCGAGGACGGTCACGTCGGTCCAGCCGCGCATGACGAGCTCGTCGGCCAGCGAGCAGCCGACGATGCCGGCTCCGATGATGACGACGCGCGGTCCGCTGGCCAATCAGCCGCCTCCGATCCTGCCGAAGATGGGAAGCGACGACGGGCGGGGGCCCGGCGTCGCCGGTGGTCGGATCCCTCAGCGAGCTACTGGGCGGGCATCCACGCGGACCAGACGGTCGGGTTGGCCGTGACCCACTGCTTCGCGGCATCCTCGGGACTCATGCTCTTGTTCGTGATGAGGTCCGCGACGTTGTTCTGGTCCGTGTTGCCCCACTTGAAGTTCTTGATGAACGTGGCGGCCTTCCCGCCCGTCTCGGCGAACTTCGTGGCGACGATCTTGTTGAGGATGTAGGGCGGGTAATCGCACGCGACGGCCTTGAGGTCCTTGTCGCAGCCCGGCGTGTACGGCGGGAGCTTGACCTGCACCAGCTTGATCTCGTTGTGCAGCCATTGCGGGTCGTAGAAGTAGCCGATGAGTGGCGTCTGGTTCTTGGTTGCTTCCTGGAAGGCCGTGATCGTCGCCGCCTCGCTGCCCGAGAAGACGACCTTGTAGTTCAGCTTCAGGTTGGCGATGAGCGCCTCGTCGTACTGGACGAAGGTCGGGTCGCTCCCGAGGAACTGGCCCTTGTCGCCCGACTCGGAGGTCTTGAACAGGTCGGCGTACTTGTTGAGGTTGTTCCAGTCGGTGATGTCTGGGTACTTGTCGACCATCCACTGCGGGACGTACCAGCCGATGATGCCGGTGACCCCGTTGGGCCCGTCGTCCTGGGCGACCTTCTTGTCCGTGATGTAGGTCTTCTCGAGGTCGGGATGGCCCCAGTTCTCGAGGATCACGTCGACTTCGCCGGTGTCGAAGCCCTGCCAGGCGACCTCCTCGGCGAGCGTGTTGGTCTCGACCTTGTAGCCGAGCTGCTGGAGCAGGCACTGGGCCACGGCGACGTTCGCCTGGGCACCGACCCACTGGTTGATCATGAGCTTGGCGGTTCCCTGGTCGCCCGCGCCCGTGCACGTCACCTCCGATGCGGCGCTCGGGGAAGCGCCCGTGCTCGCTTCGGCGCTCGCGGCCGCGCTCGCCCCGGCGCTCACCACGGGCGCGGCACTCCCGCCGCCTCCGCTGCTACACGCGCCGAGGACCAGGGACATGATCGCGGCACCGGCGAGCAGCCGGGCCAGTCGCTTGTGTTCCATCGTTGTTCGCTCCTCCAAAGTCAGCCGGTCAGCCGGCCCTCGCGACGGTTCGGCGGCGCCCTCCCGCGCCTTGGGTGATCCGGTCGAGCATGATCCCGATGAGCACGATCGCCGTCCCTGCGGCGAGCCCCTTTCCGAAATCGGTCCCCTGCGCGAATCCGGTGACGACGTCATAGCCTAGCGCCCCCGCCCCAACGAGCCCGCCGATGACGACCATCGCCAGGACGAGCACGATCCCTTGGTTCGCGGCGACGAGCAGCGCTCGGCGTGATAGCGGCAGCTGGACCTTCCAGAGCAATTGTCGTTCGGTCGAGCCACACGCGGTCGCTGCCTCCAGCACGGTCTTGGACACGGACCGGATCCCGGCATCCACGAGCCGGATCACGGGCGGCACGGCGTAGATTACGGCCGCCACGATCGCGGTGAACCGACTCGGGGCGAACAGCGCGATCGCGGGGATGAGATAGACGAACGCGGGCATCGTCTGGGCCGCGTCGAGGATCGGTCGCAGCACGGTCCGGAGCCGGTCGCTGCGCGCCGACAGGATGCCGACGACGACGCCCAGGACGAGCGTGATGAGCGTCGCGACGAGGACGGACGCGAGGGTCTGCATCGAGTGGTTCCACAGACCGAGGAGGACGACGATCCCGAGGCAGACGCCGGCGGTGATCGACGCCCGCCGACCGGAGACGTACCAGGCCACCAGGACGACCACGGCCACGACCAGCCACCAGGGCGCCGTCGTCAGGACGGTTTCGAGGGGGTTCAGGACGGCGAACGTGAAGACATTCTTGATGGCCAGGGTCAGGCCGGAGAACGTGCCGGTGATCCAGTGGACGATGTCGTTCACCGGCACCCGGAACGAGACGGTCACGGCCTTGGGGAACACGGTCGGCTTCGTGAGGACATGCCCCGCGACGACGATCGCGGCGATCGCGGCGAGGATCGCGCCGTAGAGGATCCGCCGGCGACGCGGATCCTCGTCATCCGAGCGCCGGAACCTTGGGTCCATCCATTCCCCGGCGTGCTCGGTGAGACGGTCGAGCACGATGGCGAGGATCACGATGGCGAGGCCGGCGTCGAAGGCCCCGCCGACGTCGACCTTGGAGAGGGCCTGGAGGATGTTCCGACCCAGGCCCGGCGCCCCGATGAGGCCGGTGATGACCACCATCGAGAGGGCCATCATGATCGTCTGGTTGACCCCGATCCCGATCGTCCGGCGCGCGAGCGGCAGCTGCACCTTGCTCAGGACCTGCCAGCCGGTCGAGCCGAGCGAGGTGGCCGCCTCGACCGTTTCCTTCTCGACGCCCCGGATCCCGAGCGAGGTGATCCGGATCGCGGGCGGGATGGCGTAGATGAGGGTGGCGATCGTCGACGATGGCGCGCCGATGAGGAACAGCAGCGTCATCGGCGCGAGATAGGCGAACGTCGGCATGATCTGCATGACGTCGAGGATCGGGGTGACGATCGACGACAGTCGGTCGCTGCGGCCGACCATGATCCCGAGCGGGATCCCGATCAACAGCGAGATCACGACGGCCGCGAGCATCAGGCCAAGGGTGGCCATGCTCGCGTCCCACAGGCCGAGCACCCCGAGCGCCGCGAAACCGATCACGCACAGGATCGCGAGGCGCACCCCGCCGAAGATGAGCCCGAGACCGCCGGCAAGCGCCAGGACGCCGGGCCAGCCAAGGAACGCGAGCGCGCCGTTGAAGCCGTCAACCAGGGCGGCGATGCCGATCCGGATCGGATCGAGCACCGTGCGGTTCTGATCGACCGCCTGCTTGACCCCGTTGAGTGCCTTGAAGAGCGGGAAGTCCTGGTCGTGGGGGAGGGTCCACTGACCCCGGAACAGGATGAACAGGAGCACGACGACCGCGGCCAGGACAGCCGCGAGGAGCCGTTTCGCCAGGACGGGGTCGAGGCGCCGGCTGGCCGGCAGGCTGATGGCCGTCACGTCTCGACGTCCTCCGCACCGGCGATGGCCGTAAGGATCTGACGCCGATCGACGACCCCGATCAACCGATCGCCGTCCAGGACGCGAATCGGCTTGTCCGTGGCGGCGGCCACGTGGACGGCCGTTCGGATCACCGTCGTCGCCGGGAATGACGGGCCGTCCAGGGCGTCATCCGGGGTCGGGTCGCGCATGACCCAGCGGAGCGTGAGGACGTTGGCCTTCGGAACGTCCTGCACGAAGTCGGCGACGTAGTCGTCGGCCGGGGCGCCCACGAGGTCCTCGGGCCGTCCGGCCTGGACGATGTACCCGTCGCGCATGATCACGATGTGGTCGCCGAGCTTGAGGGCCTCGGCGAGATCGTGGGTGATGAACACCATCGTCTTGCCGACCTCGTGATGCAGCCGGAGTACCTCGCTCTGCATGTCGCGGCGGATCAAGGGGTCGAGGGCGCTGAACGGCTCGTCGAAGAACATGATCTCGGGATCGACCGCCAGCGCCCGGGCCAGGCCCACCCGTTGCTGCATCCCGCCCGAGAGCTGGTCGGGATAACTGTTCGCGTGACCCTTGAGTCCGACGAGGTCGATCATCTTCTGGGCCTTCTCGTGCCGGGAGGCCTTGGGCTCGCCGCGGATCTCGAGGGGATAGGCCACGTTGTCGATGACCCGACGATGGGGCAGCAGTCCGAAGTGCTGGAAGACCATGGAGAACCGATGCCGGCGCAGTTCGCGGAGCCGCTCGTCGTCCGCCTTGCGCACGTCCTCGCCATCGAGGAGCACCTCGCCGTCGGTGGGCTCGATGAGGCGGGTGATGCACCGGACGAGCGTCGACTTGCCGCTGCCGGACAGCCCCATCACGACGAAGACTTCGCCGGGCTTGACCTCGAACGAGACGTCGCGGATCGCGATCATGGACCCGGTCTTGGCCCGTAGCTCGTCGCGCGGGAGGTCGGCGTCGGGCGTCCCGATGATCTTGTGTTCGGCGGGACCGAAGACCTTCCACAGGTGCCGGACGGCGAGCGTCGGCGTACCCGGACCGGTGTCGCCTCGGGGTGGATCCATCGTCGCCGTGACGCCGTCACTCAACCTGGTCTCACCCTCCGAACCAGCCCGTCGGCCCCGGTGCCGTGTTCTGCCAGATGTGCTTGGCCTCACGGTACTCGTCCAGCCCGCTGGGGCCAAGTTCCCGGCCGATCCCCGACTGCTTGAAGCCGCCCCATTCCGCCTGCGGCAGGTACGTGTTGTAGTCGTTGATCCAGACCGTTCCGTGGCGCAGCCGCCCGGCGACCCGCTGGGCGCGCGACGCATCGGCGGTCCAGACCGCGCCGGCGAGGCCGTAGGTCGTGTCGTTGCCCAGCTCGATCGCCTCCGCCTCGGTCGAGAAGCGCTCGACGGTCAGCACGGGCCCGAAGACCTCGTCGCGCACGATCCGCATGTCGCGCCGAACCTCGGCGAAGACGGTCGGCCGGTAGTAGAAGCCGGTTTGTAGCTGCGGCTCGTCCGGCCGCCGGCCGCCGGCGACGAGGCGCGCGCCATCCTCCAGCGCGCGCGCCACATGCGCCTCGACCTTGGCCCGATGCGCCTCGGAGATCAGGGCTCCGGTCTCGGTCGCCTCGTCCGTGCCGGCGCCGAGGCGGATCCGGTCGGCTCGCTTGGCGATCGAGGTTACGAACCGGTCGTAGATCTTGTCCTGCACGATCGCCCGGCAACCGGCGCTGCAGACCTGGCCGGAATGGACGAACGCCGCCGTCAACGCGTTGTCGACGGCTGTCTCGAAGTCCGCGTCGGCGAAGATGATGTTCGGGCTTTTGCCACCGAGCTCCAGGGCGACCCGTTTGACGTTGATCGCGGCGCCGCGCATGAGCGCCCGTCCGGCTTCGAGGCCGCCGGTGAGGGAGATGAGATCGACGTCCGGTGAGTCGCCGAGAGCCTGTCCGACCCGCTCGCCCGGGCCGAGCACGAGGTTGACGACGCCCGGCGGCGTGCCGGCCTCCTCGAGCAGGTGGGCCAGGTGGATCGCCGTGAGCGGCGTGACCTGGGCGGGCTTCATGATCACCGTGTTGCCGGCGGCCAGCGCCGGAGCGACCTTCCAGGACAGCTGGAGCAGCGGGTAGTTCCACGGGGCGATGAGCCCGCACACGCCGACCGGCTCGTAGACGATGCGCGAGAGGGCGTTCCACAGCGAGGTGTCGACGAGCCGCCCGGCCTCCTTGTCGGCGAGGTCGGCGTAGTAGCGGAAGACGCGGGCGACCTCGGCGATGTCCGTGCGGCTCTCGCGCATGGCCTTGCCCGTGTTCCGGGTCTCCTCGAGCGCCATCGGCTCCAGGTCGCGATCGAGGAGGTCGGCGACTCGATCGAGCAGCGCGGCGCGTTCGGCGGTCGGGCTGCGAGGCCAGTCGGTCTGATCGAACGCGCCCCGGGCGGCAGCGATCGCGGCCTGGACCTGCTCGTCGGTGGCGACGTCGACCTCGGTGACGAGCGTGCCGTCCGATGGGTTGACGACCGGGCTGCACGAGCCGTCGCCGGAAGCCACCCATTGACCGTCGATGAGCAGGCTGGGCACGGGACTCCTCGGCGTTCCGTTTCGTCGGGTCGGGCGAGAATGGGCCGCACAAGGGCGCGCAGTCAAGGCGTGTCGCGCTGGCCGCGCGGCCCCGTCCCTCCCAACCTACCGCCAGGCCGAACCGATCGCGAAGAAGGAATGAGGAGATGCCGCTCACCGGAGAGTACGAACCGAGCACGGCCGCCTGGGCGCGCAAACAGGCCGAGCGCTACGAGGCGACCGCTGGCGCCGAGGCCGGCGATCTCCGCGGCCGACCCGTGATCGTGCTGACCTCAGTCGGAGCGAAGACCGGCAAGCTCCGCAAGACCGCGCTCATGCGCGTCGAACACGAGGGCCGCTACGCGGTCGTGGCGTCGATGGGCGGCGCCCCAAAGCACCCCGTCTGGTACTACAACCTCAAGAAGAACCCGCACGTCGAGCTGCAGGATGGCCCAACGAAGCGCGACTACGCGGCGCGCGAGGTTACGGGCGACGAAAAGGCCGTCTGGTGGGAGCGCGCTGTGGACGCGTGGCGCGACTACGCGAGGTACCAGACAAGGACAGCTCGGCAGATTCCCGTCTTCGTGCTCGAACCGATGAAGTGATCGGAAGCATGGCGACAGGCGAGGGCCGTCAGGGCGTGTAGTCGACCTGGACCTGGACGGAATCGAGCGTGAAGGTCCGCGCGGTGCTGTTGGCGACGTCGGTCAGGCGCACTCGGAAGTTCGCGTCCGAGAAATCGCTCGCGACCCATGCCCGTGCCCAGAGCGACGACGACCCGCCAAGCGTGTAGAACGTCAGCGCGGTGCTCGTCAGGCTGACCTGCTGGGCGGCGGTCCACGTCGTCCCGGCGTTCCACGACAGCTCGGCGCAGACGTTATTCGTGCCGGCCACCGCACTGATCGCGGACTTGACCTTCACGGTGATCCCCTTGATCGCGGTCACGCTCGCTGGCAGGCCCAGCCCGAACGTCCAGAACCGATGACGGTCCTTGCCCGCGCCACCACAAGCGACGGCAGTGTTCGTCCCGCTGTTGGCGTCGGTGGCAACGGCTCCGTCGGCCACGCATCCATTGGCGGGGTTCAGCTCGTAGCCGTTCGCGTCGCCCCCGGTGTCGGATCCCTGCGAGCCACATGGGCGGAAGCCGGTCACGCCCATGTGGATGACCGAGCTCGCCTGGTTGCTGTTCGCGCTCGTCCAGTTCGAGACGTAAGCCTGGAGGACGTAGTAGTAGGTCGCGTCGGTCGAGGGACTGTCCGTGTAGGACGTCGCCGTGCGGGGGGTCACGGTCGTGATCTGGCTGTAGCCGCTGCCGCTCGTCGTCGACCGAAGCACGTTGTAGCCCGCCGCGCCCGTGCTGACCGTTGCCGTCCAGGTCAGGCCGGCGGTGGCCCCGCTGGTGGCTGCCAGCGAGGTCGGCGGACTGAGGCTCGCCGTGCTCCATGCCGCGGTCGGAGCGGCGCTGTCGGTGAACCTGGCCAGCGTGATCGGGGCAGCCGTCGGGCTCGCGAGCGCCGCCGAGATGAGGAGGACCACGCCGAGCGATCGCATGGTGAACGTGCCGGCGATCACGCGCGGAGCGCGCGCCGCCGCCGGATCGGTTGGGTCCGCCTCGGGGTCGGTTGGCTCGTCTCGAGCAGCCAGGTGAGCGCGAAGAGGAGTCCCGCCAGGCACAGGACGAAGAGGACACCAACGGGGACGGACAGGAACTTGATGAGGTAGCCCGCGTACGGGGCCTCGACCGTGACCTTGCCGATGACGGCCGCGGCCGGCACGATCGATGGATCGACTGACGCGTTCGCATCACCCTTCGTCTCGAGCCACAGCCCGTCGGCCCGGGAGATCAGGCGGGTGATCCGGTGGGTGAAGACGGCGTTCTGCGACCCGACGCGCATCGAGACGATGTCGCCCACGGCGAGGGCCGACGGGGCCACCGGATCCACGACCACGGCATCACCGAGGTGGATCGCCGGCTCCATCGACCCGCCGCCGATGACCAGCGTCTGTCGACCGGTCATCGGGACGATCCGCCCGAGGGCGACCCCGACGAGCACGAGGACGACGAGCGCGACGAGCGCCGCGTCGAGGCTGCGGCGGAGCACACGGGCGCTCACGGTCCCGTTGCCTACGGGTTGTTGGCGGTCTGTTCCGCGTTGAACGTGAAGGTCGCGGTCGTGGCGGCGGCCTGGTACCCGTTTCCGGAAGCCAACGGGAAGGCCCACGCGAAGCAGAGCTGTTCGCTTGCCGCGGCGGCCAGGGCTCGGTCGCCGGCCTGGGCTCCCTGGGCCGGATCCCCGAAACCCGCCCCGTTCAGGGCGCCCGTGTAGAGGGTGCTGCTGCCCGCGCACGCTCCGGTCTTGACGGTCAGCGTCAGCTGATCCCGGAGTGCCTTGCCGTCGGCATTGGTGCTGGAGCTCGACATCGCGTAGCGGAGCGCGCCCGAGCCGTTGTTGGCCACTGTGAGCGCAGCGCTGCCCGAGTCGCCGGGCATGACGTTCGCGACGGTGAACAGCGTCGACGGGCTGGTCGCGAGATCGACCGTGCCGGCGGTGAACGTGCCGCCCGAGGAATCGGAGTCGGTGAAGACGGCGAGCGAGAGCGCGCCCGCGCCGACGGTTCCGAGCGAGAGGCTCAGAAGGAGCACGAGCAGTGCTCGGCGGCGCCTTCGATCGCGGCGTTCGAGGCTGGACGTTTCGAATGCATCCATCGGTGGTATCCCCGCATGTGGCTGCCCGGTGACGGAATGCGCCGGGAAATCGCTGGTTTGACGACCCCATGGGACCGCACCAACGACGTAGGCGGCTACAGGACTAGAGGGCCGGCGGCCGTGGGACCTTCGTCCCGGCGAGACCGCGCGGGGTTGGCTCGCGCTACGCTGCGCGGCGTGAGCGGAGTCACCGACGACCACGTGCCCCAGCACCCCGATCGCCTGTGGCGGCACCCCGAGCCCAAGCCCGCGTACGACGTGGTGATCATCGGCGGCGGCGGCCACGGGCTGGCGGCCGCCTACTACCTCGCGAAGATCCACGGCATCTCGAACGTGGCCGTCGTGGAGCGCGGCTGGCTGGCCGGCGGGAACATCGCGCGCAACACCGCGATCATCCGCAGCAACTACCTGTGGGACGAGAGCGCCGCGATCTACGAGCACGCGCTCAAGCTCTGGGAGACGCTGCCGGAGGAGCTCGACTACGACCTCCTCTTCAGCCAGCGCGGCGTCATGAACCTTGCCCACAACCTGGGCGACGTCCGCGAGGGGATGCGACGCGTCCATGCGAACCGCCTCAACGGGATCGATGCCGAATGGCTCGCCCCGGACGACGTGAAGCGCCTCTGTCCGATTGTCGATACGTCGCCCGACGTCCGCTACCCGGTCCTCGGGGCGACATACCAGCCTCGCGGTGGGATCGCCAAGCACGACCACGTCGCCTGGGGCTACGCGCGCGCCGCCGACCGCCTCGGGGTCGACCTCGTCGAGGGCGCCGAGGTGACCGCGATCGACATCGCCGCCGGTCGGGTCACCGGGATCCAGACGTCGCGCGGCCCGATCCGCGCCGGCAACGTTGCGATCGTGGCCGCCGGCCACGCCAGCATCGTCGCCGCGATGGCGGGCCTCCGGCTGCCGCTCCAGAGTCACCCGCTCCAGGCCCTCGTGTCCGAGCTGCTGGAACCCATCCACCCGACGGTCGTCATGAGCAACGCCGTCCACGTCTACGTGAGCCAGGCGCACAAGGGCGAACTGGTCCTGGGCGCCGGGATCGACAGCTACAACGGCTACGGCCAGCGCGGCGCGTTCCACATCATCGAGCACCAGATGGCGGCGGCCGTGGAACTCTTTCCCGTGTTCGCCCGGGCGCACGTCCTGCGCACGTGGGGCGGCATCGTCGACGTGTCGCCCGACGCCTCCCCGATCGTGTCCAAGACCGCGGTCAGCGGCCTGTACCTGGACTGCGGATGGGGGACCGGCGGCTTCAAGGCGACCCCCGCCTCTGGTTGGGTGCTCGCCCACACCATCGCCAATGACGAGCCGCACGCGCTGAACCGCGCCTACTCGCTCGAGCGGTTCGAGACCGGGGCGCTCATCGACGAGCACGGCGCGGCGGCGGTGGCGCACTGATGCTCCTGGTCCCTTGCCCGTGGTGCGGGCCGCGCGCGGAGATCGAATTCCGCTACGGCGGGCAGGCTGGCATCGCCTACCCGAAGGATCCGGACGGGCTGACCGACGCGGAATGGGTCGAGTACCTCTTCCTGCGCGACAACCCGAAGGGTCCGTGGCGCGAGCGCTGGGTCCACACGGCCGGCTGCCGTCGCTGGTTCGACGTCACCCGAGACACCCTGACGAACGAGTTCCTCGGATGACGGCATCGCGCCTCGCCGCCAGCGGCGACCGGATCGATCGGAGCCGCCTCGTGCGGTTCGAGTTCGACGGCGGGAGCCTGACCGGCTTCGCCGGCGACACGATCGCCTCGGCGCTGCTCGCGAACGGCATCGATCTCGTCGGGCGAAGCATCTATCACGCCCGCCCGCGCGGGATCGTCAGCGCCGGCCCGGAGGAGCCGAACGCGCTCGTCCGGGTCGTCTGGCCGTCCGGGGTCTCGGAGCCGATGCTGCGCGCGACGACCGTGCCGATCGAGGACGGGCTCCGCGTCGCGAGTCTCGCCGGCCGGGGTCGCCTGGAGACGACGACCGACCCCGGCCGCTTCGATGCGGCGAATCGGCACTGCGAGGTGCTCGTCATCGGGGCGGGTGCCTCCGGCCTGGCGGCGGCCGAGGCGGCCCGCGACGCGGCGCCCGCCGACCGCGTCTTCGTGATCGATGCACAGCCGGCGCTCGCCGGGCCGGAGGTCCAGCCCGACACGACGGCCCTGGGCATCTACGACCACGGCTATGTCACCGCCGTCCAGCGCCATCCGACCCCAACCACGGACGGGCGCCTGTGGCACATACGGGCCAAACGGATCGTGATCGCGACCGGTGCGACCGAGCGGCCGATCGTCTTCGCCAACGACGATCGCCCGGGGATCATGCTGGCGGGCGCCGGCGCCACCTACATCGAGCGGTATGGTGTCCGACCGGGGGAGCGGGCCGTCATCTTCACGACGAACGGCACGACCGACGCCGTCGCGGCGACCCTGGGCGCGGCCGGCGTCGAGATCGTAGCCACCGTGGATGCCCGCGCGGGGGAGGCGGTCGTCGACACCCTCGGCGACGACGCGGGCCGAATCAGCGGCGTCGTCATCACCAGTGAGGGTGCGGCGCCGACGACGGTCGAGGCTGACCTCCTGCTCGTGTCGGGAGGCTGGAACCCCAACGTAGCGCTGTGGGCCCAGGCGCGCGGGACGCTGCGCTTCGACGAACGGATCGCCGCCTTCGTCCCCGATGGCCGGGGCCCGGGCGTGCCGATCGAGGCCGTCGGGGCAGCCGCCGGCGAGATCGAGGGCATCGGGGAGCTGCGGCCGCTCTGGGTCGTGCCGCCCCACGGTGAGAGCGGCGGCGATACGAGCGACCCCTGGATCAGGCACTACGTCGATCTCGGTCGGGACGCCACGGTGAGCGACCTCCGCCGGGCGCTCGGCGCCGGACTGACCTCGATCGAGCACGTGAAGCGCTACACGACGATCGGCACCGGGATCGACCAGGGCCGGACGTCGGGCGTCGTAACAAGCGCGATCGCCGCCGCGATCCTCGGCCAGGAGGTCGGAGCGGTCGGTGTGCCGACCTTCCGCCCGCCGACCGTGCCCGTCAGCTTCGCCCAGCTGGCGGCACGGGATCGCGGAGCGCTGGCCGACCCGATCCGGACGACGCCGATCCACCCGTGGCACGTGGCGAACGGGGCGGTCTTCGAGGATGTCGGCCAGTGGAAGCGCCCACGCCACTTCCCGCAAGCCGACGAATCGATGGAGGAGGCCGTCCTGCGCGAGTGCGTGGCGGCGCGCTCAGGCGTCGCCGTCATGGACGCGACGACGCTCGGCAAGATCGACGTCCAGGGCCCGGATGCGGGCGTCTTCCTCGATCGCGTCTACACGAACACGTTCTCGACGCTCAAGGTCGGGTCGTGCCGCTACGGCCTCATGTGCCGGGCGGACGGGATGGTCTTCGACGACGGAGTGACGTCGCGGCTGGCCGAGGACCGATACCACATGACGACGACGACCGGCAACGCCGCGGCCGTCCTCGACCATCTGGAAGAGTGGCTGCAGACCGAATGGCCCGACCTGCGCGTGCGCGCCACGAGCGTGACCGAGCAGTGGGCGACCATCGCGGTCGTCGGCCCGCACGCGCGCGACGTCGTCGCCCGCGTCGCACCGGGACTCGACCTCTCGACCGAGGCGTTCGGGTTCATGACCTGGCGCGACGCGGTCATCGCGGGCGTGGTCGGCCGCGTGTTCCGCATCTCGTTCTCCGGGGAGCTCGCCTACGAGCTCAACGTCCCGACCTGGCATGGCCTCGCGCTCTGGAAGGCCTTGATAGCGGTCGGCGAGCCGCTCGGGATCACGCCGTACGGCACCGAGGCGATGCACGTCCTGCGCGCCGAGAAGGGCTACCCGATCATCGGCCAGGAGACGGACGGGACGACGACGCCGCAGGACCTCGGGATGGGCGGGCTCGTGTCGACGAAGAAGGACTTCATCGGCCGGCGATCGCACCGGCGACCCGATGCGGCTCGGGCGGACCGGAAGCAGCTCGTTGGCCTGCTGCCGACCGACCCGACCGCGCTGCTCCCCGAGGGGGCGCAACTGGTCAGCCTCGACGCGGATCTCGCGACGACGCCGGTCCCGATGCTCGGGCACGTCACCTCCTCGTACCGGAGCGCCGCCCTCGGCCGCACGTTCGCGCTGGCCCTCGTGAAGGGTGGTCGGGATCGCCTCGGGGAGCGCGCTCTCGCCCCGCTCGTGACCGGCACGGTCGAGGTCGAGATCACGGGCTCGGTGCTGTTCGATCCGGAGAGCCGGCGGCGCGACGGGGAGCCGCCGGCGTGAGCCGCGGCGTTTCGATTTGGCCGATTGCGCGGCTGGCCCAGATCTCGCTGCGCGCCGACGCCACCGATAGGGCGCTGGCTGGTCGCCTCGCCCCAGCACTGGGTGCCGCCTTGCCGACCGCGCCGGGGACGGTCGCGTCGACCCCGGACGGGGGGCGGCACATCCTGTGGCTGGGCCCTGACGAATGGCTGGTGGTCGGACCGGATGACTCGGCCGCATCGATCGAGGGGGCCATCCGGGAGGGGAGCCGGGAGGCATTCGTCACGACGGTCGATGTCTCGGCGAATCGCGCCGGTCTGGAGCTCGCGGGGCCGGCGGCGCGCGAGCTGCTCGGGTTCGGCTGTTCGATCGATCTCGATGCGGCGGCGTTCGGTCCCGGGCAGTGCGCGCAGACCCTCCTCGCCAGGGCCGGCGTCATCATCTGGGCGATGCTGGACGGCGATGCCCCGACGTACCGGATCCTCGTTCGGCCCTCGTTCGCCGGGTACCTTGGTGCGTGGCTGGCGGACGCGATGGATGGGCTGCCCGACCGACCCGGATAACGCCGATCGATCGGGCGCTACACTCCCCGAACGCGGGTTGCTCCGCGGGCACATGCGGAGGAGCTGTGATGGGATTCGTCAGCGGGGTGATCACCGGCATCGCGATCTCGGCCGGCGCAGCTGCCTGGTACATGTCGCGATCCGGCCAGCCCTTCCGCGACCAATACCGAGTCGAGGCACGTCTCGGCGAGATGGGCGACCTGCTCGAGCGTCGGACGCGCGAGATCCAGTCGACTGTGAACACGCAGTTCGCCGAGATGCGGGCCTCAGCAGACGCGGCCCCCGGCGAAGGTGCTGGCCGCCTCGACGATGCGCGGGCCGCCGCCGCCGAAGCGGCCGCGGCCACCGCGGCCGCCGCGGAAACGGCGAAGAAGCCCCGCAAACCAGCCACCGCCGCCGACTGACCCGACCCCTACGCCGCCCCCGGGGAGGGTGATCGCCTCCCTCCCCGTGTCACGTACCCTTCCGCGACGCCGAACCGTGCGTTTTGCCCCTCGGCAACGTGTATGTAGGTGTGACGACCCACGTGGCCATCGCCGAATCGACCGACATCGCCTACGAGCGCGCCTTCGAGGAGCACTGGCCTGACGTGTTTCGCTTCGCCCTCGCCTGGACCAACGACTGGTCGGCGGCTGAGGACCTGGCCCAGGAGGCGTTCCTCCGCCTGTGGAACCAGCGGGGCCGTCTCGATTGGAGCCGGCCGGTCCTTCCGTGGCTGCTCGTGACCGCGCGTCGCCTTGCGACGGACCGATTCCGGATGCTCCGCCGACGGTTGGTGCCCACCACGCATCCCGCGACCCTCGATCAGGCAATCCAGGCGCGCTGGCTCGACGTTTGCGCCGCGATGGCCGACCTGTCGCCGCTGGAACGCACGGCGCTGATCATGACCGCGGTGGAGGGCACCACGTATGAGGAGGCCGGCCGGGTGCTGGGGACCACGGCCGGCGCCCTCCGCGCGGCGGTCAGTCGCGCCCGAACAAAATTGGAGGCCGCCTGATGGACCGCTCGCGCGCGGATCGGATTCTCGAGGACTGGACCGCGGTCGCCGGCGAAGCCCGCCGGCCAGCGGCCCCGCCACGTCCCGTCGCCGTCCGAGGTGGCCTGCCGAGTCTCGGCCTGGCGGGCGCGGGTCTTCTCGTGGTCGGGCTGGTGATCGCCGTGGTTTGGGTCGGTCGCCCCGGGCCGAACGGCGGTATCGGCGCCCCATCGACGCAGCCGAGTCCCACGGCCACGCCGGCGGCGACTCCGACGACCCCCACGACGACCCCCACGACGACCCCGGTACCCACGATCGGTCCGTGCGACCCGGCCGGGCTGTCCGCCCGGATCACGCTCTGGGATGGCGCGGCGGGCCACCGGATCGCCCACGTCGAGCTCAAGAATGCCGGGTCCACCCCGTGCAGTGTGCCGGCGTCGGCGAAGCCGCAGCTCGTGGATGGCCGCGGGTCGGTCCTGATCGACGGTTCGAGCCCGCCCACCTCGGGCCTCCTCACGGTCGATCCGGGCCGCACGCTCAAAACGCTCGTCCAGGACGGCGACTACTGCGGTTCCACGCCTGTGGCTCCGGTGACCGTCGCATTCGTGCTCGACGGCGGGGGACGGATCGTGGCGGCGCCATTCTCGCCGACCGACGCGACGGTTCCGCCCTGCCTCAGTTCGCCGGGATCGGCCGGGGATATCGAGATGCAGCCGTGGGCGCCGTGAGATGAGGCGTTCCGGGATCGCGCTGATCGCCGCGCTGCTGGTGGCGGGATGCAGCAGCCAGCTCAGCGCTCCGATTTCGGGAGCGCTGGCGCCGGCGACGGCGCACGCGAAGCTCGAACCTGCGGTCGCGTCCGTCTCGGCGGCGAGGGCGGCGTCGGTCTCGGCGGGGACGAAGGTGCAGGGCGCCGCCCAAGCGTCGATCGCCGCCGCCCCCACGATCGAGCAGCTGATCGGCCAGAAGCTCGTCGTCCGCATGGATGGAATCACCCCGAGTGCCGACCTCCTCGCCCGGATCCGACGCGGTGAAATCGGGGGCGTCATCCTGCTTGGCTTCAACATCACGACCCCGTCCGCCCTGATCGCGCTCACCGCGAAGCTCCGCGCGGCCGCGGCGGCCGGAGGCCAGCCCAAGCTCCTGATCGCGGTGGACCAGGAGGGCGGCCCGATCAAGCGGATCCCGTGGGCACCGCCGACGCTATCGCCGACCCAGATGGGCCGGATCGGACTGGCAGCAACGGCCCGCGCGCAGGGCACGAGCACCGGCGCGGCGCTCCACGGCCTCGGCATCAACGTCGACCTCGCCCCGGTCGCCGACGTTCCGGCCTCCACCGCGTCGTTCATATACCGCGGCGGCCGGACCTTCTCGTTCAGCTCGGCGCGGACGGCCGTCCTGGCCGATGCGTTCGCATCCGGGCTCGAGTCGAAGGGCGTCCTCCCGGCGATGAAGCACTTCCCGGGGCTCGGGTTCGCGACGCACAACACCGACGGGTTCGTGGTCACGATCGGGGCCTCTCGGGGGGCGCTCGCCCCCGGCCTGCGCCCCTACCGAACCGCGATCGGACACCAGATCCCGCTGATCATGCTGTCCAACGCCACGTATTCCGCCTACGACGCCGGGCATCCGGCCGGCTGGTCGCACACCATCTCCGTCGCCCTGCTGCGCCGGGACCTCGGCTTCACCGGCGTGACGATCAGCGACTCCCTCGACGGCACGGCCCATGCCCGCGGGCTGCCGCCTGGCTTGTTGGCGTTCCGCGCGGCCTATGCCGGGACCGACATGATCCTGATGACCGGCTCGGAAGCCTCGACTCGGGCGGCGCACGCGACGCTCCTCGCGCATGCCAAGAGCGGCTCGCTCTCGCCGGCGACGCTGCGAACGTCGTACGACCGGATCCTCGCGCTCAAGGCCCGTCTCTGACGACCCGTCTCTGACGACCCACTTGCGCGGATGTGCGATGGTTCGGTCGGCTCGACCGCGACGTCCGCGATCGATTTCGACCCGTACCAGGAGTGCCCGTGCCCCGTCGCAAGGTGAGCTATCCACCGGCCAAGACCGCCAATCGCCCGGCTCCACCGACCGGACTTCCGACTGATCCCCCCTATGTCCGCCCGACCGTCGCCACGATCGACCTGACCGCCGGCAAGGGCCGCGCCGGCCTCTCGGTCGGAGGGCGCGTCCGCATCGCCGGGTCCGGCCTGTACGCCGGCGAGGTCGCCGTCATCGAGCGACTCGTGGCCGGTGTCATCCCCGCCGCTGTCGTCCGCACCGAGGCCGGCAAGACGCGCCAGGTCCGGACGATCGACCTGGAGCCCGTCGGCGCCGCGACCACGGGAGCCGCCACCGACGCCTGAACCACGGCCGCGGGCCATGCGCGCGCCGGCCGCCGCGCCCGCCGCCGACGCGCCCGCCGCCGCAGCGCCCGCACGTGCAGCGCCGCCCGGCGCAAACGACCTCAGGTGTGACGCAGTCCCGCGGCGACCCCCGCCGCCGTCGCGACCACCTGTTCCGCGACGGCAGCCTCGCGGCCGGCGGTCGGGAATCGGTACGACGGCCCGTGGAGGTGGACCGCTGCCACGACCTCGCCCGACGCATCGGCGACGGGCGCGGCGATCGACGAGATCCCCGGGTCGAACTCCTCGAGCGCCCAGGCGTACCCGTCACGCCGGATCTCGCGGAGCCGCTCCTGCAGCAAACCAGGGTCCGTCATGGTCCGCGGCGTGAACTGTTCGAGCGGCCCCTCGAGGTACCGCTCGATCGCGGCCGGTGGCCGGAACGCGAGCAGCACCTGACCCGACGACACCGCGTGAAGCGGCACCCGCGACCCGGTCCAGTCGCGCACCGACACCGGGTTCGGCGTGTCCACCTGGTCGATGTAATGGGCCATGTCCCCGTCCGGGACGGACAGGCCGGCGGCCTCGCCGACCGCGTCGGCCAGATTCCGCAGCCCGGGTCGGGCCAGTGCCGCCAATGACCGCGCGGGGGTCAGCCCGACGGCCAACGTCGCGAGCCGGGGCCCCAGGCGGTAGTGCGTGTCGCCCGGCACCTGCTCAACGACCCCTTCGTGGGCCAGCGAGGCGAGCAGGCGCGCGGCCGTCGACTTGGGCAGGGCAGCCCGCTCGGCGACCTCGGTGACCCCGATCGGCCCCGCGGCGAGGACGCCAAGCACCGCAAACGCGCGTTCGATCGATTGGACTCTGGACACGGCACCCCTTGTCCGCTAGATTCGGCTTCTCGCGGTTCCATCATACGGTACGGTTCCACGATATGGAACCTCCCGCGACGACTTCTCCTCTGCGGAGCCAACGGACATGACCGACGACTACCAGGACATCGACCTCGCCAGCCTGTCCGACGACGAGCTCGTCGAGCAGATGCACAACGACCTCTACGACGGGATGAGGGAGGAGATCGTCCAGGGGACGAACATCCTCCTCCAGCGTGGGTTTACCGCGACCAAGGTCCTCGACGACGCGCTCGTGGCCGGCATGAAGATCGTCGGCATCGACTTCCGCGACGGCATCCTGTTCGTGCCTGAGGTCCTGCTCGCCGCCAACGCGATGAAGGCCGGCATGGAGATCCTCCGTCCGCTGCTGGCGGAGACGGGCGCGGAGCCGGTCGGCAAGGTCGTGATCGGCACGGTCAAGGGCGACATCCACGACATCGGCAAGAACCTCGTCGGGATGATGCTCGAAGGCGCCGGCTTCGAGGTCGTCGACCTCGGCATCAACACGGACGCCGAGAAGTTCATCAACGCGCTGACCGAGCACAAGCCGGACATCCTCGGCATGTCGGCGCTGCTGACGACGACGATGCCGTACATGAAGGTCGTGATCCAGACGCTCAAGGATCGCGGCCTGCGCGACGACTACATCGTCCTCGTCGGGGGCGCGCCGCTCAACGAGGAGTTCGGCATGGCCGTGGGCGCCGACGCCTACTGTCGCGACGCGGGCGTGGCCGCGGAGACGGCTCGCCGCCTCATCGACGAGCGACGGGCCCGTGCCAGCGTCCCGGCCTGAATCCTCGGGCCCGCGCCGCGCCGCGAGGGGCAGCGCCCCACGGGTCCTGATCGTCGGCTGCGGTGCGCTGGCCAATGAGCTCGTCGCGCTGACCCGCGATCTCCCGAACGTCGATATCACCTGCCTGCCGGCGACCCTGCACAACCGTCCCGGCGGCATCCCGGCCGCCGTCCGTGACCGGATCCACCGGCGCCGGGCCGACTACGACCGCGTGTTCGTCGCGTATGCCGACTGCGGCACCGGCGGCCTGCTCGACCACGTGATCGAGGAGGAAGGCGTCGAACGCCTGGCCGGCGCCCATTGCTACCAGTTCTACGCAGGCGGCGCGGCATTCGACCGCCTCGTCGAGGAGGAGCCGGCGACGTTCTTCCTGACCGACTTCCTCGCCCGCAACTTCGACCGGCTCGTGATCAAGGGCCTCGGGCTCGATCGACACCCCGAGCTGCTCGACGCCTACTTCGGGAACTATCGCCGCCTCGTGTACCTCGCCCAGACCGACGAACCGGCGCTCGTCGCCGCCGCCCGGCGCGCTGCCCGGCGGCTCGGCCTCGCCTTCGAGGTCCGCCAGACCGGCCTCGGCGAGCTCGGCTCGACGATCGCGGCGGTCACCGCCGGCCTGCCGGCCCCGGCCGTCGTCTCTGTGCTCGACATCGGAGGACGCTAGCGCCGTGGCCTTCATCACCGTCATCTGGTGGCGCGACATCCCGGCCCAGGTCACGGCCCGCGAGGGCCGTCGCCAGAGCAAGGAAGTGCTCCACCCGCGCTTCCAGGTCGCGATCGACAAGGCGGCAAGCCGCGCGGGCAAGCGCGCCTACGGCGAATACATCGAGGAGTGGCGCCGGGTGCAGCGGCCGTGCGGCGACGACATCGAGGCCGAGGTCGCCGCCGAGGTCGCCCGCCTCGAGGCCGATTACGACAAGCACCGCCTCGCCCAGCTCATCCAGTCGGGCGGCGTCGACGGCGGTCCGATCTTCCCGCCAGCCCAGGACGAAACCCAGGGCAAACCGACGGTGGACGCATGACCCGGACCGTCATCGGCTCGGCGACGCGCGAGGTCGTCATCGCGGACGATCGCCCGTTCGTGATCATCGGCGAGCGGATCAACCCCACCGGTCGGAAGGTTCTCATGGAGGAGATGAAGGCCGGGGACTTCAGTCGGGTTGAACGCGACACCATCGCCCAGGTCGAGGCCGGCGCCCAGATGCTCGACGTCAATGCCGGGATCCCGCTCGCGGACGAGCCGGCGATCCTCGCCCAGACGATCCAGCTCGTCCAGTCGCTGACCGACGTGCCGCTGTCGATCGATTCCTCGATCGTCGAGGCGCTCGAAGCGGGCCTCGCGGTCTACCGCGGCAAGGCGCTCCTCAACAGCGTCACCGGGGAGGAGGAGCGGATGGAGCGCGTCCTTCCGCTCGTCAAGAAGTACGGCTGCGCGGTCGTCGCGATCAGCAACGACGAGACCGGGATCTCGATGGATCCCGACGTCCGTTTCGGGGTCGCCAGGCGGATCGTCGAGCGCGCGGCGGACTACGGGATCCCGCGTGAGGACATCATCGTGGATCCGTTGCTCATGCCGATCGGCGCGCTGTCGGGGGCGGGCCGTCAGGTCTTCCGGATCCTCGGGCGCCTGCGCGACGAGCTCAAGGTCAACTCGACCTGCGGCGCATCCAACGTCAGCTTCGGGCTACCCAATCGCGAGGGCATCAATGGCGCCTTCCTGTCGATGGCGATCGCATCGGGCCTGACCTCGGCCATCACGAATCCCATCGCCGAAGGCGTCCGCCACGCGGTCCTGGCGAGCGACGTCCTGATGGGCAACGACCAGGACGCGACGCGCTGGATCAAGGCCTTCCGGGTCACCCCACCCGAGGGCGAGGCCGGCGGGCGACGGGTGAACCGTCGCCGTGGCCCGGGCGCCGGGCCCGGAGCCCCGGTCCTCAGCGCCGACGTGCCCGGCGTGGATGTCCCCGGTCTCGACGTGCCGGCCCTCGACTGATCGGGTCCATGCCCGGATGACAGCCCCGACCGCTCCAACCGATCCCCAGATCATCTTCACTCCGTCGGGAAGACGCGGTCGAGCGCCGGTCGGGACCACCCTGCTGGATGCGGCGCGGACCCTCGGCGTCGACATCGACTCGGTCTGCGGCGGGCGCGGGATCTGCGGCCGCTGCGCCGTGACGCCCGGCTTCGGATCGTTCGCCAAGCACGGGATCACCTCCGCGCCCGACCACCTGTCGGCGCTCGGCGAGGTCGAGGCGGCGTATCGCACCGAGAACGGCCTCGCCGCCGACCGCCGCCTGTCATGCACCGCCGAGCTGCTGGGCGACCTCGTCGTCGACGTCCCGCCCGAGAGCCAGGTCCACCGCCAGGTCGTGCGCAAGGACCTCGACGCCCGGCCGTTCGTCCTGGACCCGGTCGTGCGTCTCCACACCGTCGACGTCGTCCCGCCCGACCTCGCGACGCCCACCGGCGACCTCGGCCGGCTGTTCGACGCGCTGCGGAGCGAGTGGCAGCTCGACGGCTTGCGCGCCGACCTCGCCGTGGTCAGGGCGCTCCAGCCGGCGCTCACCAGTGGCGACTACCGCGTGACCGTGGCCGTCCACGGCGGCCGCGACGTCATCGCGGTCTGGCCCGGGTTCCACGACCGCGCCTTCGGGGTCGCGATCGATGTCGGCTCGACGACGATCGCCGGCCACCTCGCCAACCTGGGCGACGGCACGATCCTGGCGAGCGCCGGGGTCATGAACCCGCAGATCCGGTTCGGCGAGGACCTCATGAGCCGCGTCTCGTACGTGATGATGCACGAGGGTGGCGAGGTGGAGCTGACCGCCGCGGTCCGCAAGGCGCTCGACGGGCTGCTCGCGACGCTCGGGAATCGGGCCGGCATCAAGCGCTCGGAGATCCTCGAGCTCGCCATCGTCGGCAACCCGATCATGCACCACCTCCTCCTGGGCATCGACCCGACCCCGCTCGGCTCGGCGCCGTTCGCCCTCGCGACCGACACCGCCGTCCACACCACGGCCGCCGAGCTCGGCGTGCGCGCGCATCCGGGCGCCCGCGTGTACCTGCTGCCGTGCATCGCCGGCCATGTCGGGGCCGACACCGCCGGGGTCATCCTCGCCGAGGAGCCGCACAAGGCCGAGGCGATGACCCTCGTCGTCGACGTCGGCACGAACGCCGAGATCGTCCTCGGCGACAAGCGCCGCCTCCTCGCGGCGTCGAGCCCGACCGGCCCGGCGTTCGAGGGCGCCCAGATCAGCTCCGGCCAACGCGCGGCACCCGGCACGATCGAGCGGGTCCGCGTGGACGCGCAGACGCTCGAGCCACGGTTCCGGGTCATCGGCGTCGACGCCTGGTCGAACGATCCCGGGTTCGCTGCCGCGCTCGCGGCCGCCGGGACGGGAGTGACCGGCATCTGCGGCTCGGGCATCATCGAGATCGTCGCCGAGCTGTACCTCGCGGGCGTCGTCACCGCCGACGGCGTCATCGATGGCGAGATGGCGGCCCGCACCCCGCGCGTCGTCGCCGATGGCCGGACCTTCAGCTACGTCCTGTACGAGCCGACCGACGGCGGGCCGCGGATCCTCGTCACCCAGAACGACATCCGGGCCATCCAGCTGGCCAAGGCCGCGCTCTACGCCGGCTTCCGGCTGCTCATGGATCAGCTCGGCATCGACGCGGTCGACGAGGTGCGGCTGGCCGGGGCGTTCGGCAGCCAGATCGATCCGCTCCACGCGATGATCCTCGGGCTCATCCCCGACTGCGACCTCGGGCGTGTCCGGGCGGCGGGCAACGCGGCCGGGACCGGGGCGCTCATCGCGCTCCTGTCGGGCGCCGCCCGCACGGAGATCGAGCAGGTCGTCCGGCGGGTCGAGAAGATCGAGACCGCGGTCGAGCCGCGCTTCCAGCAGCATTTCGTCGAGGCGATGGCCATCCCGCACCGGACGGCCGCCAACCCCAATCTCGAGCGGGCGGTCACGCTGCCGGCCCGCCCCGCGACCGCCGACCGCGGCGCGGACCCGCGAGCGGAGCGACGCCGGCGCCGAGCGGTCACGGCCGCATCGACCGGCCCGGGAGAAGACCGATGACCGAGACGTTGCCGACCCGCCGCAGCGGCGGTCGCGAAGGTCGGCGAGCCGTGCGCCTGAGCCACCAGGTCGAGCGGATGCCGTTCCTGACCCGGACGCTCGCCCCGTTCGAGGTCCTCAGCGACGAGGGCCTCTCGATCCTCGAGCACAACGCCGACACGATCCTCGAAGAGGTCGGCGTCGAGTTCCGCGGCGACCCGGACGCCCTGCGGCTCCTGCGCGAGGGCGGCGCCGACGTCGAAGGTGAGCGGGTCCGATTCCCGCGCGGCATGTGCCGCCAGGTCGTCCAGGCAACCGCCCCGCGCCAGTTCACCCAATACGCACGGAACGAGGCGAACAACGTCGAGATCGGCGGGATGCACACGGTCTTTGCGCCCAACTACGGCTCGCCGTTCGTGCGCGATCTCGACCGCGGCCGGCGCTACGGCACGATCGAGGACTTCCGCAACTTCGTGAAGCTCGCCTACATGAGCCCGCACCTCCACCACAGCGGCGGGACGGTGTGCGAACCGGTCGACGTGGCGGTCAACAAGCGCCACCTCGACATGGTCTATTCGCACATCCGCTACAGCGACAAGCCGTTCATGGGCTCGGTCACGGCACCCGAGCGGGCGCGCGATACGGTCGAGATGGCGCGCCTCACCTTCGGCGCGGACTACCTCGAGGATCACGCCGTGATCCTCTCCCTGATCACCGCCAACTCGCCACTCGTCTGGGACTCGACGATGCTCGGCGCGGCGCGCGCCTACGCCGAGGCCAACCAGGCCACGCTGCTCACGCCGTTCATCCTGGCCGGAGCGATGGCCCCGGTCACCGCGGCCGCAGTCGCCGCCCAGACCCTCGCCGAGTCGCTCGCCGGGATGACGTTCGTGCAGCTCGTCCGGCCGGGCGCCCCGGTCGTGCTCGGATCGTTCGCCTCCTCGATGTCGATGCAGTCGGGCGCGCCGACGTTCGGCACCCCGGAGCCCGCGCTCGTGCTCTACACGATGGCCGCGCTCGCCCGCCGGCTCGGCGTGCCGTTCCGGTCCGGTGGCTCGCTGTGCGCCTCCAAGGTGGCCGACGCACAAGCCGCCTATGAGAGCGCCGCGACCCTCCAGCCGACCGTTCTCGGCGGGGTGAACTTCGTGCTCCACGCGGCCGGCTGGCTCGAAGGCGGCCTCGCGGTCGGCTACGAGAAGTTCATCCTCGATGCCGACCAGTGCGGGATGATGGCCGTGTTCGTGAAGGGCGTCGACATGTCCGAGAACGGCCAGGCGCTCGACGCGATCCGGTCGAACGGCCCCGGCCAGCATTTCCTCGGCACGGCGCACACGTTCGCCAACTTCGAAACCGCCTTCTACCGCTCCGAGGTCGCCGACAACAACAGCTTCGAGCAGTGGCAGGAGGACGGCTCGCTCGACGCCGCCCAGCGCGCGAATGCGATCTGGAAGCGGATGCTGGCCGAGTACGAAGCACCGCCGCTCGAGCCCGCGATCGACGAGGCGCTCCTCGAGTTCATGGTCCGGCGCAAAGCGTCGATGCCGGACTCCGAGGTCTAGGTCCCGTGCTCTTTCGACGCCGCCGGTCGCTCTCGGCCGCGCAGTCGGCAGCCCTGGCGGGGGTGCTCCAGGCGCCGACGTTCGAGTTGATCCCGCTCAAGAACTCGCTCGATCAGGCCGCGCACCTGCCGGCCGGGGCGACGGTGTCGGTGACGGCCTCGCCGGCCAAGGGAATCGAGGCGACGGTCGCGCTGTGCGAGCAGCTCCAGGCCCTCGGCTTCCGCGCCGTCCCGCACGTCTCGGCGCGGATGATCCGGGACCGCGCCCACCTCGAGGACCTGATCGCGTGGCTCGAAGGCGCCGGGGTCGATCGGGCGTTCGTGGTCGGCGGTGACGCCAAGGAGCCGGGAGCCTACCCGGACGGCCTGGCATTGCTGCGCGAGATGGCCGAGATCGGTCATCCGCTCAGCGAGATCGGGATCCCCGGCTACCCGCAGGGCCATGCCTTCATCGCCGACGGCCCGCTCCTCGAGGCGCTGCGCGCCAAGGCCGCGTTCGCAAGCTACATGACGACCCAGCTCTGCTTCGACCCCACCGCGATCGCTCGCTGGCTTGCCGAGCGGCGGGCCGAGGGGATCATGCTGCCGGTGCACGTCGGCGTCCCCGGGGTGGCCGAGCCACAGAAGCTGCTCGCGATCGCCGCCCGCATCGGCGTCGCCGACACCCACCGGTTCCTCGTCAAGAACGTCCGATTCGTGACCCGCCTCGTGCGGTCCGGCGGCTTCTACCGGCCCGACGGCCTGCTCGAGGGCCTCGCGCCGTACGCCGCCGACCCGGCCGCCGCGATCGTCAGCCTGCACCTCTACACGTTCAACGCGGTCGATGCGACCGAGGCCTGGCGGCGCGACTTCCTCTCGAAGCTGCCGGTGGCCGCGACAACCTGACCCGGGGGTGGGCGGCCCGGGCATGGCACAATCGAGCGGTGCAGTCGGCCCATGGCTGCAAGCACAAGCCTGGAGAGAACCGAATGTCGTCCGACCCTCATTCCCTGCGCTCTCGTCGCGCACTCCTGGCCGCAGCGGCGGGGTCAGCGGCGGCGGTCGCGGCGTCGGCGGCCCTGCCACTTGGCGTGGCGGCAGCCCCCACGAACATGCTGACCGAACAGGACAACCCGACCGTTGCCCAGACGTCGATCACCATGACCGATGCGACGCCGATCACCGCCGCTGAAGTCGCGTTCAAGGCGGTCAACACCATGACGACTGCGGCCGCGTTCGTGGCGGCTGCCGGCGACCAGGCCCTCATCCAGACGGATACGTCGTTTACGGGCGCCTACGGCTTCTCGGAGTCGGGCGGGGTAACCGTCAATGTCGGGGCCGGCGTCTGGGGCGACAGCGATATCGGCGTGGTCGGGACCGGCATCCAGGCCGGTCTGCTTGGCATCGGCACCGATGGGG
Source organism: Candidatus Limnocylindrales bacterium (assembly GCA_038214255.1). Taxonomy (GTDB): domain Bacteria; phylum Chloroflexota; class Limnocylindria; order Limnocylindrales; family CSP1-4; genus SPCO01. The sequence continues at coordinate 91,740 of JBBQRZ010000007.1, forward strand.
TCGTTGGCATCGGGGACGTCGGCGGTTCAGGCGTCGTCGCGATCAGCGGCAGCACGACCGACCTGGCGCTCGATGTCCAGGGCAAGGTCAGGTTCAGCCGATCCGGACGCAGCAGCATCGGATCGGGGAAGTCCAGCGTGAAGGTGACCTTGGCCGGTGTCACGTCGGGAAGTCGCGTGTTCGCCGTGCTCCACTCGAACCGGACCAGGCGCTACGTTCGCGCCGTGGTCCCGACCACCAACTCGTTCACGATCTACCTGAACACGACCGTGACGTCCGCGACGTTCGTGGCCTGGTTCGTGATCAACTGAGATGGGCGACATGACTCGAGCGGCGATCGACAAGTGGCTCGCGGCGCATGGCCGGGAGAGCGCGTCGGGTCGCCACGTTGCAGCAAGGATCTCGCTGGCTGACGTCAAACGTTGGGCAGATGCTCGTCCGCATCGTCGTCGTTCGCATGCGCTCGCCGCGTTCCTGGACGCTCGCGATCGCGGCGAGAACCCGGCCTTGCCCTTCGCGAAGTTTCGGAAGAACGCCAAGGGCTGACCTTCCGGGCGACGGGGCAGCTCAGCCCCGGAGCCCTTGATCGACTATCCGCCGCTGAGGTGCCGCAATGCCGCGGCCGCGTAGGCGGCGACGCCCACGGCCATCGAGGGCTCGTCGAAGACGACCCGGTTCGAGTGGTTCTGCGGCGCCGTCGCGGGATCCTCCTCGGCCGGTCTGCCCCCGACGAACGCCATGAGACCCGGGACCTCCTGGAGGACGTACGAGAAGTCCTCGGCGCCCATGACCGGTGCCGCCAAGTCATCGATGGCCTCCTCGCCGACGATCTCGACCGCGATCTCGCGGAACCATGCGGTCGCGGCCGGATCGTTGACGGTGACCGGGTAGCCGGCCACGACTTCGACCTCGATCGTCGCGCCGTGCGCCGCCGCGATGCCGGCCGCGACACGCTCCACGAGCTCGCGCATGAAGGCGCGCGTCTTCTCGGATACCGTCCGGATCGTGCCTTCGAGCTCGACCGACTCGGGGATGATGTTGTTCGTCGTCCCGCCGGTGACCCGTGTGATCGTGACGACCGCGGGGTCGAACACGTCGACGCTGCGAGTGACCGCGGTCTGCCAGGCGAGGATCAGCTCGGCGGCGACGGTGATCGGGTCGAGCGCGAGATGCGGGGTGGAGGCGTGACCGCCGCGGCCACGGACCGTCGCGGCGATCCGATCCGCCGACGCGAGCATCGGGCCCGGGCGAAGCGCGAGGACCCCGGCCGGGTAGCGGGTGCTGATGTGCAGCGCCACGGCGCGATCGACGTCCTGGCCATCCAACAGGCCCTCCTCGAGCATGAACTTGGCCCCGAAGAAGCCCTCCTCACCGGGCTGGAACATGAGCAGCACGTTCCCGGCAAGCAACCCCCGCCGCTCCACGAGGAGGCGAGCGGCCCCCAGCAACATCGCGACGTGGGTGTCGTGGCCGCAGGCATGCATCTGTCCGCCGACCTCGGATGCGAAGTCGAGGCCGGTGTCCTCCTGGAGCGGCAGAGCATCCATGTCGCCGCGCAGGAGGATCGTGGGTCCGGGGCGGTCGCCCTCGATGACGGCGGTCACCGAGGTCGTCATGTCGCCCGGCCGCGGTTCCAGCCCGAGCGCCCGCAGCTCCGCCGCGACCAGGGCCTGCGTCACGGGCAGGTCGAGGCCCAATTCCGGGTACCGATGGATCCGTCGCCGGATCTCGATGACGTCGGGCAGGATCGCCTCGGCAGCGGCGCGAAGCTCGGCGAGGCTGGCAGTGGTGTCAGTCATGGCGCGAGTATCGCTGTCCGCGGCCAGGGCGTTGTGAGCCACGGGCTCGATGCTCGGCGGCTTCGTGATGTGGAACCGGAGCGGCGAGCCATGCCGGCTCGAAGGTCGTCCGTCGGTCAAGGTCCTCGATGCCGCGGGCCGGACGCTCGAGGTCATCACCGTGCCGGCCACCGTGCCGACTCCGAGCCCTGCGGCACGACCGATCGTCCTGCGTGCCGGACAGCTCGCCCCCGTTCTCTTCCAGGAGGCTCCGAGCGGAATCGGGCTCGTACGGCTCCAATGGTCCAACTGGTGCGGGTCGGCGCCGAAGGCACCACTCCGGCTGGTCGTGACCCTCCCCGACGGCGGGGTACTCCAGATACCCGTTCTCTTCGGGGCCGAAAGTACGCCTCGATGCGACGTGTCGAGCTCGCCATCAACGATGTCGGTCGCCCGTACGAGGCAACGACGGGGCCGTCACCGACCGAGCCGCCACCCGTGCCCCCCGAGTCGCTCAGCCTGGCGCTCGAAATGCCCGACCACGCCGTTGCGGACCGGACGCTGCACTACGTCGCGATCCTCACGAACCCGACCTCCGCTCCGATTGCCCTCGAGCCGTGCCCGACATACCAGGAACGACTCAATGCCAGGGGCGGCAGCGTGGTCGGCGAGTACGTCCTCGCCTGCTCGACGGTGCCGGTCCTCGCGCCCGGTGCGAGCGTCCCCTTCGCCATGGAGCTCGAGGTTCCCGGCACGTTGCCGTCGGATAGCACGGCGGCGATCGTGTGGAGCCTCGATCCGTACCACGCCCAGGGGTTCCCACCACGCCCCCCAGAGCTCAAGGTTCCGATCCGGATCGCGGCCGAGTAGGGTCGTCGCCCCGTAGACGTTTGACACGGCGTGACCGGAGGGATCGCCCAACCCCCAATTCACATCCCGGGATGAACGAGCGTGGACCGGTGACCAGACTGCAGCCCGGCGCTCGATCACGTGGGCTCATCCCGAAAACCAAAGCGGGAGTTCACTGACGGCGTGACTGCAGGAACGCCACACGTCACCGGTCGGCGCGACGGGACGACGGCGAAGCGACCCAGACGGCATAGTGTGCGGGTGCGCAGCGGCTCGTCCGACGCGCCGGGTGGACGAAGCCGACGAGCACGTTGCCGATGACTGAGCCGAAGAACCCGAGCTTCTGGTCGAGCCTGCCGGGGTTGGTCACCGCGATCGCCGGCATGATCACCGCGGTCGCGATCCTCGTGACCACGCTCGCCAACCTGCCCGCGTCGTCGCCGAAGCCGTCGGCCTCGAGCGAGCCGACGGGTGCCGCGATCTCGGCCGGTCCAGCGGGGTCCGCCCAGGCGAGTGGCTCGGCGAGCGGGTCGGCCGCGCCGAGCGGGTCGGCCCGTGCGTCGGCGGCGCCACCCAGCGCACCCGCGGCGGCCGCCCGTTCGATCGTGTTCTTCTCGTCGCGGGCGGACCCGTCGTCGGGCGCACAGAACGTCGACCTGTTCTCGGTCGATCCATCGACCGGGATCGAACGGCGCGTCACGACCGACCCGAATCCCGACAGCTATCCCGCGTGGTCGCCGGATGGCACGCGGATCGCCTTCGACAGCAAGCGCGCCAACGGCATCCGCAACCTCTGGGTCCTCGAGGCGGACGGCTCATACACCAGGCTGACCAACGACACCCGAGCCGACGGCTACGCGACCTGGTCGCCCGACGGCTCTCGCATCGCGTGGGCTTCGGGCCCGGCGGGGAGCAGGGAGATCTGGGTGATGGACTCGGCCGACGGCGGGCATCGCAAGCGCCTCACGACCGGCGGGGACGACCTCCTGCCGAGCTGGGGCGCCAACAACCTCATCGCGTTCGAGCGCAAGGCGGGCTCATCGTCCGAGGTCTGGGTGGTCAACCCGACCGACGGCGCGGCGTCGGCGCGGATCACGCTCGGCGACGGCGGCGGAGGGGACCCCTCGTGGTCGCCCGACGGCCAGCGGCTCGCGTTCGTCCGGAGCGGCGGTGGCCTCGATCGGATCTATGTCGTGAACGCGAACGGCCACAGCGGCCTGCGGCAGCTGACCAAGAGCTCGACCTGCCCATGCACTGACCCGACCTGGTCACCGAGCGGGACCCAGATCGCCTTTGTCGGCGCTCCGCTCGGCTCGGCCCGCCTCCGGCCGATCTTCGTCATCCCGGCCGCGGGTGGCTCGCTGAGGCGGGTCACTACCAACGGCGTGGGGCCCGGCTGGGCCGGCTGACCTCGGCCGCTGGCCGGCCGCCCCTTCGTTGACGGTCCGGGCGCGGGCCCGTAGCATGATATCCGACGAATTCACTCGGATATCGAGGCCACTCCCCTGATCCTTCCCGTCCAGACCGGCGCAGGCACCCCAACCGCCGCGACCGCCCCGACCGCGAGCCCTGCACGCCCGTCCTTCCATGGATCCGGTGCGGTGTCCTTCAGCACGAAGGGCGAGTACGGCGTCCGCCTCATGGTCCAGCTCGCGCGTCACTACGGCAGCGGCCCCGCGTCACTCGCCGGGATCGCTGCCGAGGAGGACCTTCCGCGTGCCTACCTCGAACAGCTCGTGGTCAACCTGCGCGAGGCCGGCCTCGTCGTCAGCACCCGGGGCGCGCGCGGCGGCTATGAGCTGACCCGGGCGCCCGAGACGATCCTCATGAGCGAGGTCCTGCGCGCTCTCGAGGGGCCGATCGCGCCGATGATGTGCGCCACCGACGATCCCGAGCACGCCATCACCTGCGACCGCAGCGCGCGCTGCACGGTCAACGTCCTGTGGGTCCGCGTGCGCGACGCGATCACTGGCGCGCTCGACTCGATGACCCTCGCCGACCTCGTCCCGCCCCGACTCCCGACCAGCCCAGACGAACTCCAAGGAGCGACGACCAACCCGTGACCGACCCGTCCGCCACCGACCAGCAGCTCGTCATCCGCGGCCTCCGCGTCGCGACCGTTGCGAACCACGAGCACGAGATCCTCGAGGGCATCGACCTGACCGTCGGCCAGGGCGAGGTCCACGCGATCATGGGTCCCAACGGCTCGGGCAAGACGACGCTAGCCTACGCGCTCATGGGCCACCCGGCGTACCTCATCAAGGGCGGCGAGGTCTCCTGGAAGGGCCGCAACATCCTCAAGCTCTCGCCCGACAAGCGGGCTCGACTCGGACTCTTCCTCGCGTTCCAGTACCCGACTGCGATCCCCGGCTTGAGCGTCGCCTCGTTCATCCGAAGCGCGCTGAATGCCAAGCTCCAGGGCATCGACAAGAACCCCGACATCGACCCGACCGACTCGATCAAGGGCGGTGTCTCGATGCGCGACTTCCGCAACAAGATGCGCGAGAAGATGGCGCTGCTGCGGATGGACGAGGGGTTCGCCGCGCGCTACGTCAACGATGGCTTCTCGGGCGGCGAGAAGAAGCGCCTCGAGATGCTCCAGATGGCGGTCCTTGAGCCCGAGATGGCGATCCTCGACGAGACCGATTCAGGCCTCGACATCGATGCGCTTCGCATCGTCGCCGAGGGCGTCAACGCGATGCTCAACCCGAACCTCGGGGTACTCCTCATCACCCATTACCAGCGGTTGCTCAACTACATCACGCCGGACGTCGTCCACGTCCTGGCGCAGGGCCGCATCGTCAAGAGCGGTGGCAAGGACCTGGCGCTGCGGCTCGAGGACGAGGGCTACGGCCCGATCCTGCGCGAGGCCGGCCTGTCGCCCGATCTCCCCGATGAGGCGCTCCTCGTTCCCAAGGGCCCCGAGCTCGACCTCGAGCCCGTGGAAGCCGCCCACTAGCCGGTCGACGACGATGGCCATCGAGGCGACCGAGGCGACCGAGGGGCCCGCGCTCGATCCCCGCGCGCTGCGCCGGGACTTCCCGATCCTCGACCAGCAGATCAACGGCCACAAGCTCGTCTACCTCGACTCGGCGTCGACGAGCCAGAAGCCGCGCGTCGTCATCGACGCGCTCGACACCTACTACCGCGAGTACAACGCGAACGTCCACCGCGGGATCTACACGATCGGCGAGAAGGCCACGGCGGAGTACGAGGCGGCCCGTGCCAAGGTTGCGCGGTTCATCAACGCACCCGACGCCCACGAGATCGTCTTCACCCGCAACGCGACCGAGGCGATCAACCTCGTCGCCTATTCGTGGGGCCGGCGCAACATCAACCGCGGCGACGCGATCGTGCTGACCGAGATGGAGCACCACGCGAACCTTGTTCCGTGGCAGATCCTCGTCCAGGAGCGCGACGGCGACCTCGAGTTCATCCCGATCACCGACGACGGCCTGCTCCGCCTTGAGGTCCTCGAGGTGCTGCTGCGCCTCAAGCCGAAGCTCGTCGCCTTCACCCACGTGTCGAACACGCTCGGGACGATCAACCCGGTTCGCAAGATGACCGAGATGGCGCATGCGGCGGGGGCGCTCGTGCTGATCGATGGGGCGCAGGCGGTGCCGCACCTGCCGGTCGACGTCCAGGAGCTCGGCTGCGACTTCTACGCGTTCAGCGGCCACAAGATGCTTGCGCCGATGGGCTCGGGCGCGATGTGGGCGCGGCGCGAGCTGCTCGAGGCGATGCCCCCGTTCCTCGCCGGCGGGGAGATGATCCGGGAGGTCCATCTGCGGCGCAGCGAGTTCAACGCGATCCCCTGGAAGTTCGAGGCGGGGACGCCGGCGGTCGGCGACGCCATCGGCCTCGGAGTCGCGGCCGATTACCTGCGGGACATCGGCATGGGCGCCGTCCGAAGCCACGAGCGCGAGCTCGTGGCCTATGCGCTCGAGGTGCTCCAGCGCGAGGTCCCCGGGATCTCCCTCTACGGACCGATGGATCCGGACCGCCGCGGCGGCGTGATCCCGTTCAACTTGCCGGGCATCCACCCGCACGACGTGGCCCAGGTCCTCGATCGCTTCGGCATCGCGGTCCGCGCCGGCCACCACTGCACGATGCCGCTCCATGAGCGACTCGACCTCGCGGCCACGGCCCGCGCCTCGTTCAGTGTCTACTCGACCCGCGACGACATCGACGCCCTCGCGGGCGGCCTTCGCGAGGTGCTCAAGGTCTTCCGCGTCTGAGTTTTCCGCGTCTGACGGATCGTGCGGTCCGCCTCAGTCGAGGCGGACGCCCTGCCGTCGGAGTTCCTGCTGGACCTGCCCGATGTCGAGCCGGTCGAACGGCTGGCCGATCCGGATCGACACGGCGGCGGCCACCCCGGCGCCCTGACCGCTGACCGTGCAGCACATCATGCTGCGGACGGCCGCGTGGGAGATCTTGTCGCCCCCGATGCAGCGGCCGGCCACGAGGAGGTTGCCGACGTTCTTCGGCACGAGCGAGCGGTACGGGAGCTGGAAGTAGCGACCGGTCGTCGGCAGGATCAGGACGCCGTAGCCGTCGATGAATTCGGGAAAGATGCCGATCGTGTCCTCGAAGCGGGCCTCGCCACGGACATCGGCCTCGGTCAGGATGTAGAGCGCGTCGATCTTGCGGGTATCGCGCACCCCCAAGCTCATCCCGAAGTTGCGCAGCGTGGCGTTCTCGCATCCGGGCATGAACTGCCGGAGCGCTTCGACCGCGTGCATCGCCTGCTGGCGACCCGCGATCTCGCCACGGGTCAGCTCGTCCGCGTCGCTGCCGTCCAGGTCGGAGATGTGGACCAGATTGAGATAGGTCAGGTCACCCTGGTCCGTGACGGTGCCCCATGTGCCCGCGAGGGTGATCAGGTTCGGCGGGAGCACGCCGGCCGCGACCGCCTGCTTGAACGGCTTGCGAAGGAACGGCGAGAACAGCTCGTCCTCCTTCCCGCTGGTCTCGATATCCCACTCGGCGTTGCCGGCCCAGTCCCGGTAGGTCTGGGGGTCCGCCTTGACCTCGTCGATGAACCGACGCTTGTTCACGCCGGTCATCGAGAACATCACTGAGACCGCAAGCATCTCCTCGATCGGCGTCTTGCGGTACGGCGCTCCGGCCCGGGCCGCGACGTCGGCGTCGCCGGTCGCGTCCACCACCCGCTTCGCCATGATCGCCTCGCGCCCGGACTTGCTCTCGGTGATCACGCCGCGGACGATACCGCCCTCGACGATGGGCGCGACACACAGGCGGTGGAGCAACGGCTCGACACCCGCTTCGGAGACGACCGTGTCGGCGACGAACTTGAAGCGCTCCGCGTCGAGAGCCTGGCTCGTCGACTGTGGCTCGTCGGAAGTCGCGCCCATCTCCTTGGCACGGGCCTCGAGCTCGCTCCCCACGCCGACGCTGTCGATCGTCTCCTTATGGCGGTACCACGCGAAGCCCTCCACACCGACGACGGTGATGTTGCCGCCGAGGCAGCCATACCGCTCGAGGAGGGTCGTGCTCGCTCCGGCGCGCGCCGCCCCGATCGCCGCGCCGAGCCCGCCCGGCCCACCGCCGACGACCAGGACGTCGGTCTCGCGGATGACGTCGATAGTTCGGGCCGCCTCCTCGATCCGGGTCCGACCGCCCGGGGTCGCGCTCGTCAATCGAAGCCTCTTAGTCGGCGACGGCGAAGACCGCGCCCGGGAGCACGCTGACCCGGACACCCGAACCCGGCGTCAACCCCGCGGCCTCACCGGCGGACAGCTGGGCCACGATGAGCTCGTCCGTGGGCAGAGTCACCTGGGCGCGGCAGACGGAGCCGAGGAAGCTCACCGCCAGGACCCGCGCTGCGGCGCCGTCGTCGGCAGCCAACCGAATGGCCTCGGGCCGGACGAGGGCGGTCACGCGGCCCGGACCAGCCGAGCCCTGGAGCAGCGGCACGCGCGTCCCGAAGAGCTCGACCGTCCCGTCGCTGGCGTTCCCGGCGATGCGGTTCGTCAGCCCAACGAACTCCGCCACGAAGCGCGTCCGAGGCCGGTCGTAGAGCTCGGCCGGCGCAGCGATCTGTTCGAGCCGGCCGGCCGACATCACGCCGACGCGATCACCCACGGCGAGGGCCTCTTCCTGGTCGTGGGTCACGAAGACCGCGGTGATCCCGATCATGATCTGGATCCGCCGGATCTCCTCACGAAGCTGGCGGCGGACCCTGGCGTCGAGGGCCGACAGCGGCTCGTCGAGGAGGAGCACGCTGGGCTCGATGGCCAGGGCTCGGGCGAGCGCGACCCGCTGCTGCTGCCCACCGGACATCTGGTGGGGGTAGCGGCTCGCCTGCTGGCCCAGGCCCACCAGGTCGAGCATCTCATCGGCCTTTTTCTTGCGGGCTGCGCGGTCCACGCCGCGCAGGCGCAACCCGTAGGCCACGTTGTCCCGCGCCGTCATGTTGGGGAACAGGCTGTAGGCCTGGAAGACGACCCCCATGTTCCGCTTGTTCGCGGGCACGTGCGTGATGTCCTTGCCGGCGACCAGGATCCTGCCTTTGTCCACCTCGTCGAGGCCGCCCAGCGCGCGGAGCGCGGTGGTCTTGCCGCAGCCCGACGGGCCAAGCAGCGCAACCAGCTCGCCCGGTGCGATGTCGATCGTCAGTCCGTCGAGGGCGTGCACGGCGCCGTACCAGCGATGCAACTCCTCGAACTCGACCGCGACGGCGTGCCCGGATGCGGACGCACTGGGACTCGTGGAGGTCATGTGGCGGGCTCCTCGGCCTCTGGCCGTGCACCATGGTCGGCGCCGGCCCCGAAGCGGGTGATGACGATCAACAGAACGAACGCGAAGACCAGGGCGGCGAAGGACACCGCGACCGACACGAACGGATCGCGCTTGCCGAGCAGGTAGATGACGACCTGCAGGGTGTTGAAGGACAGCAGCGACGAGATCGTGTACTCGCCGAGGACCAGCGCGATCGCGAGGACCGACGCGGAGAGGATCCCGCCTCGGATGTTGGGAACAATCACCTCAAAGATGGTCCGATGCCAGCCGGCGCCAAGGCTGCGGGCCGCATCGGCGAGCGTGACGGTGTCGATGGATCGCAGGCTCGAGTCGATCGCGCGGTACGCGAACGGCAGGACGAGGATGATGTTGATGAACGCGAGCGTCAGCGGGGACGCGCCGACCGCCCCGAGATGCTGGCCCATCCACCGATAGATCGGGGCGATGCCCACGACGATGACGATCGCCGGGACCGCGAGCGGCAGGAGACACAGGAATTCGACCACCCGGCGCATCCTCGGGACCCGGACGACGGTCCAGATCATCGTTGGCACGAGAAGGACGAGCATGCCGAGGACGGTCAGAACGGCGATCTCGAGCGACGTCGTGATGCCGTCGACGAGGTTGGCATTGGAGAAGATCGCGCCATACGAGTTCAGGCTCCGCGTCCCGAAGTCACCACGGGTCGAGAACTCCAGCATCGCGAACAGCGGCAGGATCAGGTAGCCGAGCACAAGGATCAGGATCACGATCCGCGCCCTGCGCTGGAGGCGGGACCCGCGACGGCCGCGTCCGCTACCCCTGGGATGTGCGGTGATGGCTCCGCCTTCCAGGCCAGTCGCCCCGGGGATGGAGCCCTGCGTTGCGGTCAATGCACCCACCGCGAGGCGCGCCGCTGGATGAACGCGTAGAGCAGCATCGCCAGCGAGACGATCACGATCATCCCCAGCGCCAGCGCCTTGCCGATGTTCTCCTGGCCGAGCACGATCTCGCTCTGGAATGCACCGGCGATCTGGAGGGTGACGATCGGGCTGCCCTGGCTGATGAGCGCGGCGGCTGTCGCGTACGCGGAGAACGCGTTCGTGAACAGGAGCAGCAGCGCGCCCAGGAAGCTCGGTGCGAGGATCGGACCGCCGACGTTTCGCCAGAAGGACCAGCCGCCGCCGCCGAGGCTCGCCGAGGCGTCGTACCACTCCTGGCGCAGCCCATCCAGCGACGGCAGGAAGACGATCAGCATCAGTGGGATCTGGAAGTACGTGTAGACGACCGCGAGCCCGGCGAGGCTGTACAGCCACGACGCGTCCGACAGGATGTCGATGTGGAGGAAATCCTTGAAGAAGATTGTCACCAGGCCGTTGAATCCGAAGGTCGCCAGGAAGGCGAACGCGAGCATGACGCCACCGAACTGGGCGAGCACGCCGGATGCGGCGATCACCAGCTGGCGAAGGAGCCCGTTCGGATTGCCGCGGACGACTGCCCAGGCGAGCACGGCGCCGAAGATCGCGCCGGCGATCGCGGTGCTCACCGCGAGCTGGATCGAGCGCGCGAACGCGTCGAGGACGACTTCGTCGGTGAACAAGCGGGAAACGTTGTCGAGCGTGAACTGGCCATCGGCCGTCGTGAACGCTCCAACCGCGACGAAGATGGTCGGGAAGACCAGGAAGAGCCCGATGTACGCGTGGAAGGGGACGAGGGCGACGTAGTCCCCCGCCCTCCGGAAGCGGCGTGAGCCGGCCCCGCTAGAAGCGGGGCCGGCTGCATGCGTCGATGAGGGCCGGGGCGCGCTGACCGACGGATCGGTCATGCGGGCGGCTCCGGGTAGGCCGAGCTGGTTGGCTACTTGATCGCGATGAACTTCCAATTGGCGGTGAGGTAGGTCTTCGCCGTATCCGTCTGGGCCTGCGTCAGCTGGACCGGGGCGGTCGTCGGCGGGTTGACCGCGGCGAACGCGGCCTGGTCGACGGTCCCGGCCGTCTGCATGGCGGCGAGGCGCACGGGCAGTGCGAACCCCTTGAGCCAGGTGTTCTGGCCGGCGTCGGAGAAGACGTAGTCGACCCAGCAGCGGGCGGCTGCGGGATGCGCGGCGTCCTTGTTGATCGCCTCGTTGTAGAAAGCCGCGACCGGCGGCGCATCCGTCGGCACGACAACCTTCCAGGTGATGCCCTTGGGCGCCAGGACAGCGGTCTGGGAGTTGTTGTTGTACGTCCAGTCGATCACGATCGGGGTCTGGCCGGAGGCGATCGTGGCCGGAGCCGGGTCGACCGGCAGGAGATTGCCCATGTCGGCGAGCTTCTTCATGAAGGTCACGCCGGGGGCGATGTCGTCGGCAGAGCCGCCGTTGGCGAGCGAGGCCATGACGACGCCGTTGAAGCCGGCGGACGCCTTGAGCGGGTCACCGTTGAGGGCGACCTTGCCCTTGTACTTGGGGTCGGCCAGGTCGGCCACCTTCGTGATGTCGCCGAGCTTGGCGTCGAAGCCGATCGTCTCGAAGCCGGTGTAGTTGTTGATCCAGAGGCCGGTCGACTCCTTGTTCGCGTCGGGGATGTCCGCCCACGTCGCCGGCTTGTACGCGGCGTACATGTCGGTATGCGCGACGGCGACGACCGACCCGAGGTCGAAGATGTCGGGCTGGCGCCCCGTGCCAGCCAGTTGCTGGGCCGTGTTGATCTCGACCTGGCTGTCCGCGTCGGGCTGGTCGGACTGGACCTTGATCCCGTACTTCGCGGTGAAGTCGGTAAACATCTGGCCGTAGTTCGCCCAGTCGGGCGGGGTTGCGATGAGGGTGACCTGACCCTCGGCCTTGCCGGCGGCGCAGATGGCGTCGACGCCGCCCACGTCCGCGGCCGAGGTGGCGGTCTTGGCGTCGCCGGCCTGGCTCGCCGGAGCCCCTGCGCTGGATGCAGCGGAGGCGGCGACGCTGGCCCCGGACGAGGGACTGGCGCTGCCGCCGCTGCTGCACGCGGCAACCACAATGGCGGTGATCGACAACGTGACGGCGATACTGATGCTGCGCACTGGTGCTTCCTCCATGTCGGGTGGTACATGCCTTCGCGGGCATACCCGGGCCTCCCTGGGCACCGGCCGCAGCCCGGCGCGATCGTCGACGTAATAGTGACGAGGCGGAGTCTACGCGCAACCTTTGGCTTTGTTCCACGACCCGCGACGCGCGGCGGCCAGCGCGTTCCTCAGCGTCTACTCGACGCGCGACGCCTTCAACCAGCTGGTTCCGCCGGCCGTCCGTTTCCGCCAAATCCCCACCGTGGGAGGCTTCGGCGCTTTGGGGCGCCCTGGCGGGCTGCGTCGACCGTCCCGCGGATGCGACTTCACGCTCGCGCGACACCAGGCGACCCTGGCATGCCAGACTACATGAGGGTTTTGACCGCGCCCAATATTCCGTGGGTGGGGATTTGGCGCAATCACCCCGGCCGGGACGTTGCCTCCGGCGTCTCAGGACGATCGTGGACGTCCACCGGCACGGATCCCGTTGTCGGGCCCTCATCGAATGTGACCTGGGTCCCCACGCTGCGATGCACCGTGAGCGAGAACACGTCCGGGCGGTTGTAGTGGCCGGCGGCGTCGAGCGTGTAATGGGCGGCGTCGGTCGCGGCCGGGTCGACGTCCGCGTAGAGGATGCCGTGCGCCTCGTGGAGCGGCCCCGCCACGACCTTGCCTCCGGGAGCGACGATGACGGAGTCGCCGGGATTGAGCCACTTGTCGGGATCCGGATAGAGCCGGTCGCGGCCCGGTAGCGACTCGGGGATGTCCTTGGCCTGCATCGAGCAGCCCGTGCCCAGCACCCAGCAGCGGCCCTCGGCGGCGATGTGGCGCATCGTCGCGATCCACACGTCGCCCTCGTCCCACGTCGGAGCGACGTAGATCTGGATGCCTTGGGCGTACAGGGAGAACCGCGCCAACGGCATGTAGTTCTCCCAGCAGATCAGCCCGCCGAGTCGACCGATCGGCGTTTCGATGACCCTGAGCCCGGATGCATCGCCCGGCGCCCAGATCATGCGCTCCGGGTTCGTCGGCATAAGCTTGCGATGCCGGTTGAGGATCTCGCCATCGGGCCCGATCGTGACGAGCGTGTTGTAGAGGGTCGAGCGCGAGTAGGTGCCGTCTCGCTCGTGGATCCCGATCATCACGATCGAGCCGTGGCGTCGGACCGCGTCCTGGAGCGGCCGCAGGTCGTCCGCCTCGAGATCGACAGCGTTGGCGAGCAGCCGCGCGTGCAGTTCGTTGGCCAGATCGTAGTCGTCGCCCGGCCGGAGTCCCCAGATGTACTCGGGGTAGCCCGGGAGATAGGTCTCGGGGAATGTGACGAGCTCGGCTCCGTTTCCGACCGCCTCGTCCAGGGAGGCCAGCGCTCGAGCGAGGCTCGCCCCGCGGTCGAGGAGCACGGGCGGCTGCTGGACGACGGCGACCCGATGCGAACTGCCGTTCCGACTCGCCATCGCGATGCTCCTTGCTATGGGCGCGGCCTGCCCGCGCCACTCTACATGCTGGCGCCCCCTTGGCGGCCGTTGGTGCATCGCGGTCGGTCGGTTGTGTAGTCTCCGACGTCATGGCCGCGCTGCTCGCCCGACTCAGCCAGTTACCCCAGCACCTCCGCGCCGATCTGGCGGGGGGAGCGGCTGCACTCCGTCGTGGACTCGGCGGTCTTTACCGGTGGTGGGAGCGCAAGGAACGCGAGGTCCGCCGTCTCACCGAGACGACCAGCGCCGAGGCCCTCAGTCACGCCCGAGCGCGTCGGCGGGCGCGGAGGCGGGCGATCCGCCTTGCGGTCGCCTCCCTGCGTCGATATGCCTCCCTCCCGGCCGTCCTGTTTCCGATCCTCCTGATCGTCGGATGGCTGTACCAGGTCGGGCAGTTCATCGGCTACGGGGTGCCACTCGGACTCGTGCCACCGGAGCTGGGATCGCTCGTCGTGACCGCCGCCACGTTCGCCGCGCTGGCGGCCGCCGTCCTGCTCGTCGTCGGATGGGCCTGGTCGTCACTCGCCCACGCGTCGTACCGGACCCGGGTGTCGGTCGGTGTGATCGGCCTCTTCGTGGCCGTCGTCACGATCCCGTTGCTGCTCCTCGGCTTCCCGGTCGAGGCGCCCGTCGGGATCGTGCTCTTCACGTGGCTCGCGGCGTTCATCGGTCCGTTGATCTCGGATGTGGGCTCGCGGCGCGAGCTGCTGGGGCTCGGCCTGGCCGTGATGATCCTCGCACCGGCTCCGATCGGGTGGGTGACGGCGTCGGGTCAGATCGCCAGTGACGCCGGCGACCGAGTCGACCTGGTCCTTGCGAATCCGCTGCCGGGCGTGAAAGGTGCTCGAGCCGGCAGCGGCTGCGTCTACCAGGACCTGGTGATGCTGCACGCCGACCCAGCGCGGACCCTCGTCCGCACCGCCGGGGCGACGCGCGTCTGGGTCATCCCGTTGGACGGCGTCGCGTCGGTAGCGGCGACCAGCGGCGTGCCGAATCCGACTACCGAGCCCTGCTGATGGACGTGCGCTGCCTCTGGCGCGGAGATTTCGCCAACGCTGAAGTCAACGCCTTGCACGCCCGGGGGTTTGGGCATCCACGACGCGTGGACGACTGGAAGGATCAGTTCGAGCGGCACAGTCTCGGGTGGGTCTGCGCGCGCAATGGCGATGAGCTTGTCGGGTTCGTCAACGTGGCTTGGGATGGCCGGACCCATGCCTTCATCCTCGACACGCTGGTAATCGCTCGGGCTCGGAGGCACGGCATTGGGACTCGGATGGTCGCCCTTGCTGTCGAGGAGGCCAGAGCCGCCGGGTGCAAGTGGCTGCACGCCGACTTCGACGATCAGCTAATTGCGTTCTACATCGACTCGTGCGGCTTCGCTACCAGTCCCGCTGGTCTGATCGCCCTCGCCAAGTAGCCCGCCGTCTCAGTTGGATGGCGCGTCAGCCGCTGGATCGAACAGGGCGATCTCGTCGTCGTCCGGTGCCTCAAACTGCGGCAGCCAACCTTCCAGGTCGGTCCGTGTGATGGCGAGGCCTCCTTGCGCGCCTCGGGCGTTGCGCGCTTCCAGGCGCTGCACGAGGTCATCGGTCGGAATCTCAAGGTAGCGCAACTCGACCGCCACGCCGAGGGCCCGTGCCCCGAGCCGCTTCTCGTCGCGATCCGCTCGGCTCCAGAAACCTGACTCCAAGATCACGCTCTGGCCGAGCCGAAGCAACTCCTGTGCGAGTCCCCAGAACAAGCTTTCGATCCGGTCGCGTGCCTCTTCGTCCCACAGATCGATGCCCAGCTGGGCCATCCACTCGTCCGGGCACAGCCGCAGCGCGTGGAAATCGCCGGCCAGCCGCTTCGCCAATGTCGACTTGCCAGACCCCGGCAACCCGCAGAGGACCACCAACCGGGGGAGCTGTCGACGGTCATTCACGCGGAACACACTAGATGGCCAGCGGCGGGGCGATGTCCTCGCACACCTACTCCGCCGGCACGGGTCGTATCCAGCGGCGCCGAAGCCAAACTACGACACCACGTAATCCCGAGTCCACTGGTAGGGATTAAGGATTGGCGCTAAACTCGTGGTTCCGATGGACGATCTCTACCGCGACTACATCCTCGAACACTACCGACGGCCCCACAACTTCGGGATCGTCGAGGACGCCGAAGCGTCCTACGAGGGTGCCAACCCGCTCTGCGGCGACCGGATCACGCTGATGCTCGGCGTCAAGGACGGCGTCGTGGACCGGGTGGGTTTCACCGGCCGCGGCTGCGCGATCAGCCAGGCAAGCGCCAGCCTCCTGACCGACGAGATCAAGGGCAAGCCCGTGGCCGACGTGGCGGCCTTCCGTGCCGACGACCTGCTCGACCTCCTCGGCATCGACATCAGCCCGGCCCGCCTCAAGTGCGCAATGCTCAGCCACGACAGCCTTCAGCACGTCCTCTCGGACCTCGGGGTGGCCGACTCGGCCAACCAGACCCCGAGCCCGGCGGAGGCCGGCGCATGACGCGCTCCGAGATCGGGATCGAGCGCCGCTGCAGGTGTCGGCGGCCGGCCTAGCCCCGGCAGATACCGACTCGATCCCGCCCGCCCCCGAGACCCACCCGACCCCAACCGCCCTGGCGATCAAGACCGCCAGCCCGTCGACCACCCGGAGCCCGACAGCCCCATGCCGAAGTCCTACGCCGACCTCCTTCGCGAGGCACGCACCCAGATCCGTGAAGTGACACCCCAGGAGGTCGATGCCCTCGACCCCGGCGCGGCGACCATCGTCGACGTCCGCGAGGCGTCCGAGTGGG
>JBBQRZ010000008.1:0-103051 GCA_038214255.1 Candidatus Limnocylindrales bacterium
CCAGCACCACTTCGGGTCGCCACCCTGCCCGAACAGCTGGGCGAGGTCCGGGAGCCGGGCCGGGGTCAGGGGCCGGATGTCGATCACCATGTCCGCCGATGGTATTCGGGCGGTCGATCCAAAGCTGTCAGGAACCGATGACGTCCCGTGTCCCGGTCAGGGGGTCGGTGTCGGGTCCGGCGTCGGGGTCGGGTCGGGCGTAGGATCCGGCGTCGGCGGCGGGGTCGGATCCGGGGTCGGCACGGGAGTCGGGTCGGGACTCGGGTCGGGTGTCGGTGTCGGTGTCGGTGTCGGTGTCGGATCCGGCGTCGGTGTCGCAGCGCCACTGCCCGTCGGCGTGGCCGTCGGGGCGGCGGTCCGGCCTGGGCGTGGCGTCGGGGTGGCACCTGCGCCACGCGGGCCGGAGGACCCGGACCCTTCGTGGTCGGGATCGGCACGATCGGGGGCGCGGGTCGGCGAATCGGGCGCCGAGCCCGGTGCCCGCGCTGAGGCGTCCGGCGATCCGGGCGGGGCGGTGTCGCTGATGGGCGTCGGGTGGACCGCCGGAAGACCCGTGCTCGTGCCCTGACCGCCGGCCGGCCGACCCGCAGCGAGCAGCGAAGGCCCGGCAGCGACCGTCGCGCCGACCACCGCGACGACCATGACGGCGAGGGCCGCACGGCCGGCATCCGAGCGGGAAGGCCGAGCCAACCGGAACGGTACTCGCCTCAGACGTCGCGCACTGAGCGACGGCGGGCGGACGGCCGCCGGTTCGACGGTCGTTCGGGGCTCGGCCGCGACCCGGCGCGGCGCCCGGTCCGCGGATGCGCCCGGACCGGGGATGGCGAACGGCACGCACCGCAGGCACCGGTCGGCGACCAGGTTCCAGCAGTTCGGGCAGATCGCTCGCTCGCATGCGGCGCAGCCGCGGATCGGGGCGATGCGTTCGTCGCCGAGCTGGTCGCGATGGGCGCCACAGTGCTCGCAGAACGCGGCGGCATCGCCGTCGAGCCTGCTCATCGCCTGACCGCGAGGACTGGGGAAGCCATCACTTGAGCGCAACGCTACGTCGCGATCGGGTCCGGCGACGTTGTCTGGAGGTACCGACGCGGCCGGCTGGAGGTCATGGGAGTGTTGCTCGGCGAGCGTTTGACGGTCATCGGACCCGGCCGTACGCTGGCCCCCCGAGCCGGCACGCCAGCACGCTCACTGGGAGTCTCCGTTGGCCGACACCTCGCCCGCGCGGGGCCGGTGGGCCGTCCGGCACGTCCCTCCGACGCCGCGCTCCATCGTGGAGCTCATCCGGACCGGCACGCTCGATGCGGAGCTGGCCGCGACGCTGTGGGTGCTCGTCGAGCAGCGCGTCCCGGTCATCGTCGCCGCGGAAGACACCGGCGCCGGCAAGTCGACCCTGCTCGCGGCCCTGTGGCCGTTCGTCCCCGACGGCGTCCGAGCGATCGAGCTCGCCGGTGCGGACGAGACCTTCGACTGGCTGCCCCAGGCGACGGAGCTCGGCTGGCAGCGCCCGGACGGCTCGCCGACGGCCGAGAAGCACCGCCTCGATCCACCGGTCCGTCCCGACACGACGGTCCTCGCGATCCCCGAGCTGTCCGACCACCTGCCGTCCTATACCTGGGGCGAGGCCGCGCGCATCGCGATCCGCGCCGCGGCCATCGGCTACGGCCTGCTCGCGACGATCCACGGCGGCACGCTCGAGGAGGTGTTCGAGTCGCTGGGTCGTCCTCCGGTGGCGCTGTCGGACGATGAGCTGTCGCGCCTGGGGGTCGTGCTCGTCCTGCGCCGCCTCGATGACGGCCGGCGACGGGTCGTGGCGGCCCACTACGTCCGCCCCACCGCGCGCGACGAACACGGCCACGTCCAGCGGCTCGGGCCGGCGGTCCTGGCGACCTGGGACGCGCCGCGCGACCGGTTCGAGCACTTCGGCTGGGGCATCACCCCCGAGCTGGCGTCCCGCATCGCCTGGAAGGCCGGCGATCTCGAGATCGAGGTCGATCGCCGGCGCGACCTGCTCGCGGGCCTCGAGGCCGGCGGCATCGCCGACGTCGACGCCGTCGCCGCCGCGATCCGAACCTACCGCCCGATCATCACCCCATCACCGATCTGAGGTCACCCATGCCGACGTCCGCGCGCCCCGCGACCATCGCCGAGCTGCGCGATTCGGGCTGGCGGTCGCGGACGGTCAAGGCGGAGCTGCGGGCGAACCTGCTGGAGCGGCTGGCCTCGGGTAGCGAGGTCCTGCCCACCGTGATCGGCTACGAGGACAGCGTCCTCCCGGCGATCGAGAACGCGATCCTCGCCGGCCACGACCTCGTGTTCCTCGGCGAGCGCGGCCAGGCCAAGACGCGGATGGCGCGGCTTCTCGTCGGCCTGCTCGACGAGCGGCTTCCGGTCGTCCGCGGCGGCGAGCTCAACGACGACCCGTACGCCCCGGTGTCCCCGGCCGCCCGCGTGATCGTCGAGCGTGACGGCGACGCGACGGCGATCGACTGGCTGCCGCGCGACCGGCGCTACGCCGAGAAGCTCGCCACGCCCGATATCACGATCGCCGACCTCATCGGCGAGGTCGACCCGATCAAGGTCGCCGAAGGCCGCTATCTCAGCGACGAGCTGACCCTCCACTACGGGCTCATCCCGCGGGCCAACCGGGGGATCGTCGCGATCAACGAGCTGCCCGACCTCGCCGAGCGGATCCAGGTGGGCCTGCTCAACATCCTCGAGGAGCGCGACGTCCAGATCCGTGGCTTCGTCGTCCGCCTGCCGCTCGACCTGTACGTCGTCGCCTCGGCCAACCCGGAGGACTACACGTCGCGCGGCCGGATCATCACGCCGCTCAAGGACCGGCTGGGCTCGCAGGTGCGCACCCATTACCCGCGGACGCTCGAGCACGAGATGGCGATCGTCCGCCAGGAGAAGCAGCGCTTCGCCGATCCCGAGGGCGATGGCGTCCCGACCGTCGTCATGCCGACGTTCATGGAGGAGGTCGTCGCCGAGCTGACCCATCTCGCCCGACGGTCCCCGGAGATCAGCCAGCGCTCCGGCGTGAGCGTGCGGGTCTCGGTGGCGAACACCGAAGTCCTCGAGGCCGCCGCCCTCAAGCGCGCGGTCCGGCTCGGCGAGAGCCTCGGTGCGCCGCGCGTATCGGATCTCGGCGCCGTCGTTGCGTCGACCGTTGGCAAGGTCGAGCTCGAGTCGGTCGGCGATGACGCCCCCGAGGAGCGGATCGTCGAGCGCCTGATCACCAAGGCCCTCTACGCGACGTTCACCCGCCGCGTCGACCTGGACGACCTCGAGCCGATCGTCGAGGCGTTCGAGGACGGTTTCATCGTCGAGACCGGCGAACGCACGCCATCGCGGGAGTACGTGGCGTGGGCGCGCGAGGTCCCGGGTCTCAGCGCGGCCGTGGATCGGCTGGGGGCGTACGACGTCACCGACGGGGCCGAGGAGCCGGCTGTCATCGCGTCCGCCGTCGAGTTCCTGCTCGAGGGCCTCCATCTCGCCCGCCGGTTGAACAAGGACCGGATCGCCGGCGGGACGGCGTACCACCGGTGACCTACTCGCCCGACCCGCGCGACCTTGGGGGCCCCGGGGCGCGAGGCACGTCGACGCGGAGCGGCCCGGCTCGCGGTCGCGCGACGGCTCGCCGCTCCGGGGCTCGGGGAGACGCGGACTCGGATGACGAGGCCGCCGCCGTCCTGGCTCGGCGCGCCCGGTTCTCTCGCTGGGACGGCAGCCAGCTGCTCCCGGAGCTCGACGCGGACGAGATCCTCAACGCGTTGACCGACGACGTCATGGGCGAGGGCGATCTGTCCGAAGCCCTGCGTCGGCTGATGGAGCGCGGCTGGCGCAGCGGCGACCCGACGCGGCCGGACATGCCCGGCCTCCAGGACCTCATGGATCGCCTCGCCCGGCAGCGCGAAGAGCTGCGCGAGCGGTATCAGTTGGGCGACGTCCTGGGCGATATCCGCCGGGAGCTCGAGGAGATCGTCGCCCAGGAGCGGGAGGGCGTGGAACGCCGGCTCGAGCAGTCGAGCGAGGCCCCCCGGCCAGGCGGCGAGGAGCGCGCCGCGGCTCCCGATCCCGACCTCCAGCGGATGCTCCGCGATCTCGCGGCGAAACGCCTCGACCAGCTCGATGCCCTTCCATCGGACGTCGGCCACCGGATCAACGGCCTGCGCGAGTACGACTTCCTCGAGCCCGAGGCGCGCAGCCGCTTCGACGAGCTCGTGGAACGCCTCGGCAAGCAGGTCCTCGATCAGTTCGTGAGCGGGATGAGCGACGCGATCCGATCGATGACGCCCGAGGACCTCGCGGCCAATCGGGAGATGGTCCGCGATCTCAACCAGCTCATCCGCGAGCGGATCGGTGGCCGCGAACCCGACGCGAGCGCCTTCCTCGCGAAGCACGGTCGGTTCTTCCCGGGGGCCCGGACGTTCCAGGACATCCTTGACCAGCTCGCCGATCGCATGGCGGCGATGCAATCGCTGATGCGCTCGATGAGCTCCGAACAGCGCGCCGAGCTCGAATCGATGATGGAGGCCCTCCTGCGCGACGATCGCCTGCTCATCGATCTGGCCGAGCTCGCCTCGAATCTCGACCTGGTGCTGCCGGGCGGCCTGGGCGATCGGGTCCGATTCGGCGGCGACGAACCCCTGCCACTCGAGGGTGCGCTTGCCCAGATCGCGCGGCTCCAGGCGATGGAGCGGCTCGAGGACGCGCTGACCGACATCGACACCCCGAGCGATCTGTCCGCGATCGACCGCGACGAGGTCCGCGACCTCCTCGGCGATGACGCCGCGCGCGACCTGGACGCCCTCGACGACTTGGCGCGCCGACTCGAGGAAGCGGGCTATCTGACCCGCGATGGCGATCGCCTCGAGCTGACCCCACGCGGTAGCCGGCGGATCGGCCAGAAGGTCCTCGACGACCTGTTCGCCCGACTCCAGCGCGACGCCTTCGGTGGCCATCGGATCGATCGAGCCGGTCGTGGCGGCGAGCGGGAGGAGACGACCAAGCCGTACGAGTTCGGCGACCCGTTCCACCTGGACCTGCGCGGGACACTCGGCAACGCCTTGACTCGCGAGGAGAACGCCCCGGGGACGCGCGTCGGTGCCGGCGTCCACCTCCGGCCCGACGACTTTGAGGTGTTCCGAACGGAACAGCTGACGAGCACGGCGACCGTCCTCCTCGTCGACATGAGCCGCTCGATGCTGCTGCGCGGCTGCTTCCTGGCGGCCAAGAAGGTCGCGGTCGCGCTCGACACGCTCATCCGGACCCAGTATCCGCGCGATCACCTGAGCGTCATCGGCTTCGCCTACTACGCCCGCGAGATCCGCCCCGGGGCGCTGGCCGAGCTGACCTGGCACGGCTACGAATACGGCACGAATCTCCAGCACGGCCTGATGCTCGCGCGCCGGATCCTGGCCAGGGAGGCCGCCGCGAACAAGGAGATCGTCGTCATCACCGACGGTGAACCGACGGCCCACTTCGAGGACGGCCAGGTGGAGTTCAGCTACCCGCCGACGCGCCGGACGATCACCGAAACCCTTCGTGAGGTGCAACGCTGCACGAAGGACGGGATCACGATCAACACGTTCATGCTCGAGCGGTCCCGCGCGCTGGCCGAATTCGTCGCCCACATGACGAAGCTCAATCGGGGGCGGGCGTTCTACGCGACGCCTGAGCGCCTCGGCGAGTATGTCCTCGTGGACTTCGTCGGACGTCGAACGAAGCGGGTGTCGTAGGACTATCCTCCGCGAGTCCCTCGGCGGTGGAACCGCCGCGCCGTTGGAGAGACCGCATGGATCTGACATTCCTGCTTCCGTACGTGCTCTTTCTGCACGTCTTCGGCGCCATCTTGGCGTTCGGGCCGACCTACACCTTCCGGATCATCGGCGCGAAGGGCGGCGCCGAGCCACAGCACGCGAACTTCGCGAGCCGGGTGACCGAAGCGATCACCGTCGGGCAGGTCTATCCACTGGTGATCCTGCAGGGGATCACCGGCGTGATCCTGCTACTCCTCGCCAAGATCAACCTGTTCGGGACGCCGTGGCTCCTGCTCGGCATCGTGTTGTACCTCATCGCCCTCGGGTACGCGCTCACCGTGCAACGCACCGCTCTGCATGACGTGATCGAGCTGAGCTCGACGGGGCCTCCGACGGGCCCTCCTCCCGGCCCGCCGCCGGCGGGCGCCCCGCCCGGCCCGCCGCCGGCGCTGCTGGCAGCCGTCAAGAAGGTCCAGCGTGGCGGCATGCTCCTGGGCGTGCTGATCGTCGTGATCGTCTTCCTCATGGTCGTCAAGCCGGGAACCTGACGGCGCGTACCATGGGCGGCGAAGAACCGTCAGGAGCCCCTCGACCGATGCCCCACGTCGCCACCTCGACCTCCGACTTGCTCGCCAGGATGCATCCGGCCGCCCATCTCGACGGCGACGGGCTGATCGTCGACGACGAGCGTGCGTTCCGCGACGGCGCGATCCGTGATCTGGCGTGGACGGCCGCGTTCTCGACCGACGAAGCCACGACCGCCGCGGCGCAGTGGCTGGTCTGGGAGGCGAGCCAGGCGCTCGGTGCCCTGAGCGCGAGCATCCAGGAGCTGTACGCGGCACGCGGTCGCGGCGAGGTGTCGGGCTTCACCGTGCCGGCGATCAACCTGCGTACACAGACCTTCGACATGGCACGGACCGTGTTCGAAGCGGCGATGAGCGCCGAGGTGGGCGCGGTCATCCTCGAGCTCGCGCGGAGCGAGCAGACCTATACGTTCCAGCGGCCGATCGACTTCTCGACCTCCGTGCTCGCGGGTGCGATCGCGGCCGGCTGGCGGGCGCCGGTCTTCATCCAGGGCGACCACTACCAGTTCAACGCCAAGAAGTACGCCGCCGATCCCGAGGCCATTACCGAGGAGATCCGGCGCGCCTGCCGGCTCGCGGTCGACGCCGGCTACCGCAACATCGACATCGATTCCTCGACGCTGGTCGACCTGTCGAAGTCGACGGTCGATGAGCAGCAGCGCGAGGACTACGAGCGCGCCGCCGAGCTCACGGCGCTGATCCGGACGCTCGAGGGCGATGGCGGGACGATCAGCGTCGGCGGGGAGATCGGCGAGGTCGGCAGCAAGAACTCGACGGTCGAGGAGTTGCAGGCCTACCTGGACGGGTACCGGCGCGAACTCGACGCGCGGATGCCCGCCGCGGGAGGCGTATCCAAGGTCAGCGTCCAGACGGGGACGAGCCATGGCGGCGTCCCGCTTCCGGACGGGAGTGTGGCCGAGGTCAAGCTCGATTTCGAGGTCCTCCGCGAGCTCGGCGAGCTCGCCAGGTCGCACGGGCTGGCCGGCGCCGTCCAGCACGGCGCGTCCACGCTGCCCGACGAGCTGTTCCATCGGTTTCCCGCCGTGGAAACCGCGGAGATCCACCTCGCGACCGGTTTCCAGAACCTGCTCTACGAGCACCCGGCGTTCCCGGAGTCGTTTCATCGCGAGATCGAGGCCTGGTGCTTCGGCAACACCGCCGACGAGCGCAAGCCGGACGAGACCGAACAGCAGTTCGTGTACAAGACCCGGAAGAAGGCGATCGGGCCGTTCAAGCGCCAGCTGTGGGACCTCGAGACGAAGGACGAGATCCTGGCCGCTCAGCGGCGCAAGATATCGTTCCTCTACACCGAGCTCGGGGTCAACGGGTCGCGCGAGATGATCGCGGCATACATCCGTCCGATCGAGGTCCACCGGCCCATGCCCGACGTCCTGCGCGAGGCGGTCGCCGCCGGTTGAGGTGACCCTGGCGCGGCGCTTGACGCCTCGCGCTGCGAATCGCGTCGACGGGCGTGGTCCGGAGCACGAAAACCGGCGTTGACGGGCCTCCGCTCGGTGCTATCCTCGCCGCCAAGACGGGCCTCCGCGGAGGGAGCGGGGCGCCCATCCTGCCCAGGGCGACCAAGCGTTCACTCCCCAGAGGTGAGGGTCGCACGCCAGCGTGCGGCGGTAGGAGGAGGAAACCGTGGCGGAGTCCGTCAATTCGCAGGATGTCGTCGCGCGCGACGATGCCCACCTGCGCTCGCTCGGGATCAAGCCCGAGCTCACGCGAACCCTCGGGTTTCTTTCGAACTTCGCGGTCGCGTTCAGCTACATCAGCGTCTCCACCGGGACCTTCACGAACCAGGCCGTCGCGTTCGGCGTGGGCGGCCCGGCGGTCTTCTGGGCGTGGCCCCTGGTCATCCTCGGCCAGACGTTCGTCGCGCTCAATTTCGCCGAGCTCGCGAGCCATTTCCCGGTGGCTGGATCGATCTACCAGTGGTCCAAGCGGCTTTCGAACCGGACACTGGGTTGGTTCACCGGCTGGATCTATTTCTGGGCGGGCGTCATCACGGTCACCGCCGTCGCGGCGACGGTCCCATTGGTGCTCTCCACGATCTATCCCGACCAGATCAAGCTCGCCGACCCGTCACCCATCCCGGGCCTCGACACGCAGTCGTTCATCGGCCTTGTGGTCCTGGTCACGACAACGCTCATCAACATCGCGGGCGTTCGTATCCTTTCGATCATCAACAACATCGGCGTCGGGGCGGAGATCCTCGGGATGCTCGTCTTCGCGCTCGTCCTGCTGTTCTTCGCCAACCACCAGCCGGTCTCGGTCCTGTTCGACACCTCGTACACGAGCGGCCTGGCCGATGGGAATTACTCGGCCGTGTTCCTCGTCGGCATGTTCATGGCGCTGTTCGTCGTCTACGGGTTCGACACGGCGGGGACCTTCGGCGAGGAGACGATCGATGCGGGCCGCCAGGCGCCACGCGGCATCCTGTCCGCGATCTGGCTCTCCGGGATCGTGGGCGCGATCTTCCTGCTGGCGGTGACGCTGTCATTCAAGGACATCGACGCCGCCATCACCGAGGGCCAAAAGTTCGGGTTCCCGATCGCGACAACGATCAAGGACAACCTGACCTTCTCGATCGGTGGGCTCACGCTGGGTGACCTGTACCTGATCGTCATCCTCATCGCCGTCTACGTCTGTACGCTGGCGATCCAGGGCGCGACTGTCCGACTCATGTTCTCGATGGGCCGCGATCGACGTCTCCCGTTTGGCGGCGCGTGGGCAAAGGTGAATTCGTCCCTGCGGACGCCGGCCAATGCGAGCATCGCCATTGGCCTGCTGGCCGCGATCCC
This sequence comes from Candidatus Limnocylindrales bacterium, assembly GCA_038214255.1. Lineage (GTDB taxonomy): Bacteria > Chloroflexota > Limnocylindria > Limnocylindrales > CSP1-4 > SPCO01. The sequence goes on from JBBQRZ010000008.1 coordinate 9,154, forward strand.
GTTCGTCGTCACCGGCGCCGGCACCGCGATCTACATCGCGATCGCGGCGACCGGCATGATCTACATCAGCTACTTCCTGTGTAACCTGGGCGTCCTCGTTGCGCGCCGGCGCGGCTGGCCCCGCAAGGGCGCCTGGTTCAGCCTTCGGGGATGGGGGACGATCATCAATATCGCCGCCCTGATCTGGGGCGGACTGATGGTCGTGAACATCGGCATCTGGACCGATCAGGGCCTGTTCGGCGTCTTCGGCAACGACCTCCGGAATACCTGGTCGAATCCGTTCATCAACACGTTCCTCAAGGTCGGCGGCAACCTCCTTGACGGGCTGCCGGCCTGGCCGGTCTTCGAGACCACGGTCGGTCTTGTGGTGATCGTCGGCGCGATCTACTACGTCGTCGCGCAGCGCGGGCACGAGGACCATGTCGAGGCCGACATCGCGACCGGTGAGGCGGTCATCGGCTAGGTCGCCGGGGTTCGTTTCGTGGGAACGGACGGCCCATCGCCGGACCAGGAGCTGCGCGGGAAGCTGCGCGACGACCTGGTCCGGTCGATGCAGACGGTCCCGGAGCTCGCCGGCCGCGAGCTCACCCTGACGGCGCTGTCCGGCGGGATCACCAACCGCAACTTCCTCGTCGCCCTGGCCGGCGAACGCGAGCGGTACGTCATCCGCCTGGCCGGCAACGACACCCACCTCCTGGGGATCAGCCGGGAGGTCGAGCACGCGGCCACGGTCGCCGCGGCCGGGGTGGGGGTCGGGCCCGAGGTCACCGCCTTCATCCGGCCGGAGGGCTACCTCGTGACACGATTCATCGAGGGCTCGCCGATCACCGAGGAGGCGATGCGCGAGCCCGAGACGCTCGAGCGCGTCGCCGCCGCATTGCGCCGCATCCACGACGGCCCGCCGATCCCGGGGCTGTTCGTGCCGCTCCGCATCGTGGAGGCGTACCGGGCGCTCGCCGCGGCCCGGGGGGTGCGCATCCCGCCCGAGTACGAGCTCTCCGCCGCGATCGGACGGCGGATCGAGCTGGCCTGCCTCGCGAACCCGATCGAGCCGCGGCCGTGCCACAACGACCTGCTCAACGCGAACTTCATCGACGACGGGGTCCGGATCCGCATCGTCGACTGGGAATATTCCGGGATGGGCGACCGGTTCTTCGACCTCGGCAACTTCAGCATCAACCACGAGCTCACGCCCGATGCCGACGCCGTGCTCCTTGGGGCCTACGACGGTGGCGGCGTGCGCATCGATCGGCTCGCCCGGCTGACCTTGATGCGCGTCGTGTCCGACTTCCGGGAGGCGATGTGGGGTGTGCTGCAGCAGGGCATCAGCGCGCTCGACGTCGACTTCGTGGCGTATGCCGCCGAGCACTTCGATCGATTGCTGGCGAACGCGAGCACACCAGTGTTCGAGCGCGCCGTGCGTGAGGCCGCCGGCGACTGAGTCAGAGGCCGCGGGCGTCTGGGTCGGAGGCAGCAGATGCCTGCATCAATGGCACGCGGCGGTGCCGTGGTCCTCGAACAGCGGCTCCGTCGGCACGAACGCCCAGTCGTACGACCCCTTGTGCAGGACGAGCTTGAGCACACCGTGCGCCAGGGAGACGCGAAGCTCGCTGTTGGGACGCGGCGTCTGGAATCGGCCCAGCGGCGCGCCGCCGGTGCCGACGACGAACTCCCGGAGGCCGCGCGCGCGATCGAGGTGCCCGGCCGGATCCAGCGGCGCGAATCGCTCATAGTCGGGGTCGTGGGCGTTGATCACGAGGTCGGCCCCGGCCGCGTAGAGCGCGTCCCAGAACGGGGCCACCGCCGCGGTGTCGCCGTTCGTCCCCGAGCTGAAGCGCGGGTGGTGCCAGATCGCGATCGTGCAGCTGGCCTTCGACGCGGCCAGATCCGCGGTCAGCCAGCGGCCCTGGGCGGAATCCGGGCCGCAACCACCGACCTTGCCACAGTCCGAATCGACGACGATGACGTGCCACGTCCCGAGGTCGTAGGCGTACCACGGATGACCGTCCGTGGTCGCCGTTGGAAAGAATCCGAGATAGCCGGCGAGGTGCGCCGTCCCCCAATCGATGTCTCCGGGCGCCGGACGGGTGCGACGTGCGTGGCGACCCCATGTCGGGCCGTAGCAGTCCTTGAACCCGGTCGACGAGCCGTCGGGGCCCGCATTGTCGCCAGCGGTGAAGGCCGTGCCGTCGATCCCGTCGAGCAGGTCAGCCGTCGCGAAATCGCCCCGGTAGCGGCAATCGGCGATGTCGCCGGCGCCGACCAGGACCTGGTCCCCGGCGGCCGGCGACGGCGGTGGCAACCCGGCGCTCGAGCTTGGGACGCCGGTCGGCGACGCGCCGGGCGCAGAGGCGGATGACCCCGGAGACACCGACGTCCCCACGACCGTCGAGACGGGCGTGGAAGCTGGTGTGCCGCCCGCGATCGCGCTCGGGGAGGATTGTCGCGACATGACGTCGCTGAGGCCAACGAGGAGGATCAGCGTCGCCGCGAACACGACGATCCGCAGCACGACCGGCCGAGCGACCGAGGTCGTATCGGGCGACGGAGGCTCGCTGGGAGGACGGTCGCTCACGGCGCGTCAGCCTAGCCGATGTGAGAACCGATCGCGGCCGCGCCGGACCACCGGCTAGGCTGTCCCACGACGGGAACCTGCTGGCATGAGGCACGGATGAGCCAAGCCCGAGCGGTCATCATCGGCGGCGGGGTCGGTGGCACGTCGATCGCCTACCACCTGACCGAGCTCGGCTGGCGCGACATCGCGCTCGTCGATCGCGCGGAGCTGACGAGCGGCTCCACGTTCCACTCGGCCGGCCTCGTCGGGCAGCTGCGCAGCTCCGTGACCCTCACGAAAATGATGATGTATGGCGCCGATCTCTACCGACGACTGGCAGCCGAGACCGGTACCGATCCCGCGTGGCACGAGGTCGGGTCGCTCCGCCTCGCCTCGAGCCCGGAACGGTTCGAGGAGCTTCGGCGCCAGGCGGGCTGGGCGAAGACCTTCGGGTTGCCCCTCGAGCTGATCACGGCCGATGAGGCCCGAGCGTTGTTTCCGCTCATGGCGACCGACGGCGTCCTCGGCGCCATCTACCTCCCGACCGATGGCTGGCTCGATCCCTCGGGCCTCGCGCTCGCCCTGGCGGCGGGAGCGCGCGCCCGGGGCGCGACGATGCGGCCGCACACCAGGGTCGTGGCGATCGGCGTCGAGCGTGGTCGCGTCACCGGCGTCACGGTCGAGCATCGTGGCGAGCGCGAGGTCATCGAGGCCGACGTCGTCGTCAACGCCGGAGGCATGTTCGCCCCCGAGATCGGGCGGATGGCCGGGGTCGACATCCCGATCGTGCCGATGGCCCACGAATATGTTTTCACCGAGCCGGTCGAGGGGGTCCATGCCGGCCTGCCGCAGCTTCGCGACCCCGACAACCTCGTGTACTTCCGGGAGGAGGTCGGCGGACTGTGCATGGGCGGGTACGAGCGCCACCCGGCGCCGTGGGCGCTCGACGGGATTCCACCGGACTTCAACGGCAAGCTCCTCGCGCCCGATTGGCCCCGGTTCGCCGAGATCATGGACGGCGCCGTCCGCCGCGTGCCGGCGATCGCGGACGTGGGCGTCAGCCGGATGATCAACGGTCCCGAGGGCTTCACCCCAGATAACGAGTTCATCCTCGGCGAGAGCGAGGTCCGCGGTTTCTTCGTAGCCGCCGGGTTCTGCGCCCACGGCATCGCCGGCGCCGGCGGGATCGGTCGCCAGCTAGCGGCCTGGATCGTCGAGGGCGAGCCCGAGCTCGACCTCTGGAAGATGGACATCCGACGGTTCGGGGCGCACTACCGCTCGCCGACGTACACGCTTGCCCGTACGGTCGAGGTGTACGCCACCTACTACGACATCCATTACCCGAACGAGGAGCGACAGGCCGGCCGGCCGCTGCGCACCGCGCCGACCTACGAGACGCTCATCGGGTTGGGCGCCGTCTTCGGGGAGAAGTCGGGCTGGGAGCGGCCCAACTGGTTCGAGCCCAACGCCGACGATCCACGGTTCGGGGGACGCGACGCGCTCGAAGCGCTCCGACCGCGCGGCTGGGCTGGCCAGCACTGGTCGCCGGCGATCGCGGCGGAGGCATTGGCCACCCGGCGGGCGGCCGCCCTGTTCGACGAGACGTCGTTCGCGAAGCTCGAGGTCACGGGACCGGGGGCATGCGCCTTCCTCCAGCGCCTCGCCGCCAACGACATCGACCGCGCTCCAGGCTCCATCGTCTACACGCAGCTCCTCGATCGGCGCGGCGGGATCCAGGCCGACCTGACCGTCACGCGCCTCGACGCCGACCGATTCCTGCTCGTGACCGGCACGGCGTACGGCAACCACGACGCCGCGTGGCTGCGAGCCTACCGGCCGGACGACGGCTCGGTCGAGGTCCGCGACCTCACCGCGGCCCGGGTCTGTCTCGGCCTCTGGGGGCCCCGTGCCCGCGACATCCTGGCCGCCACGACGCGCGACGACGTGTCCGATGCCGGGTTCCCGTACCTCACCGCGCGGGAGATCACCGTCGGTCCCGTGCCGGCCCTCGCGCTGCGCGTGACCTACGTCGGCGAGCTCGGCTGGGAGCTGTATGCGCCGACCGAGTTCGGGCGGGCGCTCTGGTCGACGCTGTGGGCCGCGGGACGGGATCATGGCCTCGTGGCGGGCGGCTACCGCGCGATCGATGCGCTCCGGCTCGAGAAGGGTTACCGCGTCTGGTCGAGTGACATCACCCCGGACGAAACGCCGTTCGAAGCCGGGCTCGGATTCGCCGTCGCGATGGACAAGGGCGTGGACTTCCTCGGCCGCGAGGCGCTCGTCGCCGCGAAGGCGGCCGGCCCGCGGAAGCGATTGCGCTGCCTCGTGCTCGACGACCCTCGCTCGGTCTGCCTCGGAAACGAGCCCGTACGGGTCGATGGCGACGTCGTCGGGCGAGTAACGTCGGGCGGCTACGGCTTCGCGGTCGAGCGCTCGATCGCCTACGCATACCTGCCGCCGGACCGGGCCGCGATCGGGACGCGCGGCGAGGTCGAGGTCTTCGCGGACTGGATCGGCTTCGAGGTGGCGCGCGAACCCCTGTACGACCCCGACGGCGCGAGGATCCGGGCGTGACCGACGGACCCAACTTCGGGCCCGAGTGGTCCGCAGGCCGCCGGCGCGGCAGCGACGCCGAGTTGCGCGGCTGGCTCGCGGTGGCCCAGGCCGCCTGCGACGAGGCCGACGACCTTGCGCGCGCCCATTTCCGACGCGACCTCCAGATCGAGACGAAGCCGGACCGATCCTTCGTCACCCAGGCCGACACCGCGATCGAGCAGCGGATCCGCCAGCGGCTCATCGACGCGTTCCCGGATCACGGCCTCGTAGGCGAGGAGTACGGGACGCAGGACGGCGGCGCATCCGTGCGCTGGTACATCGACCCGATCGACGGCACTCACAACTTCATCCGCGGCATTCCGCTCTTCGGCACGCTGCTCGCCGTCGAACGGGACGGGGAGCTGCAGGCGGGCGTCATGTCGGCGCCAGCGCTCAACGAGCGCTGGTGGGCCCACCGCGGCGGCGGGGCGTGGGCGCGGAACCGTGGCGCCTCGGAGGCGCGGCGCATCGAGGTCTCGGGGATCACCGTGCTCGGAGATGCGCAGATCCTCTACGGCTCGGGCCGCGACATCGCGGACTCCGGGCGCGCACCCGGGTTCGCGGCGCTGCTGCGCGACGTCTGGCGGGAACGCGGTTTTGGCGATTTCTGGGGCTGCGCGCTCATCGCCGAGGGTGCGGGTGAGGCGATGGTCGAGGTCGAACTGTCGTCCTGGGATGCGGCCGCGCCGGCGCTCATCGTCGAGGAGGCCGGCGGCCGCGCGACCGACCTCGAGGGGCGACGGGCGATCGATTCGGGGACGTTCCTTGCGTCGAACGGGCGTCTCCACGACACGATCCGGGAACGACTTCTCCACCGCTGACGGGTCGGCGCGATCCGAGGGCGGCGCGATCCGAGGGGCGGCGGATCAGCGCCCGTCGTCGACGAGTGCCAGGCCCAGGCAGGCCGGACAGCAGGCATCCGCCCAGCTCAGGCCGACCTCGAGCGGGGATCGGCTCGCGCCACGACGGCGAGCGAGCGCCAACCAGCCGACGGCCCCGACGGCGAGGACGGCGAAACCGACCATGGCGAGCAGGCCGAGCGCCGAGCCGACGATCGCGAGGACCGGCTCGCCCAGCACGAAGCCGAGGCCGAAATGGGCGGCGATGAAGACGCTGTTCCCGACCGCCAGGCCGGCGATGAAGGCCACCGCAGGGACGCCCGCCAGGGCGCTCGCCGCGACGGCGACGATCCGGATCCCCGGTGTCACGCGCGCCGCTGCGACCGATCGGGCGCCACTGCGTCGGAAGCGCTCGGTCTGGCGATCGATCCGTTCCGCCGACCCGAGCTTCCCCAGCAGCCGGACCAGGGTCGGCCGCGCCACCGACCGGAGGAGGCCGTACTGGAGCGCTCCGCCGGCGATGCTGGCCGCGACGAGGAAGATCAGGGCGGCCGCGGGTTCGAGCTGACCGCGCGACGCCGCGACGCCCGCGCCGAGGACGACCAGGTCGCCGGGCACCGGGATCGGGACGCCGGCCTCCTTGACGAAGATGAGCCCGATCAGCGTCAGGAGGGGGAGCGGGTCGGTGGTCATTGCGTCCTCGGGTGCGTCACCGGTGGCGGGCTGGATCATCGCGCGCCCGCCGGCAAGCCATCCGGGCCATAAGCTCAGAAATCGAGCCGCATGAGGATCCGTGGCCGGTGGTCGCTGTGCGCCGCGGTCTCGACCACCCGCCGGAACCCGTTCCGCTCGAACATCGAGGTCAGGCCGACGTAGCCGAAGGCCGTATCGACCCGGCCGCCCTCGGGGTCGATCGGATAGGCCTCGACGCCCGGGGCCCCCGACCGCCGGGCGAAGTCGGCGACGCCGACGAGGAGGGTGGCCGCGACTCCGCGCCGGCGATAGCCAACGCGGATGTTGAAGCACAGGATCGACCAGACCGGCCGGTCATCGATCACCGGGATCGTCCGCGAGTTGACGAGGCGTGGAAGCTGTGGCCGCGGACCGAACCCGCACCAGCCGGCGACCTCGCCATCGACGTAGGCGAGCATTCCCGGGGGCGGGTCGTCCTCGAGCTGGCTGCGCAGGGCCTTGCGGCGGCGATCGGGCTGACTCGCGGTATAGGCGCCGACCAGGCCGCGCGGCGCCTGGCACCAGCAGCCGCGGTCGCCGCCGCTCCCGAGGACCGTGACGACGTCCGCCCACCGCTCGATGCTCGCCGGGAGGACCTCGACGTCTGCCGGCTCGACCCCCGTCACCGCGGTGCCAGCGGTCGGCGCTCGGCCGCTTGCGCAGCAGTCCCGGGACCGAGGTCGGTCACGCCCTGGCGGCCGCCAGGGACTCGTCGAGGATCGACAACGCGAGATCGACCTCCGCGGCCGTCGTGACGAGCGGCGGGATGATCCGGACGACATTGACGTACGTGCCGGCGGTGAGGACGATCAGATTCCGGGCCAGCGCCTCGGCCTGGACCCGCTTGGTGAGATCCGGATCGGGCGTGCGGCCGTCCCCATCGCCCGGCTTCACGAACTCGAGCGCGAGCATCAGCCCGAGTGCGCGGACGTCGCCGACCGAAGCGTACTTGACGGCGAGACCGCGGAGACCGGCCAGGAACTGGGCACCGCGCTCGCGGGCGTTGGCTACCAACCCCTCGTCCTCGATGACGTCGAGGGTGGCGTTGGCCGCGGCGCACGAGACGACGTTGCCGCCGTAGGTCCCGCCGTGGCTGCCTGGGGTCCATGCGGCCATGAGCTCCCGATGGGCGAGGATGCCCGACAGGGGCAGCCCCGAGGCGATCCCCTTGGCCATGACGAGGATGTCCGGCTCGACGCCCCAATGGCGGACGGCGAACATCTCGCCGGTTCGCCCGAACCCCGTCTGGACCTCGTCGGCGACGAGCAGGATCCCGTGCTGGGAGGTGATCTCCCGCAGGCGCGGCAGGAACGACGGGGGTGGCACGAGGTAGCCGCCCTCGCCGAGCACCGGCTCCACGATGACCGCGGCGACCCGCTCCGGGTAGATGAGCTGGTGGAAGGTCAGATCGAGCTGCGCCTCCCAGTCGCACGTGCACGCCGCCGGATCGTGGGCGCCACCCGGCGCGCGATAGCAATATGGGTAGGCCGTGTGGTAGATCGACCCCGGCAGCGGCTCGAAGGCGCCGCGATAGACGTCCTTGGCGGTCGTCAACGCCATCGTCTGGGCCGTGCGCCCATGGTAGCCGTAGCGAAAGGCGAGGACGGCCGGCCGGCCAGTGGCCACGCGGGCGAGCTTTACGGCCGCCTCGACGGCCTCGGCACCCGAGTTGGACAGGAAGGCCTGCCATGGGCCCCCCGGCAGCAGCCCGGCTAGCCGCGCGTAGAGTCGAAGCCCCGGCTCGTGGTACAGGATGTTCTGCTGACCGTGGAGCAGCTTGGTGGCCTGGGCGGCGATCGCGGCCGCCACGCGCGGGTGCGCGTGGCCCGTGTTCGTCACCCCGATCCCCGAGGAATAGTCCAGGTAGCGCTCACCGTCGCGGGTGATCAGCCACGATCCCTCGCCGCGGTCGACGTCGAGGTTCGTGATCCGGCCCCAGACCGCCGGCACGACGCCGTGGTCGGGCAGGGGAGTGGATGCGTCGCCGGCATGGATGCGATCGGCGGTCTCGACCATCGGACGTTGCCTCCTTGGCGGTCTCAGCGTATCCGGACGGCGCGTCCGGAACGCAGCTGGGTCAGCGCGACGAGGGCCACGGCGCCCAGGAAGATGATCGAGCCGATCACGTTGATCTGGACCGGCAGTGCGTTCTTCTGGATGCCGTAGACCCAGATCGGGAAGGTGTTCGTGGTGCCGGACACGAAGTTGGTGATCACGAAGTCGTCGATCGAGAGGCTGAACGCGAGCAACGCGGCCGCCATGATGCCCGGCAGGATCAGCGGGAACGTGACCTTCCAGAAGGTCGTGAACTCGTTGGCGCCGAGGTCCATGGCCGCCTCCTCGAGGCTCCGGTCGTATCCCGCCAGGCGCGCTTTCACGGTGACCACGACGTAGCTGATGTTGAACATGACGTGGGCGATGAGGATGGTCCCGAAGCCGGTCGGATAGAGCGCCGGCACTGTCCCCGCGAGCGGCGGCAGCGCGGTGGCCACGAACAAGGTCAGGAGGCTCGCACCGAGCACGATCTCGGGCGTGGCCATCGGGAGAAAGATGATGCCGTTGAGCAGTCCGCGGCCGCGGAACCGGTAGCGGGTCAATGCCAGGCCGATCATCGTCCCGAGGATCGTGGCCACGATGGTCGAGTAGACCGCGATGGCCAGGCTCGTCCGCACGGCGTCTCCGAGACCCGGCCAGTCGAAGGGGTGGAGCCAGCCCTCGAGCGAGAAGTGGTTCCAGATGTAGTTGAACTTGCCCTGCGGCTGGTTAAAGGAGAACACGATCATCACGGCGATCGGCACCATCAGGTAGCCGATGGCCATCGCGGTGAAGACCGGCAGCACCCAGTGCCCCAGATGGGGCACCCCCGATCCCCGGGTCCGGCCAGTGGCCTGTTCGCGCGGCGCGGTCATCGAGTCGGCCATCAGCCGGTCAACTGCTCGGTGCCCAGGGCACGGGCGTAGACAAATACGGCGACCAGGATCGCCGCCATGAGCATGAACGACAGGGCTGACCCGACGGGGTAGTCGTTCTGGATCAACAGCCGGTTCTGGATGACGTTGCCGATCATCCGGGTCTGCGGGTTGCCGAGCAGCTCCGCGTTGATGTAGTCGCCCATCGCTGGGATCAGCGTCAGCAGCGAGCCCGCGAACACGCCGGGCAGGGCCAGGGGAAGCGTCACTCGCCGGAACGCGGCCCAGCGACCGGCGTACAGGTCACCGGCCGCTTCGATGAGCCGGACGTCGATCTTCTCGAGCGCCACGTAGAGCGGAAGGATCATGAACGGCAGGAAGTTGTAGGTGAGGCCCGCCACCTGCGCGACGGCCGTCCCGAGCACGCTGAATGTCCCGGGCAGGAGGTGGAGCTGCTTGAGCGGGCCGAGCACCGGCCCCTCGTCGCCCAGCAGGATCTGCCAGCTGATGGTGCGGATCAGGAAGCTCGTGAAGAACGGGGCGATGACGAGGAACAGGATGAGGTTCTTGTACCGACCGCCGCGGAACGCGATCGTGTAGGCGACCGGGAAGCCGATGAGGAACGTGAGCACCGTGGCAGCGCCCCCGTACAGGATCGAGTTGAGGAACTGGCGCCCGAACCGGCTCAGTGCCTCGCCGTACGCGGCAAACGAACCCGTCATCTCGAATCCGGTCTCGAGCGAACCGGTCGAGATCGAGTACGTGAACATCTGGACGGCCGGCAGCACGTAGAACGCGAGCAGCCAGGCCAGGCCGGGCGCCAGCAGCAGCCACGGCACCGCCCGCCCAAGGCGATGTCGCCAGGTGGGGCCCGGCGACGGGTGCGCGACCGCCGTCACCGCGCTTCGGTCATGAGGCGGCGGTCAGCGAGGCAGCCGGCGGCTGCTCACGTCCCCGACAGCGTCGAGAAGTGCTCGTTCATCGCGTCTTCCAGCTCCTTGCTCAGTGCCTGGAAGTTGTGCTGCTTGGCAACGATCTCCGGCGTCGGGAACAACAGCGGGTTGGACGCCGCGGCAGGATCGAGCTTCTTGATCTCGGCGTCGGCGCCCTGGACCGGCGACACGTAGTACACGTAGTTCGCGATCTGGGCCGCGATCTTCGGGTCGTACACGTAGTCGATCATCAACTCCGCGCTGTACTTGTTCGCGGCGCCCTTCGGGATGAGCATGTTGTCGGTCCAGATCAGGACGCCTTCCTCGGGGAAGATGAACTTGTCATCCGGCCCACCGGACGAGGCGAGATCGCCGGACCAGACGAATGCCGCCCAGACCTTCTTCTGGCCGAATTCCTTGAGATACGAGTTGCCGGTGAACCGCAGGCCCTTGTCGACCAGCGGCTGGACGTCGTCGGCCATCTTCTGGAGGTCGTCGACCGTCACCTTCGCGGGATCGGGATCGATGCCCAGCTTGAGCAGCACGAGGCCGACCGTGTCGCGGGCCTCGTCGAGGAAGGTCAGCTGTTCGCGGGGACCGCCCAGAGGTCGGCGATCTTCGTCGGCTCCGCGATGTTGTTGGCCTTGAGGGTCTTGGCGTTGAAGCCGACGCCGGTCATGCCCGATTGCCACGGGTAGTGGAAATCATTGGTCGGGTCCCAGGGTTGGTTGCGCAGCGCTTCGCGCAGGTTCTTGGCGGCGTTGGGGACGTTCGTCTGGTCGATCTTCTCGGCCCAGCCGTTGGCCACGATCTTCGAGGCCATCCAGTCCGTCAGGACCATGAGATCCCAGCCGGTCGGCAGGCCGCCAACCAAGGCCGGCGTGATCGTCTGCACGAACGAATCATTGTTGTCGATCTTCTCCTCGTAATCGACATCGATGGTGTACTTCTTCTTGAAGGCTTCGAGGGTCGGCGACGATCCTGGCTTGTACTCGCCGGCTTCGCCGGCCGCACCGGCGAGGTCGATGTACGCCGGCCAGTTGGCGAACTTGAGCGGGCCCGTGGCGACCTTGGGCGTCGCGGCGACGCTCGGCGACGCCTCGATGGACGCGGCGGCCGACGCACTGGCCCCGGCCGCCGACGGGGCCGCGGACGTCCCGGTTTTCGTGCCGGTACACGCAGCGAGGAACGCCGCGACACCGGCCAGCGCCGATCCCTGCAGGAAGCGGCGACGCGTGAGATCCCCCGGGAGCGGCGTGCGACGGTCGGACATCGGTTCCTCCAAGACTAGGCCCGGTTCGACGGGGCGGCCGCGGGCGCATCGGCGCCGGGGCCGGATGGATGATCGTTGCTCGTCGGGTCGTGGACCACGAACGTGTGATCGGGCGACCAGCTTAGCTGGACCTCCTCGCCACGCCCCCACAGCTCGCTGCGGGTGGCGCGTTCGACATTCTGCTCGTAGACCGTGATCCGCGCCCCCCCGTGCGCGTGGACCTCGTACTGGGTGCTGACCCCGAGGTAGGAGGCGTCACTGATCGTCCCGGTCAGCCGGTTGTGTCCGGGCGGGGGTTCCGTCGCCGGATCGGTTAGCCGGATCTTCTCCGGTCGGACGCCGACGCTGACAGTCTGGTGCCCGTTGACGAGCGCGCGTGGCGCCCGGACGCGGGTGTCGTCCCCGAGACGGACGGTGGCGTAGCCATCGTCGCCGCCCTCGACGACGCCGTCGAGCAGGTTGCTGATCCCGAGGAATCCAGCGACGAAGCGGGTGCTGGGACGCTCGTACAGGCTCTCCGGGTCGCCGAGCTGCTCATAGTGGCCGGCGTTCATGACGGCGATCCGATCGGACATCGTCATCGCCTCCTCCTGGTCGTGGGTCACGTAGATGAACGTGATCCCAACCTCCTGCTGGATCCGCTTGAGCTCGACCTGCATCTGCTTGCGCAGCTTGAGATCGAGCGCGCCGAGGGGCTCATCGAGCAGAAGAACAGCCGGCTTGTTGATGAGCGCCCTGGCGAGCGCGACACGCTGGGCCTGGCCGCCCGAGATCTGCGTCGGCTTGCGTGCCTCGTACCCCGGCAGCTCCACCAGTTCGAGCATCTCGCCGACGCGATTCTTGATGTCCCGGCCGGCCACGCCCTTGCGCCGGAGACCGAAGGCGACGTTCTCGCCGACGCTCAGGTGCGGGAACAGAGCGTAGTTCTGGAAGACCGTGTTGACGTTGCGTTTGTAGGGCGGCAGCCAGGTCACGTCCACGCCCTGGAGCTCGATGAGGCCGGAGGTGGGTTGCTCGAATCCGCCGATCATCCGCAGGGTCGTGGTCTTGCCGCAGCCCGATGGGCCGAGGAGGCTGAAGAACTCGCCGTCGCGGACCTCGAGGTCGATGTGATCGACCGCGACGGTCTCGCCGAATCGCTTGACCACATCCACGAGCCTGACTTTCGACGGCGGGCACGTTCGTTCGCACTCCTGCGTCCCACATGGGGGCGTCACCCTGACGCGATCAGCGGGCCCGCGCGCTCCTCCCGCGACGCGAATCCTGCCAGACCCGTGGTCGGGCTGGATGCGGCCGAGGATATGGGCGCACCGTCAGGAGTGTCAAGGACGCGAACCTCGTCGTGAATGGGCCGAGCAGGTTGCGAAATTCGAACCCATCGGCCGCGGCTCGGTCTGTACTTCGTCGCACGGGCGGGAGCCGAACCAGCCTATCCGCAACGGCCCGACCCCCGCGCGGGGCCGCGTCCACCGGGTCGAGTAGGATATCGACATTCCCTGTGTCAGAACGAGGACCTACCGTCGAATGACCGTCATCACCGAAGGGGCAGTCCTCGACGCCCTGCGCGCCGTCCAGGAACCCGAGCTCGGGCGCGACATCGTGACGCTCGACATGGTCAAGTCGATCGCCATCGACGGGCCAGCGGTCGCGTTCACGATCGAGCTGACGACCCCGGCCTGCCCGCTCAAGGATGAGATCGAAGGCAATGCGCGCAGCGTCCTCGCCGCGATCGGGGCGGAGCAGGTGGAGATCACCTGGGGCGCGATGGTCCGCCGCGCCCAGCCGCGCCAGGCGGAGCAGCTCGTCCCCGGCGTCAAGAACATCATCGCCGTCGCGTCCGGCAAGGGTGGGGTCGGCAAGAGCACCGTCAGCGTGAACCTCGCCGTGGCGCTGGCCCAGGCCGGGGCGGCCGTCGGGCTGCTGGACGGCGACATCACCGGGCCCAACATCCCGCAGATGCTCGGGGTCGAGGGCCAGCCGACGGCCAGCGCCAACAACAAGATCACGCCGCTGGAGCGCTACGGGGTCAAGACGATCTCGATCCAGTTCTTCGTGCCGGAGGGTCAGCCGATCGTCTGGCGCGGACCGCTCGTGGGCGGCGCCATCCAGCAGTTCCTGCGCGACGTGGAGTGGGGCGACCTCGACTACCTCGTGATCGACCTGCCGCCCGGGACCTCGGACGCCCAGCTGACACTGGCCCAGGCCGTGCCGATCAGCGGCGCCGTCCTCGTGACGACACCGCAGGAGGTCTCGCTCTCGGATGTGGGCAAGGCGCTCGCCATGTTCCAGCGCATGAGCGTCCCGGTCCTCGGCCTCGTCGAGAACATGACCGCCTTCGCGTGCCCCCACTGCGGCGAGCTGACCGAGATCTTCGGGCGCGGCGGCGGCGAGCGGTTCGCGACCAAGCACGGTCTCGAGTATCTCGGCGGCATCCCGCTCGACATCACCGTCCGCCAAGGCGGCGACGTCGGCGTGCCCGCCGTGGCCCAGCGCGAGCCGGGGCCGGCGGCCCAGGCACTCAGAGCGATGGCCCAGACCGTCGCGGCCAGGATGAGCGTCCGGGCGGCTTCCGCCGAACCCAAGCCCGTCCTGACGATCTCCTGACCCAGGGATCCCGGCTCGTGCGCTGTCCGTCATGCGGATCCGGCGCATCGGCCGACGCGCGGTTCTGCGATCGCTGCGGCGCCGCACTCGGGAATGGGGTGGCCCCGACCGGGGAGCATGGCAGCGGGCCAAGTCCGGCCTCGGACATCCCGCTTTCGGGCGGCGACCGGCGCGTCGTCACGGCCTTGTTCGCCGACCTCGTCGATTACGTCCGATTGCTCGCCGAGCACGATCCCGAGGATGTCCGGACCAGGGTGACGACGGCGCTCGTGGCCATGGCCGAGTCGATCGAACGCCTCGGCGGCACGCGCGAGAAGTTCATCGGCGATGCCGTCTTTGCCGTCTTCGGCTGGCCCGAGGCCCACGATGACGACGCGGTTCGGGCAGCGCTCGCGGCGTTGAGCATCCGGGCCAGCCTGCTCGAGCCGCGCGACGGCGCCGAGCCGCTCGAGGTCCGGATCGGGATCGCCACGGGCGAGGTCGTGACCGCCGATCGGGCACCCTCGGGAAACGGCGATCTGGGCCTCACGGGCGAAGCGATCACGACGGCGGCCCGGATCCAGGCGCTGGCCCGGCCGGGGGAGATCCTCGTCGACGGCCGGACTCGGGATGCCGCGCGCGGTCGGCTCGCGCTCGACGGACGCGGCGCTGTGGTGTTGCGCGGCCAATCGACCCCGGTGGAGTTGCACGCGCTGCTCGGCGAAGCGGGCCTGAGCGCCTGGACCTCGCATCGGGCCGTCCCACCCGGCCCGCTTGTGGGGCGCGATCGCGAGCGGTCGATCCTCGTCGAGGCGCTCCAGCGCTGCCTTCGGACCGGGCATGGCGAGACCGTCCTGGTCGTCGGCGAGGCCGGCGAGGGAAAGTCGCGCCTCTTGGCGGCGCTCGAGTCGACGGCCCGGCGCCTCGGCTTTGCCTGGGCCTGGACCGAGAACGTGTCCTACGCTCGCGGCGAGCCGTATCGCTGGGCGCGCCTCTTTGCGCAGACAGCCGCCGACGAGCACCACGTCGACTCGGGCACCTTCATCCGCCAGCTACTGTTCAGCGACGACCTCGATCCGGCGACTGCCCAGCGGTACGGTGGGGCGATCGCGGCCATCGCGCGCGACGCGGCCTTCTCGGGCTGGGAGGCGGAGGCCGCGTTCATGCCCGGCGATCCCGCCGAGGTGGCGAGCACCCTCTTCGAGCTCGCCTACCAGTACCTCGAGCGGCTGTTGTCCACGACCGGCCCGCGGGTCGTCGTCATCGACGACCTGCACTGGCTCGATCCGTCGAGCATTGCGATCGTGGAGCTCCTGGTCGACGCCACCGAGCGCTATCCGCTGGTGGTCCTCGCCGGCAGCCGGCCGGGACCGCTCCCGGTCTGGGCGGATCGTTCGAGCGTCCAGCGCCTCGAGCTGCACGGCCTGTCCGAACCGGAGACCGCTCGACTCGCGACCCTCGTGGCGCGGGCAGCGCTCGATGCCGAGGGGGCCCGGAGCATCCACGAACGGACCGCAGGGAACCCGCTGTTCATCACCGAGACCGTCCGCGCATTCCTCGAGGACGGCACGCTGACCTGGCGTGACGGGCGGGTTGCGATGGCCACCGACGCCGCGCCGACCGTCCCGGTCACCCTGCGGGCCGTCCTGGGCGCCCGCATCGATGCGCTCGACGCAGCCGGTCGCGAAACGCTCCGGGTAGCCTCCGTCATCGGTATCTCGTTCCGGGAGGGGCCGCTGTCCGACCTGCTCGGGACGTCGCCGGCACCGGGCGCGCTGCAGCGGCTGGCCGGAGCGGCGCTCATCAGCCCGACCGGCTACGGTGCCTGGCGCTTCGCGCACCCGCTCATCCGCGACGCAGCCTACAGCGGGATCCTGGCCAGCCGCCGGCGCGTGCTGCACGCGCGGATGGCGGACCACCTCGAGGCGCAGACCGCGGTGGCTGTTCCCCTGGGCCAGATCGCGAGGCACCGCGCCGCAGCCGGCGACCCCGCCCGCGCGCTGCCGCTCCTGCGCGAGGCCGCCGTCTATGCGATGGGCATGGGCGCCGCCGCCGAAGCCGCCGCGTTCTGGCGCGAGGCGGCCGAGCTGAGCGCGCCCGGCGACCCGGAGGCGTCCGCCCTGGACCAGGGACGGGCGGACGAGGCGATGGCCGCGGCGAGTGCGCTCCGAGAGGCGGCTGCGGTCGAACCGAGCCAGGCCTAGATCGCGGCCATCGGGTTCGGGTTTTCGGCCCGCCGACGGGCCGGGCTGACGGTCACGGTCAGGCCGTCGATCGCCGGGCGGACCCACGCCGCGGCGGCGCACAGGGACTCGAGCTCCGCCCGTCGGGCCGGCCCGTAGTGGACGAGGAGCGCGGCGCGAGCC
Source organism: Candidatus Limnocylindrales bacterium (assembly GCA_038214255.1). Classification (GTDB taxonomy): domain Bacteria; phylum Chloroflexota; class Limnocylindria; order Limnocylindrales; family CSP1-4; genus SPCO01. The sequence goes on from JBBQRZ010000008.1 coordinate 25,937, forward strand.
TCGGCGTGCCGGGCCAGTTCGATCGCCTCCTCGGCGGTCAGATGGCCCCGCTCGGGGTCGTCGTGGGCCTCCTCCCGCAGCGCCGCCTCGACGAGCAGCAGGTCGGCACCGCGCAGCGCGTCCTCGACCGCAGCGGACGGGCCCGTGTCGCCGGTGTAGGCGAGGCGAGCCCCGTCGGGGGCCTCGATGGCCACGCCCCAGGCCGGCACGTAATGGCGACCCCGCACGAACCGAACCCGCAGGTCGCCGATCCTGAGCTCCGACGCCGGGTCGTATTCGACCGCATCGAACGCCGCGTCGAAGAAACCGGCGCGCTCCGAGACGGCTGTCGCGAGGGCATCGAAGCGGGGGCGGCCGCCGGGCGGCAGGTGGATCGGGAGGGGGTGCTCGGCCGGCTCGCCCCAGGGGTAGAGGTAGCGCAGGCCGACGATGTCGAGATAGTGGTCGGCGTGCATGTGGCCGACGATGATCGCGGTCAGCTCGTGCGGATCGAGGACGCGCTGGAGGTTGCGGATCACGCCCTGGCCGACGTCAAGGAGGAGGGCCGTTCGCCCCCATTCCACGAGATACCCTGCGGCGGGCGTCGCCGGATGGGGGGCAGCCGTGCTGCACCCGAGCACGGTGAGGCGCAGGCGCTCCCCGAGGGTCTCGCTCATCCCGGGAATGCTAGGGCTTCGCCGGCCGTGGCACAGCGGCGCGCCGACCGGCCTCGTGTCGGCCCGCAGACAGACGGTACGATGCCCACATGCTCGTTGGACGGCCCATCCTCGAGTCCCTGGCCGCGATCCCGTTCTTCGCGGGACTCGATCCGGCCGCACTCGAGCGGCTCGCCGCGACGATGCGCGCGCGCCGTTTCCGGCGTGGCGAGGTGATCTTCCACTTGGGCGACCCCGGTGACGCCCTGTTCGTCATCGTCAGCGGCGATGTCAAGATCTCGCTGCCGTCCGAGACGGGCGACGAGGCCATCCTGGCGACCCTCCAGTCGGGCGCGGTGTTCGGGGAACTGGCGCTCCTCGACGGCGCGCCGCGCTCCGCGACCGCGTCGGCGCTGAGCCCGACCGAGACGATCGTCCTGCCCCGCGATCGGTTCCGCGAGCTCATCGCGACCGAGGCACACGTCCGGGACGCCTTGCTCGCCTCGATCGCCGGGGAGCTCCGACGCCTGACCACGCACGTCGAGGAGCTGCATTTCCTCGACATCACCGGTCGTCTCGCGGCCCGTCTGGTCCGGCTCGCCAACGAAGGCGGAGCGTCGACCGCTGACGGCGGGATCCGATTGCGCTCGACCCTGACCCAGGCCGACCTCGCGGCGATGGTCGGCTGCACGCGCCAGAGCGTGAACAAGCTGCTCGGACAGTTCACGGACGAAGGACTGCTCCGCCTCGAGCGTGACGGCATCGTCGTGACCGACCTCGCCGGGCTCGTCGCGGCGTCGCGGCGCTAAGGCGTCGCTGGGCTAGGACGCCGCTCGGGCGGTCCCGCCATCAGGGTCCGGGCCGCCGGGTCCGGCGTCTCGGAGTGTCGTCAGGAGCACGCTCGCGCCCACGAGCGCCGCCCGGGTCCGACCCTGGCGGCCGCCGAGGAACGCCATGCGGCGTTCGAGGTGCTCGCCCGACGGCGTCACGACCGCGACGGACACCGCCGTATCGCCCTTGCGCTCCCGGGTCCGCACGGCGAGCCCGACCTCGCAATCGCCGATCTCCGCGCCGCGCCGGGCATACGAAAGCAGGTCGCGGGCCGTCGTGCCGTGGGCTCGCGCCGGCGGGGCATCGGGCGCGATCGATTCACCGAAGGCCAGCCAGTCGACATCGCCAAGGAGCGCCGAAAGCTGACCGCCTGTCCCGATCTCGACGATCGCCAGCCGCCAGCCGAGCTCCTCGAGGCGATGGCCGATCGCCTCGGACCACGTGGTCTGGCCGGCCGCCCAGATGTGCTCGGCGAGACGGTCCTCGACGACCGTTCCGGCGCCCTCGACCAGCTCGGCGGCAGCAATCGCGGCCGATCCGTCCTCGCCGGGTCGTCCGACCGCCGACACGCGGACGTCGACGGCGTCGCTCCGCGCATACGTCGCGACCTGCGGATTGTTCCGTCGCAGCAGCTCGTCACCGAGGATGTCGGCGACCTGCGATTCGCCGATGCCCATGAGGCGGTAGGTGCGGACGGCCACGTCGGCTCCCATCCCGCGAGCGCGGAGCCGGGGCAGGGCCTCCCCGTGCCACATCGGCCGCATCTCGCGCGGAGGACCGGGCAGCGCGACGACGATCCGGCCGTCGGGCCGTGACACGAACCAGCCCGGGGCCGTGCCGTTGGGATTGGGCAGGGCACGCGCCGATGGGATCAGCCATGCCTGCTTGAGGTTGAGCTCCGGGAAGGGCATCTCGCGCCGCGCCCACAACTCACGTAGCCATGCCTCGAGCGCGGCGTCGACGATCGTGGTCTCGCCGACGACCGAAGCGATCGATTCCCGAGTGAGGTCGTCGGGTGTCGGCCCCAGGCCACCGGTCGAGACGACGAGGTCCGATCGCCCCAAACCATCGCGGAAGGCCGCCGTCACGACGTCGAGCCGGTCGGGGAGTGCCGTGATCCGCGTCACGGTGACGCCGGCTTCGGTCAGCGAGCGCGCGAGCTCGCCGGCATTGGTGTCCTGGGTCTCCCCGACGGTCAGCTCCGAGCCGATGCTCAGGAGCTCCGCCGTCAGGAGATGATGCTCGGCCGAGGGCTGGTCCATAGCCGCCAGCGTAATGGTCCTGCCATGCCCCGGCGGCCGGCGCACGTTGGAGCGCTACCCGGTCGCTGCTATCATCCCGGGGCCCACCCCGCAGCCCCGGGCCCACGCCCGCACCCCGAGCGGAGGACGATCCTGGACGACCCGAACGCGCCGAGTCCGAAGTCGCACGGCGGATCGCCGCCGGGCCTGCTTGCGCAGGTCAAGGCGACGATCGACGCGGGCAAGCGACTCGCGGCCGCCCACATCGAGCTCGCCAAGGCCGAGGCCGCGTCGATCGCCGGCGAGGTCGCCCGCGTGGCGGCCCTGGCCGGGATCGCGATCGTCGTGATCATCTTCGCGGCGCTGCTGCTCACGATCGGTACGGCGCTGTTCCTCGGGGAGTGGCTGCTCGGGTCGATGGGCTGGGGCATCCTCCACGGACTGCTGTTCGCGCTCGCCGTGTCGACGGCCTGCGTCATCGCCGCATTCGGGACGCCGGCGCGCCGGATCGGGGCGGCGTTCGCCGCCGGCGTCGCCATGGCGATCCTGTTCGGCCTGATCTTCGGTCTCGACCTTCCCAACCGCGCCTATGCGGCGATCGGCGACCAGGCGGCAACCGGCATCGAGCCCGGCGTGCGCCCGCTTCTCGTCGGCGCGTGGATCATCGGCGTGGTCGGGCTCGCATTCGGGGTCGGCGTCGCCCTGCGGGTCGAGAGCGCCGGCTTGCGTCTGGCCGCGCTGCTTGGCCTGGCGATCCTCGGCGCGCTCGTCGGGGCGTTCAGCGCGATCACGTTCGGGCCGCAGGTCGGTGCCGGGGTCGGCATCGTCATCGGCTACGTCACATGGATCGCCGTCATGGCGGTGGGTGCCGCGCGGCGAGGCGTGGACATCGAGGCACTGACGGCGCGGTTCTATCCAACCCAGACGATCGAGACCAGCAAGGAGACGCTCGAGTGGCTTCAGACACGAATGCCGCCCGGGATCGGGTGATCGCCGCCCGCGCCGACGTGGACGAGCAGCTGCGCCTGCTCCGAGCCTCCGGCCGGGCCGCGATCGACATCCCGGCGAAGGTGCGACGGAGCCCCGCCAAGGCCGCGGCGATCGCCGGAGGGATCGGGTTGATCGCCGCCAAGGCCCCACAGCGCGCCTTTGGCGCCGCCCGCCGGGCGGTACGCGGCGAGCAGAAGTCATGGCCCGAGCGACTGCTTCCCGACGAGATCGAGAAGACGCTCCGTCGGCTCGGGTCCGACGGCGAGAAGGTCCGCGGCGCGTTGGAACATGATTTCGCCGAGTACGCGAAGCGGTCGCAGAAGGATCGCCAGGCCGTGCCGAGGATGCTCCTGCTCGCCCTGGCCCGCCCGATGCTGTCGAGGGGGGCGAAAGCCGCGGCAGAATTCCTCATCAGCTCGAAGGACGAAGGGGTGACGACCCGGCTGGCGGACGTCCGCGAACGGGCCCGGACGCAGGTCGAGAAGCGGCACGGTGCCACGACGAAACCCGCGCCCGACGGCGACACCGAGCCGCCCACCGGCATCTGACCGCTCGCCGACCGGCGGGTCGGCGCTAGACTCTGGCCCGGGCGAGTGGCGGAATGGCAGACGCGCCGGCCTTAGGAGCCGGTGCCGCGCAAGCGGCGTGTCGGTTCGACTCCGACCTCGCCTACCACGCCGCCCGTTCACGGGACCCGCCCTATACTGCCCGGGCGATGCAGATCACCCGAACCCAGGCTCCCAAGTCCTCCATCCAGCTCGAGATCGAGCTTCCCCCGGATCGCCTCGACCGCGCCGTCGGCGACGCCGTCCGCCGCCTCTCGCAGCGCACGCGCGTTCCGGGATTCCGGCCGGGCAAGGCGCCGCGGCCCGTCCTGGAGCGGACCCTCGGCCCGGGCGTGGTCCTCGACGAGGCGGTCGAGCACCTGGTCCAGGACGCGTACCGAGAAGCCCTCGTCAGCGAGGTGATCCTGCCGCTCGCCAATGCCGACGTCGAGATCGTCCAGGCCGAGGAGGGCAAGCCGCTCGTCTTCAAGGCGACGGTGCCGGTCCGTCCCGAGGTCGAGCTCGGCGACGTCAAGCACTTCAACTTCGGGCCCGACATCGACGCCATCGACGACGCCCGGGTCGACCAGGTCATCGAGGAGCTGCGCGATCAGAACGCGACGCTCGGCGCCGTCGAGGACCGGGGCGCCCAGGATGGCGACTATGCCGTGATCTCGTTCGTCGGCACCAAGGATGGGGAGCCCTTCGAGGGCGGCTCCTCGGACCGGATGCCGCTCATCCTCGGCCAGGAGCGCCTGATCCCGGGCTTCGAGGCCAACCTGCTCGGGCTCAAGCCCGGCGAGTCCGCCGAATTCGATATCACGTTCCCCGACGACTACGCCGAAGCCTCGCTCGCCGGCCAGACTGCGCATTTCAAGGTCGACCTCAAGGAGCTGCGCGAGAAGATCCAACCCGAGCTCGACAACGACTTCCTCACCACGCTCGGTGACTTCGAATCGCTCGACGCGTTGCGAACCGACGTGCGGCAGCGACTCGAGGCCAATGCGCTCGACCGCGCCCGTCACGACTTCGCCGACAAGATCATCGAGTACGCCGTGGCGAACGCGACGGTCGAGCTCCCCGATGTCCTCGTCGACCAGGAGGTCGAGGTGATGCACGACGAGTTCCGCGCGTCACTCGGCCGGCAGGGGATCAGCGAGGAGGCGTATCTCAAGGCGGTCGAGAAGACCGGCGACGACCTCCACGGCGACTTCCGACCCAACGCGGAACGTCGGGTCAAGACGCTCCTGGTGCTCTCGAAGGTCGCCGAGGTCGAAGGAACCGAGGTCTTCGACGCCGAGGTCGACGCGGAGGTGGCGCGTGGCCGCGAGCGCTACGCGGACGACCCCCGTACGACCGGCTACTTCGACTCGGAGCGCGGGCGGTCGTTCATCCGCAGCACGCTCCGCCGGAGCCGCGCCGTCGAGGCGATCATCGACGATTGGCTGGCGACGCATCCCGAGCATCCGCCCCTGCCGCACCTCGAAGACGGGCCCGCCTCCGCGGTCGAGGGTGGTCAGGCCGAGGCCAACGGTTCGATCGGCGCGACCGATCCGGGCTCGGTCATGGCCGGCGGCCGGCACGATCCTGACCATCCAGACCACGTCCATCCCGATCAAGACCGTCCGGACGCCGGAGCGGCGAGCACCGCCTCCACGGCGTCCGACGAGTCCGCCGAGTCCGCCGAGGCCGTCGACGAGCCGGCGGCGGCTGGCTGAGCCCGTCCGGCGACCACGACACCGACCTGCCACCGAACACCCCAGGGAGATCCCGCATGCTCGTTCCGATGGTCATCGAATCCTCCAGCCGGGGGGAGCGCGCCTATGACATCTACTCGCGGCTGCTGCGCGAGCGGATCATCTTCCTGGGCGACGCCATCGAGGACCACCTCGCCAACCTCGTCATCGCCCAGCTACTGTTCCTCGACTCCGAGGATCCGGAGAAGGACATCAGCCTCTACATCAACTCGCCCGGTGGCGTGGTGAACGCCGGTCTCGCCATCTACGACACGATGCAGTACCTGCGAGCCCCCGTGAGCACGATCTGCATCGGCATGGCGGCGTCCATGGCCGCGGTCTTGCTGGCTGCCGGTCGAAAGGGCAAGCGCTACGCGCTGCCGAATGCCCGGATCATGATCCACCAGGGCTCCGGCGGATTCCGCGGCAACGCCCCCGATGCGATGATCCAGATGAAGGAGTGGGAATTCCTGGTGCAGCGCAACAACGAGATCCTTGCCCGCCACACGGGCCAGCCCCTCGAGAAGGTCGCCAAGGACACCGACCGCGACCTCTTCATGTCACCCGAGGCGGCCAAGGACTATGGCATCATCGACGCGGTCTACTCGGAGCAGTGGGATTCACTGACCGCGCAGCACCACGACGAGAAGGCGGCCGAAGTGGCCACCGGGACCGGCGACACATCAGAGGCGACACCGATCAAGGAAGTTTCGGAGCCGAAGCGCTCCAAGGGCGAGTAGGAACGGGACGAGAGACGGGCACGTGACGACGACCAGCAGCACCAAGGGACCCAAGGTTCCGTACCGCTGCTCCTTCTGTGGCAAGAGCCAGGAGCAGGTCCGGAAGCTGATCGCGGGTCAGGGCGTCTACATCTGCGACGAGTGCATCAACCTCTGCCAGGAGATCATCGAGGAGGAGATGCTCGAGACGCCGCGGACCAAGCCGACGGCCTCGAAGCTTCCCAACCCGCACCAGATCAAGGACGCGCTCGACCAGTACGTGATCAGCCAGGAACGCGCCAAGAAGGTCCTTTCGGTTGCGGTCTACAACCACTACAAGCGGGTCAATGCCGGTCACCAGGTCGACGACGTCGAGCTCCAGAAGTCGAACGTCCTGCTGGTCGGGCCGACGGGCTCGGGCAAGACCCTGCTGGCCCAGACCCTGGCCCGCGTGCTGGATGTCCCGTTCTGCATCGCCGACGCGACGTCCCTGACCGAGGCCGGGTACGTCGGCGAGGATGTCGAGAACATCCTGCTTCGGCTCATCCAGGCTGCCGACTTCGATGTCGCCCGGGCGCAGCGCGGGATCATCTACATCGACGAGATCGACAAGATCGCGCGTAAGGCGGACAACCCCTCGATCACCCGGGACGTGTCCGGGGAGGGCGTCCAGCAGGCGCTGCTCAAGATCCTCGAGGGGACCGTCGCCAACGTCCCGCCCCAGGGCGGTCGAAAGCACCCACACCAGGACTTCATCCAGATCGACACGACGAACGTGCTGTTCGTGTGCGGCGGTGCCTTCGACGGGCTCGAGAAGATCGTCGAGGAGCGGGTCGGCAAACGATCCATCGGGTTCGGGTCGGAGGGCGCGGTCAGCGCCGCGCAACGCGGCAAGATCCTCGAGAAGCTCATGCCCGAGGATCTCCTCAAGTTCGGCCTGATCCCCGAGTTCATCGGACGGCTGCCGGTGATGGTGACCCTGACCGCCCTGACCGCCGAGGACCTCGTGCGGGTGCTGACCGAGCCGAAGAACGCCGTGACCCGTCAGTTCGAGAAGTTTCTCGCGCTCGACAAGGTGGAGCTGGTCTTCACCGAGGGCGCCCTCCAGGCCGCCGCCGAGGTGGCCCTCGATCGCAAGACCGGGGCGCGGGCCCTGCGCTCGATCGTCGAGGAGTCGCTGCTCGAGGTGATGTACGACATCCCCGATCGGACCGAGATCCGCAAGTGCATCATCACCGAGGAGACGATCCGCGAGGGCCGCGTGCCGCTGCTCCTCACGAAGACGGATGTCGATGGCGGCGTCGACGAGACGAACTACGAGGGCTGGCTCGCCGAGCGCGGCGAGAGCGCGTAAGGCTCCCGCGGCGCGCCCGGCGGACGGCGCCTCCGGCGCCAGCCGAACGAACATGACCAAGCTGTCAAAGGCCTACACGCCACGCGAGGTCGAGGGCCCGATCTACGAGCGCTGGCTCGCGGCGGACGTCTTCGCGCCCGACGGCGCGGGCTCGACCGCCGATCCGGACCTGCCGCCGTTCACGATCATCCAGCCCCCGCCCAACGTCACGGGCTCGCTCCACCTCGGGCACGCGCAGCGGACGGCGGTCGAAGATCTCATGATCCGCCACGCCCGGATGCTCGGCCACCCGGCGTTGTTCCTGCCGGGTCTCGATCACGCGAGCATCGCCGCCCAGTTCGTCCTCGACGGCATCCTCGCCAAGGAAGGGGAGAGCCGCCAGACCCTCGGTCGCGAGCGGTACCTCGAGCGGATGCGGGCCTTCTCCGACTCGACGAAGCCAATCATCCTCGCGCAGCAGCGGAGGGTCGGCGCGTCGGCCGACTGGAGTCGGCTCCGCTACACCATGGACGACGTGTCGGCGAGGGCGGTCCGGGCCGCCTTCGAGCGGCTGTATCGCGACGGCCTCGCGTATCGCACGGAGGCGCTGATCAACTGGTGTCCGGGCTGCCGGACCAGCGTCAGCGATCTGGAGGTGATCCCGACGCCCGAGACCGGGACGCTGTGGTTCGTCCGCTACCACCTGATCGACGAGTCGAGGAGCGCGCCGGATCCGGACGCCACGATCACGGTGGCCACGACGCGTCCCGAGACCATCCTCGGCGATACCGCGGTGGCGGTCCATCCCGAGGACGAGCGCTACCGGGACCTCGTCGGGCGCCGAGTGCGCATCCCGTTCGTCGATCGCGACGTTCCGATCATCGCGGACGAGGTAGTCGATCGCACCTTCGGCACCGGTGCGGTGAAGATCACGCCGGCGCACGACCCCGACGATTACGCGACCGGCAAGCGCCACGGCCTGCCCGCGCCGACCATCCTGGCCGACGACGCCACGATCGAGAACACGGGAACCGAGTTCGACGGCCTCGATCGGTACGAGGCCCGGCGCCAGATCGTGGCCGCCCTTACCGAGCGTGGCGATCTCGCCTCGGAGCGGGTACACGAGATGATCGTGGGCCGCTGCCAGCGCAGCAACGACGTCCTCGAGCCGCGACTCAAGACCCAGTGGTTCATCCGGACCGAGCCGCTCGCCGCCCAGGCCCTCGAGGCGACCCGCACGGGGCGCACGAGGATCCTGCCCGAGCGGTTCGAGAAGACCTGGGAGCACTGGCTCACGAACATCAGGGACTGGAACGTCAGCCGCCAGCTGTGGTGGGGCCATCGAATCCCGGCCTGGTACTGCCCCGATGGACACGTGACGGTGTCCGCCGACGCGACCGGCCCGACCGGCTGCGAGGTCTGCGGTCGTCCGGCATCGGAGCTCCAGCAGGACGCGGACATCTTCGACACCTGGTTCAGCTCGGGGCTGTGGCCGTTCTCGACCCTCGGCTGGCCGGATCCCACGCCCGACTACCAGCGCTACTACCCGACCTCGGTGATGGAGACCGCCTACGACATCATCTTCTTCTGGGTCGCACGGATGATGATGCTGGGCATCCAGCTGACCGGAACCGAGCCCTTCCACACGGTCTACCTCTCCGGGCTGATCCGCGACCCGGAGGGCGCGAAGATGTCGAAGACGAAGGGCAACGTCATCGACCCGATCGGAGTCATCGACGAGACGGGCGCCGACGCCTTGCGCTTCGCGCTGATCCACGGCGCCGCGCCCGGACAGGACCAGCGATTCGGGACGTCAAAGCTCGAGAACGCCCGGAACTTCGCGAACAAGCTCTGGAACGCCACGCGGTTCGTCATCGGGGCACGGCCGGTCTCGATCCCGGACGGAGCGGAGCGACGCCTTCCCGACGCCCGCCACGTCGGTCCGCTCGAGCGATGGCTCGCATCGCGCGCGGCGGCCACCGTGGCGGCGGTCGACTCGGCCATGACCGATTTCGCGTTCGGCGAGGTGACCCGCCTCCTGTACGACGCGATCTGGAGCGAGTTCTGCGACTGGGGCGTCGAGTTCGCGAAGGTCCGCCTCGCGGAGGAGGCCGGCTCGATCGAGGCCCGCGAGGCGACCTGGTGGTCGCTCGTCGCCGCGCTCGACACGTACCTGCGGCTGCTCCACCCGGTCATGCCGTTCGTGACCGAGGCGCTGTGGGAGGCACTGCCACATCGCGCGTCCGACCCCGACCTGTTGATCGTGGCGCGCTGGCCTGGGGCGGCCGAGCGCGAGCCCGCGATCGAGGCCGAGGTCTCGGCCGTCATCGCGCTCGTCACGGAGCTCCGGAACGCCCGCGCGTCGGCGAAGCTCGCCGCCGGCGATTGGCTCGAGACGCGCGTGTTCGTGCCGATCGAGCTGGGTCCGACCTTCGAGGCGCTGCGACCCGCCGTCGAGCGCCTGGCCCGCGCCCGGCCGCTTGAGCGCGAGCTGACGCCCGAGGCTCTCCACGCATCCGCCGGTCCGCGCGACCTTTCGGTCGTGGTGGGCGGGACGGACATCGAGGCTCGGGTCCGCCCTGCCGCGCCTGCGGCCGAGGCGGCGGATCTCGAACGGGCGCGCCTGGAGCGCGAGCTCGCCGAGGCCGAGGGTTGGCTGGCGGCCGCGCGCGATCGCCTCGCGAACGACGCGTTCATGAGCAAGGCGCCACCGGCGGTCGTCGAGGGCGCCCGAGGACGCGCGGCCGAGCTGGCCGATCAGGTGGCTCGACTCCGAGACCGGCTGGGTCGCTGACGCTGGGCCCGGTGGCCCGGATCAGCGAGCGGAGGAGGAGACCCCTCGCGGATCCGGGCCCGGGTCTGCGTTCAGCCCTTCACGGCACCGCCCGTGATCCCGCGGACGAAGTACCGCTGCAGGGCGAAGAACACGATGAGCGGGAGGGCCATCGAGATGAAGGCCGCCGCCATCAGCAGCTGCCAATCGCCGCCGAGTGACGTGGCTAGGCTGGCCACCGCCATCGTTAGGGGCAGGTTGGGAGCATTGGCCGCCCCGATGAACATCAGGGCGACGAGGAGGTCGTTCCAGACGAACAGGAACTGGAAGATCACGAGCGCGGCGATCGCCGGCACGCTCATCGGGAGCGCGAGTCGGAAGAAGGCCGTGGCGTGACCAGCTCCGTCGATGGAGGCGGACTCGAAGACTTCCCTCGGCAGTCCGCCCATGTAGTTGCGCAGGAGGTAGATGGCGAACGGCAGGCCGTACCCCGTGTGCGCCAGCCAGACGGCGACGAACGCCCCGGGACCGGCGCCGAGGAGATGGATGCCCTTTGGGCCAAGGAGGTTCAACAGCGGCACGAACGTCGTCTGCAGCGGGATGACCAGCAGGCCGACGATCACGACGAACAGGACGTCGCGGCCGCGGAACTTCATCCATGAGAATGCGTAGGCCGCGAACGCGGCGACCGCGATCGGGATGATCGTCGATGGGATGGTGATCAGGAGGCTGTTGACGAAGGCCTGGCTGATGCCGCCACGGCTCAGCACCTGCTGGTAATTCTCGATGGTGAACGAGTAGGGCGGCAACAGCGCGTTCCACCAGCCCGATGACGCGACCGCCTGTGCCGGTCGCACCGAGTTGACGAGGAGCCCGAAGGTCGGCAGCAGCCACACGACCATGATCGCGATGACCGCGACGTTGAGCATGACCCGGCCGCTCGGTCGTCGGCGGCGGCGGGCAGAGCCCGTGGCCGCGACCGCGCGGGGAACGGTGACTGCCGTCATCGGATGGCCTCCTGCTCTCGGAACCGGCGGATGTTGATGACCATGACCGGGATGATCAGGAGCAGCAGGATCACCGCGATGGCGCTGGCCCGGCCAGGCTGGGAGTTGGTGAACAGCTCCTTGTACATCTGGTTGGCGATGACGTTCGTGTCGTAGTTCCCGCTCGTCATGACGTACACGATGTCGAACGCCTTGAGCGCGGTGATGATCATCGTCGTCGCGACGACGGCGACCGTCGGCAGCAGCAGCGGGAAGGTGATCTTGCGGAAGACCTGGACCTCATTGGCGCCGTCCACGCGGGCGGCTTCCAGGAGCTCCGCGCTGATGCCCTTCAATGCCGCGGACAGGATGACCATGCAGAAGCCTGTCCACGTCCAGACCGCCACGACGATCAGGGCGATCGTATTGAGCGGTGCGTCCTGGATCCAGGTGATGGGCTGGAAGCCGAGGGCGGTTATGCCGGCATTGAGCAGCCCCGTCTGGGCATGCCCGGGCGGCTGATAGTCGTAGACGAATCGCCAGATGATGCTTGCGCCGACGAAGCTGATCGCCAGGGGCACGAAGACGACCGATTTCGCGACCGATTCATACCGAACGCGATCCACGAGGATGGCGATGATCAACCCGCCGCCGACGGCCAGGAAGGTCAGCACGACGAGCCAGATGATGTTGTTTCGGAGCGACACAAGGGTGTCGGGGCTCGTAAAGAAGTAGTTGTAATTGTTCAGGCCGACGAACGCCTTGGAGAACTTGTCCTCGAAGCTCAGGATGACGGTATTGAGGGTGGGGTAGACGAGGAAGACGAACAGGAACAGAAGAGCCGGCAGTAGCCAGAGCCAAGGCCTGACCGAGGCCTGCAGGCGACTCGGAACCAGGCGCAGGATCTGCTCGACGACGAAGACGTAGCCGATCACCGTGGCCGGAACTCCCACGACGACGATGAGCGCGGTGACGAGCCGTGGATCCATGGGGTCTCCCGGGCTGCGCGCCGACCGGAGCGGGCGGCCCGCTCCGGTCGGCTTCTAGGGGTGCCGAATCAGCCGCCGTAGGCGGCGGTCTGGGCGGCGTCGAGGTTGGTGAGGACCGTATCGAGCGTTGATGGGTCCTTCGTGTAGGTGACGATGCCCTTGAAGAACGCGTCGTTCATCGCCTGGGGCATGTTGTCCGACGCGTCGAACCGGAAGATCTTTGCGGCGGCGAGGTCGCCGGCCGCCTTCTTGAGGATCTCACTGGGATAGTTCGTGACGCTCTTGTTCGCCGACAGCGCCCCGCCCCGGCCGACCCAGATGGACTGGGCCTGCGCGGTCGAGAGGTACGCGATCAGCGACTTGGCCTGCGGAGTGTCGTTGAACATCCCGAACAAGTCGCCAGAGCCCTCGACGGCGCCGGCGAACGAGGTGTTGATGTCAGGGAACGGGAAGAAGTCGAACTGGCCGTCCTTGGCTCCGCCCGTCTTCTTGAACGCGTCCGTGATGAACGTCGCGTGGTTGACGAACACACAACCGGGCGGGCTCGAGAACAGGTGGTCGCCGGAGGCGACGAAGTTCGTCGCGAGGACGTTCTTCGAGCCGCCGAACGAGTTCGCGATGACGTTGCCGAAGGCCTCGAAGGCCTGCTTGATCTCGGGCGTGGACCACTTCTGCTGCCCGGCTGTCCACTTGTCGTAGACATCCGGTCCGCTCTGATGGAGGACGAAGCCCTCGATCCAGTCCGTGGCCGGCCAGCCCGTGGCCGCGCCCGACTCGAGGCCGACGCAGAAGGTCTTGGCATCTCCACCGATCGTCCCGGCGGTCTCCTTGCCCTTGGCAAGCAGGTCGTCGTACGTTGTTGGGTCGCCGCCCTTGTAGACGTCCTTGTTGAACCAGAACAGGCCCTTGATGTCGGCCTTGATGAAGATGCCCGTGATCTTGCTGTCGAGCGTTCCGAGCGCGACAAGACCGGGCGACGTCTCCGACTTGTAGGTCGTGACATCCAGCACGTCATCGAGGGCCTTCAGTGCGCCGCCCTTGTAGTACTCGGCCATCTGGCCCGGGCCCGGCAGGCCGGCCAGATCCGGCAGCAGCCCCGACTGGACGCCGGTCGAGAGGACCGCGTTGATGTCGCGCGTCCCGGTGTACTGGACCTTGGCTCCGGTTTGCGCCTCCCATGGGGCGACCATCGCCAGGAACGAGTCCTGCTCGGCGCCTGTCCACGTACCGATGACGCTGACCGTGCCGCCGAGCGAGCCGCTCCCCGCTGCGCCGCCACTGGCGGCCGGGGCGCTGGCACCCCCGCCGCCGGTCGAGGCCGCCGGAGCGGTACTCCCGCCCGGTGACGAGCAGGCTGCCGTCGCCAACGCGATCGCAGCCAGGAATCCGGCGGTCCGACGCCACCGGAATGTTCTCTCCTCCATATCCGTCTCTCCTTTCCCGGATGATCGACCCGGTCGTCCGGGTCGATGCCTGGGCTGTGGGATGGCGCGACCGCGTCTGCGGCCGCTCCGTTACGCCGCGGCCGGTGGGGCCGTCGACGCGCGCACGATGAGCTCGGTCGGGAGCAACGTCCGTTCCGGCACCACCCGGTCGGCGATGCGGTCCAGGAGCGTTCGTCCAGCGGCCTGCCCGAGCTCGAAGGCCGGCAACCGGACGGTGGTGAGGGGAGGGTCGAAATAGGCGGCGAGCGGGATGTCATCGAATCCGACGACCGAAACGTCGTCGGGCACGCGGCGGCCCGCCTCGCGCAGGGCGCCGATCGCGCCCAGGGCAACCACGTCGCTCCCGACGAACACGGCGCCGAAGGAGGTTCGCGCCAGCAGCCCGACCATGGCCGCGCGACCACTCGGGGCGTCGAAGAGGCCCTCTGCGACCAAGTCGGGATCCTGGGCGATCCCGGCCGCCTGGAGGGCCAGTCGGTACCCCTCCAGCCGCTCCTGGGCAGCGGTGTACATGACCGGGGCGTTGGTGATGCAGGCGATCCGCCGATGCCCGAGGGAGATGAGGTGGTCCACCGCGCCGCGTGCCCCGGCGACGTTGTCGACGTCGACGCTCGTGATGGCCACACCCGGCAGGCGACCCTGGAGCACGATCGGGAACTCGTCCCGCATGAGGTCGACGAGCGAGGGGTCGTCCACCCGCGGCCCGGAGATCACGAGGCCGTCGGCATGCTGGGCCCGGAGCAGGGCGGTGTACGTCTGCTCCAGCCCGTCGGGGGCGAGCGGCTCGACCAACACCCGAAAGCCACCGGCCCGCGCGGCCGAGGCGAGGCCGCGCAGGGTCTCGGCGAGGACCGCGTCACCAGCGATCTGCTCGGGAGACTGGCGCATGACGAGCGCGATGATGTGGGTCCGGCCGCCGGCCAACTGGCGCGCGGGCCCGTGCGGGTGGTAGCCGAGACGCGCCGCGGCCTGCTGCACTCGGCGACGGGTCTTCTCGGGGATCTTGACGTCCGTGCGCTCGTTCATGACGAAGGACACGGTCGTTCGCGAGACCCCCGCCTCGACCGCGACGTCCGCGCTGGTGGGTCGCTTCGGCATCGTTCGACTGCCGCTCCTCCTCCTTGACGGCGCGTCCGCGACGTGGTCGACTAACGCGCGTCAGTAACGCGTATCAATGACGCGTTGGCGACGTATTGTCAAGACCGTAGCGCGACGGTGCCGCACCATCGCCGCAACCTCGCCGCGCGGTCCGCTCTGGGTGGAGGAGCAATGATGGCCGTCGAGGCGCAGGTCGCACCCCGATCGCAACACCCCATGGCGCTCGGCGACGACTGGTGGCGCCGCGGCGTCGTGTATCAAGTCTACCCACGAAGCTTCGCCGACCGGAACGGCGACGGTACGGGCGACCTGCCCGGCATCATCGACCACCTCGATTACCTCGGGCCCGCGGGCCTGGGGATCGACGCGATCTGGCTATCGCCGATCTATCCCTCGCCCGGGCTCGATGTCGGCTATGACGTCACCGACCACGGTGCGATCGATCCGTTGCTCGGGACCGACGACGACTTCGACCGGCTCATCGAGGGCTGCCATCGGCGCGGGATCCGGGTGATCCTCGATCTCGTGATGAACCACACGAGTGACCAGCATCCCTGGTTCACGGCCTCGCGCTCGGCACGCGATGGGCCCTATGCCGACTGGTACATCTGGCGCGACCCGTCGGGCTTCGACGCCCGTGGGCGCCCGCTCGCGCCGAACGACTGGGTCTCCTGGTTCGGTGGGCCGGCCTGGACCTATGACCCGGAACGGGGCCAGTTCTACCACCACACGTTCCTCGTCGAACAGCCCGAGCTCGATTGGCGCAACCCGGCGGTGGAGGCCGCCCAGTTCGCGATGGTCAAGCGCTGGCTCGATCGAGGCGTGGACGGCTTCCGTCTGGACACCTTCAACGTTTTCCTCAAGCACCCGGACATGCCCTCGAACCCACGGCGACGTGGCCGGACGGCCTGGACGCGCCAGGAACACCGATTCGACTTCGACCAACCTGATCTGCCGGCGCTCATCGCCCGCTTTCGCAAGCTTCTTGACGCGAATCCCGGCCACATGAGCGTGGGCGAGCTGTTCGTCGGCACGACCGAGGGGGCGGCCGCGCTCACGGTCGAGGGGCATCTCGTCTTCGACTGGGAGCTCTTGACGCGACCGTGGTCGGCGGCCGCGTTCCGGGCGGCGATCGTCCGGCGCGAGCGCGCCTTCCGCGGCGACAAGTGGCCGACCGTCGTGCTCTCCAACCACGACCAGCCCCGGCACGCCTCGCGGCTGGCGGCCACGGTCGGCGGCGGTCCCGAGGTCCAGGACGCGGTCGCCAAGGCCGCCGCGATCCTCGAGCTGACGATCCGCGGGGCGCCGTTCCTGTACTACGGGGAGGAGCTGGGCAGCGGCGACGTCACCATCCCGCCCGACGAGAGCATCGACGAGGCGGCCAAGCATGTGAGCCCCGACTTTCCCTGGTGGGACCGTTCGCAATCGCGCGCACCGATGCCCTGGACGAATGGGCCAGGAGCCGGATTCACGACCGCTCGGCCGTGGCTGCGCTTCGCTTCCGATGTGGCGACCCGCAACGTCGCGGTTGAGACGGCCGATCCCGAGTCGGTCCTGGCGTGCTATACGCGTTTGCTTGCGGCGCGACGAAGCACGCGCGTGCTCCAGGACGGCGAGCTGGCACTCGTCCGAACGACCGATCCGACCGTCCTCGGCTACCGTCGATTCGGCACTGGTCCGGAGGCCCTGGTGCTCGTGGCATTCGGGCCCGAGCCCGGGACGACGACGGTGCCGCAGCCAGGCCGGGGCCGGGTCTGGCGGCCGCTCGTCGGGACGCATCTCGACCTGTCCGAACGCCTCGAGCCTGGATCGTCGGTCACGCTCCGGCCCTACGAGGGCGTGATCGCGCTCGCCGCGAAGGATTGACCTCCGGCGCCCCCGCATGGCCCCCGGTAACCGGGCGAACGGGTCGCCCTGCTACCATGACTCCCGATCCAGATGCCCCCGGGGAGGCCCCTCGTGCCGCTCGACTTCCTCAAGCGCAAGAACACTGCCGACGTGCCGACCCCGACCGTCGGGCCGCCTCCGACCGGCTCGGTCACGTTGCCGGAAGAAGTCGTCGCGCAGGACTACCAGCTCAAGCTGTACTACGCGGGCAAGACGAGTGAGGGCGTCCGGATGAAGGCTGGCCCCGAGGCGATGGCCGAGTTGCCATCGATGCTCGTTGGCCTGGCCAAGGCCGAGATCGAGGTCGTGGAGCCCCTCCCCATCGAGTTCAGCCAGGCGACGCCGACGATCGCGCATCCGTCCGAGGCGATGCAGTGGCTCAATGCCCATCACGTCCACTCGCCGATCACCCGCCACGCGCTCGTCGTCCTCGAGTCCATCGACGCGATCGATCTGGCCTTCGATACCTTCGTCTGCTCGTTGCTCGACGGAGAGATCGACACGAGCGGCTATCCCGAGTACAACGCCGTGGTCGGCGGCGTGGCCGCGCACTGGGACGAGGCGACGGGTGACATGATCTGCCGGGCCGTCGTCGGATGGGGCGGGCGGGGAGTTCGCGGCGATACGGACCGCATCGGTGCCAAACTCCTCGCTGGCCTGCTGACGAACGTCCTCACCAACCAGCATGCGATGGGCCTGACGGCGATCGATCGCCCGGTCCCGGCGGCCGGCCGGGGCGGCTTGGTGTGCGCCCATTGCGGGTTCGCGTCGGCCCACGAGCGGGCCTTCTACTGCCCGAAGTGCGGCATGCGTCTCCTTCGCGGCTGACGACAGGGGATCCGCGCCCGTGCCGCTCTACGACTACGTCTGCGAGGCCTGCAGACACCGGTTCGAGGTGATCCACGGCGTCCACGGCGAGGGCCCGGCGACGTGCCCGAGCTGCGGCAAGGGTCCGATCAGGAAGGGGATCACCACGGCGGCGATCCACTACAAGGGTTCTGGCTGGGCCAAGAAGGAACGCCACGCGGCAGTCAAGTCGGGCGTCAAGGCCGACAGCGATGGCTCGGGCGGGGAGACGGGTGCGGGCGGCAAGGATGGCGACAAGGCCACCAACGACGCGGACAAGGGCGGGGACAAGGCCGTAAAGCCGTCCAGCGGCACGGAGAAGGGCGCGCCGAGCAGGTCCGAGAAGGCCGGCAGGGACCGTACCGAGAAAGCCGGCGAGGACCGGTCCGCCAAGCCATCCGCGGCCTCGACCGGCGACTGACCAGATGCCATCGGCCAACGACTGGATCCTGCTCTCCGAGGCCCAGGCGATCCTCGCCGCGGCCAACGTCCACTTCACGACCTCGACGATCGGCGGGTGGGCCCGGGACGGCCGGCTCCAGAGCATCAAGCTCGGCGGACGGCGCTATGTCCGCCGCGGGCAGATCCGCGCGCTGATCGCGGGGCCGCGTCGCGTTCCCGCGGACGCCGTTCAGCCGGCTCTGTTCGACGAGCTCCGGGACTGACCCCGCGCGCCAATGGACGTGGCCATCGTGCTAGGACAGTTCCTCGACCGGCCGCGGGTTGCCTACGTTCGGTCGGTGCTCGACGTCTACGGTCGGGCGCCCGGCGGACTGCTGGCGAACGGTCTCGCGTTCGCTGCCCTTTTCTCGGCATTCCCGATCGCGTTCGTGACCCTCGGGGTAGCCGGCTTGCTCATCGGCAATCCGGCCGACCGGGCGGTCCTGGCCGAGTCGATCGCCGCCGTCGCCCCGCCGCTCCGCGAGGTCGTCGACGAGGCCGTGGCGGCCCTGGCCTCGGGCGCGGCGGTCACGTCGATCGTCGGCGTCGTCGGCCTCATCTGGACGGTCAGCCAGTTCTACGTGACGCTTGACGTGGCCTTCTCGCGGATCTTCACCGATCGACCGGAGCGTGACGTGTTCCGGCGCGTGGCCCGCGGGTTCGCGTGGGTGGCCGGGCTCGTGGGGATCGTCGTTGTGCTTATCGTCGCGGGGACGCTCGCCGCGGCCGCCAAGACATTCCTGCCGGAGTCGTACGGGACCCTCTGGAAGGTCGGCGACGTGCTCGCTTCGCCACTGGTGCTCGTCGGGGTCGGCGTCCTCGTCGTTCTGGTCGTCTACCGGGTCGTGCCGCCGCGGGCACCATCCTGGGGCGCGATCTGGCTGCCGGCCATCGTGGCCGGCCTGGCGATCGTCGCCCTCAGCCAGCTCTTCCTGTTCCTCGCTCCGCGCCTCATCGGCTCGGCTGCGCTCGCGGGATCGCTCGCAACCGCGTTCGTGGCCCTGGCCTGGCTGTCGTTCACGTTCCAGGCGCTGTTGTACGGCGCGGCCTGGGTCCGGGTACGCGACGAGGGAGCGCCTGGGACGGGCGGTTCAGCCCTGCCGGGTGCCGCAACGGCGGCAGAATCGGGCGGTCGCGGAGAGCGATAGTCCGCAGCTGACACAGGCCTGGACGCCGCTCTTTGCGGCGGTTGCGACGGGAGCGGCCGTCACCTCGCGAGCCGATTCGGCCCAGAGCTGTTCGATCCCTCCGCTCGCCACGGCCGGCCGGCCAAAGGACGGGAGTCCACCGGCGCCGCGGTCGGCGGGCCACTCGGGCTGAGCCGGCCAGTTGGGGTTCGTCGATGCAGTGCTCGGTTCGACCGGTGCACGGAACGGTCCCGCTGGCGGGACCGCGATGGGCTGATCGCCGGCGCCGGGAGCGGGCACATCGGGTGCCACGATCCGCCAGGTCGGCTGTTCGACGACATCGCGACGGGCTTCCTCGGCCGCGACGACCGGCTCGGGCTCGGGCCCCGGTGCGGCGGCAACGACCGGCTCGGGCTCGGGCTCCGGTGCGGCGGCGATAACCGGCTCGGGTTCGGGCTCCAGCACGGCGGCGATAACCGGCTCGGGTTCGGGTTCAGGTACGGCGGCGATAACCGGCTCGGGTTCGGGTTCCGGTACGGCGGCGACGACCGGCTCGGGCTCCAGCGCGGCGGCGACGGGCTCGGGAGCCGCGGCGATGACTGGATGGAGCTCGGGCTCCGGTCCGGCTGCGGCGATCGGCTCAACCTCGGGCTCGGCTGGGACCAGCTCGGCCTCGAACGCGGCGAGCTCGTCGTCGAGACTCTGGCCCGGGCGGAATCGCCGGAGGAGGTCCGTCGTCTGCTCCGCCGCCGCCGCGGCGCGTTCATCGGGATCCTCGGCAGCATCGCTCGTCGGCGGGACCGGCGTGACCGGACGCGGGGCGATGGGCGCCGCACCGATGTCAGCCAGGCGTGCGGCGGCATCGATCGGCTCGAGACCCTCATCCTCGTCGAATCCGGTGCCAGCGATCTCGCCTGCCTCGAACTCGTCCGCTCGCGCCCGGAGCAGATCCCAGGCTGGCGCTTCCTCGGCCCGCAGAGCGCCTGGCTCGACCGTCGCGTCGAGCCCGGACGCGAGGTCGACCGTCGGTAGTTCGTCGCGAAGCAGATCGCTGGTTGGCCAGGCCATGGCGTCAGCCATCGGGGGCGGTTCGTGATGTCCGTTCGGCCCGCCGTTCCCCCCGTTGGTCTCGAGGCCCGCGGCCGGGTCGAGGTGGGGGAATGGGGCTTGCAGGATGTCGTGGCCCAGGTGCGGCGCGCACGACAGGCACTGGCCCTCGGCCTCGTTCCAGCAGTTGCCGCACGTGTACTGGCGGCAGGACATGCAGAAGTTGAAGGTCTTGTGGAACGCGTCGAGCTGGTGGGTCGTGACTTCTCGGTCGGACTCGCTGCGCGCGGCCGCCATCGCCTCGTCCAACGACGTGTCGTCGGACATGACGAAGTTCTTGAGGCCGCGGGAGAGGACCTTGACGCCCCTGAGGCGCGGCCCGCGGGGCGCCCCGGACTCGAAGGTGTAGCGCGTGCCGCACCGTTCGCAGAAGGATTCGGTCAAGATCTCGGGCATCGGGTCCCCGGAGCAGGGTCGCTGGACAAGTTCAGGCCGGACGGACCACCCGAACGAGGCGAGAGTATACCCCCACGTGCTGTGCGCCCCAGCACCGGGGGTACTGACGACACACGCGGATGGTCCCTCCCGGGGGCGCTCGGGACCCTCTGCTAGACTCCGCCACCGACCATGCCGCCGCTGGCCGCCATCGAGCGGTTCTTCGAACGCCTCTTCGAGCGTCCGTCCGCGCGTCTCTTCCGGGCACGTCTCCAGCCGGTCCAGCTGCAGCGTCGGATCGAGCGTGCGATGGAGGCGGATCGGCTCGCTACCGCCGACCGCACCCTTGTCCCGAACCGCTTCGTCGTCCATCTCAATCCCGACGACCTCGTCAAGTTCGGCGACATGACGGACAGCCTCGCATCGGAGCTCGCCGATGGCGCGCTTGTCTTCGCCCGGGCCCGCCGCTACACGCTCGTCGATCGACCTCGCGTCGATCTGCTGAGCGACCCGACCGTCGACCGAGCCGATATCCGGGTGACCGCGCGGTATGCCGATCCGATCCCCGGACGCGACGAGCGCGTGCCCCACGAGCTCGATCTCGACGAAGCCGGCGACGACTCGCGCGGCCCGGTCCGCGCCGACACGATGGTCTACACGATCCCACGGCCCAGCGCGCCGCGCGCCCGGTTGCGGGTCACGAGCCAGGAGGGCGCGAGCCGAACCTGCGACTTCGACGGCGGTGGCTTCACGATCGGCCGAGCGGCCGACAACGATCTCGTGCTCCCTGACGGTGGCGTCTCGCGCCACCACGCCCGGATCGTGGGTCGGCGAGGGACGCTGGTCTACACCGACTTGGGCAGCACCAACGGGTCGCGGGTGAATGGCGTGACCGTCGGGGAGCTGGTGCTCGGCGCGGGCGACCGCATCGAGCTGGGCGATACCGTCATCGTCGTCGAGGTCGCCGGGGACGTGCCCTAGATGGACGGGTTCCTGGCCGTCATCTGGATCGTCCGGCTCCTGTTCCTCGCCCTCCTGTATCTATTTCTCGCCAGGGTCGTGCGCTCGCTGCTGCGCGACCTGCGGGCGGCGGCGCGAGAGCCATCGAGCTCGCTCGGCCGCCTGATCGTCCTCGACTCGCCGAGCGGCGAGCCGCCGCAGGGCCGCTCGTTCGATCTCGACGCGATCACGACACTCGGGCGGGACGTCAACAACGCGATCGTCATCGAAGACCCGTTCGCCTCGGCCGAGCACGCCGTATTGACATACCGCGGCCAGAGCTGGTACGTGGAGGATCTCGGGAGCACGAACGGGACCTATGTCAACGGAGGCCCGGTCGCCGACCTGTCGCCACTCGGGTATGGCGATGAGGTCGCGATCGGCCAGGTCCGGTTGCGCCTCGAGCGAGCGCGGCCCGCATGAGCTCGTCCGCGTGAGCGTGAGCCCCCGGGCGGCATCGGCGCCGACGCTGCCGCGGATCCTAGGGCCGATCCACCCCCGGCCGCGGTGGACGGAGGCGCGCCTGCTCGGGATCGTCGCGGTGGCGCTCATCGTCGGAAGCCTGTCGCTCGGCATGACGCTCGCGCATCGGTTCGCCCCCTACGACGCGGGCGGGCTCGCGATCTACCTCGCCGCGCTGGGTGGCGCGCACGTCGCCCAGGTCCTGGCCGGACGCCGATCCGACCAGATCCTCCTGCCCGCCGTCGGCCTCCTCGGGGGGATATCGCTGCTGCTCATGCAGCGGCTGCCGCAGGATCTCGTGACGCTCAAGGTCGGTGGCTCGACGATCGGCCTCGGCGACATCCAGCTCGCTTGGCTGTGCCTCGCGATCGCCGTCGCCACGACCCTCGGGATCGTCGTCCGCTCGGACACCTGGCTGCGTCGCTACAAGTACACCTGGGCGGCGGTCGGCATCGCGCTGCTGCTGCTCACGTTCGTGCTCGGGGTGGACGTCGGCGGCCAGCGGTTGACTCTCCGGATCGGACCGGTCAGCGGCCAGCCCTCGGAGCTGCTAAAGGTCATCCTCGTCGTGTTCCTCGCCGGATACCTTTCCGAGAACCGGCCGCTGCTGATCGAGCAGGACACGCGCCTCGGGCCGCTACGCCTGCCGCCGCTGCCGTACCTCGCGCCGATGGTCGCGATGTGGGCGATCGCGCTCGGCATCGTCGTCGTCCAGCGCGATCTCGGCGCCGCCCTGCTGTTCTACGCGGTCTTCCTGGCTCTGCTGTACGCGGCGACCGGCCGGCTGAGCCTGGTCCTCATCGGTCTCGTCCTGTTCGTCCTGGGGAGCGCGCTCATGGCGTCGCTGTTCGACCACGTGCGCGCGCGGATCGACATCTGGATCGATCCCTTCGCCGACCCGCTCGGGACCGGCTACCAGATCGTCCAGTCGCTCCACGCCTTCGCCCGAGGCGGGCTCCTCGGGGTGGGGCTCGGTGCCGGGCTGCCGATGGTCGGGGGGCGGCTGCCGATCCCGGAGATCCATACCGACTTCCCCCTCGCCGCGCTCGGCGAGGAGCTCGGGCTCGTGGGGGTCATCGCGATCCTGGGCGTGTACCTGGTCGTGGTCGAGCGCGGCCTGCGGATCGGCGCCTCGGCCGCCGACGACTTCCGCTCGATCCTCGCGACCGGCCTGGCCCTCGTCATCGGCGTCCAGGCGGTGATCATCGCGGCGGGCGACCTCAAGGTCCTGCCGCTCACCGGCGTCACCTTGCCGTTCATCAGCTACGGCGGCTCCTCGCTCCTCGCGAATGCGGTGGTGGTCGGCCTGCTCCTGGCGCTCTCGGACAAGGGCGTCGAGCCGCCCCCGCCGCCGACGGCCGGCGGCTGGCGGTCGCGCCTGCGGCGACGGCCGCGCTGATGCTCGCCACCTCGTCGCGGCGCCGCCCGCTCGGTCGGACGATCCTCCACGTCGCGATCGTCATCTCGATGGCCTTCGGCGTGCTGGCGGGCGCAGGCGGCTACTGGTCGGTCGTCGTGGCGCCGGATCTCGTCCGCTCCCCGTACGACCCGGCGGTGATCGCCGCCGCCCGGACGGTCCCGCGCGGCAAGATCCTCGATCGTGCCGGCCTGGTCCTTGCCCGCAACGCGAAGGACGCCAACGGCGAGTTCTACCGCGTCTACCGGGGACCGGCGATCAGCCAGGTCGTCGGGTACGCCTCGGGGACCTACGGCCGGGCCGGCCTCGAGCGGGGCTACGACGCCGAGCTCACCGGGCTCGCCGGCGACGCCCTCACAGGCGCGTTCCGCAAGTTCGGCGCCAGCCAGTACGACCCGAGCGATCTCGTCCTCTCACTCGACTACGGCCTCCAGCGGGATGCCGTCCGGGCGCTCGGCAACCGGCGCGGGGCCATCGTCATGCTCGACCCGACGACTGGTGAGGTTCGCGCGCTCGCCTCGACGCCGACCTATGACGCCTCGAAGATCACCGATCCGGCCACCGCGGCGACGGCGTTCGCCGCGCTCCAGGACGACAAGGACCAGCCGCTCCTGCCGCGCGCGACGCTGGGGCGGTACGTGCCGGGCTCCGTGTTCAAGATCGTGACCGCGATGGCCGGGCTTGGCTCGGGTGCGATCACGCCGTCGACGACCTACAAGGAACAGCCAGCTGCCGAGAAACGCGGGCTGATGGTGAAGGGATTCCGGGTGCACGACGGCCATCATCCGCAGACGGGCTCGACGCCGCTCGATCTTGTCAGCGCCACCGAGGTGTCGTGCAACATCTGGTACGCGCTGACCGGCCTGCGCACCGGCGGCGCCGACCTGGTCGCCTACGCCGGCCGGCTCGGTTTCGGTGCGCCGTTGCCGTTCGACCTCCCGACCGCGGCGTCGCAGGTGACCGGCGGAACCGGGAAGGCCCCGGGCGGGTTCGTCGACGACGTGGAGCTTGCCAACGCGTCCTACGGCCAGGGCGAGACGTTCGTGACTCCGCTCCAGATGGCACTGGTCGCGGCGACGGTGGCAAACGATGGGGCGCTCATGCGCCCACGCCTCGTGACCGCCCTGCGCAACAAGGGTGGGGAGCGCCAGATCGGCCCAGAACGTCTGCGCCAGGTCATCCCGGCCGACGAGGCGAAGGCCATCAACTCGGCGATGGTCGCCGCCGTCGAGGGTCCATTGGGCCGCCTGTTCACGACCGGGTCGAAGGTCCCAGGTGTGACGACCGCCGGCAAGTCCGGAACGGCCGAGCTCGGCGGCACAGGAGAACCGCACTCATGGTTCATCGGCTTCGCCCCGGCCGAGGCACCGCGGATCGCGATCGCCGTGCTCGTCGAGCAGGCCGGGCGCGGTGGCGAGGTGGCGGCGCCCATCGCCGGCCAGCTCATGGCCGGCTACCTGGCGGCGAACCCGTGACCGACCCTGACGACCGCGGGCCCGAGGAGCGGCCGGGCCGGGCCACGCCGGTTCGAGACGTGCCGCCCCCTGACGCGCCGGCCCCCGATGTGGCGCGGACGCCGCGCCCCTGGATCGAGCGCATCGGCCTCGCCGCGATCGCGACCGTGCTCGCGCTGATGTTCGGCGGCGTCGCGGCCTCGGCCTGGGTCGGCGGGGAGCCGTTCCTCGCGGTCATGGGTGGGATCGGCTGCCTGATGACGGCCTGGGTCGGCGGACTGACGCTGTTCCGCGGCTGAAGGTTCGCGCGGAATGAGCGATTCGCCCCGGCGCAATGCCGTTCGGATCATGCCGCCGAACGCCGCTTCGGAACCGATTTGACGGAACCGACGTACTATCCTGCGACACCACGGACCAGCACTGTGGTTCGTCGCACCCCCGAACGCCCGACCCCGGCGATGCCGCACACGTCGCCGCAGCCGCGAGAGAGGCCGATGTCGAAGATCCAGGAAACCGGGGACCGAGTCCTCGCCAACGTCGAGCGAGTCATCGTCGGCAAGCACCACGAGGTCCGCCTCGCGCTTGTCGCCCTCCTCTGCCGGGGCCACCTGCTCATCGAGGATGTGCCGGGGACCGGGAAGACCGTCCTGGCCAAGGCCATCGCGCGAAGTCTCGGCTGTTCGTTCCGGCGCATCCAGTTCACGCCGGACCTCCTGCCCTCAGACGTTTCGGGCCTGTCGATCTACAACCAGAAGACCCAGGAGTTCGAGTTCCGGCCCGGACCGATCATGAGCCAGGTCGTGCTCGCCGACGAGATCAACCGGGCCACTCCCAAGACGCAGTCGGCGCTGCTCGAGTGCATGGAAGAGCGCCAGGCCACCATCGACGGAACGACCTATCCGATGCCCGACCCGTTCCTCGTCATCGCCACGCAGAACCCGATCGAGTACGAGGGCACGTTCGCCCTGCCGGAGGCCCAGCTCGACCGGTTCATGCTCCGGATCCGCCTCGGCTACCCTCAGCCGATCGAGGAGATCCTGATCCTCGACGAGCAGAAGCGCAGCCACCCGCTTGAGGAGATCGAGGAGGTCCTGAGCGTCGAAGAGCTACGCAGCCTCCAGGACGCCGTCCGTGAGATCTACGTCGATCCGACGGTCGCCGACTACATCGTCCGGGTCGTCAACGCCACGCGCAGCCATCCCGACGTCTACCTGGGCGCCTCGCCGCGCGGGTCGATCGCGCTCTACCGCGCCGGCCAGGCGCTGGCGGGGCTGCTCGGGCGCGACTATGTGATCCCCGACGACGTCAAGGCCCTCGCGGAGCCGGCCCTCGCCCACCGCCTGATCATCAAGACGAGCTCATCGATCCACGACGTCCAGGCCGGCCAGGTCGTGCGCGAGATCCTCGACGCCACTGCGATCGACGGCATCCGGCCGACCGGCGGCGGACCCACCGAGATCCGACGGTCCGCCGCATCGAGTCGCGCGGGCACCAGCGCCGCCGGCGCCTAGTCCCTCGACGTCGAGCCAGCGAGCAACCGGGCGCGCGTCGTGATCCGCCGGCTGCAGTTCCTGGCCATCGCCACCGTCCTCATCGTGGCGTCGTTCTCGACCGGCCAGCCGTTCCTGTTCTATCTGCTCTATCTCGCGATCCTCGTCGTGGGTGGCTCGTACATTCTCGTCCGCCTCGGCCTGTCCGACCTGGAGGCCGGGTACGCGGTGAGCCAGCTCCACGGCCACGTCGGCGACCGGATGCGGGTCACGTACACGCTACGCAACGCCAGTCGCGTGCCCAAGCCGTGGCTCGAGGTCCACAACCCGACGACGCTGCCCGGCGGCCTGCCCGGGCGCGCCCTGCCGCTTGGCGGGCAGGCCGAGCGCTCGTGGCTGATCCGCGCCCCACTGACGCGTCGCGGCCATTTCCGGATCGAACCGCTCCACATCCGGACCGGCGATCCGTTCGGGTTCTACGAGGCTTCCGCGACCGTGGGTCAGGGGGTCAGCCTCGTCGTCTATCCGCGCCTGGAGCCACTGCCGGCCTGGCGCCTGCCGCCGGCAAGCCTCGAGGGCAGCCACGCCGCCCCCGAGCGGACCCTCCAGACGACGCCGCTCGCGACGACGGTCCGACCGTACGCGCCGGGCGACAGCATGAACCGCATCCACTGGCGCTCGACGGCGCGGCACGGTGACATCCAAGTCAAGGAGTTCGACCTGGAGCAGACCGCCGACGCATGGATCATCCTCGACCTCCAGCGCGCCATCCAGGCCGGCCACGGCGACGATTCGACGACCGAGGTGGCCATCCGGGCGGCCGCCTCGATCGCCGACAGGGCGCTTACCGAAAACCGGGCGGTGGGGATGACCGTCAACGCCGGCCGAACCGCGTTCCTGCCCGCCGATCGCGGCGGGCGCCAGCATCAGAAGATCATGCAGCTCCTCGCCGCCGTCGAGGCGGATCCGGGTAGCCCGCTCGTCGAGACGCTGATCGGCTCGGTCGGGCGCCTGCGGCGGGGGATGACCGCGGTTGTGATCACGGCCTCGAGCGATCCGGCCTGGGTCCGGCCGCTGGCGGCGCTCCGGACCCGGGGCGTGGCCTGCGTCGTCGTCGCGCTCGACGCCCCGGCCTTCGCCCAGGCCGAGCTCGAGGCACGCGCCGCCGCTACCGGCGAACCCGTCGTCCTCGATCCGGCGGCAACCGAGACCGCCGCCAAGCGTGCCCGCGCGTTGCGCCACGCCCTGGCCGAGTACGAGCTCAGATCGTTCACGGTCCGGCCGGGCCGCCCGCTCGGGGAGATGCTCGCTCGATGACCCGCGACCTGCCGCGGCGACCCTCGGAGGGCTGGCTGACCCTCGGCCTGGTCTTCCTGCTGAGCCTGACCCTGGCCTGGTCGCTCGACGACGCCAACCTGGTCGTCGGTCGTGGCGATTACACGGATTTCCTGGTCTGGACCGCGATCGGTGGGGCGTTCGCGGGGTTCGTCGGGTCGAAGGTCGGCTGGCGTCGCTGGACGACGTTCGCCGTTGGGGCGATGTTTGCCGCGCTCATCACGCCACTCATCGTGGGGTCGGTGCTGCTGCCCGACGGCGGCAACCTGTACCAGCTATTCGAAGCGACCGCGACCGCGTGCGTCGTCGCGTGGCGCGATCTGATCGTCTTCGACCGGCTCTCGACGTCGGCATTCGGGCATCACCTGCTGGTGCTCGGCCTGATCGTGTGGGGCTCGTCGATGTTTGCCAGCTATGCCGCGTTCGGCCATCGGCGGCCGATCAACGGGGTGATCCTCATCGGCGTCCTGCTCGTCGGGAACATGGCACTGACGGTCCACGACCAGCTGGGCTACCTCGTCCTCTTCTCGCTCGCCGGGCTCTTCCTGCTGATCCGCTTCCACACGTTCGAGGAGTCGACCGAGTGGTTGCGTCGCCGAATCGGCGACCCGTCCGCGATCTCGGGGATGTACCTGCGCGGCGGGACGGTGTTCGTCGGGGCCGCGGTGCTTGGTTCGCTCGTCCTGACGTCGACCGCGAAATCGGCTCCCCTCAGCTCGATGTGGACCGACGTGGGCGGGAACATCGTCGAATGGTCCCGCGCGATCGAGAAGTTCCTCCCGGCCAGCGGCTCCGGCGTCTCCCTGGGGCCGGCGTTCGGTTCGACCGCGCCGATCACCGGCTCGTGGACCACGAATGACGCGCCGGCGCTGTCGATCGACGTCCCGGCCGATCTCGACGTGATCCCGCACTGGGCGGCGGTGACGTACGACGTGTTCGACGTCCAGGGCTGGCGGCAGAGCCAGGCCACGTTCGTCGACCGCGCCCCGAACGTCGACCTGCTGGCCGACACCGGCGACGCCGTCGACGAGTCCGGCCGGCGCCCGCTGACCGTGAAGATCACCCCGGCGAACACCGCACCGACCCTCTCGACGATCTTTGCGCCGTCGACACCGCTGGCTGTCGACGCGCCGGTGACCGTCAAGCTCGTGGGCACCGAGGGGCACCTGGCCTCGATCGACCGGCGTCCATCGAAGAACCCCTATACGGTCTCCGCGCTGATCCCCCTGCGTGGCGATGGTGCTGGGGCGAGCCTGACCCAGAACCGCCTGCGGGCGGCGGGCACGGCCTACCCACCCGAGATCTCGGCGCTCTATCTCGGGCTGCCCCCGGAAGCCCTCGGTCCCGAGTCCGAAAAGATCCTCGCCGAGGTCAGGGCATTCGGGGCGCGCAACCCCTACGACATCGCGGCCTCGATCGTCCGCATCCTCCAGGATCCCGCGAAGTTCACGTACTCCACCGACATCCGAGGCGTCGATTGCGCCGGCGTGTCGGTCGTCGAGTGCTTCGCCATCGCGAAGGGCGGCTACTGCGAGTACTACGCCTCCACGATGGCAGTGCTCCTGCGCGAGCTGGGCATCCCGGCACGCTTCGTCGAGGGGTATCTGCCGGGGTCGCGCGCCGAGGGCTCGAACACGGTCAACATCACCAACAATCAGGCCCATGCCTGGGTCGAGGTCTACTTCCCGCGCTACGGCTGGGTCACGTTCGACCCGACCGGCGGTGGGGTCGGCCAGAACCCGGCGCTGCCCTCGGGGGCACCGGTGTCGTCAGCCGGACCCGGGTCGTCGCCCAGTATCGACCCGCTCGGCAGCCGGGTCCCGCCACGCAACGACGGGCGCGATCCGCTCGGGGGGACGTCGACGCCGATTCCGCGACCCGGCTCGTCCGGGCCGCTGATCGCGATCGCGCTGCTCCTCGCGGCCATCGTCGCCGGCCTGGCCTTCGTGGCCTGGCAGCGGGGACCGCGCGGCCCGGTGAGCGCCGACGACGTCTACGGCTCGATCACGCGGCTGGCCGGCCGCCTGGGCTTCGGTCCGCGGCCCAACCAGACGGTCTATGAGTACGCGGGAGCCCTCGCCGAGATCCTGCCGGTCGCCCGGCGCGAGCTCGAGACGGTCGCGCACGCCAAGGTCGAGGTCGCCTACGGCGGTCGGACGCTCGGCGCCGATCGGCTGCGCGGACTCCGCGAGGCGCAGCGGCGCCTGCGCCTGAGCCTGCTGCGCCTGGCTGTCCGGCGCGCCCGTCGCGGCCGAAACCGACGCTGACCGCCGGCCACCGGCCGGCCCGGCTCCGCGCCCCTAGAGAGCGCCGCTGCGGCTGCGCGCCTCCTGGACCTCCACGGCCTCCTCGTCGAGCAGGCCGGACAGGTGGCTCGTAAGGTTGTGCGCCCGGAGCACGGCTCGCCCGGCCCGGATGTCCACGACGGTGATCGCGCACAGGTCCATCGACCACATCCAGAACCGCTCGAGAGGCAAGTCGAACAGGGTCAGCAGCGCGATCTTGAACACGCCGTCGTGGCCGACGACGATCGACCACGGCTGGTTCGCGGTGGCCGTCCCGTAGCCCGCGACCTGGTCCCGGTCGATCGACCCGGGCGTCCCGCCCTCGGCCAGGCGTTCGAGGGCGGAGGCCAGCCCGGGTCGCACCCGGTCCGCGACCGCCGCCAGCGATTCGCCGCCCGGTGCCCACGCGTCGGTCGGCGTGCGCCGCCACGCTGCCAGCTCCGCCGCATAGCGGGTGCCGATCTCGTCGCGGTGCAGCCCTTCCCACTCGCCCTGTCCGATCTCGAGGAAGGCCGGATCGGCCCGCTGCGCGAGGCCGGTGGCGGCCGCGATCGCCTCGGCCGTCTCACGGGTCCGCACGAGCGGCGAATGGACGATCTCGCGCGCCGGTCCGGCGGGGAGTGGGAGCGCCGGTGGATCGTGCGGTCGGGCGAGGCGGTCGGCCACGAGGCGAGCCTGGCGGCGGCCGGTCGGCGAGAGCGGGGTCTCGGCCTGGCCCTGGAACCGACCCTCGACGATATACACCGATTCGCCGTGGCGGACCAGGACGAGCGTCGCGTCGAGGCCGGCCGGGATCGGCGAGGTGACCAGCGGTCGACTCAGCGCTCGCCGCCGAGGCGGATCGTCCAGAGATCGAGGACCGCCTCCTGGGCGCGGATCGCGATCTCGACCGGGGCCGGGAGGTCATCGTCGAGGGCGAGGATCATCAGCGCGTCTTCGCGCGGGCGCGTGCGCGCCAGGTGCATCGCGCTGATGTTCACGTCCGCCTCGCCGAGCATCGCCCCGATCCGACCGACCATCCCCGGTCGGTCCCGGTGGCGGCTGATGAGCATGACGTCGGCCGGCTCCATGTCGACCCGGTACTCGCCCAACCGAGTGATCCGGGGTTCGCCCGCCGCGACTGTGCCGGCCACGGCGACCGTCCCCTCGCGCGTCTCGCTCGACAGCGTCAACTGCGCGGCGTAGGCCCCGGCATCGGGGGTCTTGCGTTCGACCACGGTGATCCCGCGGGCCTTCGCGAGCGCGCCGGCGTTGACGAGGTTGACGCGCTCGGTGGTGACGGTCTCCAGGAGGCCGCGCAGCATGGCCGCCGTGAGGGGCGTGCCGTCGTACTCGGCGAGGTCGCCGGCGATCTCGAGCGTGAGCGTCTTGACCCCGCCGCGCGAGAACTGGGCGAAGAATCGGCCGAGGATCTCGGCCAGGGGCAGGTACGGGGCGATCGCGCGGGCGGTCTCGGGCGTGAGTAGCGGCGCGTTGACGGCGTACCGGGCGCTCCGCCCGGCCAGCACGTCGAGGACCTGGGCCGCGACCTCCTCGGCGACGAGGATCTGGGCCTCGGCCGTCGACGCGCCCAGGTGGGGGGTGAGCAACGTATTCGGCGACTGAAGCAGGGGCGACCCGACCGGTGGCTCCTGCTCGAAGACGTCGATCCCGGCACCGCCGAGATGCCCGGATGCGAGCGCCTCGGCCAGCGCGGCTTCGTCGACGATCCCGCCGCGGGCCACATTGAGGACGATGGCTCCGGGCTGCATCTTCGCGATCGCAGCGCGGCCGATCAACCCGCGTGTCGCCCGGCTGAGCGGGACGTGGACCGTGATGACGTCGGCGCGGGCGAGGAGCTCAGCGAGGGTCACGAGCTCGACATCGTGGTTGGCGGCCTGCTCGGCCGTCACGTATGGGTCCACTCCGAGCACGTTCATCTCCATCGCCCGCGCTCGGACGGCGATGGCCTGACCGATCTTGCCGAGGCCGACGATCCCGAGCGTGCGGCCGCGCAGCTCCAGGCCGGTGAACTCGGAGCGTTTCCATTCACCCCGTCGGACCGAGGCATCGGCGGCCGCCGTCCGGCGGGCGACGCCGTAGAGCAGCGCGAGCGTGTGCTCGGCCGCCGCGATCGTGTTGCCGGTCGGGGCGTTGACGACCGTGATGCCGGCGCGCGTCGCGGCATCGAGGTCGACGTTGTCGACCCCGACTCCGGCTCGGCCGATGACGACGAGCCGGGTGCCGGCGGCGATGAGCGCCGCGTCCACCTCGACCTGGCTGCGGACGATCAGGGCGTCGTAGTCGGGCACGATCGCGGCGAGCTCGGCCGGGGACAGGCCCGGACGTTCGTCGACCTCGTGCTGCGTCGCCAGGAGCTCGACGCCTTCGCGCGCGACCGGCTCGGCGACGAGGACCCTCATGCGCCCGCGCCGCTCGGAGTGCGCGTCGCGATGCCGAGCGATTCGAGGGCAGCGGCCTGGGCCGCACCGACCGCCGCGCCCGGGGTGACCGTGCGGCCGATCGCCAGGCAGGCGATTTCGAGCGCGCTGATCGCACCGAGGATCTCCTCGAGCGTGACCGATCCCAGGTGGCCCAGCCGGAAGATCTTGCCGGTCAGCTTGCCCTGGCCCCCGGCGAGGACCACGCCTCGTCCCTTGACCTCGGCGTTGAACGCCTTCCAGTCGAGGCCGTCGGGGACGTGGGCGGCAGTGACGGTCCGTGACGCGTGGCGCTGGTCGGCGAACAGCTCGAAGCCCAGCGCCAGGAGACCGGCACGCGAGGCCGCGGCGCAGGCCTCGTGCCGGGCAAAGATGCTCGCCGCGCCCTCGAGCTGCATGAGGCGCAGGCCCTCGTCGACTTGGAACACCACGGAGATCGCCGGCGTGAACGGCGTCTGGCCGTTGGTGGCCGCGTCACGATGGGCCCGCAGGTCCAGGTAGAAGCGGGGCATCCGCGCCGTCTCCATCGCCGCCCACGCCCGTGCTGACGCCGCGATCATCGCCAGGCCGGGTGCCGCCATCCAGGCCTTCTGCGAGCCCGTGACCACGACGTCGACGCCCCAGGCATCCATGTCGAAGGGCACGGCACCGAGGCCCGATACGCTGTCGACGAGGATGAGCGCCTCCGGGGTTTCCTCGCGGATCGCGGCGGCCAGCTCCGCGATGGGATTCATGACCCCGGTCGAGGTCTCGTTGTGGGTGAGCAGCACCGCCCGGACATCCGACATCGCGCGCAGGCCCTCGCGCACCTCATCGGCGGCCGCCGCGTACCCCCACTCGGCGTCGAGCTTGGTCACGTCGGCCCCATAGACCCCGGCGATCTTGGCGAAGCGGTCGCCGAACGAGCCGATCGAGACACCGAGCACGTGGTCGCCCGGCGACAACGTGTTGACGACCGCGGCCTCGAGGCCGCCGGATCCCGCGGTCGTGATCACCGCCACGTCGGAGGTCGTCCCGAAGAACGGCTTCATGCCCGTCACGATCCGATCGAGTATCGCCGCGAACTCCGGGCCCCGGTGGTTGATCATCTGGCGCGCGCCGGCCTCGCGCACGCTCGGCGGTAGCGCGGTGGGGCCCGGGATGCGCAGGTTGGGCTCGAAGCGGTCCACGTGGGTCTCCTGGGTGCGACGGGGATGGTGGCATCGTGCCACGGGTCGAGGCCGGCCGCCGGGCGACCCGGATCGGGGGATCGCGAGACGGCGGCTTGATCGCGTCGCATCGGTGGAACGCCGGGCGTCTTGACCTCGACCAGCACCTGGGGGAGCCTTTCTGCGCATGACCCGCTCGCCGGCCCGCCGCGGCCGCCTACGACGCCTCGCCGCGATCGCCGTCGTGCTGTCGCTCGTCGCCGCCACCCTCACGACGCTGGCCATCGCGACGGATGCGTTCGGGGCGGGCGAACGCTGGGACGCGCTCCTGGCGAAGGTCGACCGCTTCCTCGCCGGCCCGGTCCCGCAGCGACACACCCTCTCGACCGTGCGCGTCACCCCGCCGCCCTCGATCGAGCCGGCGACCGCGCCGGCCACGCCGGATCCGTCGGGCCACGTCCCGACCGCGGCGCCGACGGTGAAGCCGAAACGCGTCGCGGTCGATATCAACATCGCCACCTCGCCCGACCAGGTCTTCAAGACCGAGCTCCACAAGGATTGGTGTGCCGTGGCCGGCGTCCAGATCGTGCTGGCCCAGCTGGGGCTTGCCGATACCTCCGACGCCACCCAGAACAAGCTCGCCGGGCGGATCCGCGAGTGGGACTCGTACGACGACAGCCACAACGGGGACTGGGGCCCGGCTGCGATGGCCCTGGCCCTCCAGACCTATGGCGCCCCGGGCTACGAGATCCGGGCCTTCGAGGGTCGGAACGAAGCCCTGGTCGACGCGGCCCGGGCGATCGAGACGACCGGCTCGCCGGCGATCCTCCTGGCCTGGCGGGGTGCCCACACCTGGGTGATGTCCGGGTTCAAGGCCGATGCCGACCCCGTCCTCTTCGACCGCAACGTGCACATCTCCGGCACCTACATCCTCGACCCGTGGTATCCCCGGATCTCCTCGATCTGGGGCCCCTCCGACCCGCCGGGGACCTTCCAGGACAAGCCCGAGATGGAGCGCAACTTCCTGCCCTGGAAGCGGCCCGAAGGGAACTATCCGGACCGCGATGGGCTCTACATCACGGTGGTCCCGACGCTGCCGGCTCCGAAGGGGGGTTAGGGGGCATCGCCCGTATCCGCCGGGCGAGGACGACGACGAGCAGCGCGAACCGGAGTGCGACCCCGGACGAGAACCCGATCGGGATGGCCGCCGCCCCCAGCGGGCCGGCGAGCACGAGCGTGACAAGGATCGTGACGCCGAATCCGACGAGCGTGGCAATCACCTGCCAGGCCGTGTGGTGGGTCGCGTAGATCGCCCGGCTGAACAGGTGCCCCAGGCTCTCGAACGGGATCGAGATCGCGAAGAGGGCGAGGACCAGGGAGGTGCGTGCCACGGCGTCGGCATCGAACCGGCCACCCAGGAAGAACAGGTCGATCGCGAATGGGCCGACGATCGCCAGGCCGAGCGCCGCGGCCGTGGTCAGGAGGCCGATCGTCAGGGCGTTGACCCGAACGAGGCGCACGAAGGCGGCTCGCTCGCCGGCCGCGTAGGCCGCAGCCAGCGATGGGAACGCGGCCACGGAGAAGGCGATGCCGATCAGGCTGACGGGCACGCTCTGGAAGTTGCGGGCGAGGTTGATCGTCGTGATGCTCCCGGTCGCGAGCGCCGAACCGACGCGGGTGAAGAATAGGAAGGTCAGCGGCTCGACCGGGCCGCTGCCGATCTTGGGGATCGCCAGCGCCACGAACTCGCGAACCGCCCCGGTGCCGACCCGAAATCGCGGCCGGATCCGAAATGGCGTCCGGAGCGACCCGATGACGCGGATCCCGAGGTGCAGGCTCGCCCCCAGGACCGCCCCCACCGCCGGCGCGTAGATCCCGATCTTTCCCGCGAGCAGTAGGGTGCCGACGACGATGCCGGTGTTGAACATCAGCGGCGCCGCGCCGTAGAAGAAGAAGCGACGCTCGGCGACGAGCACCTCGCCGATCGCAGTCGACGCCGCGAACAGCACCTGGGTGACGCACAGGATCCGGAACAGGGACACGTACAGGTCGCGACGCTCTGCATCGAATCCGGGGGCGACGATCTGGACCGTCAGGGGCGCGGCGACGAACAGGACGACCGCGACGGCGCCCATCGCCAGGACCGCCAGGGTCAGGATCGTCTGGGCGAACTCGAAGGCCGCGCGCTCGCTCTCGCGTCGGAGGCCGCTGAAGATCGGGATGAACGGCGCCGCGAGCCCGCTCGCGACGATGACGCTGAAGGCGAGGTCGGGCAGGACGAACGCCGTGTTGAACGTGTCGAGCTCGAGGCCGGCGCCGAACGTCCGCGTCAGGGCTCGGTCCCGAACCAGGCCCATGATGTAGCCGGAAAACGTCAGGGCCGACAGCAGGATCGCGCCGCGCGGCACGACGCGATCGATCAGCGGACGGATCGCGCCCAGGCGCGCGCTCGTTGTCGCCATGTCCTCAGGATGACGGCCGGAACGGCCCCGGTGCACCGCTATCGGGTCGGGCAGCGCTTGCTTCGCGGGGGAGCGGGCGCGAGGAGCAGGCGATCCAGCGTTTCGCCGTACCACCGTTCGAACCGGGACGGGCTCCAGCCACGGTCGACGACCAGGAGCCGGTACGTCTCGGGGCTGCCGATGGCACAGACGATGTCCGCGGCGGCGTCCAGGTCCAGCCCATCCCGAAAGGCGGTGGAGCCGGCCACGATGCGAAGAAGCTCTCGCTGCCCGTGGTAGCGCTGCTCGATGCCGACCTGCCGCAGCGCGGCGATCTCCGGGTCGGCGGCGGCGGCGCCCCGGACCACGTCGTCGATCTCGGCTCGGCGCTCCAGGATCGAGCGTCCGTTGCCGGCGAGGATCGACAGTCGACGATGGGGATCGGGTTCCTCGCGCATCGCCTGTACCCAGTCCTGGTCGAGGACCGGGGGCGCCTCGGTGCCGCCGGCGATCGAGACATCGACGAGTGCCGACAGCACCGCGCGCTTGTTCCCGAACGTGGCGTAGATCGTTTCGGACGACACCTCCGCGCGCGTGGCGATCGCGTCGATCGTCGTCGCGACGTAGCCCCGCTCGACGAAGAGGGCGCGAGCCGCATCGAGGACGGCTCGACGGGTGGCGATCGCCGCCTCGCGGCGACGAGGTGACTCGTACGGGCGACGACGCTTGACAGATCCCGGCATGTGGTTACAGTATCACAGTATTCAGTACAGTTGTACTGTAGCCATAGAGAGATCGGCCCGGCCGAGAGGAGTCTCCCATGACCGTCGTGCAGCTCGAGCATCCCGTTCGCGACTTCGCCATCTGGAAGGCCGCGTTTGACCGCGATCCCGTTCGTCGCGAGGCTTCGGGCGTGCGGCGCTATCGGATCTATCGACCGATCGACGATCCGAAGTACATCGCGGTCGACCTGGAGTTCGATGGCCGGGACGAGGCGGAATCGTTCAAGCAGGCGCTCGAGGAGCTGTGGCGTTCGCCACAGGCCGCTCCGGCGCTTGGCGGAACGCCTCGGGCCCGGATCGTGGACATCGTCGAGAGCCGGCAGTACTAGGCGCACCGGCAGAGCGGGCGGGGCGCTAGTCGGCGGCGTCCCGCTTCTCCGTGTCGGCCAGCTTCTTGCGATTGCCCTCGCGCTGCTTCATCAGGCCGTCGCCAGCGTGGTGGCTCTTCTCCGGTCCGGGGATCGCGCTGCGGCGTGGTCGGCCGGCCGCGCGGGCCTCGGTTCGCGAGGTCATTCGGGCGGCGAGGGTCGCTTCGTAGCCTTGGTCGGTGGGCAGGTAATAACGTCGGTCCTTGAGTTCGTCGGGCAGGTACTGCTGGTCGACGTCGGCGCCTTCGAAATCGTGGGGAAAGCGGTAGCCGACCCCGATCCCGTGCTGCTTCATCCCGCGATGGGCGGCGTTCCGCAGGTGGAGTGGCACCGGCAGGGCACCGCTCGCCTCGACGTCCGAGACGGCCGCCCAGTAGGCCGCACCCGAGCGGTTCGACTTGGGCGCCGTCGCGATGTAGGTCGTCGCCTGGGCGAGCGCGTACTGCGCCGCCGGCAGGCCGATGTGGTCGAGGGCGGCCGCCGCCCCGACGGCAACCTGGAGCGCCCTCGGGTCGGCGTTGCCGACATCCTCCGAGGCGCTGATGATCAGCCGGCGTACGATGAACCGGGGATCCTCACCGGCCGCGATCATCGCGGCGAGCCAGTAGAGGGCCGCGTCGGGGTCGTTGCCGCGCAGGCTCTTGATGAACGCCGACACCGTGTCGTAGTGGCCGTCGCCGGCACGGTCATAGGCGAGGACCCGTTGCTGCGCGGCGGCCTCGATGTCCTCGAGGCGGGGCGTGACGTGGCCGTCGACTTCGCGAATGTCCTCCGCCTCCGCGAGCGCCACCGCCCCTTCGAGAACGTTCAGCGCAGCGCGGGCATCCCCACCGGCGAGCGACACGAGATGCTCGAACGCGGGTTCGTCGAGCGCAACGCCGCCGTCGGGACCGAGGGGCCCGGCCAGCCCGTGTTCCGGGTCCGCGAGGGCACGACGGACGACCGTCGCGACCTCGTCGTCGGTCAACGCCTCGAGCCGCCAGACCCGCATCCGCGACAGCAGGGCGGAGTTCACCTCGAAGTAGGGGTTCTCGGTGGTGGCGCCGACGAGCGTGATCGTGCCGTCCTCCACGTGCGGGAGGAGGGCATCCTGCTGGGCCTTGTTGAACCGATGGATCTCGTCGAGGAACAGGACGGTCCGCGTGCCGTGCAGGGCCAGCCGGTCCTGCGCCTCGGCGATGAGCGCGCGAACGTCCGCCACTCCGGCCATGACCGCCGAGATCGTGGAGAAATAGGCCCCCACTTCGCCGGCCAGCAGGCGGGCCAGGCTCGTCTTCCCCGTGCCGGGCGGTCCCCACAGCAGGATCGAGGCGAGATGACCGCGCGCGATGCCGCGCCGGAGCGGTCCGCGTTCACCGACGAGGTGGCCCTGGCCGACGAACTCGTCGAGGTTCCGGGGACGCATCCGGGCGGCCAGCGGCTGGCGCTCGGGCGGCGGTTGGAACAGCGCTTCAGGGCGGGCCCCGGTCGGGCGCCGGGCGGTCGGCATGGCCCGTGGATGGTAGCGCGGTCGCGCAGCGACCCGCGCCCTTCGGTCAGAGTGCCGTGGCGCCCGTCAGGTGCATGATCGCCCACAGCGCGATGAGGATGATGACGAGCGAACCACCGATGAGCGCGATCCGTCGGACGTCGCGGACGACGTAGTCGTAGTCCTCGCCGGCCCGCACGGCCAGCGAGCCGGGACGGGTTGGGGCGAGGGGCTCCGACTCACGGCGGTTCCGATCGCGTGTGCGCCGCCGGGTTGCCTCGGCGGCGCGCTCCTCGGCGACGATCTGGGCCTCGAGCTCGGCGGCGCGGGCCTCCTCCTGCGGGGTGAGCGTGGCCGGGCGCGGCGTCGAGGCCGGGACGATCGCGGATGGTCGCGGACCGCTGCGCTGGGTCCGGGCTCGCTGGCCCGGTCGGGTGCTGCTGCCGCGAGCGCGCTTCGCCATGATCGCCGAGGTGCCTCCGGGTCGAGATGCGGATCGAGGGGACAACCGCCCGCGGTCGACTCCGCCAGCGGGGAGGATAGCACCGGATCCGGGTCCGGACGGTGATGCTTGGGGAGTACGGGGGCCCTGCTAGACTCGCGACACCGCCGCGGAGGATGCACGCCATCGATCTCGACGCGCTCATCGAACCCTATCGTGGAGCCATCACCCTGGGGCTCGTCCTGACCGTCGCGATCCTCCTGATCGTGGCCCTGTCGCTGGCTCGTCGCACGTCGCGCCTGAAGGGCCGGCTGGATCGGCTGACGCGCGGCGAGGAGGGCGACAGCATCGAGGACGTCATCGATGCGCACCTCGATCGGGTCCAGGCGCTGGGCCGCGGCATGGACGATCTGGCGGCCCGGACGCGGGCCATCGAGGCCGCATCCGTGCACGCCTTCCAGCAGGTCGGGCTGGTCCGCTACAACCCGTTCGACGACACCGGCGGCAACCAGAGCTTCGCCCTCGCGATGCTCGACGCGAATGGCGACGGGTGGGTGCTTTCCAGCCTCCACAGCCGCACCGGCACGCGCGTTTACGCCAAGCCGATCAACAAGGGCCGCTCGGACGCTGCGCTCTCGGCCGAGGAGTCCGCCGCCATCCGCCAGGCGACGGCCTGACAGCCTAGGTGTCACGGCGGTCGACGATGGTGTCCACATGGCCCCCATTGCACCCGCGCCGACGCCCTCGGCCACACCGAAGCCCAGGTCCACGCCGATGACCCGCCTGCGGGTCCGGACGCGCCGGCACGAGCCAACGCCGCTGGAGCAGATCCCAGCCTGGCGCGACCTCGTCCCGGTGATGGACCCGGAGGTGGCGGGCCTGCCTGGCGGCGGCATGGAGGCGCTCCTGGGCGGCCTCGATCCTGACCAGCTGCGGGCCGTGACCCACGGGGAGGGGCCGCTCCTCGTCGTCGCCGGCGCGGGCACCGGCAAGACCCAGGTCATCACCCGCCGGATCGCC
This sequence comes from Candidatus Limnocylindrales bacterium, assembly GCA_038214255.1. Classification (GTDB taxonomy): domain Bacteria; phylum Chloroflexota; class Limnocylindria; order Limnocylindrales; family CSP1-4; genus SPCO01. The sequence continues at coordinate 66,572 of JBBQRZ010000008.1, forward strand.
TGGCTCATCGCGTCGAGACGGGCCAAGCCCTCGGAGATTCTCGCGCTGACCTTCACCGACAAGGCCGCAGACGAGATGGCTGTCCGGGTGGATCAGCTTGTGCCGTACGGCTACACCGACACCTCGATCGCGACGTTCCATGCCTTCGGGGATCGGCTCATCCGCGAACACGCCCTTGAGCTCGGCCTGTCGCCCGAGGTCCGGGTGCTGTCCCGGGCCGAGGTGGTGATCTTCCTGCGCGAGCATCTGTACGAGTTCGAGCTCGACGAATACCGGCCGCTCGGCGATCCGACGCGCTTCCTGGCAGCCCTCGCGACGTTGTTCAGCCGCTGCAAGGACGAGGACATCACGCCGGCGAGCTACGCCGACCACGCCGGCCGCGTTGGCGTCGAGGCGGCGCGGGTGGCGGCCGCGCTGGCCGAATCCGGCGACGACGCGACGGATGCGGATCGGGACGCGGCGGACGCCGCGGCCGAGGACACCCGGCGCCAGGGTGAGCTCGCCCGAGCCTACGGCCGATACCAGGACCTGCTCGCGGCCAACGGATTCATCGACTTCGGCGACCAGGTCGCCCTCGCCCTGCGGCTCGTGCGCGAGTCGGCCGCCGCCAGGACGGCGATCGCCGGGCGCTTCCGGTACCTGCTCGTTGACGAGTTCCAGGACACGAATCGCGCGCAGGCGGAGCTGGTGGCCCTGCTCGCCGAACCGCATCGCAACGTCACGGTCGTCGGCGACGACGACCAGGCGATCTATGCGTTCCGGGGCGCCGCGGTGGACAACATCCTCGACTTCGAGGCGCGCTACCGGGGTGCCCGGACCGTGGTGCTGCGCCGGAACTACCGATCGCTCGCCCCAGTGCTCGACGCTGCGCATCGACTAGTACGGTTCAACGATCCTGACCGGCTCGAGGTCCGGACGGGCATCGTCAAGCGGCTCCGCGCGCAGCGGGTCGATCCGGCCCCGCCACCGGTCCGGCTCGAGGCCTTCGCGACCGGCTCCGAGGAGGCGGATTGGATCGCCGCGGACGTGAGCCGCCGGATCGCTGCCGGGGCCCACCCGCGGGATCATGCCGTGCTCGTCCGCGCCAATGGGCATGCCGACCCGGTGTTGCGGGCGTTCAACCTGGCCGGGATCCCGTGGCGGTTCTCCGGAGCGTCGGGCCTCTACGCCCGTCCGGAGGTCCGTCTCCTGATGGCGTTCCTGCGCACGATTGCGGACCCGGAGTCGAGCGTCGACCTGTACGGCGTCGCGTCGTCATCGATCTACGGGCTTGGCGGCGAGGACCTGACCGCGATCGTGAACAACGCACGGCGCCGGAACCGGTCGGTCCGCGCCGTCCTCGACGAGCTCGAGCGCCAGCCCGGCATCCTGCGCGTGTCGCCCGCCACGCGTGCGGGCGTGCACCGCCTCGTCGTGGACCTGGCGCGCTACACGGAGCTCGCCCATGAACGGCCCGCGGGCGAGGTGCTGTACGCCTTTCTTCGCGAAAGCGGGCTCCTCGCACGGTTGGCCTCGGCGGACACGCCGGCGGGGGAGGAGGGCCTCGCCAACGTGGTCCGCTTCTTCGACATCGTGCGGGCGCAGTCGGCGCTTCTCGCCGACGACCGGGCCGTGTTCGTTGCCCGTCATCTCCAGACGCTCATCGAGGCCGGCGACGACCCGGCGACCGCCGACCTGGACCCGGACGTCGATGCGGTCGCCGTCCTGACCGTCCACAAGGCAAAGGGCCTCGAGTTCCCGGTGGTCTATCTGCCCGGACTCGTCGCCGGCCGGTTCCCGGGCAACGGCCGCGGCGAGCCGCTGGGATTGCCGGCCGGCCTTGGGCGAGGGGAGCCGCCAACCAGCGAACGGAGCCTCGCCGAGGAGCGACGACTCTGCTACGTGGCGATGACGCGGGCTCGCGACGAGCTGATCCTCTCGCATGCGGCGGACTACGGGGGATCGAGGGCCCGCAGGGTGTCGCCGTTCGTCCTCGAGGCCCTCGACCTGCCGGCGACCGCGGGGACGCCCGGGGCCGGGGCCCTGGTGGCCACGCCGGAGGAGCGACTCGCCGGGTTCGAGCCGGTCGACCCGCCGCCCCCCGCGTTCCGCGGTCCGATCGAGGAGCCGCTGTCGCTCAGCTTCTACCAGGTGGACGACTACCTGACGTGCCCGCTCAAGTACAAGTACGGCCATGTCCTGCGGGTCCCGCTGGCGCCCCACCACGCGCTCGTGTACGGCGCGGCCCTGCACAAGGCGGTCCAGCTTTTCCACCATCGCCACGCTCGCGGTCACGTCATGAGCGAGGCGGAGCTCGACGAGGTACTCGATTCGGCCTGGTCGAACGAGGGGTTCGTCAGCCGAGAGCACGAGGAGGCGCGACTCGCCGCCGGGCGGGCCGCGCTGCGCCGCTTCCGAGAGGAGCAGCTCCAGCCGGGCGCGATCATCCCCGCCTACGTTGAACGCGAATTCAGCTTCATGCTCGATGGGGATCGGGTCCGCGGCCGGTGGGACCGGGTCGACATCGAGCCCGCCGAATCGGTCGCCGAGGCTCCGGACGATGCGTCGCCGGAGCTTCCGAGCGCGGACGTCGTGACGCCGACCCTCGGGATCATGGGCCGGGAGCGCGTGACGATCACCGACTACAAGTCCTCGGACGTGCGCGATCCGGCAAAGGCGCGCCAGCGGGCACGCGACTCGCTCCAGCTCCAGATCTACGCGATGGGCTACGAAGCGCTGACCGGACGGCTGCCCGATGCGATCGCCCTGCATTTCCTCGAATCGGGCCTGGTCGGGCGGGTCCCCGTCGATCCCAAGCGTCTCGCCAGGGCGCGCGCCAAGATCCGGACGGCCGCCGCCGGCATCCGGGCGCGCGATTACACGGCGAAGCCGGACCAGCTCGCCTGCTCGTGGTGTGCCTTCCGGGACATCTGTCCGGCGAGCGTCGCGACGAATCGCTAGGCCCCAGTGGTTCCGTGGCGCCGTCGCGCGCGAGCCACGACCGATGGGTAGTGGCCGCCCTAGACTCGCCGGAGATGGAAGCACGCGACCGGCTCATGAACCTGGCTGTCTTCGCGGTCGCGGGGGTCGTGTGGCTGCTCGTCGCACTGATCGTGACGACCCGCGATCCGGTCGTCGATCCGATCGCCGGCTTTGTCGGCGCGGCGCTGATCGGCCTGGCGGTCGGCCTGACGACCGTCCCGATCTTCTGGCTTGTCGTCTTCGGTCGCCATCGACGCATCGCGTACCACGGGGACTGGACGCGGGCCGCTCGCCGCGGCGCGTGGGTCGGGCTCACCGTCGCGGTCGTCGTGGTCCTCCGGATCCAGGGTCTCCTCGAGCTGCCGATTGCGCTGTTCATCCTTGCCCTGGTCGTCGTCGCCGAGGCCACCCTCTCGACCGAGCGCTGACGCGCGCGGGACGCTACGCTCCGGGGACCCACCGCCATCGTCCCGGAGGCCACGTGCCCGACCTGACCGCCGTCCGACCCGCCGCGCCCCATGCCGAGACGAAGGCCCGCCTGGCGCGTGCCGTCGCCGAGTCCGGGGGCGAGATCCTCGACCTGTCGCACCGGATCCACGCGAACCCGGAGCCCGCGTTTGAGGAGGTCCAGGCGTCGAGCTGGGTGGCGGAGATCCTGCGGGCCCACGAATTCGAGGTCGTGCACCCGGCCGGGAGCCTCGCGACCGCGATCCGGGGCGTCCGTCGCGGCGGACTCGGTGGCGACGGCCCGCGGATCGGGATCCTGGCCGAATACGACGCGCTGCCCGGCCTGGGCCATGGCTGCGGCCACAACACGATGGCGGCGTCCGGCGTCGGGGCCGCGGTCGCGCTTGCCTCGATCGCCGACGAGCTGGCCGGCGAGATCGTCTTCCTGGGAACGCCGGCGGAGGAGCGGGGAAGCGGCAAGCAGGTCATGATCGACGACGGCCTCTTCGCCGGCCTGGACGCGGCGCTGCTCTACCACCCCTGCGACCGAAACCACGTCGAGAGCCGGGCGCTCGCCTCCGAGGACGTCGACGTCGTCTACACCGGGCTGCAGGCACACGCTTCGTCCGATCCGTGGATGGGCAAGAACGCGCTCGATGCGCTTGTCCTGCTGTTCACCTCGGTCGGGCTCTGGCGCCAGCAACTATTGCCCACAGCGCGCGTGCACGGGATCGTCCGGGAGGGCGGCACCGCCGCCAACATCATCCCGGATCGCGCGACCGGCTGGTTCATGCTGCGCAGCCCCGACATGGCCGAATACGAGCGGATGCGAGAGCAGTTCACGAAGATGGCCGAGGCGGCGGCGCTCGCGACCGGAACGACGGTCGAGGTGACCTACTCGGGACTGGCGATGACGATGCGCAGCAACCGGGTGCTCGCCGAGCGGTTCCGCGCGAACATGGCCGCGTACGGCGTCGACGACATGGGCCTCGATCCGAATCCCGGCAGCACGGACATGGCCAACGTGAGCTGGGTCTGCCCGACGATCCATCCCGATCTCGCAATCTGTGACGAGGGCGTGCCGGCGCATTCCACGCGGTTCCGCGACGCCGCGATCACGCCACGCGCCGACGAGACGACCCTGCTGGCGGCGACGCTCGTCGCCCAGACCGCGTACGACCTGTTCGCCGATCCGGAGCTGATCGAGGCGGCCTGGCAGGAGTTCCGCGCCGCTTGAGCGCGCCGGCGGGCTGACCCCGGCCGCGCCAGGCGGCGGGTGGCCCGGGTCGCGCCCGGGACGGGTGCTACCATCGGATCGGCGCGCCCCGCTGGACGATCGGCCTTCGAACCGGCGGCGCCCCCCACGAGACGGACCATTCCTCGCTGCGACCGGCCTGCCGGTGCGCGCCCGTCTCCGGAGGAACCGTGGCTGAGCGCCGACCCGACTTCGCGGCCGCGAACGGCTGGGATCGCGAGTACGAGAGCTACAGCGACTTCGACCTGCCCCCGTACGTCGGTCCGTCGACCTTCATGAACCTGCCGTGGATCACCGATCCGGCCGAGCTCCGCCGGCGCAGCGTCGACGTGGCGATCGTCGGTGCGCCGTTCGACGACGCGGTGAGCCACCGGGCCGGCGCCCGATTCGGCCCTCGAGCGATCCGGGAGGCGCAATACACCTCGGGCGCGATCCACTCGCTCCAGCTGGAGATCGATGCGTTCGACCATCTGACGGTGGTCGATGCGGGCGACGCGAACATCGTGCCCTCGTGGATCGAGCGCGGCCACGCGATGATCTACCGCAAGATCCGGCAGGTCGCCGAGACGGGTGCCATCCCGATCGTGCTCGGGGGCGATCACTCGATCACCTGGCCGAGCGCGACGGCCGTCGCCGAGGTCCGCCGGCCCGGCAGCATCGGTATCGTCCATTTCGACGCGCACGCGGACACCGCCAACGACACGTTCGGCGTGCTGGCGAGCCACGGGACCCCGATGCGCCGGCTGATCGAGTCGGGAGCGGTCCTAGGCAAGAACTTCGTCCAGGTCGGGCTGCGCGGCTACTGGCCGCCGGCCGAGACGTTCGCGTGGATGCGCGAGCAGGGCCTGCGCTGGCACTTCATGCACGAGATCGAGGAGCGCGGGGCGGAGGCCGTCATCGCCCAGGCGATCGAGGAGGCGCTCGACGGCCCCGACTACATCTACCTGAGCCTCGACATCGATGTCATCGATCCGGGCATGGCGCCGGGCACCGGCACGCCCGAGCCCGGGGGCATGCTTACGCGCGAGGTTCTGCGAGCCATCCGCCAGATCGTCGGGGCGGTCGAGCTGGCCGGCATGGACATCGTCGAGGTCTCGCCGCCATACGACCACGCCGAGACGACGGCCATGGCCGCCAACCGCGCGGCCCTCGAGGCGATCAGCGCGCTCGCGGTGCGCCGGCGTGACGGAAAGCGCGTCCGCTGGGAGTTGTCCGCCGGATCCTGATAGCAGCGCTGCGATGGGCGGTCGCTACCATCACCGCTGATGTTCGATCGACCCGATGCCGCGACCGCCGCGGCGCTCGCTCGGCTGTATGACCTCGACCTCGTCGATGACCCGGGCGACCTAGACCTCTACCTCGCGCTCGCGGACCGGGCCGACGGGGCGGTCCTCGAGCTCGCCGCCGGTACCGGCCGGTTGGCCGTGCCCCTCGCCGCCGCCGGTCATCGGGTCACGGCCGTCGACATCGACCCGACCATGCTCCGCCGTGCCCAGCTCCGCGCCGACGCCGCGCGACTGCCCGATGGCCGCTTCGAGACCGTGGAGGCCGACCTGCTCGGCCTGCGCCTGCCCGATGCCGGTCGATTCCGTTTCGCCTTCATCGGCCTGAACTCGATCATGCTTCTGGCCGACCGCGACCACCAGCGTGAGGCGTTTCGGACGCTTGCCAGGCATCTCGCACCGGGCGGCCTGGCCGCGGTCGACGCCTGGCTGCCCGATGCCGACGACCTCGCCCGGTTCGACGGGCGGATCACCCTCGAGTGGCCGCGAACCGACCCCGAAACCGGGGCCGTCGTCACGAAGACCGGTTCCGCGCAACACGACGCGGCGACGGGCACCGTCACCCTGACCGCGATCTACGAGGTCGGGGCACAGGGGGAGCCGCCGGCCCGCTGGGTGCGGCGCGACCGCCTTCGCCTGATCTCGCCCGACGAACTGGCGGGCTTCGCCGACGATGCCGGCCTGGAGGTGGAGCTGGTCGCGGGCGGCTATGACCTGTCGCCCCTGGGCCCTGGCTCGGAGCGTGCGGTGCTCGTCGCCGTCCGCCGCGGCCGTGCGACGGGAGCACGCCAGACGGCTGACTGACCCGCGGGCACGATCGCGTGGTATCGTCGATTTCGATGTCCAGCGAGCAGACGCGACTGCTGATCGTCGAAGACGTACCGCAGGTCGCCCAGTACATCCGCGGCCTGCTCAATGCGCAGGCCCATGTCAAGGTGCTCGACATCCTCTCTGACGGCGGCAAGGCGATCGCGCAGATCGGCGAGCTACGCCCGGACGTCGTGCTCGTCGATGCGCTCCTGCAGGGCCGGATCAAGGGGCCCCAGCTGATCGAGCAGATCCGCGAATCGGGATTGGGTGTGCCGGTCATCGCCCTGACCGTGCCGCAGAACCCGATCGAGGTCGATCCGGCGCGGGGCATCCACGGCGTGCTCGCGATGCCGTTCTCGGGCTTCGATCTGATGACCCGGATCGCCCAGGTGCGCAAGGAATTCTCGGCGCAGGGCACGGTGGCCGCGACGCGGGTCTTCTCGGTGTTCGCCCCCAAGGGCGGCGTCGGCAAGACGACCATCGCCTTCAACCTGGCGGTCGCCCTCGGCCAGCTCGGGCAGCGGACCGTGCTCATCGATGGCAGCGTCCAGTTCGGCGACCTTCGGTCGCTCCTCAAGGTCCCCGCCGACGCGCCGTCGATCCTCGACCTGCCGACTGACCGGATCGCAGAGTCGGACCTGTCCGATGTGCTGTGGCGCGACCCCTCGGGCATCGACATCCTGCTGGCCCCGCCGCGCATCGAGATGGCCGAGATGATCACACCGCGCGACGTCGACAAGGTGCTCTCGCTCCTGCGCCGCGTCTACCACGCCATCGTCATCGACATGTCGAGCGTCATCAACGACATCAACCTCGCGTTCCTCGATGCGAGTGACACGATCATCGAGATCGTCACGTACGACTCGACGACGATCCACAACACGATCGCGCTGGCCGACACGTTCCGCTCGATCGGTTACGCCGCGTCCAAGGTCCGCTATCTCGTGAACCGCGCCGACAGCCCGGGCGGCATCGATCCTGCGGCCCTCGAGCGGGCCCTCGGGCGCGTGCCCGAACATTCGGTCGTGTCCGACGGGCCGCTCGTCGTGCGGTCGAACAACGAGGGTGTTCCGTTCATCCTCGCGAATCCGTCGGCGCCGGTCAGCCAGGACATCGCCCGGATCGCCGCGGAGTTGCTCGGGCTCACCCAGGTCCCCGTCGGGGCGGGGCGTCCATAGGGCCGTGTCCGACCCTCGACCCATCGGCGTCTTCGATTCGGGAGTGGGCGGCCTCACGGTCCTGCGCGAGATCATCCGCCGCACCCCCCACGAGTCGACGATCTATCTCGGCGACAACGCCCGTACCCCCTATGGCGTGCGCACCGACGACGAGGTGCTCGCGTTCTCGACTCAGTCGCTCGATGCGCTCGTCGAGCGCGACGTGAAGGCGCTCGTCGTGGCCTGCAACACCTCCACGGCCGTGGGGATCGGGGCCTTTCGGCGCCGCTACGACCTGCCGGTGCTCGGCGTGATCCGTCCCGGCGCCGGAGCCGCCGCCCTCGCGACGCGCAATCGGCGGGTCGGGGTCATCGCGACCCCGGCCACGATCCGATCGCATGCCTACTTCGCCTCGATCAAGGACGAGAACCCGGCGGTCGAGGTGTATGAGCACGCGACGCCGGCGCTCGTCCCGCTCGTCGAGGCGGGGGAACTGACCGGCCCGATCGCCGAGGCGACCGTCGCCGAGGCGCTGGCGCCACTACTCGGGGAGCGTGACGCGTCGGGCGAGTCGATCTTCCGGCGGCCATCGGGTGCAACGGTCGATACGCTGCTCCTCGGCTGCACCCATTACCCCCTGCTCGGGCCGCTCATCGCTGCGATCGCCGGGCAGCACGTCGCGATCGTCGACTCGGCGACGGCGACCGCCTCGGCGCTCGCCGAGCTGCTCATCGTCAACGGCCTCGAGGCTCCCGGCGCGACGCGAGGCACGGCGGCGGATGCCGGGCTGGGCGGACAGGGCCGCGCGGTCGAGGCGATCTCGCCGCCGATCCACCGGCAGCTCACGACGGGCGATCCGGATCGGTTCGCCGATCTCGCCGGGCGATTGTTCGGTAACGCGTTCCCGACGGTCGAGCCGGTCGAGCTCCGGGCGCTCGTCCCGTGATGACGCGTCGAGGCCGGACGAACCGGCGAACCGGGAGCTCCTGGCGGGATGACCGCGCCTGGCAGGCCGGGATCCTCATCGGCTCCGCGCTCGGGGCCGCGGCCACCGTCGTCGGCCGCCATCTCGAGCGCTCCGCGCGGGAAGGTTTGGTCGACTGGCCGACGGTCGAGCGACTGGCGATCGGGCGTCTCGCCCAGGCCCCGGGGACCCTGCCGCAGACAGAGCTCGATGCGGCCGAGGCCGACTACGCCGCCGCGATGGGCCGCATCGTCCCGGCGCTCTCGAGTGCCCTGGGGAGCGAGCTGCCAGGCGTCGTCGAACGGTCGGGCGTCGTCGACCGCGCCGGCTGGGTGCGCGCCAACACCGCCTCGTTCGCGTCACTCATCGGCAAGCTCGAGGCGGACCTGCTCGACCAGGTCGTCCCGGTCGGGGGTGGCCTCGGGAAAGCCACGATGGCCATCGCCAACCGCTGGATCATGACCCGCCAGCTCGGGTTCCTGCTCGGGTTCATGGGGCAGCGGGTCCTCGGCCAGTACGACCTGGCCCTCCTGTCGGCCGAGCAGGCGCCGGGCCGCCTCCTGTTCGTCGAGGAGAACATCCGCCAGACGGCGCGGTCGCTCGACGTCCCGATCGGCCCGTTCCGGACCTGGATCGCACTGCACGAGACGACCCACGCGTTCGAATTCGAGGCGCACCCCTGGTTGCGGCCGTACCTCGCGTCGCGCCTCGAACGCCAGCTCACGCTGTTCGGCGGCGATGCCCAGAACATGGGCCGGGAGGCGCTGCGCGGTCTCGGCCGAGCGCTCCGGGGCGAGTCGGGCGGCGAGCATTGGATGGAGCGGCTGATGGGCGAGGAACAGCGTCGGCTGTTCCGCGAGACCCAGGCGGTGATGAGCCTGCTCGAGGGCTTCAGTGACTACGTCATGGACGAGGTGGGCCGCGACCTCGTCCCCGATGTCGAGCGGATCAGCGCCCGATTCCACGAGCGCCGGGCGAGGCGCACCGCGTTCGAGCGCTCGATGCTGCGCCTCACCGGGATGGACCTCAAGCTCGAGCAGTACAAGAAGGGCGAGCAGTTCGTGCGCGCGATCGCCGACGCCCGTGGGCGCGAGGCCCTCAACCGGTTGTGGGACGGGCCCGAGTCGCTCCCGCTCGATGGCGAGATCGAGGCGCCCGACACGTGGATCGCGCGGGTCCTCGGCCCGGCGGGCCCGCGGTGACCGGCGCACCCGAGCCCGTCCGGCACGCCGGCCCCGGGAGCGGCCCCGCTGGTGCGCCGACGGCGATCGCCCTGAGTCCGATCCTGTCGGCCCGCTATCGCTCGCGCGACCTTGAGCAAATCCGGGCGTCGGCGCCGGGAGCGCGGCTCGTGACCGTGTCCGCCGAGGGGCTGGCGGACGGGCCGCTCGACGACGTGGAGGTGATGCTCCGCGGGTGGCTGAGCTCGGACGCGTTCGATCGCTTGCTGGCGCGCGCCCCACGCCTGACCTGGGTCCACTCGGCGACGTCGGGCGTGGAGCGGGCCCTGACGCCCGCGGCTCTCGAGCGCGGGCTCATCGTCACGAACGCGCGAGGCGTGTTCAGCCGGCCCATCGCTGAGTACGTGCTGATGATGATCCTCGCGGTGAGCCGGCGGCTGCCTCAGCTGCTCGAGCTGCAGCGCGAGCGAACCTGGCAGCCGCTCGAAGGTGCCGAGCTGCGCGACGTGACGGTCGGAATCGTGGGCCTTGGCTCGATCGGACGGGCGGTCGGGGTCCTGGCGACGGCGTTCGGGTGCCGGGTCGTCGCGGTTCGTCGGCGGCCGGAACAGGGGAACGGTGCCGACCCCGAGCGGGCCCCCACCGGCGCCGGCGAGGATCGGTCGGTCGGCGACGTCATGCTCGACCGGGTGGGCGGGCCCGAGACGCTGCCCGAGCTCCTCGGCGAGTCTGACTTCATCGTGCTCGCCGCGCCGCTGACACCCGAGACGGAGGGGATGATCAACGCGACGACGCTCGACCTGGTCAAGCCGGGCGCGTGGCTCATCAACATCGCGCGAGGCCGCCTCATCGACGAGCGAGCGCTCCTGCGCGCCCTGCGCGATGGCTCGCTCGGCGGGGCGATCCTCGATACGTTCCGCGACGAGCCGTTGCCGCCGACGTCGCCGTTCTACGACCTGCCGAACGTCATCGTCACCCCGCACACGGCCTGGTCGAGCGGTCGGGTGCTCGACCGCAGCGTCGAGCTGTTCTGCGACAACCTGCGACGGTTCGCCACGGGCGAGCCGCTCCTCAACGTGGTCGATCCGGCCGCCGGCTACTGACGCCGGGCACGACCGCGCCGCGGCCCCGGTACGATCGGTCCCATGCAGATCGCCATCGTCGGGCTTGCCGGGTCGGGCAAGACGACCGTCTTCAACACGCTGACCCGGGGCCACGCGGAAACCGGCGGCTACGGCGGGGTCACGCTCAACGTCGGGGTCGTCAAGGTCCCGGACGAGCGGCTCGACCGGCTGGCCGAGATCTTCAAGCCCAAAAAGATCGTCCACGCCGACGTCACGTACGCCGACCTGCCGGCGCCGCCCGCCTCGACCGATGGGAGGATCGGGACGGAGGAGTTGCCCGCCGACCACCTCGCACGATTGCGCGACTCGGATGCGCTGCTCCACGTCGTCCGCGCGTTCGAGGACCCCGCCCACCCTCATCCGGCCGGGAGCGTCGACCCGGCCCGCGACCTCGATCAGCTGGACCTCGAGTTCACCATCGCTGACCTCGCGATGGCCGAGCGGCGGCTGGAGCGGCTCAAGGGCAGCGCGCGGCACGGCACGCAGGCGGAGCGCGAGGCCGCCGAGCGCGAGGAGGTCGTGCTGCACCGGATCCACGAAGGACTCGAGGCCGGGAGGCCGATCCGCGATCTCGGCCTCGACGAGGACGAGGAGAAGCTGATTCGCGGCTTCCGGTTCCTTACCCAGAAGCCGGTCCTCGTGCTGCTCAACGTCGGCGAGGGCGACGTCGCCCGGGAGCCCGAGCTCGTGGCGGCGATCGCCGCGGGATATCACCACGAGCACGCGATGGTCGACGCGCTCTCGGCCCGGATCGAGATGGAGCTCGGCGAGCTCGAGCCGGACGAGGCCGTGGCGTTCATGGAGGAGCTCGGGATCACCGGGTCGAGCCTGGACCGGGTCATCGCGCTGTCGTACCGGCTGCTGGGGCTCGTCTCGTTCCTCACCGCCGGACCCGATGAGGTCCGCGCGTGGCCGATCCCCGAGGGCTCGACGGCGGTCGATGCGGCCGGGGCCATCCATACCGATCTCGCGAAGGGCTTCATCCGCGCCGAGACGATCGGCTACGACGATCTGCTTACGCTCGGCTCCATGGCCGAGGCGAAGAAGGCCGGCCGGCTGCGCTCCGAGGGCAAGACCTACCGGGTCCGCGACGGGGACGTGCTGGAGATCCTGTTCAGCCGCTGACCGCAGCGGTCAGTGCGGTCGCGATCCGCCGTTGACGTCGAGGTCGGCAAGCAATGTCACGTAATCGGCCGAGGGCTCGGCAATCTCCTCCTCGTCGTCACCATCGTCGTCATCATCGTCCTCGTCGCCGGCATAGCCGGCATCGAGATCGGCGAGGAAGTTCCCGCTCTCCTCGGTCGAGACGTTGACGGCCGCGACCAGGCGATCGTCGGAGACGTGGATGAAGCCGTGCTCGCGCTCGAGCTCGACGGCGATCGCCTCGCTGAGGGTATCGTGCCGGTACGAATTCTGGATCTGGTTCCGGATGCGCTGGACCAGTTCGAAGAACTCGTCGGGCTCCCACTCGGATTCGCTGACCACGAGCACGTCCGAGTAGACCTCGTCGTCGCCCTCGTGGAGCTCATAGAAGAACACGTGTTGCCTCGTCCTCGATGGCGGGGCCGCAGTATACGACGGAGCTCCCGGAGGAGGCCATGCGCCCACGCCGTCTCGAGGTCGTCCACGTCGGTTCGGCTGCGCGTGACGTGGCCGAGGACGACCCGCGCGGCTGGCGGCTCGGCGGTGGCGTCACCTACGCGGCCCTGACCACCGCCCGGCTCGGTCTGGACACGGCGGCGATCGTCGGCGTCGATCACCAGGCCCGCGACGCGACGGAGCTCGACGCGCTGCGCGAGGCGGGGGTCGACCTGCTCGTGGTCGAGCTGCCGGAGGGGCCCGTCTTCGACAACCGGGAGACGGCCGAGGGCCGGGTCCAGACCGCGATCCGGGTCGGCGCGCCGCTCGAGCCGCGGCCGCTGCCCGAGTCGTGGCTGGCGGCCGCCGCCTGGTCGCTCGTCCCGGTGGCCGGCGAGGTCGGCGACGCGTGGACCGCGATCATCCCGCCCGACGCCGTGGTCGCGGTGGGCTGGCAGGGCCTCCTCCGTCGACTTGCGGCGGGGGAGCGCGTCGGGCGCGTCGCGCCGACGACGCGGGCCCTGTTGCAGCGCGCCGACCTGGTGGGTGTCAGCCACCACGACGTCGACGCGGCGATGCCCCTTGTTTACCTGGCGGGGCTATTGCGGCCGGGCGCCCGACTCCTCGTCACCCAGGGCGCGCATGGCGGCCTGCTTGTCACGGCCGGCCCGGAGGGCACGGTCGGTCCGCTCGAGGTGGTGCGCTACCTGCCGACGCACACCGATGGCGAGGTAGATCCGACCGGGGCGGGCGACACGTTTCTTGCGGCGCTCGTCGCGGCAACCGTCCGACCGTCCATCCTCGGGCCGGGCCGGGGTCGATTCGGTGCGGACCTGCGATTCGCGGCCGCGGCCGGGTCGCTCGCCGTGGAGGGGGTCGGGTTGGGCGGGGTCCCGGATCTACCCGCGGTCACGCGCCGGCGGGTTCGCGAGCGCGTCCGTCGCGCGGTCCTGCCCAGCGCCGCGGCCCAGGTCGGGCTCGCGGATCCGATGCGGCCCGCCGACCTGGCGACGCCGCGTCGCTGACCGCCCAAGTGCGCAGGCGCGACTTCGGCGTGCCGGCCACCCGCCCGCAGTGCTCCTCAGCCGGCCGGTGCGGGCCCGCTCGAGCCGCGCGCTTGCAGCCGGACCGGAAGGCGCACGACGGCGCCAGTCGTGACCCCGTTGCGACCCCGGACCGCACGGGTCAGCTGCTCCACGGCCCAGCGGCCCATCTCGGCGGTGCTCTGGGCGATCGTCGTCAGCGGCGGGTCCACGTACGCCGAGAGGGCCACGTCGTCGAACCCGACCACGCTCACGTCGGCGGGCACGCGCCGACCCCGTCGGCGCAGGGCGCGCATCGCCCCGATCGCCATGAGGTCGTTGTAGGCGACCACCGCCGTCGTGGCGGGCGCCCGGTCGAGCAGCTCGAGCATCGCGGCCTCCCCGCCGCCGACGAGCGGGGCTCCCGTGGCCACCACGACGGCATCGGAGCCGAGTCCGGCCGCATCGAGCCCGTCGCGCACGCCGGCGAGACGCTCGGGGGCATCGGCGTTACGCGGCGGGGGCATCAGGTACCCGAACCGCCGGTGCCCCAGGGCCAGGAGGTGATCGGCCGATTGCCGCCCGCCGTCGCGATTGTCCGAGGCGATCGAGGGCAGGTCGACATCGGGCGCGGCCGTGTTGATGAGCACGACTGGCAGCGGCGCCGCCGCGAGCCACTCGCCGTGGCGCGCGCCTAGGCTGCTTGCCGCGATGATCAGGCCATCGACCCGCCGCTCGACGAGCAGGTCCAGGTAGAACATCTCCCGGTCCGGATCGTCGGCCGCGTTGCACAGCAGGATCGAATAGCCCTCGGCCCGGGCCGCGTCCTCGACGACCCGAACGAGCTCGGGGAAGTACGGGTTCTCGATGTCGGTGACGATCAGGCCGAACGTCTGGGTGGATTGCCGTTTCAGCGATCGGGCGATCGCGGAGGGCCGGTAGTCGAGCTCGCGGGCGGCCTCGAGCACGCGGGCCTGCGTCTCGGGCGTGGCGTGCCCGAGACCCGCGAGCACCCGGCTGACGGTCGCCGTCGACACGGCCGCGCGTCGGGCCACGTCGGCGATGGTCGCGGCCACCGGTCGGGCCTCAGAGGGACGGTCGGTCCTCAGGCCTGCTTGGTCTGGTCCGGCACCTCGGCGGTAGCCTCGGCCCCGATCGGCACGGTCGGGACGTCCTCGCCGAGAGCCTCGCGCTTCGCCAGCATCTCGAGATCGGCCTGCAGCTCCTCGAGCTCCGAGCCGCCGCCCATGAGCGCATGGAGCTGCTCGGCGTTGAGCTCGCCGCGCCGATAGGTGCCCCCGGACCGCCCGCGGGTGAGGATCGTGAACGAGTCGCCGATCGGGAGCGCGTGCTGGACGTTGTGGGTGATGAAGATCACGCCGAGGCCCTTGTTCCGGGCGGAGATCGCGTGGCGGAGCACGATCGCCGACTCCTTGACGCCAAGGGCCGACGTCGGTTCGTCGAGGATCAGGACCTTGGCCCCGAAGTACTCGGCCCGGGCGATCGCCAGGGTCTGGCGCTCGCCGCCGGACAGCGTCCCGACGAGCTGCTCGGTGTCGCGGACGTCGATCCCGATGTTGTGCATCTCGTCCCGGGCGATGCGCGCGGCCTTGTTACTGTCGAACTGGCGGAAGGGCCCGAACCCGACGGTCGGTTCGTTGCCGAGGAAGAAGTTCCGGCTGATGCTCATCAACGGCATGACCGAGAGGTCCTGGTAGACCGTCGCGATCCCGGCATCGAGCGCATCGCGCGGCGAGGTGAACGTGACCGGCTGACCGTCGATCGCGAGCGTGCCCTCGTCGGGCGGATGGACTCCGGACAGGGTCTTGATCAGGGTCGACTTGCCCGCGCCGTTGTCGCCGAGGAGGCAGTTGATCTCACCCGCCCGGACGGCCAGCGACACCCCTTCTAGGGCGACGACCGCGCCAAAGTACTTCGAGATGTTGCGGGCCTCGAGGAGCGGTCCGCCGTTTCCGGTTGGAGCGCGCGCCGGCGCGGGGGTCTGAGCGGTGTTCGGCATCTCCATGGCGTGCTCCCTCCCGCTCAGCGAAGGCCGGCGAACCGGCGCCGGATCCAGTTGTTGAGGACGACGGCGGCCAGCAACAGGCTACCGGTCGCGATCTTGTTCCAGTCGGCGTTGATCGACGCGTAGACGATCCCGATCTGGGCCATGCCCAGGGCCAGGGCGCCGAGGGCCGTCCCAGCGACAGAGCCGTAGCCGCCCGTCAGCAGGCAGCCGCCGATGACGGCCGTGGTGATCGCCGTCAGCTCCATCCCGCCGCCTCGAAGGATGTCGGCCGACGAGAACCGCATGCTCTGGATCGCGGCCAGGACGGATGCCGAGAAGGCGGTCAGGGCGAACAGCGAGATCTTGACCCGGGCGACCGGGACGCCGAGGTTGCGGGCCGCGACCGGGGAGCCGCCGACGCCGGCGATCCAGTTCCCGAACTTGCGGCGACCGAGGATGTAGGCGCCGATGATCG
The DNA here is from genome assembly GCA_038214255.1 of Candidatus Limnocylindrales bacterium. Lineage (GTDB taxonomy): Bacteria > Chloroflexota > Limnocylindria > Limnocylindrales > CSP1-4 > SPCO01. The sequence goes on from JBBQRZ010000008.1 coordinate 82,837, forward strand.
CGATCGCCATCCACCACAGGATCGAGACCTGGAAGTCCGCGGTGCTGTCACCGAACTTGAGCGACAACTTCCAGTTGAAGATCCCCGAGATCGGGTCGGCGGCGATCTTGTCGGGGGCGATCGGGATGTAGGTGATGTTCGTGACGAGCGACGTCAGCACGGACGAGAGCCCGGCGATGATGAACAACGTCGCCAGGGTGACGATGAACGACGGCAGCCCCGTGCGGACGACGATGAACCCGTTGATCGATCCGAGGAAGGTCGTCAGGACCATCGAGATCAGGATCGACAGCCAGATCGGGAGGCCCCAGATCGTGGCGCAGATCCCGATCACGATCCCGGCGAACCCGACCATTGAGCCGACCGACAGGTCGAACTCGCCGGCGATCATCAGCAGCGCGACCGCGGTGCCGATGATCCCGACCTGGGCCGCCACGTCGAGATAGCCAAGCGTTCCCGGGATCGTCAGGAACGCGGTGTTGCCGCGGGCGACGGACAGGATCGCGAACACGACCCACACGAAGACGACGATCACCAGCGCGCCGGCGGCGGGCTTGGCGAGCAGGCGCTGCGTAAGCGAGATTCGACGTAGTCGATCGGGTGCGGGAGCCGGGCCGGCGTCCGCGGTCGTCGCCATCAGTCCCTCCGGGGTAGTCGGGAGGGGCCGGACGCGAGTCCGACCCCTCCGGTACGCGCCGGGCAGCCCCGGCGTGGCGAGGTCAGGTCAGCGCAGGCCCTTCGCCGCGAGGGCGATGACGTCGGCTGCGTTGTCCTTGGTGACGAAGCCCGGTCCGGTCATGATCAGGCCGGTGCCGTCGCCCGTCGGAAGATTGCGGGTCTCTGCGAAGTTCGTGAGGATCACGATCGGCAGATAGCCCTGCAGGAACTGCTGCTGGTCGATGGCGAAGTCCATCTTCCCGTCCTTGATCGCCGTCAGCACGTCGGCGCTGAGGTCGAAGGTCGCGAGATGGATCGGCTTGCCGGCTGCGGTGACGGCGGCGAGCGCCGGTCCGGCGACCGAGGGGCCGAGGGTCAGGATGCCGTCGATGGTCGGGTCGGACTGGAGGGCCGCCGCGATCGTGGCCTGCATACCGGCCGGATCGGAGATCTTCCCGGTCAGGACCTTGCCGGAGCCCTCGGCGACGCCGAGGCCCTGGAAGAAGCCATTGCAGCGCTGGGTCAGCGCCTGGTTGCCGACTTCCTGGTTGAAGCAGACGGCGTTCTTCACGCCGGCCGCCTTGAACTTTTCACCGGCGCCGATGCCGGCCTGGAGCTCGGTCTGCCCGATGTGGGCGAGGATGCCGAGCTTTTTGAAGACATCTGAGCCCGAGTTCATCGAGACGACCGGGATCCCGGCGGCGACGGCCTTCGAGATCGACGGGCTGAGGGCGTCGGGGTTCGGGATGGACACGACTAGGCCGCTCGGCTTCTTCGCGACGGCTGCGTCGATCAGGGCTGACATGCCCGGCATGTCGCTCTCCGCGCCCGGGGCGCTGTAGTTGGCCGTGACGCCCATGTCGGCTGCGCCGGCCTTGACGCCGTTCCGAACGACCCCCCAGAAGCCGTCGACGGCCTGGCCGTGGGTGACGATCTCGATCTTGATGTCGGCGCGCTTCACGAGCGCGCCGTCCGGGCCCTTCGCACCGGCAGCGGCTCCGCCGCTCCCGCTCGGGGTCGCCGCGTTGCACGCGGCGATGAGGATGACCGCGCCACCCAGCACGGCGATCGATTTCCGAAGATTCATGTGCTCTCTCCTCCAATTGCCGCTCGCCCCTTCGCGAGCGAGCGCCCACCGAGGTGCCTCGGATCGTCCGAGGCTACTCGCCGGTGATCGCCGTGACTAGCCCTCTATTGCGCGTCTCCCGGATCCGTGCCGGCAGACGCGGCCGCCACCTCCTTTCGCCGGCCGCGTCGACCGGCTCTTCTCAGACGGGAATGTCGTCGAGCCGCACCGGGCGGTGCTCGTGGAGTGATCGGGTGGCGGCCTCGGCGACGCGCAACGCGGCGACGCCATCGACGGCCGTGCATGGACTCGGTGCGTCGCCGAGGGCGACCGCGACGAACGCTCCGAACTCGGCGGCATACGCCGCTTCGAAGCGGTTGATGAAGTCGCTCCAGGCGGGGCCGGCCGGCCCCGGGACGCCCGGCTCGACCGAGCGCAGTGGGGTGCGCGGCCCGAGGCCCACAGCCACGCTATCGCCCGAGCCGAAGAGCTCCGCGCGGATGTCGTACCCGAGCGGATCGTGGCGGGCCACGGTCAGGACGGCAAACGGGCCATCGACGAGCCGCAGCGTGGCGACGGCTGTGTCGACGTCCCCGTACTTGGCGAAGACCGGGAAGCCGCGCACGCCACCGTCGGCGTACACCTCGTCCACCTCGCAGCCGGTCAGCCAGCGCAGGATGTCGAAGTCGTGGATCGAGAAGTCGCGAAACAGGCCGCCCGACTGGGGGATGTATGACTCGTGCGGCGGAGCCGGGTCGTGGCCGGCCAGGCGGACCGTGTAGAGCGTGCCCAGCTCGCCCGACTCCACGAGCCGGCGGGCCTCGCGGTAGCCGGCATCGAACCGGCGCTGGAAGCCCAGCTGGAACGGGACGCCGCTGCGTTCGATCTCGGCAGCGACGGCGATCGTGTCCTCGAGGGTCGCTGCGAGGGGCTTTCGCAGAAGGTTGGGAGGCCACGGCCGATGGCCGCGCGGATGAGCTCGGGATGGGCACTGGTGGCCGCGGCGATGACGACGGCATCGGCCGCGTCGAGCGCGGCCTCGATGCTGGAGCCGGCGCTGGCGATCCCGCCGATCTCGGCCGCCACCTCGGCGGCGCGAGCCGCGTTCGGGTCGGCGACGACGACCTGGTCGACCCCCAGGGTGGACGTGAGGAGGCGCGCGTGGAGGTGCCCGATGCGTCCGGCGCCGAGCACCGCCACCCTCATCGCCTCGCCTCCGAACCGGCTCGTCGCAGGGCCCCCGCCAGCACGCGGCGGCCGATGGCCGCGCTCTCCGAGGGCGGCCCCCAGCAGCTGTCCTGCTCGACCATGAGCCAGCCGTCGTAGTCGCGCCGGGCGAGCGAGGCGACGATGCCGTCGAGATCCAGCAACCCCGAGCCGAGCTCGGTGAAGAGCCGCTCGTGGATCGCCACGCCGAAGCCGTCGACCTCGCCCGCACGCAGCCGCTGCAGGACCTTCCCGTCTACGTCCTTGAGGTGGACGTGGCGGACTCGGGCTCCGAGACGCTCCAACGCCTCGACCGGATCTCCGCCGCCGACCAGGTAGTGACCGACATCGAGGCAGATCCCGATACGCGCCGGGTCCGTTGCGGCGACCAGTCGGTCCACCTCGGCCGGTGTCTCGATGAAGGACCCGCCGTGCGGGTGGAAGACGGTGGGATGGCCGAGCGCCGCGGCTGCGTCGGAAAGCGCGTGGAGGACGGCGACGAGGACATCCCAGGCGGCGTCGGTCAGCACGCTCGTCCCGGGCGCGCCGGCGCGACCGGCCCGCGCCGCGCGGTCGGGCGAGAGGTCGAGTGCGACGCACAGGACCTCGCCACCGGCCTCGTGCAGCAGGCGCAGCCGCTCGAGGCCGAGCCCGAGCGCGTCGGCGGTCGGGCCGTCGGCGGTGCTCGGCAACGAGGCGTACACCTCGGCCAGCCTCAGGTCGCGCTCCGCGAGCGCGCGGTGGAGCTCGACGCCCTCCGGGAATCCGAGACCGAGCTGGGTCCCTTCGAACCCGGTCCGGGCGATCTCGTCGAGGATGGTGAGCGCGTCGGTGCCCCGCCGCAGCTCCGCCAGGTCCACGTTGTTCCAGAGGATCGGCACGGTTCCGATGGCGGCGCGCGGCAAGGCGTCGCCGGGACGCCGGAGGCTGGCGCGGAGGCTGCGGGCCGGCGCCGCCGCGGTGCTCAACGGTGCTGCTCCTCGGCCACTCCGGCGGCCCATCGGGCGCGCTGCTCGGGATGGTACTCGGGGCTCGGCGCGTCCCACCAGCCGGTCTTGTCCGGTCCGGCAGCCACGAGATCGCGGTCGACGCGGACGTGGACGACCGACGGACCGCCTGACGCCAGCGCCCGGCCGACCGCGGCCCGGACCTCTCCGGGGTCGTCGACGGTTTCTGCGTGCAGCCCGAACGCCCGCCCGATCGCCGCGAAGTCGGCGGAGTAAATGGAGCCGTCGGGGGTGACGAAGTCCGTCCAGGCCGACCGGCCGAAGAACGACTCCTGGCCGCCCTTGATGCTGATCCAGCCCGAGTTGTCGAGGACCACCGCACAGACCGGGGTGCCCGCCAGGACCGCGGTCTGCAGCTCCTGGATCGACTGCAGGAAGCTCCCGTCGCCCGAGATCGAGACCACCTGGCGCTCGGGTCTGGCGAGCTGGGCTCCGATCGCGGCCGGCAGCTCGAAGCCCATGGTCGAGAAGCCGCCCGACGTGAGATGCGTCCGCGGCTGCCGCGTGACCCAGCGCTGCTTGACCATGCCCTGGGGAAGGCCCGCCCCGGTCACGACGATCGCGTCCTCGCGGGTGGCGGCCTGGATCTCGCGGACCGCCCGGGCCATCGTCATCGGCGTGTTGCCCGAGCCGGACTTGACCTCGACCTGCGCGAACCAATCCGCCTTCCGGCGCTGGATCTCATCGAAGTACGGCGTGGTTCGGTACGCGCCTGGACCCGCGCCGCTCCCCAGGGCGTCGAGGAGGTCCGTGAGCCCGGCCCCCGCGTCGCCGACGAGCGGCACCTCGACCGGGTAGTTCTTGCCGATCTCGCGCGTGTCGATATCGAGCTGGATGAGCTTCGTCGGTGGGATCGAGAAGGTGACGCCGGCGCGGTACGACGAGGCCGACCAGTCCGTGAACCGGTTGCCGACCGACAGCAGAACGTCGGCCCGGACGGCGAGTTCGTTGCCGCACGACGAGGCCGTGTCGCCGATCGTCAATGCGGCGAGCTCGTGGGTCTCGTCGATCGCGCCCTTCCCGTTCCAGGTCGTCACGACCGGGGCGCCGAGCCGTTCGGCCAGGTCCGTGACGAGTGCGGAGGCGTCGGCCGAGATCGCCCCGCCTCCCGCCACGATGACCGGGCGCTCGGCCCCTCGCAGGAGGTCCGCGGCGCGCTCGATCTCGTCGGCGGCTGGACGAACGCGGCCACGGGCCTCGCGCTGGGCCGGCTCGGGCAGCAGGACGTCGGCGCTGTCGGCCAGGACGTCCATGGGCAGGTCCAGGAGGATCGGCCCGGGTCGACCCGACAGCATCTGGTTCCAGGCCCGGTGCAGCACGAACGGCAGCTCGTCGACCCGCGAGGGCTGCCACCACTCCTTGACGACCGGCTCGAAGATCCGTGGGTTGTCCGCAACATGCCGGCGCTCGAGTTCCTGGAGCAGCCCGGCCCCGCGCATGTACGTGTGCGGGGACCCGGTCATCAGCGCGACCGCGGTCGAATCGACGTAGGCGGTGGCCATCCCGACGACCGTGTTCGTCGCGCCCGGTCCGATGCTCGTGAACGCGAGGATCGGCCGACCGGTGGCCCGATAGAAGCCGTCGGCCAGGTGCACGGCCGCTTGCTCGTGCATGACCTGCACCGTGCGCACGTCATCCTGGCGATCGAGCAGCGCGTCGGTGAGGGCCCAGCTCCCGTGGCCGGGGATGCCGGCGACGATCGGGACGCCCTGGCGGACGAGATACTCGATCACGATCTGGGCACCAGACAGTCGGCGGCGCGCGGAGGACTCGGTCAACGCAGCTCCCTTGCGCGGTCCGCGTAATCGATTACCCTACGGTTGCGGAACGATAGCATGACGCATCACCCTGTCAAACATGGCCGTCGCTGGATCGCACGCCGGGCCGCACGCTCGCAGCGGGAGGATAGGGCTTCATGAAGACGCTCACCGGCACGCCTCGGCCGCCGCTGGTCGACAGCCCGCTGGGTCGCACGATCGAGACCACCGCCACCGACATCTGGAACGACTCGTGCGCGGTGGACGAGTTGGAGTATGCGATCTCCTACGGCGCGGTTGGGGCGACCGCGAATCCGACGATCGTGAGCGACGTGTGGAAGAGCGAGCCGGCACACTGGCGCGCTCGGGTCAGGGAGCTCGCGGCGGCACGCGGCGACGCGACCGAAGTCGACCTCGCGTGGGCGGTCGCCGAGGAGATGTCGCTGCGAGCGGCGCCCCTGCTCCTGCCGGCGTTCGAGCGCTCCGGCGGCCGCCAGGGACGCCTGTCGATGCAGACCGATCCGACGCTGTACCGGTCGTTCGAGCCGATGCTCGCCCAGGGCGTCCATTTCGATGGCCTGGCCCCGAACATCATCGTGAAGTTCCCGGCAACGGAAGTCGGGGTCCGTGTGATGGAGGAGGCGACCTACCGGGGCGTCAGCGTCAACGCGACGGTCTCCTTCAGCGCGGCCCAGGCGATCGCCGCCGCGGAGGCCGTCGAGCGCGGACTGCGCCGACGCGAGGCCGCGGGCCTTCCGGTCGACCAGATGGGCCCGGTGATCACGCTGATGATGGGCCGAGTCGAGGACTGGCTGCGGGTGCAGACCGAGCGCGACGGCATCGTGGCCGATCCAGCGGCGCTGCCCTGGTCCGGGGTCGCGGTCTTCAAGCGCACGTACGAGGAGTTCCGCGCCCGCCGGCTGCGGGCGCGGTTGCTCGGCGCCGCGATCCGGCATCACCTGCACTGGTCCGAGCTCATCGGGGGCGACGTCGTCATCACGATGCCGGCAAGCTGGCAGCGACGGTTCAACGCCTCGGCCATCGAGGTCCGGCCGAGGATGGACGAGCCGGTCGCCCCCGCGATCGTCGACGAGCTGCGGACCCGCTTCCCGGACTTCGTTCGCGCCTACGAGCCGGACGGCCTGACGCCCGACGAGTTCGACACGTTCCCGCCCACCGTGCGGACGCTGCGGGCGTTCATCGGCTCGTACCACGATCTGCTCCACCAGGTCACCGACGCGATGCTCCCCAACCCGGACCTGCGCAGCGCCACGTGACGGACGCCGCGGTCCATCCGACCGCCCCACCGAACGACGTGCCCGTCGAGCGATTCCGACTCCGGCCCGATGCGGCGGGCTCCATCTCGGTCGATCCGGACCGGGCGGGTTGGCGGTACCTGTCGTTCCGGATCGCGACGCTGTCGGCCGACGAGACGATCGAGATCGGTGGGCCGGACCACGAAACCGCGGTCCTGGGCCTCTTCGGCGCCGACCTGACGGTCGCCGAGGCGGGTGGGTCGCCGATCGTCCTTGCCGGTCGTCCCTCGGTCTTTCACGGGCTGCCGTCGGCGTTCTACCTGCCGGCGGGCGGGAACGCGTCGCTGACCCCCTCGCCGCGCGGAACGGCGGTGACGACGACGATCGCGATCTCGGAGGCCCCGACGCGTCCCGAGATCTCCGCCGGCCTGCGGTCGGTCTGGATCCGGCCGGAGGACATCCGGGTGGAGATCCGCGGCGCCGGGCGGTCCACCCGCCAGGTCAACCATGTCATCGCGCCCGATTTCCCGGCGGATCGCCTGCTGCTGGTCGAGGTCCTCACGCCGGCGGGGAACTGGTCGAGCTGGCCGCCGCACAAGCACGATGTCGACGACATGCCGCATGAGGCCGTCCTCGAGGAGATCTACTACTACCAGTTCCGGCGGCCCGAGGCCTGGGCGATCCAACGGATCTACCGGCCGGCCGGCAGCCCGCTGGGAGCGGCGCGCGACGGGGTCTGGGCCGTCCGGGATGGGGAGGTCGTCGTCGTCCCGGACGGCTACCACCCGTTCGCCGCGACCGACGCCGACGACGCCTATTACCTCAATGCGCTGACCGGCGACCGGCGGACGATGGCCTGCTCGTTCGACCCGGCGCTCGACTGGGTCCGCGAGCGCTGGCCCTCGGAGTCGCTGGACCCGAGGTTGCCGCTGGTGCCGCCCGCCGGATGAGGGCCGGGGCGGCGTGCCGCCCGACGGTCCAGCCGGAGACGCAGGCGCCGCAATCGCCGGCGCAGGTCGGCTTCGAGATCGGGTTCCGGCCGCCCGAGCCGCCGGCGTCGCTCGGCGAGCTCGAGGCCGCGCAGGCTGCTCGCCAGGGCGGCAGCCGGGTTGCCCAGGCGGTGCTCGCGGAGCTTCGCTCCCTCGACGGCCGCAACGATCGCGACGCGACCTGGGCCGCAGGCCAGCGCATCCCAGGCCTCGAGCGCCTCCGCCATCCGGCCGAGGCGTCGCAGCAGGTGGGCTCGGTCCACCGCGATCCGGGATTCGTCCCAACGTCGTTCGAACGCCTGGCGCCGGGTCGGCCGGTCGAGCCAGCCGGATCGGGCTCCCGGCGGACCGCCGAAATCGGCCGGGCGTCGCGGCGACCACCACGCATCGTCATCGTCCGATCGGATCGGGCGGCCGCCGTAGGCCACGCTCGCCTCAGCCGCGGCCGGGGCCGCCAAAGCCACCTCATCATCCGGGTCGTGCCAGGCCGGCGCGTCCGGCGGGGCCAGGAGCGCCACGTCGAGGCACTGGATCGCCTCGGCCAGGCGGTGCTCGCGCCGAAAGGCCCGCGCGAGTCCGGCGAGGTCGCCTCGCGGCGCCTGGGCACGGACGAGGGGGTCGCCGAGCGTCTTCTCGAGGTGCGCGAGGAGCCGGGCGAGCGAGCGGACGTCTTCGTCGTTGTGGCGGACGACGGCGGCGAGTGGCTGGGCCGGCCCACCGCGCAGGAACCCGAGATAGCGCCCCGGGATCTCCCAGCCGTCGACGTCGTCGTGGCGGACGGAGCCGAGGAGCATCCGCTCGACTGTGCGCAGGCGGGCGTCATCCATGCGGTGCCGGAACACGCGCCGGACGGTCGGCAGCAGGTCCAGGTGACCGGCGTGCGGCGGCGCGGGCCGACCGGCGAGTCGATAGCGCGTCACGAGCAGCGGCCAGTCGAACCCGCGGCCGTTGTAGGTCACGAGCCAGGCGTCGGGCGGGATGTGGCGCGCGACCGCGTCGAGCAGGGCCGGCTCGTCGGGGTGGTCGGGCAGCAGGAGCTGGGCCTGGCGGAACCGGTCGCCCTCCCACCAGCCGAGTCCGATGAGGAACGCCACGGTGCCCGCCGCCGTGGCCAGGCCCGTCGTCTCGGTGTCGAGGCAAACCAGCGGCGGTCCGGGCGGCGGCTGTCCGGGCAGCGACCCGAGCCGCCGCCGATCGAGTTGCAGCTCGAGGCTGGGGCGCTCCACCCGGACGAGGAGACCATGTTGGGTGTCCACGATCTCACCGTCGACCGCGGACGCGAGTCGCTCTGCCAGGGCGCGGGGATCCGCCCGGCGGTAGGGCAGGGGATCGGCGGCAACGCCAGGATCCGTCCGGGCCGCCCGGAACCGCTCCAGCCGTCGGCCGAGACGGTCGGCTGCGTGGGCCGCGGGAGCCGGCATCAGGCAGGGACCGCCGAACCACGGCGCAGCTCGGCCAGGAGCCGGCCGGCCAAGTCGCGCGCGTCGACGTCGGGCTCCAGGCGCGGCCCGGTGCATGCCGGGCAGCCGCCCTCGCACGTGCACGCCGCGATCAGGTCGGCCGCGGCAGCCAGGAGCTCGTCGTGCCGCTCCCACAGCCGCTCGGACAGGCCGATCCCGCCCGGCACCGACTCGTACAGGTAGATCGTCGGCTCCTCGGCGTGCGGCGAGCGGACCTGCGACACGAGCCCGAGGTCCCGGGGGTCGACCATCAGCAGGATCGCGGCGACGGTCTGGATCGCCCGGCCTGCGCCCAGCAGGGCGATGTCGAGCTCGCGGTGGCGCCATCGGTCACGCGAGCCGTCGGCCGTCAGCCAGTAGGCCGTGGTCTGGAGCTCGAGCTCGGGCAGGTCGATGGGGCCCCAGCCGACGTTCTCATCCGTGAGGAACTTGAGCTTCTTGAAGAGGGTCACGAGGCTCGCGACCATCACTTCGCCGTGGATGCGATGGCCGCCCGTCGCGGCCGCCTCCGCGAACACCTCGAGCGGCTTGAGGGTGACCGCCCGGTTGGCATACGTGTAGTGGTCGACGTCGATCCGATGGACGTAGGCCTTGCGCTCGCCCCATTCGAGCCGGTCGACGTAGTACTGGACCGACTCGTGGATGTAGATCGCCCGTTCGTGGACGAGGACCTGGGCGCTGAACAGGTCCACCTCGCCGAGGACCCGCGGGCGGTCGGGGGTCGTGTCGATGATCACGACGTTCTCCGGGGCGGCCGTGCGCAACGAGATCTCGGATGCCGGGAAGTTCTCGCTCGACCAGTACCAGCGGCCGTCGCCTGCCTGGCGGACATGGCCCTCCTCGCCCAGGAACGCCAGCAGATCGTCGGCCGGTGCCGGGCCGAAGACCTCGCCCGGGTCGAACGGCAACTCGAAGGTCGCCGCCCGCAGATGCGCGAGCAGGACGTGGAGGTTGTCGGGATCGAGGCGAGCCTCCTCGGGGGTCCCATCGAGGAGGTACTCGGGGTGGTGGATGACGTACTGGTCCAACGGCGCGCCGGATGCCACCAGGATCGAGATACTCGTGCCCTGGCGCCGTCCGGCCCGACCGAACTGCTGCCACGTCGCGGCGAGCGACCCCGGATAGCCGGCCAGGACCGCGACGTCGAGGCGACCGATGTCGACGCCCAGCTCGAGGGCGTTCGTCGCGACGACCCCGAGGATCTCGCCGTCCCGGAGGCCGTGCTCGATGGCCCGGCGCTCGGTCGGCAGGTAGCCGCCGCGATACCCGCGCACGCGGGTCCGTGGGCCCCGGCTCTCGCGGAGCGCCTCGCGCAAGCCGGTCAGCAGCAGCTCGACCGCGACCCGCGACCGACCGAAGACGATCGTCTGGCGCCCGGCGCGCAGGAACGGCAGGGCCCAGCGCTGCGCGAGCGTCACGGCCGACCCGCGTGCCCCGCTTTCCGGGTGCAGGATCGGCGGATCGACGAGGAGCACGTGGCGCTTCCCGGCCGGAGCGCCGGTGCGGTCGACCAGGCGCGTTGGTCGTCCGGTGAGCAGGCTCGCCAGCTCGGCCGGATTCCCGATCGTCGCCGAGCAGCACACGATCACCGGCTTGCTGCCGTAATGGGCGCAGATGCGGAGCAACCGGCGCAGGACGTTGGCGACGTGCCCGCCGAAGACGCCGCGGTAGGTGTGCAGCTCGTCGATGACGATGAGGCGGAGTTGCTCGAAGAGCTGGAACCACTTCGTGTGGTGCGGCAGGATCGCCGAGTGGAGCATGTCGGGGTTGGTCACGACGACCTGCCCGGCGGTCCGGATCGCCGACCGGATGGGCGCCGGGGTGTCCCCGTCGTAGGTGGACGTCGAGATCGTCATGCCGGCCGCCGCCGAGAGCTCGCCGAACTCCGTCACCTGGTCCTGGCCGAGGGCCTTCGTCGGGAACAGGAACAGGGCGCGAGCGTCGGGATCGTCCGCGATCGCCTGCAGCGCCGGGACGGCGTAACACAACGTCTTGCCCGAGGCCGTTGGCGTCACGACGACGATATCCTCGCCCGCGTGGACGGCCTCGATCGCCTCGGCCTGGTGGGTGTACAGGCGCTCGATGCCACGACCTTCGAGGCCGGCCACGATCCGGGGATCGAGCCATTCGGGCATCGACGCGTAGTCGGCCTCGCGGGCGGGGATGACGGCGTGGTGCACGACGCCGCGGGCCAGCGAGGGCTCGGCGAGCAGGCCGGCCAGGACCGACGAGGGATCGGACGGCGCATAGGTTCGCATGGCGGATGTCCCGTCTAGACCGAACGGATGTTCGGAATGGCTCGCAGTCTAGCCCGACGCTGCGCCGTTCGTTTGACAGGTTGGCTGTCACGCCATTCGGGTTGACACGCCAGTGAGGGGTAGCTACGCTCCCCGCGATGTTCCGCCGGCCCGCCGACCCACCGCCCGACGACGATCCGTCGACCGGCCGCGACGACGAACTCGACCCGTTCGCCGGAAGCACGGATGGCGGCCCGCAGTCCATCGCCCCCGACCTCGCGGCGCTGTCGATCGCCGGCCTCACCCGCCGCCGGATGGCCGGGATCCTCGGGATCCTGCTCGCCGCGTGGATCGTCGTCGTGTTCGCCCGCCAGGTCGGGGAGGCCTCGGCCGCCACCGCCAAGGCCGAGGACATCGCGACCGGCAACGTGGCTCTCCGCCAGGAAGTGGCCGCGCTCCAGGGCGAGCTCGGCGTCATCGGGCGCCCGGAATACATCTCGCAGCAGGCCCGCGGCTACGGTCTGGGCAGCCGGAGCGAGATCGCGTTCAGGCTGGCTCCCGATTCGCCGCCGCTCCCCGCGGATGCGCCGGGCTCCGCTGCCGTCCGGCTCGGCTCGGAGCTGACCGACGTCTCGCCGCTGGAGCGCTGGCTGACCCTGCTCTTCGGCCCGTCCGACTGACGCAGGCCTGACCCCTCGCCCGGTCGTTCGCGCGATGCCGCTGCAATGGCCGGGGTCGGCCGTGCGATGCCCGGCCCGGACCGCATGGGGCTACGCTGCTCGGGACATGTGTGGAAAGGCCTGACCTGCGATGAAATGGAAGCGCAACACGGGCTTCGACCAGATCGAGGATCGGCGCGGCGCGCCGGGAGCCGGCGGCGGCTTCGGCGGCAGCCTTGGCGGTGGCGGGGGGATCCCGATCCCGATCCCCGGCGGCGCCAAGGGTGGCCTGAGCGGCCTGGTCATCATCGCGATCATCGCCTTCGTCGTGCTCAGTGGCGTCCTGGGCGGCACGGACGGGAGCCTCGGTGGCCTGCAGCCGGGTGGAGGCGGCGGACCGGCGGGAACGCTCCAGCCGCAGGGCGATACGGATCAGTTCGTTTCCTACGTCGTCAGCAACGTCCAGGCCTTCTGGGGCGAGACGTTCCGCCGATCGGGCAAGGAGTACCCGGTGACCAAGCTCGTCCTGTTCAACTCGTCGACACAGTCGGCGTGCGGGCCGGCGTCGGCCGCGACCGGGCCGTTCTACTGTCCGGCCGACCAGAAGGTCTACCTCGACCTCGGCTTCTTCGATGAGCTCAAGTCGCGGTTCGGGGCCAAGGGGGGCGACTTCGCGATGGCCTACGTCATCGCCCACGAGTTCGGTCATCACGTCCAGACGGTCCAGGGCGTCACCGAGCGGGTCCAGCAGCAGGTCGCCCAGGACCCATCCCTCCAGAACGACCTCTCGATCCGCACCGAGCTCCAGGCCGATTGCCTGGCCGGCGTGTGGGCCCATGCGGACGTAGCGGATCTCGAACCCGGCGACATCGACGAGGCGCTGAGTGCCGCTGCGGCGGTCGGCGACGACCGGATCCAGCAGGCGACCCAGGGTCGGATCGACCCCGAGTCGTGGACCCACGGTTCGGCCACGCAGCGCGTCCAGTGGTTCACGACCGGCTATACGTCGGGGAACCCGGCCGACTGCGACACGTTCAGCGCCTAGCCATCCGTCCTCTTCCCATCGCGGCGCGGCCGGGGTAGTCTCTCGCTCCAATTCAACGGGGGTGACCACCGAATGGCCGTCACGTCGCGACCGGCAGCGATCCTTCGGGTCCTGCATATCGCCCGACCCGGGCGCGGGGCGCGAGCGTTCGTCATCGGCACTGTCCTCGGCCTGCTGCTCGTGCTGGGCGCCCTGTACGGCGTCGGCCAGGCCTACGCGGGCCGCATCCTGCCGGGGGTCCGGATCGACGGCGTTGACGTGAGCGGCCTCACCCAGGCGGACGCTCGGAGCCTCCTCGCCGGGGCCTTCGGTCGGCTCGAGCAGGGGAGCGTCACGGTCCGCTCGAGCGTCGGCAGTACGAAGGTCTCGTTCGCGGAGGTCGGGCGACGGGTCGACGTCGACGGGATGGTTGCCCGTGCGGCCGGGGTGGGCCGGGGTGGGACCTGGTTCGAGGAGGGGCTCGCCGCGCTCCGCCTCCGGGTCGAGCCCGTCACGATGCCGGCCCTCATCGGCTACGACCGCGATCGCCTGGCTGCCGTGCTCGACGCCATCGCCGCGCGCGCCTACCTCGCACCGCAGGATGCCCGGGTGACGGTGGGCCGGTCCGGGTACGCGGCCGTCCCGTCGGTGCCCGGCGTTCGGATCGAGGTCGACCGCGCGTTGCACGAGATCGAGGCCGCGCTGGTCGATCGCGCCGCCCCCACCTCGATCGACGTCAGGGCCGACTCCGTCAGTCTCCCGTCGGCGACCGGCGACGAGGACGCCGCACGGGCCCAGGTCGCAGCGCAACGGATCGCGGCCCAGCTCGTTCTCGTCAAGGGTTCCGACCGCTGGAAGATCACAGCCGCCCGCATCCGAACGTGGATCGGCTTTGCCGGCACGGGTCTCGGATATGCGCCGGTCATCGATCCGAGCCGCGTCGCGACCGCGTTCAAGACGGTCAAACGGGACGTCGCGCGCCCCGCCGGGGAGGCGCGATTCCTGCGCGACCGATCCGGTCATACGCTCGGCGTCAGCGCCTCGCACCTTGGTCGGGCGCTCGACGTCAACGCGACCGCCCACGCGGTGGTGGCGGCGCTGTCGCGGCGAGCGGCCGGACCCGATGGCGGCGCGCCGATCCATGTCAGGACGATGATCGTGGCCCCGAAGCTTACGACCGAGCAGGCGACCCGGAAGGCCCCGCTCATGCTGCGGGTAGGTGCCTGGACGACGTACTACCAGGTCGCTCCCCACAACGGGATGGGCGCGAACATCACGACCCCGGCTCGCCGCTTGAATGGCGTCGTCGTCCGGCCCGGCCAGGTGTTCGACTTCTGGAGGAGCCTCGGCGAGGTGAGCTTCCGGACGGGCTATCGACTGGGCGGGGCGATCGTCGGCGGGCATTCGGTCGAGGGAAAGGCGCTCGCCGGCGGGATCTGCGCGGCCTCGACGACGCTCTTCAACGCCGCGGCCCGCGGCGGGTTCGAGATCCTGACCCGCTCGCCGCATTGGTACTACATCAAGCGCTATCCCCTCGGGCTCGACGCGACTGTATCGGGATCCCAGACCATGCGGTTCCGCAACGACACGCGATTTCCGATCCTGATCAAGAGCTACGTGGGGCCCGGGATCGTGACGTTCGAGCTGTGGAGCGTGCCGAACGGCCGAACCGTTTCGTGGTCGAGGCCGAGCGTCGCCAACGTCACCCGCGGGTTCGAGACCATCAAGTACACCTCGACCCTGCCGAAGGGGCACCGTGAGCAGATCGAGTGGGCGGTCGATGGCATGGACGTCGCGGTGACCCGGACCGTCCGGGGGGCTGGCGGGCAGGTCATCCACCATGACACGTTCTACTCGCACTACCACCGGATGATCGGCATCACGCTGATCGGTCGCTGACGGCGCTGAAGCCGACAGCGAGGCTCAACGGAGAAACCCCGGGCGTACGCCCGGGGTTTCCGATATTCAGGGGCGGGCGTCGGCCCCGCGGCGGAACGTGATCAGGCGGCGGTCGGCCGGGACGTCAGCCTCGAGATCCGAGCCGCCTCGGCCAGGAACCGGCGGGCGATCGCCAGCGGGCCACCGTCGAAGCGGAACATCTCGATGACGAGCACGGCGATGAGGCTCACTTCGATGCCCTTGGCGATGAACCCGAGGGTGAAGTAGGGACCCATGATCAAGTAGCCGACGATCGTCGTGGCCGCGAAGCCAGCGAGGG
This sequence comes from Candidatus Limnocylindrales bacterium, assembly GCA_038214255.1. Classification (GTDB taxonomy): domain Bacteria; phylum Chloroflexota; class Limnocylindria; order Limnocylindrales; family CSP1-4; genus SPCO01. The sequence goes on from JBBQRZ010000008.1 coordinate 98,373, forward strand.
CCGGCCGGATGAGCCAGCGAAGGCGTGACGCGATCCCCAGCGGCACGACCATGGCCGCGGCGAGGGCCGCATACCCGGCCGCGTTGGTCAGGAAGAGCAAGCCGCCGAGGGTGAAGTGGATGTAGGCGGTCGATAGCGTCAAACCGACGACAGCCAGTCGAAGCACGACGTCGACGGGGTTGATCGGGCGCTCGGGCGATTGGATCGACATGAACATGACGCGTTCCTCCCGTCGGTCGATCCGTTCTCGCGTTGTTGGGCGCGGATCCGCTCGACCGATCTGGGATCGACGGTAGGCACGACGGTTCACCGGGCCATCGGACGATGGGCGCATGCGGGAGTGGACAACGCCTCAAAGTTGACCGGAGCTCGGGCGCCCCGCCTTAGCACGCCCTCCGACCGGGCGCGGGAGCGCCGGCGAGGAATCCCGACCGGGAGCCGTGGGGTCGGGGTGTACGATCACGGATGGTCATGACTGAAGCACGGCGCTTTCCGCCGGCGGTCGAGGAGTGGCTGGCTGCAGCCGCTGCCGACCCCGAGGCGTTCTGGGGTCGGGCCGCGGAAGCGCTCCCGTGGTTCCGGCGCTGGGACCGTGTCTTCGAGTCGGATCCGCCGAGCTTCCGCTGGTTCGTCGGGGGCCGGACGAACCTCGCCCACAACGCTCTCGACCGTCATGTCGCGGACGGCGACGGCGAACGGTTGGCGCTCATCGCTGTCAATGAGCGAGGCGACCGCCACGATCTGACGTATCGCGGCCTGCTGACCGAGGTGGAGCGCGTCGCTGCCGCCCTGCGTGGTCTCGGCATCCGGCGAGGTGACCGGGTCACGCTCTACCTGCCCACCTGCCAGGAGGCGATCGTGGCGATGCTCGCGATCGTCCGAATCGGGGCCATCCACTCGATCGTCTTCGCGGGTTTCGGGCACGGCGCGCTCGGTGATCGCATCCGCGCCAGCGGGTCACGACTCGTCCTGACTGCCGACGTGACCTACCGAAAGGGCCGGGCGACGGAGCTCAAGCCGATTGTCGACGCCGCCCTGGCCGGCGATTCCGGCGCTGTCGAGCACGTGGTCGTCCTCGAGCGCGAGCCGGGTCGAGCGCCGCTGAACCGTCCGCGCGACCTCGACTGGCCCCAGTTCCTCGAGCGCGCCGCGGGGCACGACAGCGGTCACGTGGAGATGGAGGCGAACGAGCCCGCATTCATCCTCGCGACGAGCGGGACGACGGCGACGCCGAAGCTCGCCGTCCACACCCATGGCGGCTATCAGGTCCACATCGTCGCCATGGCTCGCTGGGTGTTCGGCCTTCGTCCCGGCGAAATGTGGTGGTCGACCTCGGACATCGGCTGGATCGTCGGACACAGCTACATCGTCTACGCGCCGCTCATCATGGGCGCGACCACGGTCGCCTATGAGGGCGCCCTGGATCAGCCTGGCCCGGAGCGATTCTGGGGGCTCGTCGAGGAGCTCGGTGTGACCGGGCTGTTCACCTCGCCCACCGCCGTCCGCGCCTTCATGCGGTACGGCGAAGAGGTCGCCCGGCGGCACGACCTGTCCCGCCTCGAGCGCGTCGTCTCGGCCGGCGAGGTGCTGAACGCGCCGGCGTGGGAGTGGCTCCAGCGGCGCGTCTTCGACGACCGGATCCCCGTCATCGATCATATGTGGCAGACCGAGACGGGCGGCCCCATCTTCGGCAATCCCTACGGGATCGCCTTGCTGCCGATCAAGCCGGGTTCGTCCGGGATCCCCCTGGCCGGGATCGATGCGGCCGTCGTGGCGGCTGACGGCAGGCCGCTCGACCGGAACGAGAAGGGGATCATGGTCATCCGGCGGCCCTTCCCTGGTCTGACGCCGACGATCTGGAACGACCCAGAGCGCTACGCCGCGGATTACTGGGGCCGCATCCCGGGCGCGTACTACTCGGGCGACGCCGCGCACATCGACGACGATGGCTATATCTGGTTTGCGGGCCGCGCCGACGAGATCATCAAGATCGCCGGCCACCGGATCGGCACGATCGAAGTCGAGACGGCCTTTCTCCGCCACCCGGCGGTCGCGGAAGCCGGGGCGACGGGTCGCGCGGACGAGCTGCGCGGGGAGATCATCGCCGCGTTTGTCGTCCTGCGCATCGGGCACGCGCCGTCGGATGACCTTCGGCGCGAGCTGCTCGCCACGGTTCGGGACGAGCTCGGGCCTGTCGCGGTGATCGGGGAGGTGACGTTCGTCGACCTGTTGCCGAAGACGCGGAGCGGCAAGATCATGCGGCGGGTCCTCAAGGCCGTTGTTGCCGGGCTCGACCCTGGAGACATCAGCACCATCGAGGATGAGGGGTCGGTTGAGGAGGCGCGTCAGGCGGTCGCCGAGCTCCGAGCGGGGATCGATAGTTCCGGCGCCGAGACACCGGCTTGACGCAGCCCGCAGAGCCCCGGCGGGTCGGAGTGGTCTGCTTCGATCTGTACGGAACGCTCGTCGACCTGGCTCCCCTTGACGTCGCCTGCGAACGGTTGGCCCCCGGTCGTGGCGAACCGCTTGCGGCCCGCTGGCGAGCCCGGCAGATCGAGGCGTCCTGGCTCCGGACAGCGATGGGCCGATGGGCAGATTTCGAGCTCGTGACGCGGGACGCGCTTGACGTGGCGTGCGCGGAGCTTGGCGTCGATCCTGATCCGGAGGCGCGCGACGCGGTGCGACCGGCATTTCTCGACCTTCCAGCGAGGGCGGGAGCGGTGGAAGGCGTCGCGGAGCTGCGTCGTGCCGGAATGCCGCTCGCCGTGCTGTCGAACGGTTCAGCAGCGATGATCGAGGCGAGCGTCCGATCGGCGGGGATCCGCGGACGGTTCGAAGCCCTCCTGTCTGCGGACGCCGCGCGCGCCTACAAGCCGCACCCGGCTGTCTACCAGCTCGCGGTCGACCGGTTCGGCTTGGCGCCGGACCGAATCGGCTTCGTGACGGCGAACGGCTGGGATGCGGCAGGCGCGGCTGCACACGGCTTCGCGGTCGCGTGGCTGCGGCCGCCTGGCGCCATCCTCCCGGCCGTCGCGGCGTCGGTATCGTTCGAAGCGTCATGGGCGACCGTCCCGCGGCAATTCGCTCCGGTCCGAGGACTCCTGGCCGAAGATCAAACCTCCCGGTAGAGAAAGGAGAGATCATGCCGCTCTATCTGACACGGTTCAGCTACACACCGGAAACCTGGGCCCGGCTCATCAAGAAGCCGGAGGATCGGCGCGTCGCCGCGCAGGAGTACATCGAGTCGGTCAGCGGCAAACTGCACGGCTTCTAGTACGCGTTCGGAGAGCACGACGGATACAACCTCTGGGAGGCGCCCGATAACGTGTCGATGGCCGCCGTCGCTGTCGCGATCGGCGCGGGCGGAGCGCTGAGCTCGTTCCAGACGACCGTCCGCCTGACCTTCGAGGACGCGCTGGCGGCGCTCGACAAGGCGCAGTCGGTCAAATACAGGCGGCCCGGCAGCTAGCGTTAGCAGACATATCGGCTCGATCGTCGAGCCGAGAGAACATGAACTCCGCGAGCACATCCCCGCGAAGCTGATTTCCCGACAGGCTACGGCCCACGCAAGAGGCGATCCAGACCGAGGCTGAACAGGTTGGCGGCGTCAGCGCAGATGCCGACGAGCGCATTGGGCACTCGATCGGCGATAGATGCGATCGGTGCGTCCGGCCCAGTCGGCAACCGCGTCGCGGAGTTCGGGGGGCTCGACGACCTCGACATGTGGTCCCAGCGACAGCACGTCGATGGTGGACCCTTCCAGGGAACCGAGGCGGAACGTCGCATAGAGCCAGCCGTGCTTGTCGGATGGGACATCGCGTTTGATACGGAGTGGCTGGAGGCGACCGAGGAGCGCCGCGAGTCGTCGGCCTTCGGGCGAGATACGCACGGTTGCGCGTCGTGGCCTGCCCGGCGGCCGCTCCCTCGGTCGCCATTGGGCCGGGCTGGTCAGCTCAGGCGTATACCCCTCGAGGAGCTGGAATCCACCGCCTGGTCCACGGGTCGCATAGACGGGAACGCCGGCGCTCGAGAGCGCCTCGATGTCGCGCAACACGGTCCGCTCCGTGACCTCCAGTCGTTCGGCGAGCTCGGCCGCGGTGAGGCGACCTTCCTGCTGGAGGATCAACACGAGGGTGAGCAGTCGTCCAGCACGCATGACGACCAGTTTCGCGCGATTCCGAATGCATGACAAGAGATGTCAGTCTTCATCTCGTACCGTCCTTTTCAGCCAGATCGATGCGCGACATCAAGGAGGGACCATGGCAGCCAGTAACGTCGAAGGCTCCGGAACACCGAACGATCCGTGGGTCCTGACGACCCCACCGGGGACGTCCGAGTACGAGGCCTACCGTGATCCCGACGCAGATCCGCCAGCGCTCGTCGTGCAGGTCGGCGCCACGGAGCTGCGGTACCACTTGCGTTGCATCGACGACCTGCACGCGATGCTCAAGCAGAACGGCGACTGGATGCCATTGGGCGTGGCCGACGAGCAGAAGGAGGCCAAGCCGGACACGGTCGAGGCGTGGGGTCGATCAGCCGACAACCCCGTCCGAGGCTGGTACGGCTTCAAGAAGGGCCTGCGCGGCCGGTTCGGGAACTACGTCCCACCGGTGCTCGAGGCGCTCGGGCTCGCCGAGGTCGAGCACAACCCCCGCAATAACCGGATGCGAGCGCTCTGA
>JBBQRZ010000009.1:0-102106 GCA_038214255.1 Candidatus Limnocylindrales bacterium
CACGGCCGGCCCGCGATCTCGGACGGCGGGGGCACCTGCACAAGAGGCCATCGCGGCAACCTGACTCTGAGCCACCCGCCGTCGTCGATCGCACCTTCCCACGAGCAGAAGGCGTCCTCGACGTTACGCACATCTGACTCACCCCGATTCGGCGACCGACGGCGGCCTGCCGCACGCTCAAAACGGTGCTCGCGAGGCCTGATTCGGGGAACTTACTCTGGATCAGGAGATCGAAGGTTCGAATCCTTCCTCGCCAGCCAGCCCCCACACCGGCTGGGGTCGAGGACTTCCTGACGACCAGTCTCCGAATCGCCCCTTCGTCGCTGGTAGACTGTCGACCATCGCCCGCGGGCCGGCAGCCCCGGTCCAGGACGAGGCGACACAAGGCACGACGGATGGCCCGACAGCCCGTCACCCGATCCGCGCCCGCGCCTCGAGTCGGCGCCGACGATCGCGACCTCGGCGAGGACCCGGGACTTCCCGTCTTCGCGCCGCTCGTCGCCCCTCGGAAGCTGGCGGAGGACGCCTCGACCCTGATCCGCGAGCAGATCCTGACGGGAGGACTGCGGCGCGGGACGCACCTGGTCGAGGCGAAGCTCGCGCGTCGGCTGGGAATCAGCCGGGGGACCGTTCGCGAGGCGTTCAAGGCCCTGGCCGCGGAAGGACTGATCCAGGAGGAGCCTCGCCGCGGCGCATTCGTCGTGACCCTCAGCCGGGCGGACGTGCGCGAGATCTACGATGTCCGCACCGCGATCGAAGGCCGCGCGGCATGGCTGATCGCACGCCGTGGCGAGCTGGCGGACCTGGCGGCTCTCGATGCCGCGATCGAGGAGATCAGGGCGGCCGCGCGAGCGGGCGACATCCGGGCCGTCCGCCGGGCGGATCTCGGCTTCCACGAGCGTCTGACCGGACTGTCGGGTAACGGGCGGCTCCATGACATTTTTGTCCGGTCTGTGCCGGCGCTCCAGACCCTGATCGACTACGACGAGCTTCCGTACTCCTCGCTCGACGGAGTGACCGCCCAGCACGAGGAGCTCGTGGCCGCCATCCGGTCCGGCGATCCCGACCAGGCGGCCCGCGCCCTCGAGCGGCACGTCGATGAGGCGAGGGACAAGGTCGCTGCCTATTTCGAGGAGCAGGCGTCCTCTTGATCGTCGATCGGCGGCGTGCCTCAGCCGTGGCCGACGAGCCGACGGTGAACGGACGGCCGGCCCGCGGCGATCCCGCGTCCGGTCGCCGGATCCGCGACGTCGATCCATGGGCGGCCGTCGGCCGCCGTCACCCGCGCGCCGGCCTCGCTGGCGATGAGGCCCGCCGCGGCGACATCGACCGCCTGCAATCCCCGGACCTGGAGGACGCCGTCGAGGCGGCCGGTCGCGAGCGCGGTCAGGCTCCAGGCGATGCTGCCGAGGACTCGGATCGCCCGGACCTCGGGTCGGAGCGCCCGGATCCTGGCATCCGCCAGCGGGTCCGACGCGTCACCCGGGTCCGCGACGACGACCGCGTCGGTGGCGCGTCGCAATCGCCGCAGGGCGAGCGGCGCGTCGTCAGGGACGCGCCGGGCCCCGCTGCCGAGGATCGCGGCAAACGTCGCGTCGTGAATAGCGTCGCGGATGACGCCGAGGACCACGTCCGGGCCGATGGCGAGCGCGATGCTGACGCACCAGATCGGGAGCCCCGCGGCATAGTTGATCGTGCCGTCGAGTGGGTCGACGATCCACGTCCGCCCCGACCCGCCACCGTGCGGTCGCTTCGACCGGCCGGTCTCCTCGCCGAGCCGCCAGTCGGCCGGAAACGCGTCGGCGAGGCGGTCCATGATCAGCCGCTCCGACAGGTGGTCGAGGGCCGTGACCACGTCATGGCGTCCCTTCCGGCGCTCGGGCGCCGGCCGGCCGAAGGCCTCGAGCAGCAGGCTCCCGGCCGCCTCGGCGGTGGTCACGGCGACCGCCAGCTCGGCGGCGAGATCCGGCATGACCGGCCCCCGATGGGCGGCCCGCGGCGACCGCGACCGGGCGGGTCGTGAACGGGTCATCGGCGAGCTGTCAGGCGGGATCGAGGCAATGCGCCGCCGGTATGATGGCGCGAGGCAGTCAACGGTCGACAGTTCACCAACACGCACCCCAGCGTAGCGAGCGAGGCGCATGACCGTGATGGCTCGAGGTGGATCGCGACCCTGATGTCCCGTTGCGCTGACTGCCGCACCCGTCGGCCGCCTCGATGACCGGCCTGCTCGCAGGGCGCGACGGACTCGCTGGCGTCGCCCGACCCGGCCGCGCCGGCCGAACCCGCCGTGGTCCGAACCCGGGCACCCGGCGCAATCTCGTCGCCGGGCTCTTGTTCATCTCGCCCTGGCTTGTCGGCTTTGTCGCCTTCTACTTGTATCCGGCGCTGGCGTCGCTGTACTACAGCTTCACCGACTTCAAGATCCTCGAGGCACCGCGCTGGGTGGGCCTCGACAACTACGCCCGGCTCGGCTCCGATCCGCTGTTCTGGAAATCCCTCGGCAATACCCTCTACCTCGCGCTGATCGGGCTGCCACTGTCCGTTCTCTCGGCCCTCGCGATCGCGCTGCTGCTGAATGTGAAGGGGATCCGGGGGATCTCGATCTTCCGGACGATCTTCTACCTGCCGGTCGTGGTCCCGACGGTCGCCGTCGCGATCCTCTGGATCTGGCTGCTGAACCCGCAGTACGGGCTGGTCAACCAGGTCCTGGGGTTCGTCGGCCTGCCCCAGCCGAAGTGGTTCTTCGACGCGGACTGGACGAAACCCGGGATCATCCTCATGACGGTCTGGGGCGTGGGCGACGTTGTGGTGATCTACCTCGGCGCGCTGCAAGGCGTCTCGCGCGACCTCTATGACGCGGCCGACGTCGATGGAGCCGGCCGCTTCGGCAAGATCCGCCACGTCACCATCCCGATGATCAGCCCGGCCATCCTGTTCAACCTGATCACCGGCGCGATCGCGATCTTCCAGTACTTCACCCAGGCGTATGTCATCAGCGAGGGGACGACGAGCCGCGGCAGTGGGGCGATCGGTGGGCTCCAGAACTCGCTGCTGTTCTACGGCCTCCACCTCTAAAACAACGCGTTCCGCTATTTCCGGCTGGGCTATGCCTCGGCGCTCGCCTGGATCCTCCTCCTCGTCATCCTCGGGTTCACCGTCCTGATGCTCTGGGCGTCCCGGCGGCGGGTCTACTACGCGAGTGACCGGTGACGGCGTCGGTGGTCCAGGGGGACGGGCGGTCGCGGCGGCGCTGGCTGGGCGGCTGGAAGCTCGGCGCGTATGTCGCGCTGTTCGGCCTTGGGGCGGTCTATCTGCTGCCCTTGCTGTGGATGATCGCGACGTCGCTGAAGACCGGTCCGCAGGCGATCGCCAGCCCACCGACCCTCATCCCGTCGCCGTTCGTCTGGGAGAACTTCCCCAAGGCGCTCACCCAGATCAACTTCCCGCTGGCGCTGCGCAACAGCCTCGTGTATGCCGTGCCGGCGGTCATCGGTTCGGTCCTGTCGTGCAGCGTCGTCGCCTACGGCTTCGCCCGGATCACCTGGCCCGGCCGCGACATCCTCTTCGTCGTCCTGCTGGCGACGATGATGCTTCCGGGCCAAGTGACCTTCATCCCGCTCTACGTGATCTACGCCAAGCTCGGCTGGGTCGGGACGTTCCTGCCGCTCTTGGTGCCGACCTTTCTTGGCAATCCCTTTTTCATCTTCCTGCTCCGGCAGTTCTTCCGGGGGATCCCCGAGGAACTCTCCGGCGCCGCCCGGATCGACGGCGCGAGCGAGTTCCAGATCCTGGTCCGGATCATCCTGCCGCTGTCGGTGCCGGCGCTGATCACGGTCGCCCTGTTCACGTTCATCGACAAATGGGGCGACTTTTTCGGCCCGATCATCTACCTCAACAACCCCGACCTGTATCCGCTGTCCGTGGCGATCCAGACGTTCCAGTCCTCCCACAAGACCGACTGGCCGCTGTCGATGGCGGCCTCGGTCGTCATCTCCGCGCCGCTCGTCGTCCTTTACTTCCTGGCGCAGCGGAAGTTCATCGAAGGCATCAACCTCACGGGGATCAAAGGCTGAAAGGAGGCCGACCGATCCGTCATCGCCAGCTCGCACGAGGGGGCCGACCCAGGTCCGTCGGTTGACATGAAGGTCACTAGGAGGAGCGTACCCATGAAGCTTGGGAGACCGGCGACGATCGTCGCCCTCATCGCCTTGATTTCGACCGCCTGCGGCGCGCCGACGGCGAGCCCGTCCGCATCGAGCGGCACCGGGCCGTCGGCCGCGCCATCGACCGGCGCGAGCCAGGCGGCCACGACCGTCAGCAACATCGTCCTGCGCTACTGCTGGTCGGGCGAGGGCGAGGTGACGGCGATGGAGTCGATCATCCAGGACTGGAACAAGGCCAACCCGGCGATCCAGGTCCGCGGGATCAGCGGCTCGATCAATCCGGAGCAGATCGCGGCCGCTGTCGCCGGAGGTGCGCCGCCGGACATGGTCATCACGTGCAACAACCTGCCCATTCCGGGCTTCGCCCACGACAGCGTGATCCTGCCGATGGACGACCTCCTGACCAAGATCGGGGCCGACACGAGCGACATCCTCCCGGCCTCGCTCGCCTGGATGACGTACCAGGGCAAGCTCTTTGGGCTGCCGTTCCTCCAGGACACGTGGGGCTTCTTCTGGAACACGGACGCGTTCACGGAGGCCGGGCTCGACCCGGCGAAGCCGCCCAAGACGCTGACCGAGCTCTGGGACATGGCCAAGAAGCTGACCAAGTACAACGCTGACGGAAGCATGGCCCGAGCCGGCTTCATCCCCGACTATCCTGGCAAGAACCTGACCGAGCTCGCCGGGCTGTTCGGGTGCAACTACTACGACGACGCGGCCAAGAAGGTCACGGTCAACAGCGCCGAGTGCGTCGCGTTCTTCAACTGGTACAAGAAGTGGCACGACGAGTACGACAAGAAGGGCGTGCTGACGGATCTGATCGCCGGCAAGGGCTCCGAGGACGAGGACCTCTTCTACACGGGCAAGGTCGCGATGGGCCTGTTCGGTGAGTGGGTCCCCGGCGCGGCCTACGCCCCGAACTTCGCCCCGACCCTGAAGTACGAGACCGCGCCGTTCCCGACCGACCTCCCGGACATGTACGGCGCCGGCTTCGTCAACGGCAATGCGTTCTTCATCCCGAAGGGCTCCAAGGACGCGGATTCGGCAGCGAAGTTCGGGATGTACCTGATGACGGCCGACCCGTCCCGCAAGATGGCGATCCAGAACGCCAGCGTCCCTCAGCTCAAGTCGTTGACGGCCGATCCGACCCTGACCGCGGTCCCCCACTTCAAGACGTTCCTCGACATCGCCAACTTCCCCAAGACCTGGACCAACCCGATGATCTCGCAGTGGTCCGAGCTCCACGACGGCCTCGACTCGGCGCTCGACAGCGTCCTGACCGGATCTGCGACGTCGGAGAAGGCCCTCGGCGACCTCGCGAAGCAGATCCAGGGAGAGATCGACACCAACGGTCCGTAGGCGTTCGTCGCGGATCCGTGACGCGAGGCCCCGGCGGCGCCGGGGCCTCGTCCATTCAGCTCGGACGCGGTGGCGGCGCGGACGGCGACCGCGGTGAGAACCTTGCGAACGCCGAGCCCGCCCGCGCGACGAGGAGATCCGGATGATCGGCATACAGCCCATCGATCCCGAGGCCGATCAGTCGCTCCACCGCGGCCTCGGATTGGGCGTCCCACCCGAATGCTCGCAGGCCGGCTTCGTGGGTTGCCGCGACGTGGCGCGGCGTCCAGTCGTGCCAGTGCATGTTGAGCGCATCGGCGGGGATCGCGGCGAGACGCTCGAGCAACGCGCCGATCCCGGCTACCCCGCCCGGAATCCGGCGCGGCCGGGTCGAGCAAACGAGGCGCACCTCGCGGGACTGCCCGCGGAGCTCGCCGAGGAGGCCGAGGTCGTCATGGCAGGCCCACAGCCGTCCGACGGCGCCGGCCGCCGTCGCGACGTCGAGCATCGGAAGCGCGACGGGCGGATGCTCCAGGTCGAGCGACAGCTCGAACGCGCTACCGAGGGTGGCGTAGAGATCGGCGAGGCGTGGGACGCCGAATCGCGCGAGCTCGTCTGCGGAACGCCGGGTGACGAAGATCCGGCGGCCGGCCGGACGGATCGTCTGGTCGTGGACGAGCATCGGCACACGGTCGGCACTCAGCCATGTATCCGACTCGATGCCGGTAGCGCCCTGCTCCAGGGCAAGGGCAAAGGCCGCCAGCGTGTTCTCCGGCCGGTAGCCGGAGGCGCCGCGATGGGCGAAGAGGATCGCCTGTGCGACCGTCACCGGCCGGTCATCGTCCATGCCGTCGCGCCGGCCGTGGGCTGACGATGGACTGGACCACGCCCGGGGTCGGGCTGCGGATCGGTGGGCACCGCGGCGCGGCGGGCGAGGCGCCCGAGAACACGTTCGCCGGTTTCGACCTCGCCGCGGCAGCCGGCGTCGACTACCTGGAGCTCGACGTTCGGCTGGCCGCCGATGGCGTCGCGCTCGTCTTCCACGACGACGAGCTCGACCGGACGACCGACGGCGCCGGGCCGTTCGCGGACCGGTCGAGCGGCGAGCTGCTCCGGCTCGACGCCGGGACATGGTTCGGTCGGGAGTTCCGGGGCGAGCGGATCCCGACGCTCGATGGGTTCCTTGCCTGGCTGGTCGAACGGCCCGGCCTTGGAGCCACGATCGAGGCGAAAGGACCGAGAAGCGGCGGTGCGATCGCCCGGGCCATCGCGGGGATCCCGGGCTGGAGCGGGGCTTCGATCTGCTCCTTCTCGGCGGAGGAGTTGCTCGAGGCGGCTGCGGTCGCGCCGGCGATCCCGCGGATGCGGATCTTCGATCGCGACGAGCCGGAAACCGATCCATACGAGCTCGCCGCCGCTGCTGGAGCGCGTGCGGTCAACGTCCCGATCGACTGGCTGACCGCCGGATCCGTGGCGCGGCTGCACGCCGCGGGCCTGCTCGTCGCCGCTGGAACGGTCGACGACGCGGCCGGGATCCGGGCATGCCTCGAGCTCGGGATCGACCTCGTGGACACGAACCTTCCGAGCGTGGTCCTGGCCGTCCGAAACGCACGTCCCGGACGCGAATCGTGGGGCCGGTGACGGTGGGAACATTGGTTGACAGTCTACGGAGGGCGCTCGTAGCGTTGCCGCCGTGCAGTTGACCGAGCGGATCCATCTCGTCGGGAGCGGCGAGCCGGATCTGGCGACCTCGGACCCGCTCGATTCCCAGGTCTATCTCGTCGATACGGGCGAGGGCCTCGCGTGCATCGATGCCGGCGCGGGTCGGAGCGTCGAGCGGATCCTGGCCGAGGTTCGCACGGGCGGCCTCGCGCCAGACGAGATCCGCTGGGTCCTCCTGACCCACGGCCACGCCGACCACGCGGGCGGAGCGTCGGCCTGGCGTCGCCGCCTGCCGGCGATCGCGATCGGCGCGTCGAGATCCGTCGCCGGCTGGCTCGAGACGGCCGACGAGGAGGCGACCTGCGTCGACCGTGCCCGGCGCGCCGGCATCTACCCGCCCGACTACCGCCTCGAGCCGTGTGCGATCGACCTGGTCCTCGAGCCCGGCGCCACGATCGAGCTCGGTTCGATCCGGCTCGAGATCGTGCCCACCGAGGGACACGCCGCGGGCCACCTCGCCTTTGTCGGCGAGATCGACGGCGCGCTGACCGCGTTCAGCGGCGACGCGCTCTTCCCGCGGGGCCGGATCCTGCTCCAGGACACCTGGGACTGTGACCTTCGACTGGCGCTCCGGAGCGTCGAGCGCCTGGCGGCCCTCGATCCCTCACGATTGCTCGCCGGTCACCTGGCGCCGATCCTCGAGGGCGCGCGCGATCACATCCAGACGGCCCTCGCCAGGATCGACCGACTCGCCGTCCCCGAGTCGATAACGTGAGCGATGTTACGTCGGGCGGCCTGACCGCCGACGAGATCGACGCACTCCTCCGGCTGCCTGTCCCGGCCCGCCTCGCGACGCTCGATCGGGACGGATATCCGGCCATCGTGCCCGTCTGGCTCGAGTGGGACGGATCGACCGCGTGGATCGTCGCCCGGGCGGCGGCCATGTACGTCGCCAACCTCGGACGTGACCCGCGGGTCGGCTTGTCGGTCGTCGATCCCGACGATCCGGATCGCCGCATCCAGGTTCGGGGCCGGGCGAAGATCGCCGCCGGTCCCGGGCCCCTGACCGGACGCACCCTGGACATCGCCCGGGCGATGGCCGAGCGGCACGAGGGCGCAGCAGGTCTCGCCTACATCGAGCAGACTCTCGACTGGCCGCGCGTCCTCGTCGCGATCACCGCGGAGCAGATCCGCTCGTGGGGATCGCCGGACTGGCACCCTCGCTACCGACCACCCAGCAGTGATCCCAGGAGAGCCAATCCGTGACCGCATTCGACGTCGACGCCCTGCGGGCGGAGTTTCCCGCGCTCGCCCTCGAGCAGGACGAGCGGCCCGTCGCGTACTTCGACGGGCCCGGCGGAACGCAGGTCCCGCAGCGCGTGATCGATGCGATCGCGACCTATTACCGGACCTCGAACGCGAACGACGGCGGCGCGTTCGCGACGAGCGAGCGAAGTGACGCCTCGACGGCCGACGCGCACGCAGCAGTGGCGGACTTCGTCGGCGCCGCGTCACCCGACGAGATCAAGTTCGGGGCGAACATGACGACCCTGACCTTCCACCTGTCGCGCGCGCTCGGTGCGACGTTCGCGCCCGGCGACGAGATCGTCGTCACGACCCTCGACCATGAAGCGAACGTGTCGCCGTGGCGCCGCCTCGCCGACGACCGCGGGCTCGTTGTCCGCACCGTCGACATCCATCCCGACGACGTGACCCTCGACCTGGAGGGGCTCGAGGCGGCACTCGGGCCGCGGACGCGTCTCGTCGCGGTGGGGTACGCGTCGAATGCGGTCGGCACGATCAACCCGGTCCGCGAGATCGTCGCCCGAGCCCACGAGGTCGGTGCGCTGACCTGGATCGATGCGGTCCATTACGCGCCGCATGGGCCGATCGACGTCCGCGAGCTCGGCACGGACTTCCTCGTGACCTCGGTCTACAAGTGGTTCGGGCCGCATCTTGGCGCGCTCTACGGTCGCGCCGACGTCCTGGACCGGCTGCCCGACTACAAGGTCCGGCCGGCCCACGACCGCTTCGAGACCGGGACCCAGAACTTCGAGGGGATCGCCGGCGCACGCGCCGCCGTGGAGTACCTCGCGTCGGTTGGCGATCGGTTCGGCGCCGGGCTGCCGGAAGGTGGAGGCGGATCGGCGGGACGCCGGGAGCGTGTCGTCGCCGGCATGCGGGCGATCCATGACTGGGAGTCGGGTCTCGCGGACCGACTCCTGCGCGGTCTGGCCGCGATCCCGGGCGTCCGCGTCCATGGCATCGCCGACCCGGCCCGGATCGCCGAGCGGACGCCGACGGTGGCCGTCACGATCGACGGATCGACACCGCGCGCGGCGGCCGAGACGCTCGGCCGGCAGGGCATGTTCACCTGGGACGGCGACTTCTATGCCCAGGCACTGATCGAACGGCTCGGCCTGTTCGAGGGCGGTGGCGTCCTTCGGCTGGGACTCGTCCACTACAACACGCCGGCCGAGGTCGACCGATTGCTCGAGGCGCTCGAGGAGATCGCGACCGGGGCCGCGACGGGGATCGCGCCGGGGATCGCGCCGGGGACGGCGGCCGGGACCGCGGCCGGCCGAACGGCGGTCGGCTGAGGCGTCGATGACGCTCCGGGTCGCGGTCGTCGGGGCGGGATTCGTCGGGGCCGACCACGCGGCGGCGTATGCCGCCCAGCCCGACGTCGAGCTCGTGGGGATCGTCGATTCGGAGCCCTCCCGCGCGGGCGATCTAGCCGGGCGTTTCGGTACGGTGGCCTTTACCGACCTGGACGGGCTCCTGGCCGGGGCCCGCCCCGACGCCGCCAGCGTCTGCGTCCCGACCGGCCTGCACCGGCCAGTTGCGGAGCGGCTCGCCGCGGCGGGCGTCCACCTGCTCCTCGAGAAGCCGATGGCTCCGACGGTCGCCGACTGCGACGCGATCGCAACGGCCGCGGAGCAGGCGCGGATCGTGCTGATGCTCGGCCTGACCCATCGCTTCCATGCCGAGCTGATCGAGGCGCACCGGCTGATCGCCGACGGCGCGATCGGCACGCCGATGCTCGCCCAGGATGCCTTCTCGTTCGGCGAGCACCGTCCGTGGCCGGCCTGGTACTACGACCGCGAGCTGTCCGGCGGCGGTGAGCTGATGCACGACGGGGTCCACCTGGTGGATCGGCTCGAGTGGCTCGTCGGCAGCCCAATCGTGGAGGTCTACGGCCGCACGACGACCTACGCCCGTTCGATACCGGACGTGGAGGACGGCGGAGTGGCCGTCCTCGCGTTCGCCAACGGGGCGATCGGCTCCCTGTTCGTCAACGAGGCGACGCATCCGCTCCGGAGCGACGCGCCGTCGGTGCCGATGCCGGGCCGTCTCGAGCTCGAGATCCACGGCCCGCTGGGCTCGATCCGCTACCGGACGTGGCACGAGCTGATCGTGGACATCGCCGGTGAGCCGAGCCGGACGGTGCCACGGACCGGTGATGGCGAGATGGGCCGCGAGATCCGGGCGTTCGTCGACGCGGTCGCGAGTGGCGGGCCGCCCGTCGTCGGAGCCCGCGAGGGCCGGCGGGGGATCGCGATCGTCGGTGCGATCTACGAGTCCGAGCGGCGCGGCCGGCCGGTCCTCGTCGACGAGCTGTTTCCGCCGCCGAGCTGATGGCTTCCCGACCGGGCGTTCCCCGTCAGCCTTCCTCGGCGATCCCTCGGCGCGACCGCTCGTAGGCCGCCCTCCGCTCGTGGAAGAGCGCCTCGCCGCCCGGGACCTGGACGCTCCGGTAGACGATCGGGGTCAGGCCGCGGTCCAGGAGGCGTTCGGCAGCGTCGACGAGGATCGCCCAGGCGGCGGCCGCGAGCGCGACCCCCGACGTCGGCCCTACGGCCGTGTCCAGCCCGTCGAGCTCAATCACCCCGTCGCCGATCGCACCGCCGATATCCACGACGATGTCGGCGATATCGACGAGCTTGCCGCCATCGGGATGCTCGACGACGACATCCGGCCAGTGCTCGTACGCCACGCAGGTGAGCCCGACGACCAGGCACCCGGCGGCTCGCGCCGCGAGCGCGACCTGGGCGGTCCCCGCGTCGGTCCCTGCGTTCGTCCCGACCAGGACGACGTCACCGGGCTCCGGCCGGAAGTCGCCGTCGCCACGCAGGACGTCGGCGGACAGCTGGAGCATCGGCGTCGCCAGGTCCGGCGTCTCGCCGAGCGGGTGGACGGCGGCGAGGCCGCCGGCCCGGAGGTAGAGCTCGGTGTGGAGGACATGGCTGGTCGCGGCGACGAAGACGCGGTGACCACCGGCGATGGCGTCCGCGACGGCTGCCGAGGCGGCGGCGATCGGCTCGGCCTGGCTCGCGGCCATGGACTCGAGGATCTCGATCGTCCGGGCCAAGTAGCGCTGACCGGCGGTCATCGAGCGTCCTCATGTGCGGCGGCATGCGTCGCGGCAAGCACCCGCTCGACCGGCGCCGCACCCTCGCGCCAGGTCATCCAGGGCCGGAAACCGTGGCCGCCGTAAAACCCGAGCTGCGACGTCAGGTCGATGACGACGTCGCTGAGCCCTGCTCGGCGGAGCCGATCGAGCGCGACGACGAGGAGGGCACGGCCCAGTCCCTGGCCGCGTCGCGCCCCGGCGATCCCGATCGGGCCGAGGCCGCCAGCCGCCGGCGCGCGCCGTGCCGCCCAGAGATGCGGTGGCCCGATCGGTCGGGTGTCGGGCCGGTGGATCCGGGCCAGCCCGATGATCCGGTGGTCCGCATCTCGAAGCAGGAGGAGCGTCGTCGGATCGCCCCCCTCCGCGAGGAACCAGCTCGTCTCGTGCCACCACTCGCCGCCGAACTCGGCGAGGAGGAAGGCGAGGGCCGCGGCCACGTCGGCCGCGGTCGCTGCCTCGATGGTCAGGCCCTGCTCGCGGAGGAGACCGTCGGACGCCGCATCGACCCGGAGGTCGGTGACGTCGCCGCGGAGATCCCATGAGACATCGCCGAGCTCGAACCCGATGGCTTCGCTGAATGCGGCGGCGTCCGGGAGACCCTCGGGGATGCCACCCCAGAGGTAGAACATCCCGCTGCCGGCTCCGAGGTGTTCGATCCCGCGATCCCGGGCCAGCCCGGCCAGACGGCCGGCGATCCGTCGCCCGATGCCCCGCCGCCGAGCGGCAGCGTCGACGACGATGGCCTGGATCTGGCCGCGTTCACGGAACGCCGCGGTCTCCGGAAACTCGAGCCGGTGGAAGCCGGCGTACCCGAACCCGACGAGACGGCCGGTATCGGCCCACGCGAGACAGCCGTCCTCGGGTCGGGCGCTGGGGTTCGCCTCGAGGCACTGGCGCAGCGCGGGTTCTCGAAGCGGGAACGTGTCGCCGATCGCGTCGTTCCACAACCTGACGACGTGCGGTGCCGCGGCGGGCTCGTACGGGAGGAGCCGGGCGTCCATCCGCTCCGATCTAGCCGAGCCCGCGGATGCGGCGAAACGCGCGCCGGACCTCGGCCCAGGCGACGTCCGGCCGCTCGCACTCGCACGACGACATCGCCGAGCAGCCGTCGTACGACCAGACGGCGAGGTTCGTCGCGCCGGCCTCGACGGCGGCGTCGATCGCCACGTTGATCTCGGTCTCGCGGCCGGCCGGGACCTCGAACGCCTGGATCCAGACATGGTGGTCGAGCCCATGGCGTTCGGCGACCTCGACCGTCCGGCGGGCGTGGCCACCGACGTACGGCCCGGGGTCACCGCGGAACGAGTACCAGTAGGGATCCGTCCCGAAATTGTCGAGCCCGCGGATCGACGCCGCGCGATCCCAGTCGCGGAACCCGGGGTTGGAAGCTTCCGGCGGCATGATGCAGATCGCGTTCCGGAAGCCGCGGGCGTGGCCGTGCTCGCATGCGTCGCCGAGCAGCTCCGCCATCGACCATTCCTGGAAGGCCTGGACCTCCGCGGTCAGCTCGCGCGGGAGGTCGCCGCCGGTCTGCTCGCGAAAGAGCGCCTGGCATCGCTCGCAGCGACAGCTCCACGTGCCGGCCCCGGTGTCGATCCGCCAGGTCGGCTCGTCCCAGAAGAGCGTGTCTCCCCCGAGATCGGCGACGTCATCGATCCAGGCCTTGACGAAGTCGCGAAACGCTGGCTGGTTGAGGCACGCGGCGGTCCCGGGCCGGCCGTTCGAATCGATCTGGCGGGCCTCGGGATGGATCGCACCGAACCGGCTGAACGGCTCGCCGCCGAACACCTCGCCAACGCCCCACGGGTCGAGCCAGGCGCCCATTCCGCGCTCGACGGTCGCCCTCACGAGCCGCCGGATCGAGTCCTTCTGCCAGCGAAGGTCGAACTCGGACACGCAATGGACCACGTAGCTCGTTCCGTCGGCGGCCATGTCGTCGAGGTCCCTCTCCCAGTGGCGCGGTGCCCGCGCATCGAAGTAGGCAACCCCGGTCTTGATCGACATCGTGTTCGGCCTCCGGACGCGTCCCTCCCGCTTGGGACGGTGACGGTCAACGGTCGACAGTGTACCGGCGGGGCGGCGTCGTTCGGGGCGCGGGTTCGTCCCGCCTCCGCGAGGCCGGGGACGGTTCAGCGACGCGGTCGCTTCATCGCCAGGTATCGATAGCGCTGTCCCTTGTCGAGCATCTCGATCGCGTACCGCAGCCTCACGCGCGGCATTGTCGCGGCGTGCGTGTCGAGGAACGCCGCGTGGCGCGCAGGGTCTCGCTTGCCGGCCTCTCTCAGCATCCAGCCCACCGCCTTGTGCACGGCGTCTTCCGGATCGTCGACGAGCAACTCGGCGAGCTTGAAGGTGTCGTCGACCTCGCCGCGACGGATGAAGGCGTAGGTGCTGAGGATCGCGGTGCGGCGCTCCATCGGACTCGCGGAGGCCGCCAGTTCGTACAGGATCTCGCGGGGCTTGTCGGTCAGGTACTCCCCGACGACGTAGATCGCGCTGCGGTCGACGAGGTCCCAGGTATCGATGCGGTCGTGGCGTCGGACGTACAGATCGAACAGGGTCCGTCGACGATCATCGGGCGTCTTCTTGTTGCGAGCCTGCCAATCCATGATGCTCACGGCGCCAACGCGAACCGCGTGGATCGGGCTCTCAAGCAAGCACTCGATCTCTGCCGGCGACATATCCATGCACTCGCGAGCGAGCCGGAAGATCTGACCCATCCCGACGCCGCTGAGGTCGTCGGGTCGACCGACGTCCGGCGACCGAAGCGCGGTCAGCCGCTCCATGAACTGCTCCGCCGTATGTTCCATGGCGCCACGCTAGCGGGTCCGCCTTGGCCACGACGAGCGGCACCGCGACGGGATCCATCTTTGGAGGGTCTCAGGAGATCGAACGTTCCTCGGATCTCGCGCGGAAGGCATACTGATCCGCACTGAGCCCGCCGGCCACGGCGGGCTGTCTGGGAGGGACGACGATCGTGTTCAGGCCCCTACGCCGCTCAGCGCTCCTGCTCGCCGCCATTGCCCTTGTCGCGCTGCCAGCCGGCGCAACCGCCAACCACTCGTGGGGCGGCTATCACTGGGCCCGGACCGCGAACCCGTTCACGTTGAAGGTCGGGGACAACGTGTCTGGGCCCTGGGATTCGGTGCTGCGGACAACGTCGGCGGATTGGTCTGCCTCGGCGGTCCTCGACACGACGATCGTCGCCGGCGGCGCCAAGGGCAAGAACTGTCGACCCACGCCTGGCCGTGTCCAGGTCTGCAACGGTGCCTACGGCAACAACGGCTGGCTGGGCATCGCCTCCATCTCGATCACCGGCGGGACCCACATCACGCAGGGCAGCGTTCGCCTCAACGACACGTACTTCAACACCCCGCAATACAACACGACCGCCTGGCGCAATCTCGTGAGCTGTCAGGAGGTCGGTCACACGCTCGGTCTGGACCATCAGGACGTGATCTTCGATAACCCCAACCTTGGGACCTGCATGGACTACACGAACAACCCGGGCACCAACCAGCACCCGAACCAGCACGACTACGACGAACTCGTGACGATCTACACCCATCTCGATTCCACGACGACGATCGGTCAGACCAAGGGATCGGCCGGAGCCGCCGTCGGCTCGAGTCGGAGCGACTGGGGTCGCGAGGTCTCGAGGTCAGCCGGCCGGCACACGTCCACGTTCGTCCGTGACTTCGGGGCCGGCAACGTCGTTGCCACGTTCGTGATCTGGGCGAGCTGAACAAGTCGAGTCGCACAAAGCGCCGGACTCACGCGGGCCTCGAAAACCGCGAACGAGACGGCCTCCCTAGCTTGGTCGACGCGATCCGGCGGGTGGAGCAGCTCTTCGACGCGCGCCCCCCGCTCCTGGTCGTGAGCGACTTCGACGGGACGCTGGCGCCGATCGTGCAGGACCCAATGGGTGCCGTCATCGAGCCGATCGCGCGGCGGGCCATCGGCCGGCTCGCCCGCCTGGCCGCGGCCTGCCCGGACCGACTGGCGGTGGTCCTCCTGTCGGGCCGGACCGCGCTCGACGTGGCCGGGCGGGTGCGCGTCGGCGGGGTCCGCTACCTCGGCAACCACGGCGTCGAGCGTGGCCGCCTCCCCCGGCGAGCCCGGGCGGAGCGCATGGCCGTCGAGGTGGAGCCGGCGCTCGCCGCGTACGTCGCACCGGCCACCGCGCTGGCCGACGGGGTCGCGACCGCGCTCGGCCAGCCAGACTGGTTGTTCGTCGAACGGAAGGGCCCCTCGGTCGCGTTCCATTTCCGCCAGGCCCGCGACACGGATGCGGCGAGGCTTCGGGTGCTCGAGGCGATCGAGGCCGTGGAGCGGGCCCTGGGCGGGACGGGCATGGTCCGCCTGGAGGGGCGCCGGATCGTCGAGGTCCGACCGGAGCTCGCCGCGGGCAAGGGCGCGGCCGTGGCCCGACTCATCGAGGAGGTGCGGCCCGGAGCGGTCCTCGTCCTGGGGGACGATGTCAGCGACGCGGAGGGGTTCGAGGCGATCCGCTTGTTCCGCGACCGCGGTGAGCTCGAAGGCCTCGCGGTCGCCGTCCACGGAGCCGCGGAGACACCCCACGCCGTGGCCGCGGCCGCGGACCTCGAACTTGCCACGCCCCGGGACGCGGCGCGGCTCCTTTCCGCGCTCGCCGGCGCGATGGAGCGGCGCACGGCAACGGACGCAAGCGAGAGGCCCTAGACGACCTCGCTCTCGACCCGCCGGACGGTGTCGCGGAGCCGCCGTGACGGCGGCACCGCGCCGCGGCGGATGGCGGCGAGATCGCGAAGCTGCCGCTGGAGCCACCATTCGAGGTCCTCGTGGCGGACACTGCCCCGCATCCGGCGGAGGTGTAGGCGCCGCTCCTCGGCCGGCATCTCGAGGCCGCGCTCGAGCGCACGAGCGGTGCCGACGATGTCGGCCGGCGCCACGGACAGCGAATCGGACGCCAGCTGCTCGGCCGCCCCGGCCGTTTCCGAGAGGACGAGGACCGGATCGCGCTCGCCCACGAGGACCGCCTCCTTGGCGACGAGGTTCATCCCGTCGACGAGCGGGTTGACAAGAACCACGTCGGCCAGCCGGAGGGCGGCGATCGCCATCGCATAGTCCGACCCGTCGAGGACCCACACCGGCTGGTCCTCGGGCTCGGCCATCCCGTTGATCCGGGCGACCACCTCGCGGACGGCCGCGGCGTATTCGGCGTACTCGGGAATCTCCGTGCGGGTCGGAGCCTGGACGGCGAGGAAGCGGACGCCATCGCGGAGCTCGGGCCGCCGCTGGAGGAGCGACTCGAAGGCGAGGAAGCCGCGAAGGGCGTTCTTCGACGGCTCGATCCGGTCCGCCCGCACGATGAGCCTGGGATTGCCCGCCCGCTCCAGTCGATCGCGCAGTCGGGCGAGCGGCTGTTCGACGGCCTCCGAGGCCGCGAAGCGGGCGAGGCCGTCCGGATCGACCGAGATCGGATATGCCCGAACGCGGATCCGCCGGCCCCGCCAGAGAACGTTTCGGCCGTCCTGGTCCACTCGGGCGTCGCGGACGAAGCTGGCCACGGAGTCGAGGAAGTGGCTGGCGTAGCGGTCGGTCTGGAGCCCGACGATGTCGGCGCCCAGGAGGCCCTCGCAGATCGCCCGGCGCATCGCCTGCGGGAGCATCTGCCACTGGCTCTCAGCCGGCCACGGGATGTGGTTGAAGTGGAGGATCGTGGCGTCTGGAAGCCGCTCGCGAATCCTGGGTGCGGCGAGGTACAGGTGGTAGTCCTGGAGCAGGATCACCGGACGCCGCTCCGTGCCTGCCACTTCAACCGCCGCGTCGGCAAGCAGCTCGTTGGCCGGGAGGTAGCCATTGCGCCACGCGTCGAGCAGCTCGTCGTCGATGTTCGGTCCATACGCCGGCGCGAACATCTCGTGCTGCACGAACCACAGGAAGGGATTGGCGAAGAGGCGGTAATGGCGCTGGTAGACGTCGTCGGGGATCGGGATGTAGACAAGCCGGATGTCCTGGTCGGGCAGCAGCTCGTGCACGAGGGCCTGAACCTGGGCCTGTCGGCCTCGCGACGTGCCATTGGAGCCGTTGTCCGCGGCACGGCTGGCTAGCGAGGCGCTGCCGAGCTCCCGCAGCACGGGCGCGACCGCCCGGTCGGCGTCCGTCATGGCCGCGGCGACCCACGTCACGGGAGCATGCCGGCCAAGCTCGCCGAGCGCCGTCACCAGCCCCCCGGAGCCTCGCGATGCGGTCAGGCGGCTGGGCGGCTCCGACGCACGCTCAAAGGTCAGCGGGCCGCGATTCGACACGACGATCAGGCGCCCGTCGCGGCCGAGCAGCTCGAGGAGCAGATCCGTGTGTTGGTCGGGCATGCCCAAAGGATGCACGAGACGGCCCATTCGAACCTAGCCGAGAGCGCGGGCGGCCTGGCCGATGACCGCGTCGAGCCGAGCGCTCAGCCCGACACGGGTGCAAACCCTGCGCCGCCCCACTTCGGCAATGTGACCCTCAGCTCGATTAGACCGTCCTGCCGAAGGCGAAGCCTCGGCCGTCCGGCAGGAAGACCGGCGACGGCCGGAAGATCTCGCCCCATTCCACGTGGCCGTTGGCGACGTAGGTCTCCAGGAGCCCGGGGGTCGGATACAAGCCGCCCAGGAACGCGCCCGTCGGGTCGAAGATGAGCTCCGCCTGAGCGTGATCGGCGCCGGTCGCTCGGACCGGCGCCGATCGTGGGGACCCTCGGAGAGATACGGGGGCGCTTCCCCTAGGGCCCGCTGACGCTCTCGAGCTTGGCGTATTCGTTCGGGCCGCTGAGCGACAACTCCGAGACGATCCCGAGGCCGGGTCCGTAGATCTTCTGGTCGTAGGCGCCCGCCTCGAGCCTCGTGGCCTCGAGCGTCGTGAGCACGTTCCTGACCTTGCGGTACGGCACGCTGACCGTACCGCCACGATCGACGATCCAAGCCGTGTCCTCGGCCTGGCCGGCGAAATACTCCTGTCGATACGCGTCGGGGATCTGGGGATTCGCCTCCATGATGATCCCGGGCTGCGCGCCATTTACGCCGGCTTCCCAGGAACCCGTGGTGTCTCCCTTGCCGTTCGCGAGGTAGTGGACCGTGTCCTCGCCGAGGTACCAGACATTACCCTGCTTGTCCTGGGCATACCAGTCCGATGTCCGCTCGAGCACCGTGCCGTTGTGATCGGCGATGTCACTGACGACCTTCGCGGTGACGCCCAGGATGATCTTGGTCTGATTGGTGATCTTCACGGTGTCGCGCTGGGTCTGACCGTCCTTGATCCCGCTGTAGACGAGGGTGCGGCCCACCGGCAGCGGGTAGTACTGGGGGATGCGCTCCACCTACCGCAAGGAGGTTCCGAATGGACCGCGGTCGTCGCGATCACGACGCCGGCGAGCGCGGTGAGGACTTTCCTTGGCACAGGCGGTGTTGGATGTAGTCTCGTGCCCGGGTCCTGATAAACCGGTAAGCGCCGGATCCCCGACCGCGTGCTTTCACCGTCCTCTTACAAACCGCGCGGCATGCTCGTCGTCCAGCCCGACCCGCGGAGGCAGCTTGATCCGGTTCG
Source organism: Candidatus Limnocylindrales bacterium (assembly GCA_038214255.1). Lineage (GTDB taxonomy): Bacteria > Chloroflexota > Limnocylindria > Limnocylindrales > CSP1-4 > SPCO01. Next base: position 19,147 of record JBBQRZ010000009.1, read on the forward strand.
TCTCGGGGACGTGCCAGCGATGAACGGCCGGCGGAGGATGATGGCGCGGCCTCAACGGCCCGCCATCTGGCGTCGGCCGATCCCCTGGGCCGTCGGCGGGGCGGCCATCATCAGCCTGATCTTGCTGGCAGTCGCGCGATCGCCGGCAAGCACGGAGGTCGCCGGCGCGGGATCCCCTGGGCCGACAAGCCGCCCGGCCGTGGGCGCCGCGAAATCTTCTGTCGGCTCGGAGGTCAACCCGGTTCCGTCGGCCAGCCTCCCGGCTTCGACGAAGCCGCCATCCCCTCCTCCGCGGTCGACCAGCCCGCCACCGACGCCGGGGCGTTTCGGGCTCGGGCTGCTGATCGCCGATCGAGGCAATGGTCGCCTCGTCGTCGTCAACGACGCGAAGAGGGTCCTTTGGCAGTTCCCGGCGCACGGCAGCCTGCCGAACGGCCAACGCTTCGCGGCCGACGACGCGTTCCTCGCCCCCGATGGCCGGACGATCGTCGCCAACGACGAGGCGCACCAGGTGATCGACCGGATCGACATCGCCACCCGCAAGGTGATCTGGCAGTACGGCCACTACGGCCAGGCGGGCTCGGCCGTGGGCTACCTGCATACGCCGGACGACGCCTACCCGCTGGCCAACGGCGACATCGTCGTCGCCGACATCCGCAACTGCCGGATCCTCGAGATCAACCATGCGAAACGGATCGTTCGTCACTGGGGGCGCGTCGGAGCGTGCCGCCACCATCCGCCATCGACCTTCAACAACCCCAATGGCGACACGCCACTCGCTGACGGCGGTTTGCTGGTCACCGAGATCGGCGGCTCGCGGGTCGTGCGCCTCAGCCGGACGGGACGCGTCGTGTTCGACATCCACGCGCCCGTCGCCTACCCGTCGGACGCGCAGCTCACCCCCAACGGCGACGTCCTCGTGGTCGACTACAGCAATCCCGGCGCGGTTCTCAGGGTCAGCCCGCGGGGCCGCGTGCGGTGGCGGTACGGCCCCAGGTCCGGGGCTGGTCGCCTCGACCATCCGAGCCTGGCGATCATGCTGGCCGATGGCACGATCGCCCTGAACGATGACTATCGAGCACGAGTCGTCGTGGTCGACCCGACGACCGATCGGATCGTGTGGCAGTACGGAAGGACGGACGTTGGCGGACGGTCAGCCGATCGTCTCCTCGTTCCGGACGGGATCGACGTCATCCCCCTCGGCACGCACCTGTACTGACCTGCCGATCCCTGTAAGCCTGGATCACGGCGAAGATCCGTTGTCGCCCCGGCGATGATTCGACACTAGCAATATCGATGTACGACCATTACGATGGACCGCAGCTCATGCCGTACCACGGGTGCCGGTCATGCGACGACTCGGGCGAATCGTGTCGATCGTGTTCCTAACGGGGGCGCTGTGTGCCTGCTCCGGAACGACTCGCCAGCCCGATCTCGCCGGGACCGTATGCACCGAATCCAAGGATCGACTCGGCGATCCGGCTGCCGTCGCCGTCGACATGGAGAACAACCCGGCCCTCCCGGCATTCATCGCGTCCCGGGTCTACGCGCCCAGTGAGATCAGCGCCAGGGTCGGCCAGGCGATCGTGTTCACGAATGTCGACCCCGACGAGCAGCACACCGCCGAGCTCAACAGCGGGGCGTGCGGGACCGACTATCTGGATTTCCGGAAGAGCGACAGCCTCGTGTTCAAGGTCCCGGGCTCATATCCGTTCTACTGCCTGGTCCACGGCACGACCATGGCGGGCACGATCACGATCGTCCAGTGACCGCCGGAGACGCGCGCCGCACGCCCCCGCATGGCCGACGGCGGGCGGGCCCGGTCGCATCGATGACGATCGCGCTCCTCGTGTCGGCCTGCTCCCCTTCCGCGACCCCGGCGCCTAGCGGCGGTTCGCCGGTCCCCGCCAGATCGGCTGCCCAGGCGACGGGCGCGGCCGGCAGCCCCGGCTCGTGCGCAACCGTCACGATCGCCATCAATCCGTGGGTCGGGTACGAAGCGAATGCCGCCGTTGTTGGCTACCTCCTCGAGCACGAGCTCGGTTGCTCCGTCGTCAGGCGGCAGCTCGACGACGAGACCTCGTGGCCGTTCTTCGCCTCCGGAGGCATCGATGTGATCCTCGAGCGATGGGACCACGATGACCTGGCGATGAGGTACATCACCCTCGACAAGGTGGCCCAGGACGCGGGCCCGACCGGCAATGAGGGCGTCATCGGCTGGTTCGCGCCGAAATTCTTCGTCGATGCCAACCCCGACATCCTGACGGCGAAGACGAACCCCTCGGTCCTCGACCGGTACGCCGACCAGTTCCGGACTGCGCAATCGGATGGGAAGGGTCAGGTCCTCGACGGCGAGCCCAGGTTCGTGACGCAGGATCGGGCGATGATCAATGGGTTCGGGCTGAGCTACCAGGTCGTCTACTCCGGCAGCGAGGAGGCCTCGTACCAGGCCATCCAGACGGCGATCGACCAGCAGATGCCGATCCTCGCCTACTTCGTCACGCCGAACTGGTTCAGCACCAAGGTGGACCTCGTCCACATCGAGTTGCCGCCGTTCACCCCCGGCTGCAACAAGGATCCGACCAGGATCGCCTGCGACTACCCCGCGCACCACCTCAACAAGGTGGTCTCGACCAAATTCGCCACGGGTGGCAGCCCGGCGTACGAGCTCATCAAGCGATTCAACTGGACCAACGAGGATCAGAACTCCGTGGCCGCCTCCATCGTCGATCAGCATCTGTCCGACGACGCCGCCGCCGAGAAGTGGCTCGACGCGAATTCGGCCAAATGGCGCGCCTGGCTGCCGTAGCGGCGCGCGGCGCTACCGTTCGCGCGTGGTGACCGTCAGGGCCGTCAGCAGACCACGGACCGTGGTTTGACCCGCATCGGCCCTCGCGACCCCGCCGAGATCGGCCTCAACCCCCGACGATCCATCACGGATCTTCTGTGGGTCGTGAACACGCGCCACGGACCCGCCGGCCATTGGTTCGCCCGCGTCACCGGCGACGAGAGTGATCACGACCATCTCACCATGGAGCCCGAGGCATTGAGATACCTGGGCGACCACTGGGTGTCGTTGCCGAGGCAGACGATCAGCCCTCGCCAGATCCGATCCCTGGTGGACATCCGCACGATGGTCCGGGCCCTCCTCGATCCGGATGTCGGCTGGACTCCTGCGGCCCGGGCGATCCTGGATGCGACCCGGTTCCGCGTCGGGCCGGACGGACGTCTTGCCGCTGACGGATCCGGCTGGGATGCATTCATCGGCGACCTCATGTTGCCGCTCATCCAGGTGGTCAGCGCCCGAGACCGCCTGCGGATCTGCGGCAACCCCCACTGCCGCCTGATGTTCCTCGACCTGTCGAAGAACGGGTCTCGGCGCTGGTGCGACAACGCGGGCTGCGGCAATCGCGATCGCGTGCGGCGCTATCGATGGCGAGCGAAGGCCCATGATGGTCCGCCGACCGGTCGATCGCCCACGGCGTGATCACCCTGGACCATGCCGGGCCATCACGCGCCCCCGCGAGCGGGGATCGATCGGGTTGCTCGTTCGCGATCTTCCCAAGGGGATCGGCGCATCGGCGGATTCGTGCTTGTCGTCGTGTCGATGGGAGCCTGGGGCCGGCGGTCCGTCGCGCACACCTCCCCGAGCCTCGAGCCTCGGTTCACCTCGCCGGGCAACTAGGCTCTCGTCGCCTGCCGCCGGCCGCACTAGGATTGGGTCGTGCGGTGCGTCGTTGGCGGCTGAGATCGAGATCGACCCGACCGTCCCCCCGAGCGGCGCAGGCTGCCTCGAGTGCCTCGCGTCGGGTGGGTGGTGGTTCGCTCTGCGGCGCTGCGCACACTGCGGCCACGTCGGCTGTTGCGATTCGTCGCCGTCCCAGCACGCGAGCCACCATGCCGTTGATGCGCGGCATCCGATCGTCCACAGCTACGAGCCGGGCGAGGACTGGTTCTGGGATTACGCGTCGCAGCAGTACGGCGAGGGTCCGCCGCTGGCTCCGCCGCACCACCACCCGCTCGACCAGCCCACTCCGGGACCGGCAGGTCGCGTGCCACCCGACTGGGAGCAGCAGTTGCACTGACAATGGACCAGCCACACGAGAACGCTGCCCTGGGGCTCGAGCCGATCCGGACGATCGGCCGGGAAGAGCTGAGGGGAAAACTCGAACGGGGCGAGGACATCAAGCTGATCATGGCGCTGAACCGCTGGGCGTTTGACGCCAAGCACATCCTGGGCTCGCTTCATTTCGACACGCCCGACGAGCTCTATACGGCCGTCCGACCCGAGGACGAGGTCATTGTCTACTGCTCGCACGTCGACTGCCTGTCGAGCGTCGCCCTGTACCGCGACCTCGACCGGCGCGGCTATCGGAACGTGCGGCGCTACTCAGGCGGGCTGCTCGACTGGGAGGATGCCGGCCTCCCGCTCGAGGGCGAGTTCGCCACCGCGCCATGAGTGTCCTGCGGTCATCGATGCCCAGCCCACCCGCGGACCATCCGTATGCGGCCGAGATCGAAGCCGAACGGCGGGGCTGGTACCAGATCGCCGAACTCGTCCGCTCACTGACCCCCAAGGAATGCCTCGAGTCCGGCTACCAGCACGAGCCGGACTGGACCGTGCGCGACGTCGTCGCGCACCTCGGCACCTGGCTGGCCGAGGCAGAGGTGCAATTCGAGCGCATCAGCGCCGGCACGTACGAGGGTCACGCGGTCGATGTGGATGCCCTCAACGCGACGTTTAAGGCGTCCATGCGCGACCAGCCCTGGGACGTCGCCTGGGTGCAGGCGAACGCCGGTCGGACGAGGATGGTCCAGGAGTGGTACCTCCTCCGGGAGCCGACCGACGAGGCCGCGTGGTGGATCCGCAAGTCGGGCTGCGATCACTACGACGAGCATCTCGCCCGCCTTCGCGACTGGATCGCGGAGCTGATCGACCGGCGCGCAGCGGACCGTCCCGAGCCGCAGCCGTGACGCGCCAGGCCGAGCAGGCATGGCCGGAGCTCCCGTGGAGGGCGTGGCAACCGACCATCGCCACCCTGCACATATGGACCCAGATCGTCGGCAAGGTGCGAATGGCCCTGGCGCCCCCGCTCAACCATTGGTGGCACGTCACCCTCCATGTCACCTCACGCGGCCTGACCACCACCCCGATCCCCTACGGTCCTCGGAACTTCCAGGTCGACTTCGACTTCGTCGATCACCGGTTGCGGGTCACCGACAGCTTGGGCGGCGCGATCACCATGCCGCTCCGGCCGAAGTCCGTCGCACGGTTCTACCGCGAGTTCATGGATGGGCTGCGAAGCCTCGGGATCGATCTGCAGATCTCGACGACGCCGGCGGAGGTCGCGGCTGCCATCCCGTTCGAGGCCGATGAGCAGCATGCCTCGTACGACCCCGCCCACGCCCGGTTGTTCTGGCGCGGATTGCTGCAGGCCGATCGCGTCATGAAGGCCTTCCAGACCGGTTTCGTCGGCAAGGCGAGTCCCGTGCAGTTCTTCTGGGGAAGCTTCGATCTGGCCGCCTCGCGCTACTCCGGGCGGCCGGCGCCGCTCCATCCCGGCGGGGCACCCAACTGTCCGGACTGGGTGATGGAGGAGGCCTATTCGCGCGAGGAGCACAGCAGCGGCTGGTGGCCGTCGAGCGAAGCGTCAGGTCCCCAGTTCTATGCCTACGTGTATCCGGAGCCGGAAGGGTTCACATCCGCGGCCGTCCGGCCGGCCGAGGCAACCTTTGATGGATCGATCGGCGAGTTCGTGCTGGCCTACGACGCGGTGCGGGGCGTCGCCGATCCGGACGCCGCCGTGCAGGAGTTCTTCCAGTCGACGTACGAGGCCGGTGCGGACCTCGGGGGCTGGGACCGGTCGCAGCTCGAGCCCACGGTCCGTCCCGACCGACCCGCACGGCGGCCGTGGAGCACGCTGCGGCCCTGACTCACCGCGGCGCGTCGCCCAGCCTGCCGCCGTTGCGCTCCCTAGCCGAGGTGGATCCGCCGAGCTTGCGCTCTCAGCTCATCGCGGAAGTCGGGATGCGCGATGGACGTAAGCGCCTCCGCCCGCTCGCCAAGGCTCTTGCCGAATAGGTCGGCGACGCCCCACTCGGTAACGACGGTTCGGACGTGGGCGCGAGTCGTGACGATCCCGGCGCCTTCCTTCAAGGAGGGCGTGATCCTCGACAGCGTCCCGCCTGCGGCGGTCGACGGAAGCGCGATGATCGCCCGGCCTTCAGGAGCAAGGGCGGCACCCCGGACAAAGTCCATCTGCCCACCGACGCCCGAGTAGAGGCGGTGGCCGATCGAGTCGGCGACGACCTGGCCCGTCAGGTCGACCTCGATCGCGGAGTTGATCGCGACCATGCGGCTGAACGAACGGATGACGTGGCTGTCGTTCGTGAAATCGACCGGGCGCATCTCGACCATCGGGTTGTCGTTGACGAAGTCGTACAGTTGCCGCGATCCCATGACGAAGGCCGTGACGATCTTGCCCCGGTTGCGCTCCTTGCGGGCACCAGTGATGACGCCCGCCTCGACGAGGTCGACGACCGGGTCGGTGAACATCTCCGTGTGGATCCCGAGGTCGTGTTTGTCGCGAAGGGCGATCGCCGTCGCCGCGGGGATCGCCCCGATCCCGAGCTGGAGGGTCGCGCCGTCGGGCACGAGCTCCGCGACGAATTCGCCGATCTTCCGCTCGATGTCGCCGATCTCACCCACGGCGTGCTCGTACGGCGGGACATCGACCTCGACGGCCAGATCGATATCGCTGACGTGGACGAAGCTGTCACCCAGCGTTCGCGGCACCGATGGGTTGAACTGCACGATGACGGTCCTGGCCGCGCGAATCGCGGCGTGCATCGCCTCCACGCTCGTCCCGAGCGAGCAGAAGCCATGGCGATCGGGCGGGGTCGCGTTGACGAGGACGGCGTCGAGCGGGAGTGCCCCCGACTCGAAGAGGCGTGGCACGTCGGACAGGAAGACCGGGACGTAGTCGGCACGCCCCTCGTTGACGGCGGCCCGCGCGTTCGGGCCGATGAACAGTGCCCGGTGGCGGAAGTGCCCGGCCATCTCAGGTGCGAGGTGCGGCCCCGGCCCCTCGATGTGGAGATGGACCACGCCCAAGTTCTCGAGTTGCGGTGCACGCGCAACGAGAGCGTCGAGCAGCACCGAAGGAGCGGCGGCGGCACAGTGGACATAGACCTGGTCGCCCGAGTGGATGCCGGCGACGGCTTCCTCCGGCGTGACGATCTGCATGGGCGGAGTCTAGGTGGGCCGCTCGCCCCGATCCGCGCCCCGCTGCGCTGGGTCCCAACGGTTGGTGGGAAACGATTGCAAGGGAACGCTGGCGCGACCTTCAGGCCGCGTTGGGCCGAGCTCGACCGATGTCGATGGTCACGAGGACGATGCCGGCCGCCGGTGCCGACAGGCGGGCCGGGCAGCCGCTCGAGGCGATGAGCGCCAGGATCGCGCCGTTCGTCGCGAGCGTCGACGCCACGAGGCGGTCGAACCCGTGATCACTCGCCCACGTCACCGCAGCGATCAAGAGCGCCCGTCCGACCCCCTGCCGCTGCCAATCGTCGGCGACGGCCACCGCCATCTCGAGGCCGGGCTCCCCGGGTTCGAGGCAGAGGTGCCCGACGATGTGCGCACGGGTCCGGTCGGCGTGCAGGGACTCGGCGGTGAGCCCCTCGCCGTGCTCGTGATCCGGCCCGCACAGGAGCACCGCGGCGGTTTTTCCGATACCACGGCTCACCGCGTGGAAGCGGGCGAACCGGCTCTCCGGCGTCAGGCCTGCGTAGAACGCGGCCAGGTCGTCGCGGTCGCCGGCCCGGATCGGCCGGATCCGGACGCGCCCGGGCCAGGACCGGGAGGACCGAGCGGCCGACCCCCCGGCCACCGTCGTGACCGAGTCGGCGCCGGGTGGCGCGAACGGCCAGACATCGTCGAGCCGCTGGTCCGGTCGGACGAAAATGACCGGCCGTGGCGCATGATCGAGGACGTAACGGGAGACGCTGCCGAGGAGGAGCCTCCCGACGGGACCGCGGGCGTGGCTCCCGACCACGATCAGGTCCGCACCCTCCGCCTTGGCGGCCTCGATGACCGACACACCCGGGTCACCCTCCCAGATCAGGAACTGTGCCGTAACGCCGTCCCGTCGCGCCGTCTGGACGATCTTCCCGAGGGCAGTCTCGCGCTGGGATCGAACCTGGTCGACACGCGTGTGAAACGGACCGCCCGGAGAGCGCAGCCTGGACGGATCGATCACGCTCAGGTAGATGAGACTGGCGCCGCCCTGATTCGCGAGGTCAGCTCCGGCGCGCTCCGCCCCGCCGGACGTCGGGCCGGTGTCCGTCGCGACCAGGATCCGATGCGGGATCGGCGAGAGGCCATCCTCCGTGAGCGTGCCGGGGTCCCGTGACAAGACGTCCATGTCGAGAGCATCCATCGGAAGCCACCTCAGGGCTAGATGCCGGTCGGCCCGTTGCGAGGGGCCGGACGTCCCGAGGCGAGGCCAACTTTGCTAGGCTCGGCCCCATGGCCGCGCGCCGCCCATCGGAGCCCTTCGCCGACGAGTCGCTGGACGCGGCCGCGCTCCACGCGCTCGACGAGGCGTCGCGGGCGATCGCCGGACTCCTCGACATCGAGGAAGCACTCCAGCTCATCGTTGAGCGGGTCAGAACGCTGGTCGGGGCGCGCTACGCGGCGCTGGGAATCGTCGATGCGGATGACCAGATCCAGCGCTTCATCACGAGCGGCATGTCGGGCCATCAACGTGAAGCGATCGGACCGTTGCCGCGTGGCCGGGGGCTGCTCGGTCTGATCATCCACGAGCAGCGCTCCTACCGGATCCCGGACATCGCCGGCCATCCCGACAGCTCTGGCTTCCCGGCGGATCATCCGCCGATGACCTCGTTCCTCGGCGTTCCGGTGACATCGCGCGGCCGTTCCGTCGGCAACTTCTACCTCACCGACAAGGCCGGTGCCGCCGAGTTCACCACGGCAGACCAGCGGCTCGTCGAGCTCTTTGCGCGACATGCCGGCATCGCGATCGAGAATGCCCGGCTGCACGAGCAGGTCGCCGACTTCGCGATCGTCCAGGAGCGCGACCGGATCGGTCGCGATCTTCATGATGGGATCATCCAGTCGCTCTACGCGGTGTCGCTCTCGCTCGAGGACGTGCCGGAGATGATGGTCTCGTCCCAGGACGAGGCTGAGGCCCGCGTCGACGCGGCGATCGACTCGCTCCAGGCCGCGATCCGCGAGCTGCGCAACTTCATCTATGGCCTCCGGCCCGAGACCTTCGACGGCGCCGACGTTCCCGCGGGCATCGCCGCCCTCGGGGAACAGTTCCGCTTCAACACGCTCGTCGACGTCGAGCTCGAGATCGACGCCCAAGCCGGCCATAACCTCTCGCGCGAGCAGGGCGCCGAGCTCCTCCAGCTGGTCCGGGAGTCGCTGAGCAACGCGGCACGCCATGCCCGAGCCCACCACGTCGTCGTCAGCCTCCATCGCCGGGACGGTCGCGCGGAGCTCGTCGTAGCCGATGACGGCGTCGGCTTCGATCCCGCGGCGCCGGTCGCCGCCGGCCACAACGGCCTTGGCAACATGCGCGCTCGGGCGGAGGCGATCGGAGCGACGATCACGTTCGAGAGCGCCATCGGCGATGGGACCCGTATCATCGTCGTGCTTCCAGCCGGTCCGAGCGCTGACGTGATGTGACGATGGCCGAAACCAAACCCGCCAGACCCCTCCGCCTGCTCGTGGTGGACGACCACGAAGTCGTCCGGAAAGGGCTCGTGGCCCTGCTCGACCGCCGGCCCGGCTTCCAGGTCGTCGCCCAGGCCGGGTCCGTCGAAGCGTCGATCGCGCAGGCACGGCTGCACCGTCCCGACATCGTCGTGATGGACGTCCGGCTACCGGACGGGTCCGGAGTCGAGGCGTGTCGCGAGATCCGCGCCGAGCTGCCGGAGACGCGCGTGATCATGCTCACCTCGTTCCCGGATGACGAGGCCGTCCTCTCAGCGATCGTCGCGGGTGCCGCCGGCTACCTCCTCAAGCAGATCCGTGCGCGAGACCTCGTCTCGGCACTCGAGGCCGTCGGACGCGGGGAGTCCCTCCTCGACCCGGCGGTAACCGAGCGCGTGCTCGAGCGCGTCCGGCGCATCGCCACCGGGCAGATCGACGACGAGCTGTCGGCCCTGACCCCACAGGAACGGAAGATCCTGATGCTCGTCGCCGAGGGGAAGACGAACAAGGAGATCGCGGCCGATGTCTTCCTCTCTGACAAGACCGTCAAGAACTACGTCAGCTCGATCCTGTCGAAGCTGAACCTCGAGCGGCGCGCCCAGGCGGCCGCGTTCGTCGCGAAGCAACGGAGCGGCCGAGGCGGAACGTAGCCATGGTCCGCATCCTCGTGTACACCGGCAAGGGCGGCGTCGGCAAGACGAGCATCGCCGCCGCCAGCGCGATCCTGTGCGCCGCCCGTGGCGCCCGTACGATCGTGCTGTCCACGGACATCGCCCACAGCCTGGCGGATGCGCTGGACGTCGAGCTCGGGCCGGAGCCGTCGGAGATCGCGCCGAACCTGTGGGCTCAGGAACCCGACGTCTACTACAACATCGGCCGCTACTGGCGGACGATCCAGAACTACGTCGCGGATCTGTTCGCGTGGCACGGACTCGACGAGGTCCTCGCCGAGGAGATGAGCGTCCTGCCCGGGATGGACGAGCTCGGCAACCTGCTCTGGATCGCGGATCATGTGGACCAGGGCAAGTTCGACGTCATCGTCGTCGATGCCGCGCCGACCGGCGAGACCCTCCGTCTCCTCTCGCTTCCCGAGGCGAGCCGCTGGTGGATCGAGCGCATCGCGCCGATCGGCAAGCGGGTCTCGCGAATGGGCGGCCCGGTCCTCCAGCGGATGCTCGGCGTGCCCTTGCCGCGGGAGGAAGTCTTCAAGGCCGCCGAACGGCTCCTCGGCCGCCTCGACCGGCTGCACAAGCTGCTGGCCGACCCGGAGCAGTCGACGGTCCGGGTCGTCCTCACGCTCGAGAAGATGTCGATCGCCGAAGCCCAGCGTTCGTTCACGTATTTCCACCTGTTCGGGTACCCGAGCGATCTCGTCGTCGTGAACCGCGTCCTGCCAAAGGACGCCGGCGGCTATTTCGCGGGCCTGCGCGACATCCAGAAGCGCTACCTCCCGCTCGTCGAGCAACAGTTCGGACCGGTGCCGGTGCGGACCGTCCGGATGTTCGACCAGGAGATGGTCGGCATCGAGCGGCTGCGAGAGGTGGGCCACGCTCTCTTCGGCAACGGCGACCCCGCGGAGATCCTCTACCGCGGCCGTCCCTATGAGGTGCTTCGAGAGAACGGTGGGTACGTCCTGAAGCTCGAATTGCCGTTCGCGTCCAAGGACGAGGTCCGGCTGTCCCGCACCGGCGACGAGCTCGTGCTCCACGTCGGCGCGTGGCGACGCAGCTTGGTCCTACCGCGGATGCTGCTTGACGCGCCCACGCGTGGGGCGAAGATGGAGGGCCAGACGTTGCGCATCCGGTTCGAGGCACCGGCCCACGCTGCGACACGCGCGGCACACGGAGGACGACGATGACCGAAGCACGACGCACCGCGACCCGCATCGAGGACACGTCCGCGCCCGCGACTCGCGCGCGCCGAAGCCCGGGCACCGAGGGGGGCGATCGACTGGCCGAGCTCGAGACGCGGCTCGCCAAGCTCGAGAAGACCCGCAGGCTGCGCGAGCGTGGTCGCGGGCTCATGGCGCGGGTCGTGCCCGACGAGGCGTCCGCCCACTTTCGCAACGCGGGCCGCGAGAACCTCCTCGCCGTTCGTTCGATCGTCGACTTCTGGATCGAACGGATCGATGATTCGGAGGGCCGCTCGAGTCGTCGCACGCGCCGCGAATCGATCGAGATCGACTAGGAGGCGGTCGTCTCGGACGCCAACGGCCGGCTCAAGGCCGTGCACGGTCGGCTCGGTACGATCTGACCCATGGACGCCGTCGCCTTCGCCCTCGGGCTGCTCCTGTTGGCGCTCGCCCTCTGGGATCTGTTCGAGACCGTCGTCGTTCCGCGCCCCACCCCGGGCTGGTTTCGGATCGGCCGGTACCTGGTTCGCTCGGCGTGGCGCGGCCTCCGTACCCTGCGCAACGGCCGGCCGGGTCGGTCATACGACAGGATCCTGGGGCTCTTCGCACCGGCGGCCACTGTCGCCCTCCTCGCCGCGTGGCTCGCCACCTTGATCGTCGGATACGGCCTGATCCTGTACGCCCTGCGCGACGAGCTGCAGCCCGTCCCGGACGATCTCGGCAGCGCCCTGTACTTTGCCGCCAGCTCCGTTCTGACCCTGGGATACGGCGATATCGTCGCGGTCGGCATGCCGGCTCGCGTCATCGTCATCACGGCTGCCGTCAGCGGCCTTGGCACCGTCGCCCTGGTGGTGACCTTCCTGTTCTCGTTGTACGGCTCGTACCAGCGCCGGGAGATCCAGGTCGTTTCGCTGCAGGCCGCGGCCGGGGCCCCGCCATCGGCGGTCGCGCTCCTCGAGACCTACGCCCAGCTCCACCTCGTCGAGCGGCTTCCAGACCTGTTCATGGACTGGCAGCGCTGGGCGGTGGAAGTGCTCGACTCCCACGTCGCCTATCCGCTCCTCGGATTCTTTCGCTCGAGCCATGACAACCTGTCGTGGATCAGCGCCCTGGGGACGGTGCTCGATGCCAGCAGCCTCGTCCTGACGACGATCGCCGGTGTCCAGCGCGGGGAGGCCAAGCTGTTCAAGCGGGTCGGGACGCACCTGGTCGAGGACATCTCCAACCTCGGCTTTGGCACGGGCGGGCCCACGACGCTGGATCGCTCGGCGTTCGATGCCGCCTGCGACCGACTCGAGGCCGCCGGTTACGTCCTCGAACCACGCGACATCGCGTGGCCGGCATTCGAGGCCGGTCGCGCGACATACGCGCCGCGTCTGGAGGCGATGGCCAGCTATTGGGCAACGCCGGCCACGCAGTGGCTCGGCGACCAGGTCGCCCTCAAGCTGCCGCTCCACCAGCGCGACGACCCCTGACCCGGCACCCCGACGCCCTTCGGGCCGATGGCTCCCGCGCTACCTGAGCGTGCTGGCCAGCAGGATGCCGTTCGCCCAGTAGGTCCCGGTCGGGCCCGATGGGAGCAGGTCGAAGGTCGCGCTGCCCACGTACGACTCCAGCGTCGCCGACACGACGATGGCCCCATCGACCGGATCGCCGGGCCGCAGGTCCCCGAGCCGCCGGCCGTCGGGAAGCCGATGGCCGGGCGAGACGTCGAGCGTCCGCCCGTCCGACAGGTCGAGATGGACGACCTGATGGGTCGCCGGAACCGGGGTCGAGCCGACCGCAACGACCGTGCCGATGACGCGATGGCCCAGGCCGTCGCTCGTCCAGACGGCCATGCCGGGCCGAAGGGTCTCCACCGAACGATCGCCGTCAGGCGTTGCAATGCGCGTCCCGCGGGCGAGGCAGATCGGGCATGGGGGCTGCCCCGACGGATCGTGACGCACGACCGTGATCGCGGCCCCGGCGTCGATCGTGCCGACGACGTGCCAGCCGGTCTGGCCCGTGGCATCGGCCGCCGCGATGTAGTCAAACCCGAATGTTCCGCTGACGTCGGTCAGGATGATGGCGCGGAGCATCTTCCACTCGCGGTAGATCGCGAGCACCTGGTCGGGGTTCGGGGAGGCCGACGGGTCCATCCCGAGATGGGCCACGATCGCCGCGTGGGTCGGCGCATCGGCGCGGATCGCTGCCAGGTGTTCGTTGGCGAGGGCCGCTTCGTCGGCCCGGGCGACCGGGTAGAAGTCCGGATCGCAGAACAGGGGGCGCCCCAGCTGGTCGACGAGTCGGTAGCGCAGATCGGGCCGGTCGAGGGGGGCGACAGAGGGCGCCGGCGTCGGCTCGGCGCTGCGACCGGGCGACGTGTCCGGCTCGATCGTCATGCCCGGTCCGGTCGAGCCGGTCGCGGCCGTTGCTTCGATCACGGTCACGCTCGGGCTCGGCGCCCGGCCGGTACCCGATCCGGCGCACGCGGCGACGCCCGTCAGGAGCATCACCGCGAGAAGCGCCGGTCGCAGGTCGTTCATCATGCGTGCGACGCCCGCCGCGCCATCGTGGTTCCCGTCAAGCCGCAGCCGACCCGGCGGACAGCGGCAGGCTGGTGGCCGCGAGCAGCGCGGGCAGGTCCGAGGCCGGGACGGGCCTCGAGAACAGGAAGCCCTGGACCTGCAGGCAACCGAGGTCTCGCAGTCGTTCCAGCTGATCCGCCGTCTCGACGCCTTCGGCGGTCGCCGACAGACCGAGGGCGCGGGCGAAGGCGAGGGTGGCCGTGACGATCGCCGTGTCCTCCCGCGAGCGACCCAGGCCGTCGATGAATGACCGGTCGATCTTGAGGCCCTGGACCGCGAACCGCTTGAAGTACTCGAGCGCGGAGAAGCCGGTCCCGAAATCGTCGACGACGAGCTGGACGCCCATGTCGCGCAGCTGGCTGAGCGAGCCATCGCTGGCCGCGGAGGCGTCGAGCATGAGCGACTCCGTGATCTCCAGGACAAGCGCCGACGGCTCGAGTCCGGTGGCCGCGAGGGCGGCGCCGACCTCGGCCGCGAAGCCCGGCTCGACGGCCTGACGGGGTGAGACGTTGACGCTCATCGTCAGGGCTCGTGGCCAGTGCCAGCATCGCGCAGGACGCGCAGCTGGCGGCAGGCCGCCGCGATGACGAGCCGGCCGAGCGGCACGATGAGCCCGGACGCCTCGGCCAGGGGGATGAACTCCATCGGCGCCACGAGGCCGCGCTTCGGATGGCGCCATCGGACGAGCGCCTCGAAACCGGCGATCCGGTTCGAAGGAAGCTGGATGATCGGCTGGTAATGGAGCTCGAACTGCTCGTTGTCGATCGCCGTCCGCAGCTCCGCCTCCATCTCGAGCCGGCCCCTGGCGCGGACCCGCATCGAGGGGTCGAACACGGCGAAGCGGCCCCGGCCCTTGGCCTTAGCCTCGTACATCGCGGCGTCGGCATGCGCGAGCAGATCGTCCGCCGCGATGTCGGATCCAGCCGCCATGGCGATCCCGATGCTCACGCCGACGACGATGGCGCGCCCGTCGAGCTCGATCGGCCGGCCGAGCTCCTCGAAGAGACGCTCGGCAAATTCGGTCGCCTCGCCGACCGATCGGACCCGGTCCAGCAGGACCGTGAACTCATCGCCTCCCTGCCGAGCGGCGACATCGGTTGCCCGGATCGTCGCGCTCAGGCGGCGTGCCACCTCCACGAGCAGACGGTCGCCCGCGCGGTGCCCGAGGGAGTCGTTGACGACCTTGAAGTTGTCGAGGTCGAGGAACAGGACCGCCACCTTCGCCCGACGCCGCCCTCGGCCGGCGAGGGCGCGCTCGACGTGATCGCGGAAGAGGACCCGGTTGGCGAGCCCGGTGAGTGGATCGTGGAGCGCATCGTGGAGAAGCTGCTCCTCGAGGCGCTTCTGCTCGGTCGTGTCGACGAGCAGGCCCTGGGAGACCCGGCGGCCGGCCGTCGAGCCCTCGGTCATGCTGTACGCCTCGTCGTTGGATCCAGACCACCGATCCGTCGCGAGCGACCATCCGGTAGTCCGCTCGCAGTGGTCGCCCGCTCGCCCAGTGCGCGGTGTACGAGGCGATGGTCGGTTCAAGGTCGTCCGGATGGATCAGCCGTGGCCACAGCTCCGGGTCGTCGACGAAGGCCTCCGGTGGGTAGCCGAGGATCGTCTCGATCTGGGGGCTCATATAAGCTCGCTTGCCGCCGTCGGTGACGGTCGGGTCGGCCACGTCAATGTAGACCGCCGCCGGGACGCGCTCGACGAGCACGCGATAGCGAGAGTCGGCCTCAGCTCGCTGGAGGAGGGCCACCTCGAGCTCGTCACGGGCCTGTCGGGACCGGTCGAGCAGCCGGCCCTGCTCATGAACGAGCAGCGACTGCCGAACGCCGGCCAGGATGATGACGCCGAACGCCGCGGCGTCCACGAGCCCGAGATCGGGTGTGGCCACATGACGGGCGACGATCAGGACCGTGCTGCCGAAGAGAGCGACCAACGGCAGGGCGCCATGGATCGCCGTGGTCGCCCGCCTGGAGCGCATCCCGGCTGCCTCGCCGAGCCGCCAGCTGGCTCCACCGAGGCCGACCACGACGATGCCGAGGGGAAAGAGGTAGTTGACGAGGCTGCCTGCGGGCGGCGCGACCACGGCCGCCTCGCGCAACCACTCCACCCAGGTCAGGCCGAGCATCGCGAAACCGGCGAGGAGCAGATAGCCGCCACTCGCCCGAAGCACGCCGCGGATCGCCAACAGGGCGATGAGACCGGCTCCTGCCGTGGCGAGATGGAGGATCGGGTAGGCGATCGTCACCGCAGCGGCGAGCGTTCCGAGTGCCATCAGGTCGTCGCCATGCATGGCGAGGATGGCCGCGGTGATCGCCAGGAACATCGCCGCGGAGTCGAGGTAGACGGCTACCTCCTCGGCACGAGGGAGGCGGCCACGAACTGCCACGAGGAGGGCCAGGATGACCGGCACCACGATGCCGAGATATCCCACATCCGACGGCGTGGGAAAGCCGGCGAATCCCGTCGCGACCTGGACGTCCCAGCACAGCTGGCCGAAGGTCCACGAAAGCGCACCCAGGGCAACGAGCGTGCGCACGCGGCGCTCCAGTCCGGTCGAGCGATGCGCCGCGCTCGCGGTGACCGCCACCGCGATCAAGCCGCCGAGCGTCGTGTAGGCGGGCTCCCAGGAGACCACCAGCCCGCCGGCATCGACTGCCGCGAGGAGCATGAGAATGCCCATCAGGGGCAGGCCGGCGAGGAGGATCACCGGGACGGTGACTCGATCCCGGAGAGCCGCGCAGAGATGGATCAGGCGTCGCTGGCCATCGCCGGGACCGCGTTGGCGTGCCCGATCGGCCAATGCCCCAATGACCAGACGGTCGTCAGCCCCCACGGTGTTCAGGCCGCGCCACGCTCGAAGCTGACGGCGCCGATCGGCCGGACGCCAGCCAGGAACGCGGTCAGGGCTGCGGGGGTGAGGGGCTCGGCGAAGTAGTACCCCTGCCCGAGGCCCGCCCCCAATGTCTGTAGCTCGGCCAGCTGGTCGGCTTGCTCGATCCCTTCCGCCACGGTCTGTTCTTCCCATTGGTCTTCGCCATGTACATCGAGACATCGGCGTCGCGCAGCAGCTGGTCGGCGGTCTGGGTTCGGGAGGTCGAGGCAGCGACGCCGATGCTGGCATGGACGAAGAGCTCCTTGGCACCGCGCTCGAACGGCGCCTCGAGCGCAGTCAGCAGCCGCTGTGCGACCGCAGTCGGCGCCTCGGCCTCGGCTGGATCCTCGATGAGGACCGCGAATTCGTCGCCGCCCATGCGCGCGATCGTGTCGCCGCCACGGACTGCCCCGACCAGGCGCTCCGCGACCGCGATAAGGAGCTGGTCTCCTTCACCGTGGCCCAGGCTGTCGTTGACGGTCTTGAAGTCGTCGAGGTCGATGAAGAGGACGGCGATCGCCTGGCCGAATCGGTGCGTCCGAGCGAGCGCGTGCTCGAGGCGGTCGGCGAACAGGGCACGGTTCGCCAGCCCGGTGAACGAGTCATGGAACGCCTGCCGCCGGAGCTCTTCCTCAAGACCTTTGCGGGCGGTGACATCGCGGTAGTTGACGACCACGCCGCCGACCGCCGGGTCGTCGAGGAGGTTCTTGAGAACCGCCTCGATCGCTCTCCACGATCCGTCGGCGTGTCGGACGCGCATCTCGCCGGAGACTTGCGCGCCCGGCGTCCGCATCACGTCGGCGAACAGGCGCTCGCCGAACTCGCGATCCTCGGGATGCACGATCGCGAGCGCGGCCTGGCCGAGGCGCTCGTCGGGACGGGCGCCCAGGACGCGCTCGGCCGCGGCGCTCTCGTACACGATCGTTCCATCGGCACGAAGGACCATGTTGACGTCGACGGAGTTCTGGACGAGCGAGCGAAAGCGCTCCTCGCTCCGACGCAATTGACGGTTCTGCCGCGTCAGGAGCCGGTAGGCGCCGGAGAAGGCCCCGAACAGGAGCGCCAACAGGACGAGTTCCATCGCGCCGACGAGCAGGAGCACGTCCCGCCGCGTCGTCGCGATGCTGGTCTCGATCGGCGCTGCGTCCTCGTAGATCTCATAGGCGGCGAGGACCTTGCCGTTCGCCAAGTCGCGGATCGGCAGGTAGATCTCCAGGAAGCGTTCGGCGAGTCCTCGCTCGAAGACGTTCTCATCGGCCGTGGCGCTGGAGAACTCGGTAGCGACGTTTCCCTCGAGAGCTTCGCCGAGCTCCGCGCCGGCCGGGAACTGGCGCCCGCGCAGCGCGCCCAGGTCCGAGAACATGACCGTTCCGTCCGGTGCCCAGATCTTGATCCGGAGGATCTTGCCGGACGCCACGAGCCGGCTCAGCTGGGCGTCGATCGCCCCGCCTCGGAGCCCCTGTGCCGTGACAAGCGGGTCGACATAACCTCGAACGACGGCCTCGGTCGTTCGAACGGCCTCGTCGACAGCGGTCGCTGAGAGGTGGTCCGAGACGTTGGCCGACACGGCGAGCGCCGTTCCACTGACGAGCAGGGCGGAGACGAGCAGGACGCCGGCTCGCAGACCGGGAGGCCAGCCGGCCCTGATCGATGGTCGCTTCATGGTCGCGTGAGAGCCTCAGGTTGCGTGGCGCACAGGTTCGCCTTGGCGACCGTAGGTGGTGCGCGGAGGCACGACAAGGTGACGTTCGTTCCCCGCGCGTGCGGTCTGGAGTACCCACGCGCCCGCCGCCCACCGTCGCGGCTCGCGCAGCGCCGCGGATTCGGTGGCCGCTACCCCTCCGTGACGGTGGACTCCTGGTCGATCCGCGGCGCGTGACGGGCGCGGCCTGCCTCGGTGACGACCGGGTCCAGCTGGGCCGACATCGGAGCGAACGGGCGCCGGCTGAAGATGGCCTCCACGGGCAAGTCGAAATGTTCGCCTGCACGGAGGGCGAGATCGAGGCTTGGGTTGTACTCGCCGCGCTCGAGGTAGCCGATCGTCTGGTAGTTCACGCCGATCGCATCGGCCAGCTCCTGGCGCGACAGCCCGCGCTCGGCGCGCAGGACCGCAAGCCGGTTGTGGAGGACCGGCTCGACGCGGTCGGCCTGGCGCGCCAGCAGGCGTCCTGGTGATCAGGCCGGCAACGCACAGGCGATCCGGCAGCGCCCTGCGTCCCGGAGATCGACTGAGTTCGCCAGCCGCCTCCGACAACCACGAACCGCGAGGCGGTCACCGTGCGGAGCGATTGGAACGGAGCGCTACTCCGTCGCCGCTAGATCGCGGCGCGTCGACCCGTGACCGCCCGATACGCCGCGACCACGATGATCGCGCCGAATACTGCGACCACGATGCTCTCGATATTGATGCCGGTGACGTCGGCGACCTTCAGAACGGTGCCGGCAACGAAGCCGCCGACGACCGCGCCGATGATGCCCAGGATGATCGTGCCGATCACGCCTTCCTTGCCGCCCATGATCATGTTCGTGATGAACCCGGCGATCGCACCCACCACGATCCACGCAATGATGCCCATGGCTGCCTCCTGCCGGCGAACGGGCGCCGCGTGGAGGCCCACACCGTCGAGCGTCCGGATCGCCGTGGTCGATGGTACCCGGTCCGATCTGGTATCTCGGCTACAGATTTGTGACGAAAGAAGGCCCCGGCGTCGCCGGGGCCTTCGTTGCATGCGCTGCGGTCAGACCGTGACGGGAACCCGCCCCGGTGCGGGAACGATGCCCAGCTGGACGAGCATGCCCAGCTGATCGACGAGACCCCAGTGCTCGGTCAGGCGCCCGTTGACGACCCGCCCGATGTGGATCTCGTTCCACGTCGCGCGCTTGCCGGTTGCCGGGATGCCCATGAAGTCACCCTTCATGGTCCCGCTCGCAGTCAGGCGGTGGACGATCCGGTCGCCGCCCTCGATCGCGTCATCGATCGTGTAGTGGAGATCGGGGAAGGCCGTCTTCAGCGCCTTCAGGGCCTGCTTGAAGCCCTCGCGGGTCGCGGGCAGACCGGGCTGCGGGGAGCGATCGACGAAGTCGGTCGCCACGAGCTCGTCGATGAGCTCGAACTTGCCGTTGTTCAGGACCTCGAGCGGGATGCGCTCGATCATCTTCTGGTTCGTTGTGGTCATGTTGAACCACCCTCACTTGGTCTCCGCGCTGTTATGGCGGTCCAGCGTCGGGCCCTCTCGCGGATGCCCACCGGGTTTGGATTTCCCCGGCAACTGGTCGGGTTGTGTGCAGAGCGGAATAGTACGTACTGCATGGTACGGTCCGTACTATGTCAAACGATCGGCTCACCCATACGTCGTATCTCGTGCTCGGGCTGCTGGCGCGCGAAGGGCCGTCGACACCATACGAGCTCGAGCAGCACGTCCGGGTCACGTTGGGGAACTTCTGGTCGTTCCCGCACACCCTCCTGTACACCGAGCCCCCTCGTCTGGCGGCGCTCGAGCTGGTCACTGAGACGCGCGAGACCCTGGGCCGGCGTCGACGGGTCTTCACGATCACGGAAGCCGGCGAGTCCGCCCTGGGCGCGTGGCTCGATCGACCCTCGACGGCGGCCACCGAGCTGCGGGACCTCGGGCTGCTCCAGCTCTTCTTCGCCGACCTCGCCTCCGGGCTGGTGCGACTCCGCCTGGCCGAACAGCAACTGGCGAACCACCAAGCAAAGCTGGCCGCCTATCAGGAGGACGAGCGCCTCGAGCAACGCCCGGGTGGACCTCGCAGGGGGCAGCGAACCGTCGAGCACTGGCGCGGCGAGACACTGCGGATGGGGCTGCTCTACGAAGGCGCAGCGGTCGATTTCTGGGCCGACGTCGTGGCCAAGGCCCGCTCGGCCACGGACGCGGCCTGATCGCTCCGAGCTGATCCATCCCAGATCGGCGTCGCCACAGCCCGAAAACCGCCGTGCCTCCGAGGGACGTACCTTCTCCTGGATCCTGTGGCCACGGCGCCTGCTGCCCCCGGCGCCGGCCGCAGAGCACAGGAGGCTCGATCATGCCGAAACGCGCTCTGGCCTGGGTGGCCGCTCTCGGGCTGCTCGCGATCGCCGCGGCCCCGGTGGCAGCTCACGACGAGGAGCACCACGAGCACCAGCACGGGTACGCGGTCACCAGACTGGTGACGGACGACCAGTCCGCCAACCATGCCCTGCATGAAGATCCGAACCTGGTCAACGGCTGGGGCATCGCGGCCAGCCCGACCTCGCCATGGTGGGTCGCGGCGAACCACGCGAACGTATCCACGCTATACAACGGCGCCGGCGACATCCAGCCGCTCGTCGTCAAGGTCGATGGCGGGCCGACCGGGACCGTCTTCAACGGTTCGACCGACTTCGTCGTCAGCTCCGGGGGCGCGTCCGGCGCGGCTCGGTTCCTGTTTGCCACGGAGGGCGGTCAGATCCTCGGCTGGAACCCGGGCGTGCCCGGGATGCCGGTCCCGTCGAGGACCTCATTCGTCGGCGCGACCGTGCCGGACGCCATCTACAAGGGTCTGGCGATCGCCCAGACCGGGGCCGCCAACTACCTCTACGCGGCCGATTTCCACGGCGCCAAGATCGACGTGTTCAACGGCAGCTTTGCGCTCCAGCACTGGAGTGGCGCCTTCATCGACCCGCGGATCCCCGACGGCTATGCGCCGTTCAACATCCAGGCCCTGAACGGGTGGATGTTCGTCACGTATGCCAAGCAGGACGCGGATCATCACGACGAGATCGCCGGCCGGCATCTCGGCTACGTGAGCGCCTTCAAGCCGGACGGGTCGTTCGTCGGGCGGGTGGCCTCACGTGGCCCGCTCAATGCCCCTTGGGGTCTTGCGTGGGCACCGAAGGCAGGCTTCGGCAAGTTCAGCGGTGACCTCCTGGTCGGTAACTTCGGCGATGGCCGGATCCACGCGTACCGCTGGACGGAAGACGGCTTCCGCTTCCACGGGACGCTGCGCAACCGGCACCATCGCGCCATCCGGATCGACGGCCTGTGGGGCATCGGCTTCGGCAACGGCGCCGGCTCCGGCCCGACCACGACGCTCTACTTCGCGGCGGGTCCGAACAACGAGGAGCACGGCCTCTTCGGGTCGATCCGCTCCCGGTAAGCGCACGGCCCGCCCCCAAGCTTTACCCGCGCCGGGCGCCTTGGGAGGCGCCCGGCGCTCTCCCTTTGACTCGGCCTACCGCTCCTCGGGCCACCGGGAGTGCAGTGGATCAACGCGGGGTTGGAGCTCCGCGCTCGGCGATCAGGGTGGTTACCACGGGCGCGCAACGTTCGTCGACCGGACCGGCCGCGCGCTGTAGCCTGAGTTACCGGGCTTCACCTCATGAGGCGGGATCGTATCCGGCGGTACGGTGCAGACCGGTGCACGGGCGAGATTGACGGCAAGCTACCCTGGTGGAAGTTCGTGCCATGCCCAGTATCACCGTGAGCTGGTGGGCCATCGCACTGCGCGGAGTGGCCGCAATCGCCTTCGGGGTCGTCACCTTTCTGTTTCCGGCAATCGCCTTGGCAGCACTCGTCCTGCTGTTCGCCGCCTACGCGTTCGTCGACGGAGTCTTCACCCTCGCCAGTGGCCTCCAGCGACGTGCCGGTGGCCAACGCGACTGGATGCTGGTTCTCGGCGGGATCGCCGGCATCGTGGTCGGCCTGCTGACCGCCGTCGTGCCGGGGATCACGGCGCTCTTCCTTCTGACGCTGATCGCCGTGTGGGCGATCCTGAC
The DNA here is from genome assembly GCA_038214255.1 of Candidatus Limnocylindrales bacterium. Classification (GTDB taxonomy): domain Bacteria; phylum Chloroflexota; class Limnocylindria; order Limnocylindrales; family CSP1-4; genus SPCO01. The sequence goes on from JBBQRZ010000009.1 coordinate 41,929, forward strand.
CGGGATCCTGGAGATCGTGGCCGCGTATGGGATGCGCGAGCTGATCCGCGGCGAGTGGCTATTGGCGGTGAACGGCGTCGTGTCGCTCGTCTTCGGCCTGTACATCGTTTTCTTCCCGGGACCGGGCGCCCTCGCCGTGATCTGGCAGATCGCGCTGTACGCGCTCGCCTCCGGTGTCGTCCTGTTGGCGCTCGCGGTCCGGCTTCGGGCTCGGGCCCGCGGCTCCGACATGCGGCAGGGGACGGCCGCCGCCTGACTCGCGGCCCCGGCCGCTTCCCTCGCCACGCTGAGGGCACGCCGACTGACACCCGCCGGTATCATCCTGCGATCTGGCGATGTTCCGAAGGAGGCCACCCATGCCGCTCTACATGGACCACCACAATCTCCCTGGCGTTAAGGCGGGCGACGTCGCCAAGGCGCACGAAGCGGACGTTCGGGTGCAGGGACAGTACGGCGTGGATTACCAGCACTACTGGGTCGACGAGGAGGGCGGCCAGGTCTGGTGCCTGGTCGACGCTCCCGACAAGGAGACCGCGGCGCGCGTGCATCGAGAGGCCCACGGCCTCGAGGCCCACGAGCTCAACGAGGTGAGCCAGGGAGCCTAGGGCCCGCGCCCGACGCCCAGCCTTCGACCACCGATCTTCGGGCCCCCTCGCCCGATCCCGAAGCGCTCGCTCAGCCGCCGAGACGAATCCGAGACCGAGCGTGAGCGCGCCCAGAGGCTGACGACTCGCCGGCGGGTTCAGCCTGCCACGTCGGCATCGGGCATGGGTCGGTTCGAGGCGCGGGTGGGGCCGGCATCCCGGCCAACCGCCCGAGGGGGTTCGGGCAGGGGGCCACGACTGCCGGCCGCGATGCGACCGGGGATCGCCAGCGCCGCCAGCGCTCCGATCGCGACGATCACCGCGCCGACCCAGACCGCCGGGACGAGGCCGTCGACGTACGCCTGCGGGCTCGTGTAGGAGCCGCTGGCCGAGAAGACCGAGGCGAGCACCGCCACGCCGAACACGCCGCCGATCTCGCGGATCGCGTTGTTGGCGCCCGACGCCTTGCCCTCCTCGTCGGTCCGAACGGCCGACAGGACGACATTGGCGATCGGGGCGAAGAACATGCCCATCCCGATGCCGCTGACGACGAACGCCGGAACGAGGGCCGCATAGGCTACGGTCGGGGTGCTGACCGCCGCCAGCCAGGCGAGCCCGATGGCCATGAGGGCCAGGCCCGGGACGAGGATGGGACGGGAGCCGATCCGGCCGGCGAGCACACCGGCGATCGGGGCGACCACGGCGGGCATCGCGGTCCACGGCAGGATCCGAAGGCCGGCCTCGAACGGGTTGAGCCCCTGGACGACCTGGAAGAACTGCGAGAGCAGGAAGATCGAGCCGAACATCCCGAAGTACATCAGGAGCGACACGGCGTTGGCTGCGGCGAAGCCGCGGTTACGGAATATGTGGAGCGGCAGCATCGGGGCGGCCGCGCGACGCTCCCAGGCGACGAACGCGACCAGCAGCACGGTGCCGATGATGAGCGCGGCCAGGATCTGGGGGTGGGTCCAGCCCCGGTCGTTGCCGTGGATGACGCCCCACACGAGACCCAGCAGGCCGGCGCTTGCCAGACCGAGACCGACGAGGTCGAGGCGACCGGCCGGCCCACGCGTCTCTTCGAGGCGGAGGAAGGCCAGCGCGACGGCCACGATGCCGACCGGCACGTTCAGCCAGAAGATCCAATGCCAATTGACGCCCTGCGCGATGGCCCCGCCGACGAGCGGGCCGACCGCGATCGCCAAGCCGCCGACGCCACCCCAGGCGCCGAGCGCGAGGGCCCGACGCTCCGGCGGCACGGCGGCGGACAGGATCGTCAGGGTGAGCGGCGTGACGATCGCTCCGCCGATCCCCTGGATCGCGCGAGCCATGATCAGGACGCTGCTTGACGGTGCGAGCGCCGCGGCGGCGGAACCGGCCGTGAATACCACGAGGCCAAGGACGAACAAGCGGCGGCGCCCAAAGCGGTCACCGAGGGCCGCGCCGGTGAGAAGAAGGACGGCGAACGTCAGGGTGTAGGCATTGACCATCCACTCGAGGTCCTGGAGCGACGAGCCCAGGTCGCGTCGGATGACCGGCAGGGCGGTGGTCACGACGAGGTTGTCGAGGGCGACCATGAACAGGGCGATGGCGGTGATGGCAAACGTCCAGGCGGTCGATGCGCGGGTGCGAGGCATGCTTCCGATCTCCTTTCTAGTTAGTGATTACTAAGTACGACGGCGAAAAAAAAGGGGGGCGATCAGTGCTTGGCGGTGGCCCCGCCAAGGATCGCGAGCTTCAGATCGACGGCGGCGTCCAGATCGCCGATCGAGGCGGCGACGTTGAGCAGCATCCCTTCGGCGAACCAGGCATGGAGCGCCGCCTCGTCGGCGCCCGACGCTCGAGCGACGACCTCGTACAGGGCCGTCCACTCGTCGCGCACGACGGCCTGGATGTCCGGGTCCTCGCACGCCGCGTAGGCATGGAGTTGGAGTCGAAGCATGTCGCGATCGCGGAGGAGACTGATGTAGGTGAGGCCCATCGCGTGGAGGATGGCGGTGGGGTCGGCGGTCTCCTCCTGCGCGGCTCGCGCGCTCGACTCGAAGGCCGAGCGGGTGCGTGCGAAGCACGATCGCACGGCGGCCAGGAACAGATCCTTCTTCGTGTCGAAGAGCTGGAACAGGTAGGGCTGCGACACGCCGACCCGCAGCGCGATCGACTGGGTCGAGGTGCCCGCGTAGCCGCGGACGGCGAATTCTTTGACCGCCGCCGCGATGACCTCGGCCCGTCGTTCCTCGGCCGGCAGACGGGCGGTTGCAGCGTTCATGGGAGCAGCTTAGTGACTGATAAGTAAGCTGTCAACCGTTCCTCTGCGTCAGCGGGTCATCGCCGCTTCGAGTTTCTCGACCTTATCGAGCAGCGCGTTGATGGCGGTGTCCTGCGCTGCCAGGTGCGCCTGGATCTGCCCGGCCTCGTGGAAGGTCGCGTCCGCATCCTGGTAGGTCATCAGCGAACGCTGGTCGGCGGCGCGCCCCAGCACGTTCTGGCCGACCATGATCACCGAGAGCATGACCAGTTGGATGAACGTCTGGCTGATCCACTGGACCAGTGGAAGCAGGCCCCCGGCGATCGCCTGTGGCAACACGACGAGAGCCAGCATCGCGAACGCGTAGGCACACCACATCGTGCCGACCGCCGCGGTCAGCGCCAAGGCGATCTTGCCGTTGATGCCGACGTGCTCGTCCTTGGTGAGCGGCGGTCCCGCCTTCTTCCGCTCGGTGACCCGGGGGTGGGGCTGGGGTCTGAAGGTGATCGGCACGAGGAGGACCTCCGTTTCGTTGGAGCGCTGAGCGTATTCCGGCTGGCGCGCGGACGTGGTCCTGCTCGGGGCCAGCCCCAAGGCCGGTGGTACCATCGAGGGGTCGCAGAGGTCAGGCCCGTCCACCAACCTGAGTCCCTGTCCGGCCCCAGACCCGGGGCGCATCGGGAAGCCGTCCCGCTCAGCCCTGGAGTTCGCGCGTGGCCCTTGCCCCCTGGATCGCACCGGCTGTCCTGGCCGAGTACGTGCACAACTTCGGCATCCGCCTGAACCGCCAGCTCCGGGGCCACAGGCGCCATCCCGGTGAGGCCGCGGCCATCGTCCGCGCCTGCATCGAGGCCTGCTGGAACGGCCGCACCTTCACTGCGAGTCCGGGCCATTTCGACATGTTCTGGACCCGCGATCTGTCGTTCTCGGTGCCGTCACTCATTCGGCTCGGGCACGGCGAGCGCGTTCGTGAATCGATGGGCTATGCCCTCGAGGTTTGGGCAAAGCGCCGTCGCCACATCACGACGACCATCCACTACTTCGATCGCCCGGGCGACGTGTTCGAGTACGGGGTCGACTCGCTGCCGCTGTTCATGGCCGCGCTGCGTGCCGCCGATGCCGGCGATCTGGTCGAGCGCCATCGCGTCTGGCTCCAGGCCGAGGTCACGCATTTCTACGACATCGTCGTCGACCCGGCGACCGGGCTCGTCCGCTCGGATCGGAAGTTCAGCGCCCATCGGGACACGGTCGTCAACCGCTCGAATGCCTTCGGCAACACGATGGTCGCCCTGCTCGCGAAGACGATCGAAGAGACCGGCTGGTTCGTCTCGCCGTTCGCTCGCCACTTCGACGGTGAGTACGACCGATTGCTCCTCGAGCATTTCTGGGTCGATGACCATTTCCGCGACGCGCTCGGCGACGGGACCGTCTCGGGCGAGGCCAACATCTGGCCCTTCTACACCGGCGTCGTCAGCGACCCTGAGGTCATCGCGCCGGCCCTCGCCTACCTCGACGCGAACGGCTTCTGCGATCCCTACCCGCTGCGCTACGAAACGAGCCGGCGGCCCGAGCGCGAAGTCTGGCTGACCCGCCACATCCTGCCGGACTACCAGGGCAGCACGGTCTGGACCAGCCTCGGCGCGATGTACCTCCAGGTGCTGCGGACGGTGAACCCGTTCCTCGCCGCCGCCGAGACCGCCCGTTACGTGGCCTGGATCGAGCGCGACGGGACGTTCTGGGAGGTCATGAACGCCTTGGGCCAGAACTGGGTGAGCCCGCGCTGGATCATGATCGGCGAGGAGTCGATGCTCTGGTCGGCGATCTTCCTCGACGCCCTCGAGAACCTGGAGCTGGCGCCGGCCTATCTGTCCGAGCCCGTCCTGCCTTCGCTCGACGACGCGCTGGTCGCCTGACCGCCTCGGGCTGCCGCGACGCTCCCCGAACGTCGACCCATCATGGCTCCGGTTTGGGGAATTCGCGGCCTGGAACGCCATAACCTCGCAGCACGCTGTCGACGACGCGATTCGCGAAGTCGAGCGTGAGCTGCCCGCCGAACATCAGGCGGAAGTAGACGGGCCCCACGAGGAGCTCCGTGGCGACATCGACGTCGACGTCCGGCCGCAGGTCACCGCGGGCGATGCCTCGGGCGATCAGGCGCGCGATCTCGTTGCGACGGGCCTGGACGACGGTGGCGCGGAACGGGTCGCCGAGCGTCGGGTTGACGGCGATCTGCGAGAGCAGCGCCCGGATCACGGGACCGAATGGCGTATCGGTGACCGCGCGCATCGGGTTGACGACCGCGGCGAGGAGCTCCTCGCGCGTGTCATCGCTGTCCGCGACGGCGATGTGCGGGGCGGCGAGCTCGGCGAGCAGCTCCTGGGCGAGCGCCTCCTTCGAGCCCCAGCGACGGTAGATCGTGGCCTTGCCGACGCCGGCTCGAGCGGCGACATGCTCGAGGCGAAGGTCCGCGAAGCCTTCCTCGCCCAGGAGCTCACGCGTCGCCTCCAGGATCTTCCGATGCACCTCGTCGCTCCGAGGTCTCCCCCGCCGCGCGCTGGCAGCCTCCGAGGCAGGGGGAGCCGCGGCGGGCGGTGTCAAGGCAGTTGGCTGGGTCATGCATCCATGATACGATACGGGCCGTATCACAAGCAATTATCCCGGACGGAGTCATCCACATGATCGAAAATCGCCAGATCGTCGAGACGATCGAACGCGCGAACGATGCCCAGCCCTTCTGCCCGTGCGGATCGCACACGATGCCGGTGTGGCGCGATGGCGCCGTTTGGCTCGAATGCGCCTCGCTCACGGAGCCTCGCGAGGGTCGCCTTCAGCGAGTCCTTGCTGCCGTGACGGCACCGGCGCACGTCCACCAGCGGATCGTGGACGTTCCGCCGATCATGACGGACCTGGGCCGCGTCGCCTGAGTCGCAGCCGCGCCGCATGAGCGCCGAGCTCCCGCTCGACGGCATGCGCGCCGTCGTCCTCGTCGCCGACGGTGTCGAGGACCTCGAGTACTGGGTCACCGTGATGCGCCTGCGCGAGGCCGGCGCCCTGGTCACCTCCGTCGGCGCCTCCCTCGAGCCGGTGAAGGGCAAGAACGGCCTCGAGGCCCGGGCCGACCGATTGGCCGCCGACGTGGACGCCTCGGCCGTCGATGGCCTGGTCGTTCCGGGCGGCTGGGCACCCGACAAACTGCGCCGGTATCCAGCCATCACGGACCTCGTGCGGGCGGTCGATGGCGCGGGCAAGCCGATCGGCATCATCTGTCACGGCGGCCTCGTCGCGATCTCGGCCGGCATCGTCGAGCGCGGCCACCCCGCGACAGGTTCGCTCGGGATCCGCGACGACCTCGTCAACGCCGGGGCTCGCTTCGTTGATCAGCCCGCGTTCCGCGACAGCAACCTCGTCTGGGGCCGGATCGTCGACGACATCCCCGACTTCGAGCGGGAGCTCATCGCGCTGTTCACGGAACACCACAGCTCACACCGCTGAGCCGATCCGGCCGGAACGTGTCGCGCGGACGACGTGTCGGGACTACCCTTTCACGATTCGAACTCCCAGGCCGGCGCCCCGCAAACAGGCATAGCGAAGAACGCAGCGAGATCGCCGCGGGCTCGCCGGGCGTCGACCAGACCGTGGAAGCCATCGGGGCAATGGAGGGAAGGATCGCCATGACCACCGAAACCGTCGCCGCTGCAACCGAGAAGACCGCGGAGGAGCTAGTCGGCCGCCTGTTCGAAGCGAGCCTCGGGATGTTCGACATCATGGCCGTCTACGTCGGCGACCGGCTTGGGTTGTACCGGGCGCTGCACGAGGGAGGGCCCGCGACCGCCGGTGACCTCGCCGCTCGCGGTCAGATCGACCCGCGATACGCCCGCGAATGGCTCGAGCAGCAGGCGGCAAGTGGGATCCTCGAGGTCGACGACGTCGCCGCGGGCGCCGAGGAGCGCCGCTATCGCCTTCCGGATGCGTACGTCGAGCCGCTGCTGAACGTCGACAGCCCGTATTCGATCGCGCCGCTCGGCCGGTCGATCGTGGCCTGCGCGAAGGTGATGCCCCAACTCCTCGAGGCGTACCGTACCGGAGGCGGCGTCGCCTGGTCTGACTACGGCCCCGATATGATCGAGTCGCAGGGTGACTTCAACCGCCCATGGCTCCTCGGCACCTTCGGGAGCGAGGTTCTGCCGGCGATCCCAGCCATCCACGAGCGGCTTGTCGCGGACCCGCCGGCCCGCGTCGCCGACGTCGCGTGTGGTGTCGGTTGGGCGGCCATGGCGATCGCGCGTGCGTACCCGAAGGTGCGGGTCGACGGCTTCGATCTCGATGAATCGTCGATCGAGCTGGCGCGCCAGAACGCCCGCGACGCCGGCCTGACCGACCGGGTGACCTTCCAGGTCCGCGATGTCGCCGAGGCCGAATCCGACACCTACGACGTCGCCGTGATCATCGAGGCGCTCCATGACATGACCCAGCCGGTCGCCGTGCTGACCTCCATCCGGCGCATGCTCCGAGCCGACGGAGTCGCCTTGATCGCCGACGAGAAGACCGAAGACGCATTCACCGCGCCGGCAAGCGAGGCGGAGCGGGTCTACTACGGCTTCAGCTTGTTCACCTGCCTGCCGGCCGCGATGACCGAGCGGCCGACCGCCGCGACCGGGACCCTGATGCGCGCCGACATGATGCAGCGGCTTGGGTCCGAGTCAGGATTCCGATCCGTCGAGCGCCTCGACAAGCCCGAGCTCGACATGCTTCGCCTGTACCGGTTGACGCCGTAGGGGCTGCGGCCTGGACATCCCGACCTCCGGCGAGTCAGCGTCCCTCGCCCGGAGCGCCCGCGGCCGACTGCGTCGTCGCGTTTGTCGCTTCGACTTCAGGCGTCCGCCTGGCTGCCATCGCGGCCACGACCCAGGTCGCCGCGGACAGCCGCCGCACCATGGTCGGTGGACCAGGCGCTGATCGCATCGGCCAGCGCAACCGATCCGGGTCGCACCGCGAGCCGGTCGTCCAGTCCCCGGATGCCGGGGCCCAGCTCGGCGAGCTGGCCGCGATACGCGGGCTTGTCCCCGTCGGTTCGGTCGGACGTCGGATAGACATCGAAATAGCCGTCGCTGCTCACGACGATCCTGGCTTCAGGCGGAGAGAAGGGCGTTCGAGCCATGGTGTGGAGTCCGATCCATCGCGCGCTTCGGACCGGCCGAATGGGAGCCCGGCGCCTGCGATGTGTCCCCACCATCGGGGCCCGGCGTCATTCCGTCAACTGAGGCTGCGAGGGCTCGCGGCGAACGCGTGCGGTGGCTCTCGCGAGAGAACGCCCTTCGGGGCGCCCGCTTCGCCGAGCTGATGATCCGCTGCCACCACGACGAGGTGCGACACGAAGAATCCCGGCAGCGGTACGTCGGCGAGTGCCCGGAATCGGACTCGCACGACTCCGCCCGCCGCACCGAGGACGTCATATTCGCCTTCCATCGACCGTTGGCTCGTGAACGCACTCCACGCCGACTGGAGCTCGTCAGCCGGCTGGGGGCTCACGTCGTCAATGCAGAGCCCGACGGGGTCGCGACCGAATAGGGACATCGCGTTGTCGGTGGCGGCCACGTATCGCCGGTTGGCGTCGACGATGAGGACGATCTCCTCGGGCCCGTCCCCGGACGATGCCGCCTGGTATGCCAACCATGCACCGACGACCTCCAGGGTCAACGCCGAGCGGTCGGACGTGCCGCCCGTCGACGCGTTGAGGCGTCGTTCCGCGGCGCGCCAGCGGCCGAGGATCGATGCAACGTCCTTGGACATCGACGTGCCTCCAGGCCTGGGATCGCGACCGGCGTCCCGACCGGCTTCCCCCTGCCGACCGAGACGCCCCTCTGACGGTCAGTATCCGGCACGGCTCTTGGGCGACCCCCCTGCGACAAAGCGTCCTCCATCGGTGCGAAGTACGCAAGCACTGATTTGTGGCAATCAAGAGCCGCGTCGTCGAGTCGAGCCGGACTTGACCACCACATTGCGGGTTAACTTGGCACGGCGCGTTCGTTTTGGGTGGTAGTGTGGCCTCGGGCACAACCGGAACCCCAGCGTGGCGGGAGAATTAAAGCTCCGGCCGAAGGACAAATGAATACCGAAGAGCCAGCCCGTAACGGACCCAAGGAGTCTATCGAGCCTGGCGTCGAGGCTCGGACGGTGGTCGAGGACGCTCAGCGATTGTTCGATGCGGCTCCGTTGGGAGATGGCCGCCCCCGATCAGCCGACGACGGCGCCCGGTCGTCGTTGGATGCGGACCAATCAGCGGCCGACGCGGACCAGACGGCGTCCGACACGGACCAGACTGCGTCCGACACAGACCAGACCGCCTCGGGAACCGATCAAGCGATCGCCGACCGAGATCAGGTCGCCTCCGACCGCGACCAGGAGACGGCCGACCGCGACCACTCCACTCGGACCGGCCTGACAGTCGAGGACGAGACCGCATACCAGACCGCCAACCAGGAGCGGGACGCCGGGTCCATCGGGCGGCTCGTGAACCGAGTCACGCGCGGGCGTGTGGCGCACGAGCGTGACACGACGTCCATCCAACGCGATCGAACCGCATCGACACGCGATCGGGCCAGTGATACCCGTGAGGCGCCGAGAGCCGGCCCGCTCGTGGCGACGACCGACGCCGAGGCGTCCCTGATGCAGCAGCTCGATGAGCTTGCCGCCCGGGCCGCGGCCGAACGGGCGCGAGCAGCCGCGGATCGCGAGCGGGCCGCCAGGGATCGCGCCGAGAGCGCGCGGGAACGGGCGCGGCTCGAGGCGGAGCTGCGCTCAGCACATCTCGACGAGCTGACCGGCGCGTACCGGCGTGAGATGGGTCAACTGGCACTGTCCCATGAGATCGATCGGGCGCGACGTTCTGACGGGCGGTTCGTGGTGGCCTTCGTCGACGTCGATCGGCTCAAGGATGTGAACGACCACGATGGCCACGCAGCCGGCGATCGCGTGCTGCAGGCCGTGGCTCGCGCGATCCGCACGAGGCTTCGATCCTTCGACCCGATCATCCGCTACGGCGGCGACGAGTTCGTGTGCGGGCTCGGCGGGACGGACGTTGCGGAAGCGGAGCGCCGGTTCGAATCGATCGAGGTCGCGATCGAGACGGAGACCAGCGTCGGCATCAGCGTCGGCCTCGCGGTCCTGGCGGACGGCGACACCGCCGAACAGCTGACCGAACGGGCCGATGCCGCCATGCTCGAGGTCAAGGCGGTCCACCACTCGCGCGAGTACCCCGCACCCGGCGCCTGACCGACCGCGCCCGGCGGACTGGGCGTCGCCTACCGGCCCAGGAGCCCGAGCCCTTCGAGGATCAGGATCGACCCGAAGATCGCAAACGTTGCCGCCGCGCCGTAGCGGATCGCGCGCTCGGGCAGGCGCGAACCGAGCAGCTTGCCGACCGGATCGCGATGGCATCGGCCGCGACCATGCCGGCCGTCGAGCCGAGCCACGTGCCGACGGCCTCTTCTCGGGTCGCGAGGGTGATCGTCGCAAGCATCGTCTTGTCGCCGAGCTCGGCGAGGAAGAACGCCGTGCCGACCGCCACGATGATCGACCCGGTGGTGCGCGATGCCTTCGCGGCCTCGGCCTCGTCGAGTGCATCGCCCCGCAGCGTCCAGGCCGCGAAAACGAAGAAGGCCAAGCCGGCCACGACCGCGATCGCGCCGGTCGGCAGCGCCGTGGCTACGACCGAACCCAGCACGACCGAGCCGAGGTGGACGATGAGTGTCGCGACGCTGATGCCGACGAGCACGTCGATGGCGCGGTAGCGGGTCGCGAAGGCCAGCGCCATCAGCTGGCTCTTGTCGCCGAGTTCGGCGACGAAGATCACGCCAAAGCTCAGAAGGAAGGCTTCCACGTTTCGCGTGGGTCGAGCGGGGTCCAGCTGGGGCTCGGCTTATTGCTGATAGTGCTCCACGACGTCCACCGGGCGCAGCTGCGCGTCGTCCGGATCCAGTCCGGCGGCGCGGCGCGCCTCGCGCTGATGCAGGAGGTCGTAGCAGCGATCCAGCTCGACCTTGATCTCGTCGAGGCGCTCGCTGGCGTCGGTGCTCAGTCCATCGCCGCGCCCGGCCTCCGCATAGAGCTGCTCCTCTTCGGCCGATAGGGCGTTGATGTATCCGAAGATGTCGGGGTCAGTCATGACGTCTCCTCGTTGGGGCGGTGCGACGTCATCGTCACCCAACGGCGAGATCCGCGCTGACCAGCGAGTCATTCGCGCCGGACCAGCTCCAGCTCGCCTCGGGACTCACGGCTCGATCGGCCGTCTGACCCCTCGACCTGGCCATCGCCGCGACGAAGGCCGCGTGGCGGCGGGACACGATCCGCGCGTCCTTGCACGGGCAGCCATCGACGAGACAGGCCCGCCGTATTGGCTGGTCTTGGGTCGTTGCGTCCTGTGTGGCATCCATCGTTCCGACTCCCTACCCTATCGACCGTCCGGATCCTCCGGGCGATGTCGACAGATTGGGCTCGGACGAGGGCACGGCCATCGGGCGGTGGGCGCGTCGCCGATGGCGATGGCGCCTCAATCCTCCCTCGCGGCCGGACCTTGCTACCTTACCGGCGCTCATCGATCGGAAGACCGAGCGCCGCGAGCTTGCGGCGCAGCGCGGCCGCTCCGTCGAACTGGATCGCGATCAACCCGAGCGCGGAGGCCGCCTGGACATTGGCCGCCGAGTCGTCGATGAAGACGGTCGTGGCCGGATCGAGGTCGTGGCACTCGAGCAGGTGCCGGAAGATCCGCTCGTCGGGCTTGGCCACGCCGACCTCGCCGGAGATGACGACGGCCGCGAACGAATCGAGGAACGGGTAGCGTGGCCGGGCCAGGGGGAACGTCTCCGCAGACCAGTTGCTCAGCGCGTAGGTCGGCACCCCGGCTTGCTGCAGCTCGGCGAGGATCGCGACGGTCGGTTCGATCGCATCACCGAGCGTCTCCGGCCAACGCCGCCAGTAGGCCTCGATGAGCTCCCGTTGATCTGGATGCTCAAGCGCGAGCGTCTCGACGGCTTCCGCGAACGGCCGGCCAGCGTCCTGCCGGACGTTCCACGCCGGATTACAGACGTCCGCGAGGAATCGTTCCATCGCCGCGTCATCGCCGGCGAACAGCGGCCGATACAGGTAGCGCGGATCCCAGTCGATGAGGACGCCGCCCAGGTCGAACACGACGGCCACCGGACGTGCGCGGGGCGACACTCCCCCGTGGGCCGGGCGTTGATCGGATGCTGACGTCATCACCTCGCAGTCTCGCAGAGGATCGGGCCATTGCGCTGGTACCTGCGGATGCACACACTCGACGCCTCGCCGCAGGGAGTCGCCGTGCTCGCCGAACCCGGGGTCATCCGTCTCCTCCGATTTCGGCCCGCCAAGGCGGCGTTCGATGCCGTCCTTCGAACCCAGGTCGTGCCCGCCATGCGCCAATGCGACGAGCTCGTCGACGTCTTCGCCGGGCGGAGGGGCCCGGGCGACCATGGGCCCCGGCTCGTCGCTTCGGCATGGCGCTCGCCCGAATCGATGCTCGCGGCCGTCGGCGCCTCGCGCGAGATCGATGGGAACGGCCTGGAGCCGGAGGATGGCTCGACCGAGAGCGAGCTCCTGTGGCTACCCCTGGCCTTCGCATTCCGCGGCGACGCCCGCGGCCTGCCGGCGGTGCTGCGGCTCGTGACCGGCCAGGTGCGGCCCGACGAGCTCGAGACCTACATCACCGACGCCCACGCCCGGACGATCGCCGATGCGGCTGCCGGGCGCGGTCCCGTGGCGCTCTATCTCGCGCCTGATCCGCCCGATTCGTTTCGGACGCTGTCCGTGTGGATCGACTGGGAGACGTTGCAGCAGGCGACGGGCGGCGACGTCAATCGCCCGATCGCGACCCGCCACGCCGAGCGGCTCCTGGAATGGGAAGCGGAGCATTACGAGATCCTCCCGGGCATCGTCGATCCCGTCGGGGCACCGCGCATCTAGGCGCGTTCAGCGAGGATCGCGCTCTTCCGGGCGCCCCCGGGCGGCATCGGCGGCCTCGCCGTCGGGCGGCGGTGGACCGTGGAGTGCGCGCGTGAGTCCGACGGCCAGGAGCGCGCCGATCGCCGGGCCCAGCCAGTAGATCCACAGGTCCCCGAGATCCATCACCGCGACCGCGGGCCCGAACGAGCGGGCCGGGTTCATCGACGCGCCTTCGATCGGGAGTGCGATGAGCCCGCAGAGGGCGATCGTGCCGCCCACGGCGAGGGCCGCATTCGGGCCGACGATCTGGTGCCGGTCCGCGGTGCCGAGGATGACCGTGATCAGGAACAGGGTCAGGATCGCTTCGACGGCGAGCGCTGTCGCGTCGGCCACGTAGGGCGTCGAGACGCCCGCGCTGGCGGCGGAACCGAACAGACCTTTCTCCTTGCTGCCTGCGTTTGGTGGGCACGAACGTAGGTCTCGGCGGCTCGCAGCGACATGACCGCGGCCGCGTCGCGGCTATCCAGCGTCGGGCGAACGTCCCCCGGGACGAGGAGCTAGCCGAGGGGTCCGCCCGTCCCCGCCTGCACGGCGGCGGTCCGGCTGCCGGGCAGCCCGAACGACGCGACGACGACGATCGCCGCCACCGCGGCCAGCAACCCGAACCCGAGGGAGATGCCGGCACCCGTGACAGCACCGCCCAGGACGGCTCCGGCGAGGCTCGCCCCGATGACGCCGCCGAGATAGCGCCCGGTGTAATACGTGCCGGCGGCCATGCCGACCCGGTCGGGCCCGATCATTTCCAGCGCCGCCGCCTGGCGAGGCGATCCCGACAGCCCCATTCCGAATCCGACGACCGAGAGCGCCGCCGCGAGCACGAGCGACGACGCTACGGGCGCCACCTGCCACAGGACGGCTAGGGCCAGCGCCGTCGCGACCATGCCAGCGATCGCCGGCGCCCGCCGCCCGACTCGGTCGGAGATGCGGCCGCCGTACGGGGCGGCGATCGCACCGAGCCCCGAGATCCCGAGGAGGACGAGGCCGGTGGCCTCGGGCGATCCGTGCTGCAGCCGTTCCACGAGCAGCGGTACCAGCAGGAAGCATCCGTGGAGCACGACCGTTGCACCAAACACGCCCGTGATCGCCGCCGCGAACGGCTTCGACGCGAACAGTCGCGGGTCCACCGCGGGATGCGCCGTACGAAGTTCGAGCACGAGGAATGCCCCAAGCAGCGGCAGGATGGCGATAGCCGCGACGGCTCCCGCGGGCCCGGCTGCGGCGCCTCGGAGCGCGACGAGCAGCGCGATGAGCGTCGCCGCCAGCAGGCCGAGGCCCGGCAGGTCGATGGGGCGCGGGCGCGCGCCCATGGCGTCGTCGACTGGCACCGTGCGCGGCGGCGCCAGGACCCCGACCGCGACTGCCGCGATGAGCGCTACCGGAGCCGCGACGAAGAACATCGCGCGCCACCCGAACCAGCCGACGATGAGCCCGCCGATGAGCGGCCCGAGGGCGGCGCTCGTCGAGACGAGCATGTCGAACAATCCAAAGGCGGCGCCCCGACGATCCGGCGGTGCTTCCATCCGCACGAGCGCGATCGCGCTTGTCGAGACGAGCGCCCCGCTCATGGCCTGGAGGACCCGCGACGCAGCGAGGACCGCGAAGGACCAGGCGGACGCCGCCAGCAATGAGGCGAGTCCGAATGCGACGACGCCGACGAGGAACATCCGCCGGTGCCCGACCCGGTCGCCGAGGCTGCCACTGGCCGGCAATGACACGGCCACGGCTCCCAGGTAGACCGTTACGAGCGAGGCCACGGTCGCCGGATCCACGCCGAAGGTGTCCATGACGCTCGGCAGGGCGACGGCCAGCATCGTGGAGTTGATCGGCACGAGGACCGAGCCGGCCGCGATGCCGAGCATCGTGGCCGTCAGGAGCCGCTCGGTGGTCGGGCTGGGTCCAGGCCCGGCGACCGGCGGGTCGCCGGGGCTGTCGATCACAGGATGCGAACGAGTCCGGTCGTCCCGTCGAGCTCGACGGTCGTTCCCTCCGCGATGCGGAACGTCGCGTCGCCGAGGCCCACGACCGCGGGCAGCGCGAACTCGCGGGCGACGACAGCGGCATGCGACAGGACGCCGCCAGTGTTGGTGAGGAGCCCTCCGGCGATGCCGAACAGCGGCACCCACGACGGATTCGACGAGGGCGCAACGATGATGTCGCCGGCCTCGACCCGCCCGAAGTCGTTCGGCCCGAGCACGATCCGGGCCGTGCCGCGGACGATCCCGGCCGACGCACCCGTTCCCCGCAGCGTTCTGTCGTCCGCCGGCTTGAAACGGTCACCATCGAACCGGTCGCCGACCGCGCCACCATCCTCCGGCTGCTTCCCGACGTGCCGCGGGGGCGTGATCATCGCCTGGCGAGCGTGCTCGGCCCGCCGTTCGGTCACGAAGGCCTGGCGGTCGGCGGGCCTCCGCACCAAGGTCGGCACGTCCGTGCGCCGGACGAACAGGATGTCCGTCGGGACGCCCAGTACCCCGGTCGAGACGAGGCGTGCCGCGACCCGCATGACGAACCCGCGCAGGCAGGATTGGATGAGCCGATCGATCCAGTAGTTGTGGACCTCGGTCAACGGCCCGACATCGCGGGCGAAGGCCAGCAATTCCTCGAACCGGGCAAGTCGCTCGTGGTCGCCCGCCAGCTTCGCCCGCACCCCGTCGGCGAGCGTCTCGGCCTCGGCGAGGAGCCGGGCCCGACGATCGTCGGCCGACGGCCCTGGATTCCGCAGACGCCGGCCGAGGTCGGCCAGCAGCATCCCCGGCTCTTCGCTCCAGGATGGGAACGCGAGGTCGTCGAAGCTGCCCCCGAGGTGGCCGTGCTCGTCGAGGAAGCGACGGACCTCGGTGATGAAGGCACCGGCCGTCGGGTCGGCCTCGAGGTCGTCGAGGGTCGGCCGGTCGTCGCGCAGCAGTCGTTCCGCGATCGTCGGCTCGGCTTCGGCAATCTCCGCCAGACGGTCCAGTCCCCGCTCGACCGCGTGCAGCTCGTCGATCGCGCCCTGGGTCAGCCGTACGGCCTCGCCCGGGGGCGCATCGGGGAAGACCGACTCGTACAGGTCGGCCAGGTCCTCCATGACCTGATAGGGACCGCTGATCGCGTAGAAATGGATGCTCCAACCGCGTTCCGCAAGGCGCCAGGCGATGTCCCACGCCTGGGCCAGCTTGTCGGCCGGGAGCTCCTCGACGCGGACTGACCGGAACCATTGGCGGATCCGGCGTAGCTCGGGCACGGCTCGCTGGTCCCAATACGCTCGCACCTCGCGGATGTGCTGGCGGTGGCGCTCAGTGAGGGCCGCCTGGCCGGCCGCTCGTCCTGCCTCATCTCCCGGCCACGCCCGGCGCATCGCGAAGTACGCGTAGCCGTTCCAGACGCGACCCAGGAACTCGAGCGGCGCCTCGAACCTGGCCGCACCGTAGCCGTAGCCATGGGCGATGACCGCGATGTAGTCGGTCGTCAGCGGGGCGACCACGTGCGGCATGTGCATGTCGTCTCGTTCCCAGGTCAGCTCCGCGTCGGTCGGGTCGTCCCAGGTCACCGGGAAGTCGACCGCCGGCATGGTCGCGTCCGAGGTCGTCATTCGGGTCACCTCAACGCGTCGTGATGGGACGGGCCTGGAGCAGGTACCAACGACCGGCCGATCGTGCCGCCTCGAGATCGACATGCGCCCCGAATCGCCGTTCGACCTCGCAGGCGAGCTTGACGAGCTCCTTCAGCGCGATGTCGTCGAGGGCGGGGGTCCCAGGCGGATTCGGCCGGCGGACCACGCCGGTCTCGAGCGCCACGAGGATCTCCCCCGTTGCGCCTGGGGTGAAGTTGACGACAGCGCGGCTCGCCTTGTCGACGACGATCGTGTCGGGCGTGACCGTTCCGGCCACCATCGGTTCGCCGAGACCGGGAATCGCGTTGATCAGGATCTGGTCGTCGCGTCCGGTGACCGGGTGGCGGGTGAAGACGACGGCCGCCGTATCGGCCGGCACGAGTGCCTGGACGACCACGGCCATCCCGAGCTCGTCGAGGGAGACCTGCCGACGCACGCGATATGCGACCGCTTCGGTACTCCACAGCGACGCCCAACAGCGGCGGACCGCGCGCTCGATGTCGTCGGGGGCCACGCCAAGCTCGGTGTCGTGGAGGCCGGCAAACGACGCGGTCGCGCCGTCCTCATCGATCGCCGAGGATCGGACCGCAACGCGCAGCGGGGCGGGCGACGTAGCTCGGAGCAGGTCGACGGCCTCCCGGAGGGCCTCGCGGACGGTCGGCGCGAGCGGAGATCCGTCAATGAGCGCCGCGACGGTCGTTCGCGCCGTTTCCGCGGGCAGTGCGGCAATGGCATCATGAAACGCGGCCTGATCCGGGATCGCCGCGATGTGGGCGTCGAACGCCGCCGTCGTCAGGCAGAAGCCGGGCGGTACCGTGAAGCCGAGCCGAGCCAGCCGGTCGAGCGACGCCCCTTTGCCACCGAGCAGACGCGCGTCGACCGCGTCGGTGCCAAGGACGGCAACGAGCGCCTGGGACGCGGTGACGGTGGCGGCCGGATCCGCTCGGATGGCCCAGCTCCCTTGTCACCTCAGGCGTGAGGCTGGGCGCGAGTCTAGCAACCCGGCGCAACCGGATCGTCGGAACGTGCTCCGGGGAGCGTCGCCGACGGCGACGATGACCGCGTCGGAGAGTGCGGGCCACGCCTCGAGCGCCCACGCCTCGAATTCGCGATCGGTCAGGCAGACCAGGGCGAGATCGAGGGCCGGGTCGACCCACAGGAACGTTCCCGCCCCGCCGATGTGCCCGAAGGTCGCGGACGAGTTCGTAGTCCCCGTCCAGTGCGGGCGCTTGTCGTCGCGCAGCTCCGGCCCGAGACCCCAGTCGAGCTGGTCGTAGCGGCCCACGCCCGGCAGCACCCCCGCCAGGCCCGGGAACGCAACCGTTCTCATCGCCGCGTAGGTGTGCGGAGCGAGCAGGGTTGGTCGAAGCAGCTCACCGGCGAGCCCCACCAGATCGGAGAGCGGCCCGGTGAGGCCCTGGGACGGCCGATCCGTCAACCGCGTCTCGTCCATCCCGAGCGGGCTGAGGACGTGGGCCTCCAAGGCCGCACCGACGGGCGTCCCCGCCCGCTCGGCCAGCACTGCCCCGAGTCGGTCGTACCCGGGGTTCGAATAGATCCGCCGCTTGCCGGGCGCCGCGAGCAGCGCGTCACCCTCGAAGTTGAGCCCCGACGCGTGGGCAAGCAGATGGCGAACGGTCGACCCGGGTGGCCCGGCCGGCTCATCGAGGTCGATGAGGCGGCCGTCGACGCCGACGAGGACAGCGAGGGCCGTGACGAGCTTCGTGACGGACGCCCACCGGAACACATGGTCCGGGTCGCCGTGGCTCGCGATCACCCCGGCCGGGCCGATGAGCGCCGCCGCCGCGTGGTCGGCGCCCCACGCCTCGATCCGGGTCAGCGCAGCCGCCAGGGAGTCGCTCATGCCGGCGATGCTAGCGCGCCTCTCGCCCGGGACGACCGGCGTCCGGCGCTCGCCCGACCGGCGCATGTCCAAGGTTGCCCCCATGGGGCACCATGGGGGCATGCCCAACCGACGCTCGCCGCTCCGCCGCGCCTCCGTCCTGCTCCTCCCGCTGCTCATCGTGGCCCTGGCCGCTCCAGTGGCCGCCGAGGCGAACGAGTTTCCGAGGGGCTTCGAGGGGTACCACACGTACAGCGAGGTCGCCGCCGATGTCGCGGCCGTGGCTGCCGCCCACCCCAACATCGTCCGGCGGTTCTCGATCGGCACGAGCTACCAGGGCCGCCAGCTCTGGGCCGCGAAGATCTCCGACAACGTCGCGGTCGACGAGAACGAGCCCGAGGTCCTGTTCGACGGCGGGACGCATGCCGACGAGCACATGGGCGTCGAGATGGCGCTCCACATCCTCCACTGGCTCGCCAACGGGTACGGCACGAACACCCGGATCACGAACATCGTCAACAGCCGCGAGATCTGGATCGTGTTCCTCGTCAATCCCGACGGCGCTGAGCACGACATCGTGAACGGCCGCTTCCACTTCTGGCGCAAGAACCGCCAACCGACCCCCGGCACGAGTTCCATCGGGACGGACGTCAACCGCAACTTCGGGTATCGCTGGGGCGGCGGCGGACGGACGAGCTCCAATCCGGCGGCGATCACCTACCGCGGCCCGGCGGCGTTCTCTGCGCCCGAGACCCGAGCGATGCGCAACTTCCTCGCCAGCCGCGTCATTAACGGCCGCCAGCAGATCCGCACCGCCATGACCTTCCATGAGAGCGGCCGGCTCATCCTGTGGCCGTACGGCTACGCGATGCAGGACGTTCCGGGCGACATGACGGCGGCCGACCACCTCGCGCTCGCGAAGATCGCCCGACACATGGCTGCCACCAACGGCTATCGACCCGAGCAGGCGAGCGACCTGTACATCAGCTCCGGCACCACCCGCGACTACGAGTACGGGATGTACCGGATCTTCGTCTACACGATCGAGCTGTCGAACCGCGACTACATGGACGATTCGCTCATCGCGAGCGAGACCGGCCGTAACCAGGAAGCGGTGCTCAGCCTCATCGAGCGGGCCTGGTGCCCGCTTGCGGTCCTGGGCCTCGCCACCCGGACCGCTCGGTGCGGCGCGTTCGACGACGATCTGGAGGTTGCTCGCGGTTGGACCGTGAACCCTGATGGCACGGACACCGCTCCGGCTTCGGCCCGATTCGCCCGCGGCAATCCTTCATCGACCTACGCCGCCGGCATCAAGCAGGTGGGCACCACGCCGTCGGGCAGCCGGGCGTTCGTTACGGGGCTTCCAGCCGGCGCGAGTCCCCCCTCCTACGACCTCGACGGTACGACGACGATCCGCTCACCGGCGATCACCCTGCCCGTGACGGGCGGTCAGCGGCTCTCGTTCCGTTACGTCTTCGCCCACGACCGAGCGTCCACAGCCGCCGATTCGTTCAAGGCGATCGTCGAGCGGTCCGACGCGACCCAGGACGTCGTCTTCACGCGCGTGGGCGCGCCCTCCGACCTGGACGGGACCTGGCGAAGCGCCTCCGTCCCGATGGACGCTTACGTCGGCCAGACGGTCCGAATCCGCTTCGTCGCGACCGACGGCGGAAGCGCGAACCTGGTCGAGGCCGAGATCGACGACGTGCGGGTGACGCGCGGGAACTGAGATCAGCGGTGGCGTCGATGGTTCGTCACCGATTCGTCGCACGACCGACTTACACTTCGGGCATGAGGTTCTTTAGCTCCAAGCCCCAGACCATCCCCTCCCCCACCGAAGCTCTCCCGGGTCGGTCCGAGCCGATCGTGACGCCCGGCGTCCACACGGTCCTCGGCACGCCGATCGCCGGCCCATGGCCGGATGGCACCCGGACCGCGGTCTTCGGCCTCGGGTGTTTCTGGGGAGCCGAGAAAGACTTCTGGCAGCTCCCCGGCGTCGTCAGCACGGCCGTGGGCTATGCCGGCGGCCACACCCCCAACCCGACCTACCGGGAGGCCTGCACCGGCCAGACCGGCCACGCCGAGGTCGTGCAGGTCGCGTACGACCCGTCAAAGGTCTCGTACGAGCGGCTGCTGAAGCTGTTCTGGGAGCACCACGACCCCACCCAGGGCATGCGCCAGGGCAACGACATGGGCTCCCAGTACCGGTCGATCATCGTCGCCGCCGATGCGGACCAGCGCCGGGCCGCTGAGGCGACGCGTGATGCGTACCAGGAGCGCCTCAGCGCGGCCGGATACGGCCCGATCACGACCGAGATCGTCGACGCCGGCCCGTTCTACTACGCCGAGGACTACCACCAGCAGTATCTCGACAAGGTTCCGAACGGCTACTGCCCCAACCACTCGACGGGCGTGACACTCCCCGATGTCGTGGTCACGCCGCTGCAATACGTTGGCTGACCCCAACCCATATTGCCGGGCACGAAGAGAGCCGGTCGGTCAAGCCGGCCGGCTCTTCGTTCGCTGTACTCGGGGCAGGCTGTCGAACGCGAGGGCAGCTAGTTCATCCGGCCCAAGGCGGCTGACGTAGAGGGCGATCGAGTCCACTCTGTCAAGCGTGAGCCTCCGTTGCCGTTCGCAGCTTGCGAAGCGCCTTGGCCTCAATCTGTGCGACGCGCTGGGGGCTGATGCGAAGGACGGCGGCGACCTCCTTTATCGTCCGAGCGTCGCCATCCAGCGAGCCGTATCGCAGTTGCAGGACGAGCCGCTCGCGGTCGGTGAGCGTGTCAGTGCCGTAGACGATCACTTGTCACGCTCGGCGATGGCCGCCTCTACGTATGCCCGGACTTTCGGCGGCAGGTTGTCGGGCATGGGCACGGTGCCAGCGATGAGGGCGTCAATCGCCATCTGCTGCCCCCTCGGTGAGGCGTGCCAGACGAGCCCCCGCTTGATGGCGACGCGCAGGTCGTCGGGATCGGATAGGACTAGGTGGAGACACGTCATGACGGCATATCCTCGTGGCCCGGCCGACGCCACGCCCGAGCTTCAGCCTCGGTGTCGAAGTGGGTGAAGTTGATTTTGGGGAAGCAGGCGCCCGCGTCATACGTATCGAACACCCACCAGAGGCCGGGCGGGAACCTGTAGATGCTGAGGCAGAACTTGACGAGCGGGCTCGGGTTAGCGGTGGGCAGGTACACGACCTCGTAGCGCTGAGTCTCGGGTCGGGGGAACGTGTCGGCCGGTGTCATGCTCGACCTGCTTTCTCGACTTCGGTGTAATACCAGTACACGGCGGCAAGGGCCACGAACAGCGGTGCCGCTTCGGCGACCGCGCAGACGACGACTACGAGACGATGCAGGCGGCGATGAACAGGGCGGCCGTCTCGGCGACGATCCGCAGGGCGCCATGCCGGAGGGCCCATGCGATGGATCCGAAATGCTTGCGAGTCACGGGTGACCTCGGTTGGTCGAGCCGACCTGGCCCATTGCCCTATCCCGGGTGCGCGCGTTCCTTGACGCGCACGCGACGTAGCGCGACACGAGGACCGCGCGGCCGGGCGCGCAGAACTGCGCGCGGGCACGCGCGCGAAGTCCCGTGCGCGCAGGGGGGCGAGGCACTGCAATGTTTGCGGCCCGCTGAGCTCCCGAATGGCTATTGCCCAGATCCTGGCACCGCTGATCGTGAGGCGATGACGCTGGCCGAACCCTCGCGGGCCAGGACCGCCGCCACGACCAGCGCCGCAACCGCGTCCGCCCACCAGAGCCCGAACGCCGCAGCGCCCGCAAGGCTCACGAGACTGATGGCCGCAAGCAGCGCCGCGACCGCGGTCAGGATGCTGTCCGCCCGGAGCGCGCCACTGCGGAGCGCGGCCGCCACCCGGAACTTCGCAACGGCGAGCGGGGGCAGCACCAAGACGGACGCGAACAACAGGACCAAGCTGGTGGACGAAGCTTCGGGATGGGTCTGCTCGGCGAGTGCTCGGACCGAGGCGACCACGAGATAGACCGCGAGCGCGATGAGCGCCACGCCCACCGCGCCCTCGGCCATTCGTTCGACCCGCGCGGCGCGCTCCGGCTGGCGAGCCTCCACAGCGAATCGCCAGACCAGGGTCACGGACACGGCGGCATCAAGGACGGCGTCGCCACCGAAGCCGAGCAGCGAGAGGCTGCCGCTCCGCAGCGCGGAGTAGACGGCAATCGTGCCGGCGACGGCACTCCAGCCGATGCTGACCATCGAGAGTGCCAGGGCGCGCCGGATGTCCCTTGCACGGGGATGCATCGACGCAGCGTAGCGGCGCGTGGGGCCGCACTGTCGCCTTCGGACGCGACCGGCGCTCCGCTACGCTGTTCGCATGGGCGACGCGCGGCCATCGATCCCGACGGGCATCACTCGCGGCGGCGTCGTGGCGATCGCTCGCGGGGTCACGCCCGAGACCGCCCGGGCCGTGGCGGACGCTCTCGCCACCGGGGGGGTGGGCGCCTTCGAGATCACGCTCAACGAGCCGATCGATCGGGCGCTGCGCGGGATCGAGGCCGTGGCAGCCCGATCGCGCGGCCTCGAGGTCGGCGCCGGCACGGTCCTTACGATCAAATCGGCGCAGGCAGCGATCGACGCCGGAGCAACCTTCCTCGTCATGCCGCACACCGATCCCGAGCTGGTCGACTGGGCCGCGGCGCGCGGGATCGCGGCCTTGCCCGGCGCCGCTACGCCGACTGAGATCCTCGCCGCGTGGCGGGCGGGCGCGGCCGCGGTCAAGGTGTTCCCGGCGTCGTCGTTGGGCCCCACGTTCCTGCGCGAGGTCCGGGGCCCCTTGCCGGACATCCCGCTCCTGCCGACCGGAGGCGTGACTGCGGACACGGCCGGCGCTTTCATCGCGGCCGGGGCCATCGCCGTCGGCCTGGGCGGTTGGCTGATCGGTGACGGGGAACCGGCCAGGGTCACGACCCGGGCCCGGCAGGTCGTTGCGGCCGTGACCGCCGCCCGCGAGGGACGCCCGCAATGACCGTCGAGGTCGTCACGCTCGGCGAATGCCTGATCTCGCTCGTCGCAGGCCAGATCGGCCCGCTGGCCGAGGCGACCACCTTCGAGCGGCACGTCGCCGGCGCCGAGGCCAACGCGGCCGTGGGCCTGGCCCGACTGGGCCACTCGGTGGCCTATGTCGGTCGAGTCGGCGACGACGGTCTCGGGACGGCGATCCGCCGGCGCCTTCGCGGCGAGGGCGTGGACGTCGACCATCTCCGCTCCGACGCGGCGGCGACCACCGGCATCATGTTCCGCGAGCGCCGGGCGCTCGGCGCCGCCGAGATCGTCTACGCCCGGGCGGGCTCGGCCGGCTCACGCCTGGATCCGGCCGACGTCGAGCGGGCGGCCGCCGATGGCGTCTTCGGCGGCGCTCGATGGCTCCACGTCACGGGCATCACGGCGGCGATCTCGGACGGCGCACGAGCGGCGGTCGATCGGGCCGTCGCGACCGCGCGCGAGGCCGGCCTCACGATCAGCCTCGACGTGAATTTGCGGCGTCGACTCTGGATCGACGAGGCGGCGGCGGCCGTCCTCCGACCCCTGGCGGCGCGCGTCGACGTCGTGCTCGGGAGCCGCGACGAGCTGGCGGTCATCGCCGACCGGCCGGTGCACACCGAACCCGGAACGCTCGCCGCGGCGGTCGTCGCTTTGGGGCCATCGATCGCGGTCGTCAAGCTCGGTGCCGGCGGCGCGCTGGCCCTGGAACGTGGGCGCGAGGCGATCCGTCAGCCGGCCCTCGAGGGTGCGACCGTCGTGGATCCGATCGGCGCGGGCGACGCGTTCTCGGCGGGGTTCATCGCGGCTCGTCTCGATGGGGCCGACCTCTCCGGCGCCCTCCGCACGGCCAATGCCTGCGGCGCCGCCGCCGTCGCCGCGATCGGGGACCTGACCGGACTCCCGACGACGATCGAGCTCGAGCGGCTCCTGCGCGCGGACTGCGCCGACACGATCCGTTAGCTGCGGCCGCACGGCAGGGCAGCTGCGTGGGCGCCGTGGCCGCCTATTGGGCGAACGTCGCCGCTGTGCACGCCTACCCGGCGAACTCGACCGCCGGATAGCCCCGGAACCCGGGCCGGACCCGGAACACCGAGCCGGCGTGCGGTTCGGCCGCGCGTTCCTCGTCGGAACGTTCCGACCAGGCCGAGGTGATGTACAGGTCCTCGAACGCCGGGCCACCGAACGTGCAGCTCGTCACGTGCGAGACCGGCAGCCGCACGATGACATCAAGCCGGCCTGCGGGATCGTAGCGATGGACCGCCTGGCCACCCCACAACGCGATCCACAGGCCGCCGTCGGTGTCGATCGTCATGCCGTCCGGGGCGCCCGGCTCGTCGTCTGGCAGGACCATCCAGGGACGCCGTCCCGCGAGCCGCCCGGTCGCGGGGTTGTAGTCGAACGCGTCGACGCGTCGCGTCGGCGTATCGATGTAGTACAGCGTCCGGCCGTCCCCGCTCCAGGCCAGGCCGTTGGAGATCGTCACGTCGTCGAGCAGGCGCTCGACGGTCCCGTCGGGATCCAGCCGGTAGAGCGCGCCCATCCCCGGCCGCTTCTCGTAGCCCATCGTGCCCGCGAGGAACCGGCCGGCCGGGTCGCACTTGCCGTCGTTGAAGCGGAGGTCCGGTCGATCCGCGTCGACCGGGGCCAGGCGCGTCCAGGCATCCGAGCCGGGAGCGGTGGTCCAGAAGCCGTCGGCCAGTGCTGCGACGAGGCCGCCACCCGCCCGAACCGCGACCGAGCCCACGTCGTGCGGGGTCGCAACCGTGCTGGCCGCCCCATCGCCGGGCCGGTAGCGCAGGACAGAGCGGCCGACGATGTCGACCCAGACGAGCTCGCCGGTCCCCGCGTCCCAGATGGGCCCCTCACCCAGCTCGCACTGCTGATCGAGGACCAGCTCCGCCTCGAGGATCGTCGTCATGGGACGCATCGTAGGGCCGGCCGAGGCCCACGTGCGGCCGGCCGCGACGCTACCCTGACGACGTGCGGATCGCGGACGTGCAGACCCGGATCGCGGGCAACGCCTGGAAGAACTGGGTCTTCGTCCGGGTCGAGACCGACGACGGCGTCGTCGGCTATGGCGAAGGCACCGTCAACGGATTCGCGGCCACGGTTGCCGCGGCGATCGAGGAGCTCCAGGACGCCTACCTGGGCCTCGACCCGCACGATATCGAGCTGTTGCTCCAGCGGATGATCCGCGACGTCTATACGGACGGCGGGCAGATCCACATGGCCGCGGTCGCCGCGATCGAGGTCGCTTGCTGGGACATCGTCGGCAAGGCGGCCGGCGAGCCGATCCATGCCCTGCTCGGCGGCAAGGTCCGCGATCGGGTCCGGGTGTACGCCAACGGCTGGTATCGCACCGACCGGACGCCGGACGCGATCGCCGCCAAGGCCCGCGAGGTCGTGGCGCGCGGCTACACGGCGATGAAATTCGACCCATTCGGGGCCGCCTGGCGGGTGGAGGACCGGTGGGAGGAGGACCTCTCGATCGACATCGTTCGGGCGGTCCGGGACGCGGTCGGTCCGGACGTGGACCTGATGATCGAGGCCCACAACCGCTTCACTGCCGCCACGGCGCTGCGCCTGGCCGAGCGGCTGGCCGAGTTCCGGCCGGCGTGGCTCGAGGAGCCCGTCCACCACTCGCAGATGGGCTCGCTCATCGAGGTCGCGCGCCGCTCCCCGGTGCCCGTCGCGACCGGCGAGAGCTTCACCTCGCTCGGTCAGTTCGCCGACCTGCTCTCGCACGACGTCGTCCAGATCCTCCAGCCCGAACCGCTGCACGTGGGTGGGCTGTGGCGGACGCGCCAGGTCGCCTCGATGGCGGACGCCCACCTCGCCGTCGTCGCGCCGCACAACGCGCAGGGACCGGTCTGCGGCGCGATGGCCGTCCAGCTTGGCGCATGCATCCCGAACTTCTACGTGCAGGAGACGTTCGACGAGTTCAACGCGGACTGGACGCAGACCCTGGTCGATCGACCGGTTCGGCCCGTCGAGGGGCACGTCGAGATATCGGATGCGCCCGGTCTCGGGATCGACCTCGACTGGCACGCCCTGCCGGCCCATCCGTACGAGCGTCGTCACCTGTTGCGGCTCTTCAGCCCCGGTTGGGAGCGACGCGACGAGGCAGCCCGCGACCCCTCATGAGCGCAACCGCGGATCGGCCGGCCATCCTCGATCCCGAGGCATTGGTCGCGGCCCTGACCGAGCGGGAACCGATCGCGCGGGCACGCCGCCACGAGATCACGATCGTCCGG
Source organism: Candidatus Limnocylindrales bacterium (assembly GCA_038214255.1). Classification (GTDB taxonomy): domain Bacteria; phylum Chloroflexota; class Limnocylindria; order Limnocylindrales; family CSP1-4; genus SPCO01. Next base: position 68,483 of record JBBQRZ010000009.1, read on the forward strand.
GCGCCGGGCCGGGTGAACCTCATCGGCGAGCACACCGACTACAACGAGGGCTTCGTCCTGCCGGCCGCGATCGATCTCGAGATCCGGATCGCCTCCGTCCCGACCGACGACGGGCGGGTCGAGCTGACCCGGCTCGACGACGGGGACCGGGACGGTTTCTCGATCGCCGAGGACCGCCCGCGCGGCGGCTCGTGGCTGGACTACGTAGCCGGCACGGCCTGGGCCCTGCGGGACGCGGGGCTCCAGCCGCGCGGCCTGCGTGGCGTCATCGCCTCGAACCTGCCCGCGAACGCGGGCCTCTCATCGTCGGCGGCGATCGAGCTCGCATCCGCGTGGGCGATGCTGGGCGACGCCGCACGCGACATCGAGCCGCTCGAACTGGCGCGGATCTGCCAGCGCGCCGAGAACGCCTACGTCGGCGTGCAGAGCGGGCTGATGGACCAGTTTGCCGAGGCCTGCGGAACGGCCGGCGCGGCGCTCGAGCTCGACTGCCGGTCGCTCGATTGGCGGGCCGTGCCGATCCCCACGGATCTCGAGCTCGTCGTGTGCCACACGGGCTCCGCGCGCCGGCTGGACGGATCCGCCTACAACGAGCGGCGTGCCCAGTGCGAGGCGGCGGTCGCCGTCCTGCGCCGCGCGGAACCGGCGATCCGATCGCTGCGCGACGCGACGCTCGAGCAGATCGCGGCCGCCGGCGATGCGCTGGATCCCGTGCTGCGCCGACGCGCAACGCACATCGTCACCGAGAACATCCGGGTCGCCGAGACGGTCGCCGCCCTGCAAGCCGACGATCGCGCGGCCCTCGGTCGGTTGTTCGCGGCCGGTCACGCGTCGCTCCGCGACGACTTCGAGATCAGCTCGCCCGAGCTCGATGCCATGGTCGAGATCGCCGTCGGGGTCCCGGCGGTCGTGGCCGCCCGGATGACGGGCGGTGGGTTCGGCGGCTGCACGGTCAACCTCGTGGAAGCCGGCGGCGCGGCCCTGCTGCGAACCGCCGTCCTGGCCGACTATCCGGCGCGCACGGGCCTGCTGCCCATGGTGTTGCCGGTCACGGCCGCGCCGGGCGCCGGCCAGCTCGCCTGATGGTTCGCCGCCTCGTCCCACGCGGCGAACGCCGCGCGCACGGTCGGGCCCACGCCATCGACGCCGAGGCGATCGAGTCCTGAGAGCGCCGCTCCAGCCACGGGCGGCGCGCTGAGCCGGACGAGCCGTGCGCGCGGGGCGATCCCCCGGATCGACGCGTCGAGGGGCTCGTAGAACCTCGCTTCGTCGGTCCGGAAGACCCCTCCACCGAGCACGATGTCCGGATCGAGTCGGGTCATGTGGAGGCGCCGGAGCATCGCCCCGGCCATGGCGGTCAGCTCGTCCGCCAGCCGATCGACGATCGAGCCGGCGACGGCATCTCCGGCACCTGCCGCGGCGAACACGACGGCCGACAGCTCGGCGACTCGCCGCGCGTCGATCCGGCCGTCATAGAGCGCGGCCGTCACCGTCGAGGGGCGAGCCCGGTTGAAGTGGGCCGGCATGTCGCGCTCGAGGCCCGTCCTCGGACCCCGCCCGTCGCGAGCCCGGACCGCGGCGCCCAGCCCCGCGTACCCCACGTCGTGGCCGCCGCCCCAGTCTCCGGAGATGTCGCCAAGGGCCGCAAGCCGGGCTTGGCGGCCGTCGGGCGCCACGCCACCGGCGTTGACGCCCTGGCCGCAGATGAGCACCACGCCCCAACACGGTCGGTTCCGGCCCGCAGCGCCGCGAAGGTGTCGTTGGTCAGGACGTCCTCGTCCGCAAACCCGCAGGCGGCCAGCGCGCTCTGGAGCAGGCGCACGTCACGCGGCGAGTCGGCGGCTGCGAGACCGTAGACCGCGACCTCGGGCCTGCGGCTCGGGCCTCCCGCGAGCCCGCCCAGGTCCGGGCGCCACAGTCAAGGCCACCGGACCGTCTCCACGACGACGCGACCACCATCGCGCCGGCCAGTCCGCTCACCGGCCCACGGCCACCGCCATCGAGCCACTTGCGGCATGCTGTGGCCCGACGGACCCGATCCGACCACCGAACCGGAGACCTGCTTGGTCGCCAACTACGACTACGACTCGACCGACAACCCGAGCTCGACCCGCAACGGTGCCTCACGAGGCGGTGCGGGTCGCCGTTCCACCCTCGGGTGGCTCGCCCTGATCGTCTTCGCGTTTCTGGCCGGCATCGGGATCATCACGGCGCTGGCCGTGGTCGTAGCCTTTCGATCGCTGACCTCGGGCCTCGACGACCCGCACAAGCTCACGCAATACCCGCTCTCCGAAGAGACGATCCTCTACGACCGGACCGGGAAGACCGAGATCGCGCGCTTCGGCCAGTTCAAGCGGGAGGTCGTCAGCTTCGACCAGATCCCGCCGATCCTCATCGACGCGACCACGGCCGTGGAGGACAAGACGTTCTGGGAGAACGCCGGGTTCGATCCCCTGGCGATCCTGTCGGCCGGTCTCGACTCCCTGCGCGGCGCGAACCGCGGCGCCTCGACGATCACCCAGCAGCTCGTCCGGACCCGCCTGTTGCCGCCGGAGCTCGTGCAGGATCCGAACCGGACACTCGAGCGCAAGCTCAAGGAGATCGTCCAGTCGATCCGCGTGACCCAGGCATTCCCGGGCGAGGAGGGCAAGCGCGAGATCATCACGGCCTACCTCAACCAGAACTACTACGGCAACCAGAGCTACGGGGTCAAGGCGGCCGCTCGCTCGTATTTCGGCATCGACATCACCAAGGGCAAGATCGACCCGGCCCAGGCCGCGATCCTGGCCGCCCTGCCGAAGTCCCCGACCAACTACGATCTCGTTCGCAATGCCACCGCGCGGTGCACGCAGGCCGTCGGCGAGGGGGCCGAGTGCCCGGCCGCGGCCAGCGAGCTGGTCGTTCCGCCCGAGACGGTCGTCGTCCAGCGCCGCAACGCGATCCTCGACCTGCTGGCCGCCGGCCGCACGCCCATGTCCGGCACGCAGTATTCGCCGGCCGACTTCGAGGCAGCCAAGCAGGAGGAGGTCACCCTCGCCCGGCAGACCACGCCGCGCTGGCTGGCCCCGCACTTCGTCTGGGCGGCGCGGGATGAGCTCGCGACGAAGCTGTGTGGCGCGGGCCAGACCACCTGCGACCAGCTCGAGGCGGGCGGCCTCCGGGTGACGACGACGGTCGACCTCCGGCTCCAGAAGATCGCCGAGAACTGGGTCCGGGCGGCCGCGATCGCGCCGCACCAGAAGGACCCGGCGGCCTACGCGAATTCGCAGCTCGGCTTCAGCACGTACCCCGCCTGGATGCGCAACCTCGAGAACAAGAACGTGCGCAATGGTGCGCTCGTCGCACTCGACTACCAGACCGGCGAGCTCGTCGCGTACGTCGGGTCGGCGAACTACTACGCCGCGCAGAGCAGCAAGCGCTTCCAACCGCAGTACGACGTCGTCGGACAGGGCTTCCGCCAGCCCGGCTCCGCCTTCAAGCCGTTCAACTACGCGATCGGCATCGAAGATCACAAGATCACGGCCGGGACGATGCTCATGGACAGCGCCACCGATTTCGGCGGCGGCTTCTCCCCGAGCGATGCGGACAACCTCGAACGCGGCCCGGTCCGGGTTCGCAATGCCCTGCAGTTCTCGCTGAACATCCCGTCGGTCAAGGCGATGGCCGTCAATACGCCCGGCCGCGCGTTCCAGCGAGCGCAGGACTTCGGGATGAAGTTCCAGTCGGGCTCGGAGGGCGCGGGCCTCGCCCTCGCCCTCGGCGTCGCCGAGGTTCGACCGGTCGACTTCGTCACCGCCTACGGCACCCTGGCCAACGGCGGCCAGAAGGTCGGGCACACGACGATCCTGTCGATCAAGGACACGGCCGGCACCGACGTCGTGCCGCCGTACAGTCCGCCCGCCGCCGTGAAGGTCGTCAGCGAGCAGACGTCGTTCATCGTCACCGACATCCTGCAGGGCAACACCAACCCGACCATCAACCCGTACTGGGGCCAGTTCCGGGTCCGCGCCGCCGACGGCACCCGCCGCCCGGCGACCCTCAAGACCGGGACGAACAACGATGCCAAGGACCTCAACGCGTACGGCTACATCGCCCCGCCGACCAAGGCCGGCCGCACGGACGGGGCGTATGCCCTTGCCGTCGGGGTCTGGGACGGGAACAGCGACAACACTCCGGTTTCGACCCCGGCTCAGCCGGTCTTCTCCATCGATATCGCGACATTCGTCTGGCAAGGCTTCCTCGAGGAGGCCTCGCGCAAGTGGCCGGTCACGAAATTCGCGCAGCCGGCCGCCGGGCTGACGAAGGTCGCGATCGATCCGTGGACGGGCCTGCGCTCCACGTCGTCCAAGGCGATCGATGAGTGGTACCTGAGCGGCACCGAGCCGAAGGATCGCCTCGCGCCGAATACGTGCGCCGACAAGGTCATCGAGCAGGTCGGCATCGAATCCGGGTTCCCGGGCTGGCTGACCGCCGATCGGGACTGGATCCGACGGGCGCAGCGCGGGGCGGGCACCGCCGGTGGTCCGGATCGGACCCGGGTCGCCTACTTCTACAACGGGGCGTACGCGCCGTACGGCCGTTCCTGGGGGGCCATCGTGGGTGGCCCCGGCTGCGGGCCGAGCGCGGCGCCGAGCTGCATCCCGCTCCCGACGCCGGACGCGAGTGGCATCGTGCCCTCCTTTGCGATCCCGACGCCGTCGGGCTCCGAGATCGCGGCCGTGCCATGCCCGCCGGCGTCCCAGTCGGCCGGTCCCTCGCTCGAACCGAGCGTGTCTCCGAGCGACACCCCGCCCCCGACGAGCCCACCCACGCCGGCGCCGACGCCCGCCCCGACGCCGGCACCTACCCCGGCGCCGACGCCCGCCCCGACAGCGGCGCCGCCGTCGGCCGGAGCGGCGGCCAGCTCCGGTCCCTGACCGCTTCGCGGCACACGCCCGCCGATCGGGACGTGGTCGTCAGGTTCCACGACGTCGTCGTCCGGCATGCCGGCCGGACGATCCTCGGGCCGCTCGACTGGGAGGTCAGGTCCGGCGAGCGCTGGGTGGTCCTCGGACCGAACGGCTCGGGCAAGACGACCCTCCTCTCGGTCGCCGCGATGTCGCTCTGGCCCACGGCCGGCACCGTCGAGGTGCTCGGCGAGCGATATGGCCGGGTCGATGCGCGTGAGCTGCGTCGCCGGATCGGCAGCGCCGGCAGCTCGGTCGAGGCGGTGATGCGCCCGGACCTGACGCCTCGGACGCTGATCATGACCGCGCGCCACGGGGCGCTCGAACCGTGGTGGCACGTCTACGACGACGCCGACCGGGCACGGGCCGGCAGCTCGCGGAGCGGATGGGCCTCGGCCCGACCGTCGACCAGCCGTTCGCGACGCTGTCCGCCGGCGAGCGCCGGCGGACGTCGATCGCGCGGGCGCTCATGCCGGACCCGGACCTGCTTCTCCTCGACGAACCGACGGCCAGCCTGGACCTGCCCGCCCGCGAGCTCCTCCTGCGCGATCTCGAGGATCTCGGGCGCGACGGTCGACCGCAGGCGGTCGTGCTCGTCTCCCACCACCTCGAGGAGATCCCGGCGGGCTTCCAGCACGTGCTCGTGCTCCGCGGGGGCCGGGTCGTCGCGGCCGGGCCGATCGAGCGCGTGCTGCGCGCCGACGTTCTCACGAGCGCCTACGGCATCCCGATCCAGCTGGAGGCGCGCGACGGACGCTGGACGGCCCGGATGCAGCGGCCACCGCCCAGCTGAACGACATGCGGACGTCACGGACCCGAGGCACGATGGCGACATGAACCCGACGACGGCGGCCACGATGCGCGCCGCGCGACGACGTGACACGCCACGGCCGAGGCTCCGAGCCGCCATCGCAGGGATCGCGGCGACGAGCGTCGCCCTGGGTCTCTCGGAACTGATCGCGGGCGTGGTACCCGGCGCCACGTCGCTGATCGCCGCGATCGGGCAGCAGGTGATCGACCACCAGCCGCCCGGCGCGAAGGACGTGGCCGTCACCCTGTTCGGGACAAACGACAAGCTCGCGCTCGAGGTCGTCGTGACGCTGGCCGCGGTCGCCTTCGGGGCTGCGCTTGGCATCGTCGCGATCCGGCGGTTCACGCTCGCGGCGGTGGCGTTCGCCGGCTTCGGCGTGGCCGGGTTCGTGGCCGCGCTGGGACAGCCGCAGGCCAGCGCTGCCATCGTGGCCGTGCAGGCTGGCGCGTCCGTGGGCGCCGCCATCCAGGCCCTGACCTGGATGACGACACGGATGCATGGGTCGGACGACGAGGCGGTCTCCGATCCGGCTCGACGCTCGTTCCTCCTGCGCGCCGGGGCACTCGGCATCGCCGGTCTTGCGGCTGGCTTCGTTGGGCGCGACCTCATGGATCGATCGCGCATCGCACCGTCCACGGGCGCCGTCACGATCCCGCCGGCATCGAGCACCGTGGCGCCCCTGGCGACGGGTGCCGACCTCGCGCCGACCGTGCCCGGGCTCACGCCGATCGTCATGCCCAACGGCCCGTTCTACCGGATCGATACCGCGCTGATCGTCCCCGACGTCGATGCCGCCGGCTGGTCGCTGCGGATCCACGGTCTCGTGGATCGCGAGACGACCCTCACCTATGCGGAGCTAGTCGAGCTGCCGCTGTTCGAGCAGTACGTGACGATCTCGTGCGTCAGCAACGAGGTCGGCGGCCACCTGGTCGGCAACGCCAAGTGGACCGGCGTCCACCTGCGTGAGGTCCTCGATCTCGCCGGGGTGCAGTCCTCGGCGACTCAACTCGTCGGCCGCTCGGTCGATGGGTTCACGGCCGGCATGCCGACGGCCTGGGTCATGGATCCCGCGCGCGAGCCGATGATCGCGCTGAAGATGAACGACGAGCCGCTGCCGCGAGCCCATGGCTTCCCGGCCCGGCTGATCGTCCCCGGCCTGTACGGCTACGTGTCGGCGACGAAGTGGCTGAGCGAGCTCGAACTGACGACGCTCGAGGCGTTCAACGGATACTGGATACCGCTCGGGTGGGCCAAGGAGGCGCCGATCCTCACCCAGTCGCGGATCGACACCCCGACCGGTGACGTCACGGTCGGACGCGTCCCGGTCGCGGGCATCGCGTGGGCCCCGGATCGCGGCGTGAGCCGGGTCGAGGTCGGCATCGACGGGACGTGGCGGGACGCCCAGCTCTCGGCGCCGATCTCGGACACGACCTGGGTCCAGTGGGTCTACCCCTGGGACGCGACGCGCGGAGACCATGCCATCTCGGTCCGTGCGACGGACGGTCGGGGCACCCTCCAGGAGGAGCAGCCATCCCGGCCCGCGCCCGACGGCGCTCGGGGCTGGCACACGATCCGGGTGAGCGTCCGCTAGCCGGTCAGGCCGGGTCACCACGGAATCGGTATAGATTCGAAGCATGCCCCGACGCCGCTACATCTTCGATCCGCCCGAGCGATTCGTGGCGGGCACAGTCGGCGAACCCGGCGATCGCACCTTCTTCCTGCAGGCCCGCGACGGCGACCGCGTCATCTCGGTCGCCCTCGAGAAGGCGCAGGTCGCGGTCCTTGCGGAACGGCTCGGCGCCTTGCTCGATGAGCTCGGACGACGCGGCGTGCCGGAGGTCCCGGAGGTCTCGGAGGTGCCGGCGGAGACCACCGACACCGCCCCGCTCGACGAGCCGCTCGTCGAGGCGTTCCGCGCGGGCTCGCTGACCCTCGGCTGGGACGGTGGCGCCGGCGTCGTCCTCGTCGAAGCGCGGGCCGTCGACGAAGAGGGCGAGCCCATCGATCCCGACGAGGACGATGACGAGGACGAGGATGGGCCGGACCTGCTCCGCGTCCGGTTCTCGGCCGGGGCGGCGAGGACGTTCGTCGACCGCGCGGCACGCGTCGTAGCGTCCGGGCGCCCGCCGTGCCCGCTGTGCGGGAATCCGCTCGATCCGGGCGGGCACATCTGCCCGCGTCGCAACGGCCATTACGTCAACTAGCCCGGACCGCCACGACGTGCTCGACGCCGCGACCACCCTCGACGTCCTGCGCGAGGGCGAGATCGAGATCCTCGGGCGGATCGTCGGGTCGAGCAACAACGCCCTGTTCGTGACGGCCACCCGGATCTGCCCGGATCCGGAGCCCGCCCAGGTCATCGATGCCGTCTACAAGCCGACCGCAGGCGAGCGGCCGCTCGACGACTTCCCCGACGGCACGCTGTCGCGGCGCGAGGTCGCGGCCTGGCGCGTATCGGAAGCGAGCGGCTGGGGCATCGTCCCTCCGAGCGTCCTGCGCGACGGCCCGTTCGGCGTCGGGATGCTCCAGGCGTTCGTCGACGCCGACCCGACCGTCGACGTGGTCGCCATGGTCCTCGAGGACGACCCGCGCCTGCGTCGCATGGCGGTCTTCGACGCGGTCGTGAACAACACCGACCGCAAAGGCGGGCACATCCTGCCGCTCGACGGCGGCCGGCGGATCCTCGGCGTTGATCACGGCGTGTGCTTCTCGCCCGTGCCCAAGCTTCGGACCGTACTGTGGGGCTGGCGCGGCGAGTCGTTCGACCAGGACGAGCTCGCCGGCCTCCGCCGGATCCGCGGCGCGCTCGACGGCGACCTCGGCGTCGGGCTGCGCGAGCTGCTCAGCCGGCTCGAAGTGCGGGCAACGGTCCGACGGGTGGACGAGCTGCTGGGTTCCGGCCGGTTTCCCTATCCCTCCCCGACCTGGCCCTCCATCCCTTGGCCGCCGTTCTGAGGGCCGTCCGGCTGGCTCGTGCCCGGCGGAACGAGCTCCACGAGCACGGCGCCCGTGACATTCACGACGGTCGTGCCGTCGTGCTTGATCCGCCAGCCCTCGACGCTCGCCGGCGGGACGTGGCCGTGTAGCCATAGCGGTGGCCGGACCCGGTCCAGCAGCCAGCGGTACGCCTCGAATCCCACGTGATAGGGGTCCGCGGCCCGATCGCCGACGCCACGGGGCGGCGCGTGGCTCAGGACGACGACCGAGGACCGACCACCGAGCAAGCGCCGCGCGGGCTCGAGCGCCGCGATTCGGACGATGTCGGCCCGGGCGCTGTCGTCGTGGCGGCGGCGATCGCCGTGCCGCAGCCCGGGCCACTCGAGGGCCATGACCGGTAGGTCGTCGATCACATGGACCGCGCCCGATCGCAGGGAGTGCGGGGAGTTGATCGCGACCGACTCCGCCCAGCGACCGCCGTGGTCGTGGTTGCCGCGCACGTACTGGAGCGGCACCGCGAACGCGTCGGCCAGGAAGCCGAGGTAATCGGGCTCGAGGTCACCCGCGCCGATGATCGAACCGAGCGCGCCGAGCTCGCGCCGGTTGATCTGGTGCCCGAGGGCCGCGTCCTCGTCGTCCGAGACCGCCAGCCAGCGGACGGGTCGGCCGGCGCGGCGGCGGAACGGCTCGGGATCCGGCCAGGCAAGGCGCAGCCGGCGGATCACTCCGGCTCCGGGTCGGGCCGCTCGACCGCGGCTCGCGTCCGGAGCGGCCTGGCTGCTTCGACCTCGCCGCCAGCGATTCGAATGACTCCGTGCGCTGGACGCCCGGTGGGACCAACTCGGTGATCGAGGCGTCGATCTCCTGCTGGCCGCCGTACAGGGCGAGCGCTACGCGATTGTGGCCATCGACCACCCAGTACCCATCGGCGTATTTCACGACATCGATCGGCGGCAGGATCGCGAGCGCGTCGTGGGCCTTGCGCAGGCGTTCCCAGCGAGCTCGCCAGTTCTCACCGCGGAACGGCTTGAGCGGCAGGAAGTCCCCGCCGCGCTGGTCCCCACCGCCCACGGCCGTGCCGCGGATCTCATCAACCGGGATTGGGCGGACGCCGATCGCCACCGGGCGGGCCAGACGGGAGTCGGGGTGGACGTCGGCGAGCGAGGGAAGCGGATGGCGCCCGAGACGCCGCACGCGGCGGACGCGCATCCCGGGAAGCTCGCAGATCGTGCGGGTCGTGGCGTCCAGCGCGGCATTCACACCGCGATGCAGCGGCTCCACGGCCGCGTTCACACCGTCGAGGAGCGGTTCCGCGGCCGCCTTCGGGGCGGCGAGCAGCCGCCGAACGGCCTCCCGCGGCCGTGATGATCGGGAACCGGTCTCGTGCTCGTCGGACATCGCGGTGGAGTGTGCCCGATGTCGGCCACGCGTGCCCGAGGCGCGCCCGCCGTGCCCGAGGCACGGCGGCCGTGTGCGCGCAAGCCGCACCGGCTCGGCTTAGCGCCGGATGTCCGGCCGGTTACGCCCCCTCTGTCGCGACATCCGGCGGATCAGCAGGGATCCGGCCGGCCAGGATCTGACCGCCAGGGTCAGGCTACGGATCGAACCGCCTTGACGACCATGGTGTTCGCGAAGACGTCGTGAAAGCCTTGCTTGGTCGGGCTCGAATAGGTCGTGTACAGCAGGTAGAAGAACCAGGCGAGCGACGCCAACCCGATGACGATCCCGAGCAACGGGAAGGGGTTGAACGCCTGGGCGATCGAGAACGGTGCACCGAGGGCCAGCCATCGCCGGACGGCCTGGTCGGTCGTGAGCGTCTTCCCGTCGCCCGCGTTCCCGACCTGCATCCCGAGGACCTTCATCCCCACGGTCGCCCGCATCCGGGTCCAGGTGTAGATGAAGTACCCGCTGCTCACGGCCAGGCCGATGAGCGCCTGGATGATCCCGCCCAGGTAGTTGTAGGTGAAGGTCCCGTTGTTCAGGTCGATGCTCGAGGTGGCGAGGCCGATCCCGGCAAGGACGATCGCGACCACTGTGAAGATCACGGCCAGGATGATCGCATCGATGATGTACGCGATCGCCCGGTTGGGCACATCGGCATAGACAAGCCCGGTGGTTCCGCTCGGTCCCGTTGTCGGCGCAGGGGCTGGGGCCGGCGGCGGTGTTGGGGCAAGGGGGTCGGTCATGCGGGTCGGTGCCTCCGTCTCTCCCATCCCGTCCACCGATCATGGCGGACGGCGATCCAACTCATCCTAGCCCCATGGGGAAGGCTGGCAAGCCCGGATTCGCACGATCATCGTCCCCGCGCACCGGACCGGGCGCCGACCTGCGACCAGGGAGAAGCCACCCGACGACCCGTGAAGTCGTGGTGCAGGCGCGGGTGACTGCCGGGTGGGGCCCGGGGCGCTACGATCGCTCGGATGCTGGCGATCGACCCGGACGCGCTCCTCGACGACCTCGATCCCGCCCAGCACGATGCCGTCGTCACGACCCGCGGCCCGCTCTGCATCCTGGCCGGGGCCGGCACGGGCAAGACACGGGTGATCTCCCGCCGGGTGGCCTACGCCCTGGCGACCGGGGTCGTGCGGCCGCGCGACGTCCTGGTCGTGACGTTCACGGACAAGGCCGCGGGCGAGATGCGGGCGCGTCTGGCCGCCGCGGGTCAGGGGGCGGTCGCCGCCTCCACGTTCCACGCCGCGGCCCTTCGCCAGCTTCGTCATTTCTGGCCGCGGATCCACGGCAACGAGGCGCCGGGGATCCTCGAGGGCAAGGCGCGCCTGCTGGGACCGCTCGCGGCGTCGTTGCCCGGCGGCTTTCGCTATCTGGCGGTCCGCGACCTCGCAGCCGAGATCGAGTGGGCCAAGGCGCGCCGACTCGATCCGGGCCGGTACCGTGCCGGCGTCGAGGCAGCCCGTCACGATGGCCCGCTGCCGGTCGACCTCATGGCGGGCTTGTACCGCCGCTACGAGGCGGCCAAGGACCGGGCCGGCCTGATCGACTTTGAGGATATGCTCGCGCGGACGGTCGAGCTGCTCGAGACGGACCCTTCGGTCGCCGCCGAGGTGCGTGATCGGTACCGCTGGTTCTCGGTCGATGAGTTCCAGGACACCAATCCGCTTCAGGCCGCGCTCCTCGACGCCTGGCTCGGCGACCGCGACGACCTCGCCGTCGTCGGCGACGAGGACCAGACGATCTACACGTTCACCGGCGCCTCGAGCGATCACCTCACCGGGTTCGTCGATCGGTTCCCGACCGCGCGGGTGGTGCGCCTCGAGACGAACTTCCGCTCCACGCCCCAGGTCCTGGCCGTCGCCAACCGCCTGCTAGCCGCCGGTCGCACCGCGGCCAGTGAACGGGCTCCCGGGAGGCCGCCTCGACCGGCCAAGCGCCTGGTCGCCAGCCGGCCGGAGGGGCCCGAACCGACGATCGTGGGATTCGAGTCCGACGAGGCTGAGATCGTGGGGCTCGTCGCCGCGATCCAGCGCCTGGCCCGAGACGGCGGGAGCCACGCGACGATGGCCGTGCTGGTCCGGACCAATGCGCAGCTGCCCTCGCTGGAGTCGGGCCTCGGGGTGGCCGGCGTCCCGTTCCACGTCCGTGGCGAGCGGTTCTTCGCGCGTCCCGAAGTGCGCCGCGCGCTGCGGGTCGCGGCCACGCTCGCGGAGCCGCCGCGCCACATGGCCGCGGAATCCGGGCCCGGCGACCACGGCCCCGCGCGGACCGGGCTGCGGACCCGCCTGGCCACCGCCTTCGAGCGCGAGCTCGGCGTGCGAGCGGACGAGGTCCCCGAGAGCGATGCGGCCCGCGAACGACACGCCGCGGTGGTCACGCTCCTCAACCTGGCGGACGACCTCGTGCGGAGCGACCCGGCCGCCGGCGAGGCCGAGTTCCTTGCCGACACGCAACGGCGAGCCGAGGCGGAATCTGGCGGTGCGGCCGCGGGTGTCGAGCTGCTCACCTACCATCGAGCGAAGGGCCTCGAGTGGGACGCCGTGTTCCTCCCAGCGCTCGAGGAAGGCACGCTGCCGATCCGCCAGGCGACCGAGCCCGACGAGCTCGCCGAGGAACGTCGGCTGCTCTACGTCGGGATCACGCGGGCGCAACGCCACCTGTGGATGTCATGGGCCCGCCGGCGCTTGGGATCGAGCGGCCGCGAGAGCCGTCGGTCTCGCTCGCGCTTCCTCGACGCGCTTGCGCCGGCCTCGCCACGTCCGCATCGCGAGGCCGGCGCCGCCTCCGGTCGAGGCACGGCCGAACGGGCCCCAATGCCGGCGCCCGCCGATCGTTCTCCCCTCTCGAATGCCCTGCGCACGTGGCGCACGGAGCGGGCCCGCGCCGACCAGGTCGCCCCGTTTATCGTGTTCCACGATGCGACCATCGAGGCGATCGCGGCGCGGCGACCGCGCTCGATCCCGGAATTGCGCCGCGTGCCCGGGATCGGCCCGATGAAGCTCGAGCGCTATGGCGAGGAGCTGATCGCCGTCATCCTCCGGTCCGGCTGACCCGCCGCCGATGGTCACGGTTGACAGAACAGGTGTTCGCCTGCCACAGTAATTGCACAACCGGTCCGTAACGACGGGCCCGGTCGAGCGCCTCGAAACGGACGCTCCCGGTTCCCCGCCAGGACCACAACACCGCTCCGGCCCTCCATTCCGGCTGTCCAGAGCGGAACCATCAAGGCCGCGGCCCGTGGCAAATCACGCCACCGGCGCGCCAGAAAGCACCGAGAACAACGCACCATGATGACCCGATCTGGGACCACGACCTTTGCTGGTCGTGCGAGCAACATGCGCCGCCTGCGGCGGCGCGCATCGTCCGCCACCCGTCCCTACTGCAGCACCAACGGCTGCACGAGCTTCCTCGAGGTCGACCCGACCACCGGCGTCGCCTTGTGTCCGATTTGCGGCTTCGTGCGCCGCTCGCACTGAGCCCGGTCATCCCGTCGCGTGCGGCGGGATGACCCACCACACGGCCCGGGGAACCGCCATCCTCCGGTCATGACCCCCACGAAGCCGCTCGACCGCGGTCGTCTCGCGACACTCATGGCGGACGAGACCGCCCGGTTCGCCGTCGACCACCCGCGGTCCCACGACCTGCACGAGCGCGCCAAGGGCTCGCTCCTTGACGGCGTCCCGATGAACTGGATGGTCAAGTGGGCCGGTCCATTCCCGCTCTTCGTCGACGAGGCGTCGGGGGCCCGATTCACCTGCGTCGACGGCCACGAGTACATCGACCTCTGCCTCGGCGACACCGGGGCGATGGCCGGACATGGGCCGGAGCCCACGATCGCCGCGGTCGAGCGCCAGCTGCGGCGTGGGATCACCCACATGCTCCCGACCGAGGACGCCATCTGGGCCGGGGAGGAGCTGCGCCGCCGGTTCGGGCTTCCCGCCTGGCAGTTCACGCTGTCGGCGACCGACGCCAATCGGTTCTCGCTCCGCCTCGCGCGCCACATCTCCGGCCGATCCAAGGTCGTCGTGCACGACCACTGCTACCACGGCTCGGTGGACGAAGCGATCGCCGAGCTCGACGCCGGCCGCAACGTCATCCCCGTCAAGGGCTCCGTCGGGCCGCAGGTCGACGTGGCGACGACGACCCGAGTCGTCGAGTTCAACGACGTCGAAGGCCTCGCCCGCGCGCTCGAAGATCGCGACGTCGCGGCCGTGCTCATCGAACCGGCGCTCACCAATGTCGGCATCGTCCTGCCCGAGCCCGGATATCTCGATGCGGTCCGCGAGCTGACCCGGCGGACGGGCACGATCCTCATCATCGACGAGACGCATACGATCTGTGCCGGTCCTGGCGGCGCCACCGGAGTGTGGGGCCTCGAGCCGGACATGCTCGTCATCGGCAAGACGATCGGTGGCGGCATCCCGGCCGCGGCCTACGGGATGTCGGCGTCGATCGGCGATCGCGTCCGCGCCACGATCCCGCTCGAGGAGTCCGACGTCGGCGGCATCGGCGGCACGCTGGCGGGATACGCGCTCTCCCTTGCGGCGATTCGCGCAACGCTGGACGAGGTCCTGACCGACGACGCGTTCGGACGGATGATCCCGCTCGCCGAGCGCTGGGCCGCCGGCGTGGACTCGATGATCGCATCGCGCGGCGTGCCGTGGCACGTCACCCGCCTGGGCGCCCGCGCCGAGTATCACTTCATGCCGTCGCCGCCGCGGACCGGGGCCGAGCAACACGCTCACGGCGATTTCGAGCTCGAACGGTTCCTCCACCTCTGGGCGATGAACCGGCGGGTCCTCATGACGCCGTTCCACAACATGGCGCTCATGTCGCCGGCCACGACCAAAGCGGACGTGGACCGGCACACCGAGGTGTTCGGCGAGGCCGTGGACGCGCTCTTCGCCTAGCGTTTCCAGGTCTCCGCGTTATCGATCGGCCCGGCACGCCTCATCGAACCGTGCGAGCTCAGCGGCCCGATCCAGCGGCCGGCGATGTTGTCGATCCGTCGGCGCCTCGCCGTTGAGCCGCGCGATCGCCCGATCGGCAGCGTCAAGCACGCCCACGAACTCCCGCCGCAGTACCGGCCGCGCGATCGTCGAGACCGCCGACGCACGCTCCAACAGGGTGTCCCGGCGCGCCGGGAGCGTCCGGACCTCCTTGTCCGTCTCGATCCAGGGCGGCGCCATGCCGGCGTTGCGGAGCGTGCGGTGGGCCATCGCGCGATCGCCGGACGCCGAGTCGTCCTCGAGCGGCAGCGGGCTCCCCTGGTGAGGGAGGCCGTCGAAGGCACCATCGCCCATGGCCTCGCGGATCTGGCGCTCGACGAGGCTCTCCCACGCCCGTCCGAGCTCGCGGCCGTGGCGATTGCGCGGCTCCTGACTCACGCTCCTGAATCTAGCGCGGCTCGTGACAGGCGAGCTGACGCCACGCGCCGGTAAGGTGGACATGTGCACAAGGCCCCCGACGGCACCGTCATCGTCAGTGCAACGGATCTCGTCGGCTATCTCGCCTGCGACCACCTCGCCACTCTGGAACTCGGACGAGCCGAGGAACGATGGGAGCGTCCGCACCGACGCGAGGACCTGACAGTCCGGCTGATGCAGGATCGTGGCGACGCCCACGAAGCGGCGCATCTCGTGCGCCTACGAGACCAGGGCCGTCGCGTCATCGAAATCGACAAATCCGAGCTGACAACGCCCGAGCGACTTCGCGAAGCCGAGGCCGCCACGGTGGCCGCGATGCGCGAAGGCGTGGACGTCATCTACCAGGCCACCTTCTTCGACGGTCGATGGCGCGGGCACGCGGACTTCCTCTATCGGACCGAACGCCCAAGCCCGCTACTCGGCGACTACAGCTACGACATCGCCGACACGAAGCTGTCTCGCGGAGTCAAGGCGGCCGCGATCATCCAGATGTGCGTCTACGCCGACTTGCTCGAACGGCTGCAGGGCATCGCGCCGACGACCATCTACGTGGTCACTGGCGACGGGGTCGAGCATCCGCACCGCCTCGAGGACTATGGCGCGTATTACCGCCACGCGAAGGCCCGATTCGAGGCGCGGGTCCTGGGCGGCTCGGGCGCGCTGTCCACCTACCCGGACCCGGTCGATCACTGCCGCGTCTGCGTCTGGTACCCGCGCTGCATCCAGCAACGTCGCGACGACGATCACCCGTCGATCGTCGCCGGGATGCGCCGGGTCGACACGGAGCGGTTGATGGACGGCGGAGTGCCGACCCTCACTGCGGTCGCCAAGCTTGGGGCTGACGCGACCGTAAGGGACGTCCCGGGTCGCACGCTGCGACGGCTGAGCGATCAAGCTCGATTGCAACTCCATGAGCGCGTGACCGGCACCCGTGTCTACGAACTCATCCAGCCCGAGCCGGATGCCACGGGTCGCGGCCTCGCAGCGCTACCCGAGCCGACCCCATGGGACGTTTTCTTCGACATCGAGGCCGATCCATGGGCCCTGGATGGCGGCCTCGAATATCTGCTGGGCATGGCGGTCCTGGTCGATGGCGAGGAAGCATACCTGCCGTTTTGGGGCCATGACCGCGAAGAGGAGAAGGCGGCGTTCGAGTCGTTCATCGACTTCGTCATCGCCCGACTCGACGCCCATCCCGAGCTCCACGTTTACCACTACGGCGGCTACGAAACCGGCGCGGTCAAGCGGCTCATGCAGCGCCATGCGACCCGAGAGGACGACGTCGATCGATTGCTCCGCGGCGGCGTGTTCGTCGACCTGCTCAACGTAGTGCGCCAAGGCGTACGCGCTTCCGTTGAGTCGTACTCACTCAAGCAGATCGAGAAGTTCTACCTCGCCCAGCGCGAGGGCCCGGTCACCGAGGCCGGCTTCAGTGTCGTCGAGTACGAACGCTGGATGCAGGTACGCGATGACTCGATCCTGTCGGGCATCGCCGACTACAACCGAGATGACTGCGTGTCCACGCTCCGACTTCGCGACTGGCTCGAAGGTCGGCGAACAGAAGCCATGAACGAGTTCTCAGACGCCGATTGGGCGCGTCCCGCCGCTCGAGACGGGGCGCCGAGCGAGGGGCAGACTGCCCGAGCGGCGGAGATCCAGCAGCGCATCGATTCCCTTACGCACGGCGTGCCTGCGGATCGAAACCGTCGAACCCCCGAGCAGCACGGTCGATGGCTGCTCGCACAACTGCTGGACTGGCATCGACGCGACGACAGGCCGGCGTGGTGGCTGTGGCACGACCTTCGATCAAAGTCAGCTGAGGCTCTGATCGAGGCCAGCGAGGGGATCGGCAGTCTGCAATTCGAGTCGGACGTCGAGCCACGGGCCCGAAGCATCGTCCGGCGCTATCGATTCCCACCGCAGGACCATAAGTTCCGCCCCGGCAGCCACACCGTCGACCCCGCTCGTGGCGACTTTGGGAGTGACGCTGGCGACGTGGTGGCGGTCAACGATGTTCTCGGAACCATCGACCTGTTGCGTGGACCGACGCGCCTCGACTATCACCCGTCAGCCCTGATCCCGGGCAAACCCATCGGTGCCGGGCCAATGCCCGATGCCCTCCTGCGGATCGCCGACCACGTCCTGGAGCGAGGTATGGAAGGTCCAGGACCATTTCAGGCGGCGCGAGATCTGCTCCTCCGGAATCCACCCCGGGTTGTCGGCACGCCCGTCGGAAGTGCCCTCCGCGAGCCGGCTGAAACGGCCTTCGATGCAGCCATCCGTGTCGCCGACGCTCTGGACGGGACGGTCCTGCCGATCCAGGGCCCGCCAGGCACCGGCAAGACCTACACCGGGGCGTGGATGATCATCGACCTGCTTCGACGAGGGCGGAGGGTCGGTATCGCCGCCCAATCGCACAAGGCCATCTCGAACCTCCTGTTCGAGATCTGTGCGGCAGCAAGCGAAACCACGTTTCCACTCCGTGCCGTTCAGCGGTGCGATACCGGAGATGAGGTGCGGAATCACGCCGGTGTCCGCCTCGCCACGAACAACGCCGACGTGGAGAACGGGCTCCGCGACGGGACATTCCATCTGGCTGCCGGGACTTCGTGGCTGTTCGCTCGCGAGGAGATGCTCGGCGCGGTCGACGTCCTGTTCGTCGACGAAGCTGGGCAGATGGCACTCGCGAATGTCATCGCGATGAGTGGCGCCGCAGCGTCGATTGTTCTCCTTGGCGATCCGAACCAGCTTCCCCAGGTCAGCCAGGGCACGCATCCAGAGGGTGCTGGAGCCTCCGCACTCGAGCACCTGCTGGGCGGGCTCGCGACGATCGATGACCGGCTGGGACTCTTCCTCGACACGACATGGCGGATGCATCCTTCTGTGAACGAGTACGTCTCCGACACGTTCTACGATGGGAGGCTCGAGGCTCACCCGTCGACGTCGCTCCAGCGGGTGACATCCAAAAATCCCGCACTTGATGGTGCTGGCATCCGGTACATCGGAATCGCTCACGACGGCAACGCATCCCGCTCGCGCGAGGAAGCCGACGCTGTCGCGGACGCCATCGCCAGTGTCCTGGGGCACGACCGGACAGATCGCCACGGCCGTACGAGACCGATCGGCCTTGAAGACCTGATCGTCGTGGCGCCGTACAACGCCCACGTGGCCCTGATTCATGGCGCGGTGGAAGCCCGCCTCGGTCCGGGCGTCCCGGTGCGCGTCGGCACCGTCGACAAATTCCAGGGCCAGGAAGGGGCGATCGCGATCTACTCGATGGCATCTTCGAGCCGCGAGGACGCCCCTCGCGACATGGACTTCCTGTATAGCCGCAATCGTTTGAACGTCGCCGTGTCGAGGGCCCAGGCGATCGCCCTCGTCGTCGCCAGCCCTCGGCTCCTTGAAGCCGAATGCCACACGGCTGAGCAGATGCGGCTCGTGAACGCCCTCTGCCGCCTTGTCGAGGTCGCTAGACACCCAGCCCCATGGATTGCTCCGGCGAGCGATCTGTCGGCCCCGGCAATCCAGGTCCTGACACTCGGCTTCGACTGACCGTCGACGTCAGGTGGCGCCGAGCTCCCGCCGGACCCAGGCAGCGAGGACCCGGGCGCACGCCTCGACCTCGTCGAGGGGCACGTGCTCGTCGGCGCTGTGGGCGACCTTGACGTCGCCAGGGCCGTAGATCACGCAGGGGGTCGCGCCGGCATTGATGAACATCTGCATGTCGGCGCCGTAGGGTTCCCCGAGAAGGGCCGGGCGGAGTCCGGTGACCGCCTCCGCGACCTCGGCGAGGCCGACGGGCAGCGGATGATCCGGCGCGACGCGGGCGGATCCGAACCGGCCGCCGGTGATCTCGACGGTCGCAGCGTGATCGCGGAGGAAGTCGTCGGCCGCGCAGGCCGCGGCGATACACGCCCGGAGCTCGGCCTCGGCCGCGGCGGGCGTCTGGCCTAGGCGGACGCCGTAACGCCCATCGACGGTCACGCCGTCAAGAACCGTCGAGGCCCATTCCCCGCCCCGGACGATCCCCACGATCGTCGGATACGGCAGCCCGAGGCGTTCATCAGCGGGTCGGTCTCGGCCCCGTTTCGGCGGGTCTCGTCGGCCTCGAGCGCGCGGAGTAGCACGAACAGCTTGTCGAGGGCCGACACACCCTCGCGCCGCTGCGAGGCATGCGCCGCCCGGCCGGGGACCGTGAGCCGGAACGTGATCGCGCCCGCGTGCGCGACGACGACGTCGAGGTTTGAAGGCTCCGGGATGATCGCGAGGTCTCCGGTCACGCCGGCCCGGATCGCCGCGAGGGTGCCCTGCCCGCCGTCCTCCTCGGACGGGACGAACGCCACGACTAGCTCGCCGTCGAGACGACCGAGATCGCCGCCACGGCCCAGAGCGCGGACCGCGCCCAAGATTGAGGCGACGCCGCCTTTCATGTCACACGCGCCGCGACCGAACAGACGCCCGTCCCGGATCTCGCCGGCCCATGGGTCGCCGGTCCACGTCGTCGGATCGCCCGGCGGAACCACGTCGAGATGGCCGGACAGGACGACCCGCCGGCCGGCGCTCGGGCCTGCTCGGCCGATCACGACCGGAAGCGACGTCCGCGCCATCTCCTCGCCCGGCCAGTCGGGATCGGCGCGGATCGCCTCGAGATCCGGCCTGACGATCTCGACGGCCAGGCCGAGCGCACGGAGGGCGTCCGCCGCCCAGCCGGCGACGGCCTCCTCGGAACCGGTGATGCTCGGGATCCGGACCAGCGCCTGGAGGTCCTCGACCAGCCGCTCGCGATCGATCGGGTCAGTCACGCAGGATCGGTCGGGTCATGCAGGTCGGGCCACCCGAGCCGTTGATGCCGATCTCGCTCGCCGCGTACGTATGCACCTCGCAGCCAGCCGCCGCGAGGGCCGCGGCGGTCCGGGGATTGCCGTCGGCGAGGATGACGACACCTGGGCGCACCGCCAGGACGTTGCAGCCAAGGGTCGGAAATTCCTCGTCGGGCACCTCGATCATCCGGATGTCGAGCGCGCCAAGCAGCTCCCACAGCCCGACGGGGAGGAGCGGCAGATAGACGACAGCCAGATCGTCGGCGACCGGCGAGATCACCGACATCAGATGGATGAGCTCGGCAGGGCCTTTCCAGTACGGAACGTCGAACACGCGAACGTCGCCCCCGACGAGCGCGGCGAGCTGGCGCGCACCCTCGGTATTCGTTCGAAGGGTCCGACCGATGCAGAACAGGTCGGGGCGCAGCCACAGGGTGTCACCACCCTCGATCGTGCCCGGCGACTCGATCCGACCGGCGGTGGGGATGCCTGCGCCAAGCGTCCACGCCTCCAGGACTGCCGGTTCTGCGTCCCGATTGGGCTTTCCGGGCCGAAGCGGGATGGCACCGCGGTCGGTCACGAGCAGCGGATCGAAGGTGTACACGAGGTCGGGGTCGTCGATTTCCGTGTCGAGCATATGGACGGTCGGCCCGAGCGAGGCGAGCGTCTCGACGAACGCATCGTGCTGGCGCGTGGCGAGATCCAGGTCCACCGGATGGAGGAAACCGTGCGCGGGATCCTCGTGGGCGCGCCCGAACGCGGCGCCGGGCCGCTTGACGAGGACGTCGCGCAGCGGGGCGGACATGCTCTGGGCACCGAAGCGGCGGCTGGTCAGGGTCATGGTCTGACAGGATACCGGGGCACGAGCCTTATCCGGCCGGCGTCCCGAACCGGGCGGGATCGACGGTCGGCGGCGGGCTCGCGATCGTGCCCGCGATGAGGTCGGCCAGCAGGCGGCCGCTCGCCGGACCGGTCGAGATGCCCCACGGACCATGGCCGCCGCGACCCACAGGCCCTCGACCCACGGGATGCGACCGATCAGCGGGCGCCCGTCGGCGCTCAGCGGACGGGCGCATCGGCGATGCGCTCCGATCGGCGCCCGGCCGACCTCGGGCACGAATCGCGTGCCCCGCGCGACAAGGGCCGGAACGAGCGCGGCGGCGTCGGGCTCGTCGTCGAGGAACGTCGAGCCCAATGAGCTGGCGCGGTCCGCGGTCACGAGGCTGAACGCGAGGCCCGGGTCGTCCGTCACGGTCTCGGTGTGGGGCTCGATGCCTGCCTCGGCCTCCTCGATGACATGGCGAGGCGGGTACTCGAGTTCGACGGTCACGACGACGCCCCAGAGCGGCCGGACCGGTCGCCAGGCGCCGGTCGGGTCGATCAGCTCGGAGGTCCACGGGCCGGTCGCGACGACCACGTCCGCGGCATCGAGCCGCTGGCCGTCGTCGAGGTCGACACCGACGGCAGTCCCCCGTTCGATCCGTGGGCGGCCCGCCGAGCCCAAGCGGAACTCGACGCCGTGGCGCTCGGCCAGCCGGCCGTAGGCCTCGGTCGCTGCCAACGGGCCGACTGGATACCCGATCTCGAGACGGCAGGCGGCGACACCGGCGGCGAGGGCCGGTTCGAGGGCGGTGGCCTCGCCGGGCGGGAGGTAGGTTGGCTCAAGCGCCGGGTAGATGGCCCGGAGTTCCTTGGTCAGCCGCGCGGCCCCGGCCGCATCGAGGGTGACGTTCAGGAGCCCGGCGGGGCGCTCGGGCAGGCGAAACCGCTCGTCGGCGAGGGCGCGATAGAGCCCCAGCGTCTCCAGGTGCAGCTCGACGAGAACCGGATCGAATGGGTGCTGGACGACGCCCGAGTTGCGACCGGACGCCCCGGCGCCGATCGAGGCACGCTCGACGAGGATCACGCGCCGGCCCGACTCCGCGAGGTGCGCGGCAGCGGCCACGCCGACGACGCCGCCACCGAGGACGATGACGTCGGGCGAGGGGCTCGTAGGTCGCCGGTCCACCCGCCGATCATGGCATCTGCCGGGCCGTCTCGTAATGCCGCCCGGGGAGCGCGCTCCGTGCAGTCGCGGCGGCTCCGAGAGCCCGAGGGTCAGGAGGCGGCGGCGGGCGTCTCGGCCGCGACCTCGTCGGCCGCGACCGTGATGTCGAGCTTGATCTCCTTGCCGACCAGCCAGCCGCCCTGCTCGTGGGCGACGTTCCAGTTGAGGCCCCAATCGCCACGAGCGATCGTGGCCTTCTTGGCCAGCCCGGCGTGCCGGGCGCCGCTCATGCCCTTGACGATCCCATCCAGCTCGACGTCGAAGGTGATCGGCTGGGTGACGTCGCGGATCGTGAGGTCGCCGGTGACCTTGAACTGTTCGTCACCGGTCTGCTCGACCTCGGTCGTGCTGAAAGTGACCCATGGGAACCGCTCGGCGTCGAAGAAGTCGGCCGACCGGAGATGGGGTTCGCGCGCACCGAAGTTGGTGTCGACGCTGGCGGTCGCGACCCTGACCTCGCCGTGCGACCGGGTCGGATCGGTCTCGTCGAGCTCGATCGTCCCTTCCACGTCGTGGAACGTGCCGCGAACCGTAGTCACCATCATGTGCTTGGCGGAGAAATTGACTTGGGTATGGGCGTTATCGAGCTTCCAGGTGGTCATGATCGGCCTTGTCCTTCCGAGAGATGCCGGCCCGCGATGTGGACCGGGGCTGGTATCGTTGACGTGGCAACCATATCGCGCTATCGTTGCGTTGTCAACGAACGCGGTCTGAAAAAGAGCAAGGTGTAGCATCCGATCATGACCATCACGGAGGGGGTCTCCCGACCGCTTTCCTCGCGCGACCCGCGGCTGGAGCCGTGGCGAGCGTTCCTCCAGGCGCACGCGCAGGTCACCCGTCGCCTGGACGAGGAGCTGCGCACGGAGCACGACCTTTCTCTCGCCGAATACGACGCGCTCGTCGTGATCGCGGACTCGCCGGAGCGCCGGATCCGTATGCGCCAGCTCGCCGATCGGGTGATCCTGAGCAAGAGCGGCGTGACGCGCCTGATCGATCGGCTTGTCGCCGATGGCCTCGTCGAGCGGGGCACTTGCCTCGTCGACGGCCGCGGCGCCGAAGCCGTCCTCACCGAGTCCGGCCTGGACCGACTCCGGCGCGCCTCTGGCACGCATCTCCGTGGCATCACCGACCATTTCCTCGAGGTGCTCGATCCCGCGGACCTCGAAGTGATCGACCGTACGATGCGCGCCGTCACGCGCCGCGTGGGCGCGGCGGGCGAGCTCGAGCCGTGCGCGCCCGATCCCGAGGACGTCGATCGCTGACCGGCCGTCAACCGGGCGTCTGCTCGTGGGGACGAGCGGCTTCGCCTACCCGGCCTGGGCCCCTCGCTTCTACCCGTCCGGGCTGAAGGGCGACCGGCTGCTTCCCCACTACGCCGAGCGGCTCCCGGCGGTCGAGCTCAACAACACGTTCTACCAGCAGCCGTCGGCGGCCAAGGTCGCGGCGTGGCTCGCGGCCACGCCCGAGTCGTTCCGCTTCTCGGTGAAGGCCCAGCGTGGCGGATCCTTCCGTTCGCTGGCGGGCACCCCGGAACCGGGCCTGCCCTGGCTGACCGGCCCATATCGCGCCTTCGGGGCGCGACTCGGTACGGTCCTGTTCCGGGTCCCCGATGGCGTCGTGCGCGACGACGGACGGCTGGCAGCGCTCCTTGCCGCCTGGCCTCGCGACCTGCCTCTGACCCTCGAATTCCAGGACCCGAGCTGGCACGTGGACGAGACCTTCAGCGCCCTGTCCGCCGTCAGCGCCGCCCTGTGCGCGACTGAGCTGCCCGAGGACGCCGACCCGCCGACCCTGCGGCGGACCGGCCGATTCCTGTACCTACGCCTCCGCAGGCACGACTACGCGGCCGACGCGATCGGGGCCTGGGCCGATCGGCTGGTCCCGTTCCTCGAGGCCGGCGACGACGCCTTCGTCTTCTTCCGGCACGATGAAACGGGCCGAGGTCCCGAGCTCGCCCTGGAATTTCAAGCCGCCGTGAGCAGCGCGTTCGGCGACCGGGTCTCGGCCTAGCTCGCCTGGCTCCTGTCGCGCGACCCCTCGGCCGGGCCGAAGGCGACGAGGATGACGAGCCGCTCCTGGATGTCATGGAAGCGATGCGGCACCCTGGCGCCCACGAAGACGACCGATCCCGGGCGGACCTGGCGTTCCTCGCCACCGACCGTGATCGTGCCGCGCCCGGCCATGACGACATAGAGCTCGTCCTCGCCGTGCGGCGACTGTGGATCGACCCCGCCGGCCTCGAGCACGTAGAGGCCGCCCGACAGATCCGGGACGGACAGGAATTCGTGGTAGAGACGGCCATGGACGGCGCGGTCAGCCTCCAACGCCTCGAGCTCCCAAGCCTGCATCGGCATCCCACCTCCTTCGGTGCCGGAGGGTAGCAGTCGCCGGGTCCTCGAGGGCACCCGTTCGCGCCCGCGGCCTACGATGCCCCACGATGTCGCGACGCCCGATCACCGCCGCCCTGCTCGTCGTCACGCTCCTCGTCGGCTGCGCCGGGCCGACGCCCTCGCCCGGTCCGCCCTCACCCGCGGAGAGCGCCACCGCGAGCCAAACGAGCGCCCCGATCGCGGCCACGATCGCGCCAAGCACGCCGCCCTCCGCCCCGATGGCCTCCCGGGCCGACCTGGCTCCGCCACCTAAATTCGCCCTGGCGCCCTTCGTGGCCGGCCTCGAGGATCCACTCGAGGTCGCCGTCCGACCGGACCACCCCAGCGACGTCTACGTGGCCGAGCAGGCCGGGCGCGTGCGGCTCGTCCGCGACGGCGAGCTCATGACGACCCCATTGCTCGATATCGCCGGGCGCGTCACCGCCGGCGGCGAACAGGGCCTCCTCGGCCTCGCATTCCATCCCGATCCGAAGGACGGCCGCTTCTTCGTGTACTACACGGCCCTCGACGGCAGCCAGGTCCTCTCGTCGTTCCGGATGCCGAGCGGGGGCGAAGACGTCGCCGATGGGCGCAGCGAGACCGTGATGCTCACCATGGCCGATCGATTCAGCAACCACAACGGCGGAGCGCTCGCCTTCGGGCCGGACGGGGACCTCTACGTTTCGACCGGGGACGGTGGTGGCGGCGGCGACCCGCTCAAAACCGGGCAGCGTCTCGACACGCTGCTCGCCAAGGTGCTCCGACTCGACGTCGATCCGGCCGGCGTGGCCGGGCGTCCCTATCGGATCCCGCCCGACAACCCGTTCGTGAACCGGTCGGGCGCTCGGCCCGAGATCTGGCTGACCGGCCTGCGCAACCCATGGCGGATGCGCTTCGATCGGGGGACCGGCGACCTCTGGATCGGGGATGTCGGGCAGGGAGCCTGGGAGGAGATCAACGTCGACCGCGCTGGGGTCGGCGGCCTGGATTACGGCTGGAACCTTATGGAAGGATTCGATTGCTATCCGCCTGGCCGTGCCACCGACTGCGCGACGCCCGACCTGACCCTGCCGTTGGCCGCCTATGGACACGATCAGGGCTGTTCGGTGATCGGTGGAACGGTCTATCGCGGGACCGGTCTGCCGGTCCTACAGGGCTGGTACGTGTTCGCCGACTACTGCTCGGGTCGGATGTGGGTGCTCGATCCGGCCGGTGGCGGCCGGCGCCAGCCGATCGTCGCGCTCGACTCCGGCCGCTCGATCAGTGCCATCGGGGAGGACGCCAGCGGGGAGGTGCTCGTGACCGACCTGTCCGGCGGCGCCGTGCTGCGGGTCACCGCAGCCGGTACCTGAGCCGGCGGCCGGGCTGCGATGCGTTTGCGATGAGGCGGCCGCCTCCGCCTGGCTGTCCGCGATGCGCGGGAAGGGACCATCAGCGGGCAGGCTCGGCCGTCCGCAGGGAACGGCTGTGCGCGCCGCGAGGACAGCCAGCCCCATGCGATCCGAAATGACGCCGTGGACGATCCGCGGGATGGGGCTGGCGGTCGGCGCCCTCTTCGTCTACGGCCTCGTCCAGCTCGGCATCGCCGCTGGCGGCGTCTTCCTGCTGTTCTTCGCGGCCATCCTGCTCGCCTCGGCCCTCGAGCCGATCGTGGGCTGGCTGCGCGACCATCTCCCCATCGGCCGTGGCGCGACGATCCTCGTGGTCTATGCCTCGTTCTTTGCGACCGTTCTGGGCCTCGCCCTGATCGTCCTGCCGGCGGCCATCCACCAGGCGGAGATCATCCTTCGGGGCCTGCCGCCATTCTTCGCCGAGACCAGGCGGTGGGCGGGGACGCTTCGACCGGCCGCCCTCGCCACGTCGGTCAAGGCACTCCTGGATGCCGTCGCGGACGTCTTCCATCCGGCTCCGGCACCCGGGCCGACCCAGGTCGTCCAGGTCGGCGCGGTCGTGGCGGAGGCCGCCGCTGCGCTCGCGACGCTGTTGACGCTCGTCTATTTCTGGCTCGTCGAGCATGCGCGCATCCAGCGCTACGTCCTGGCCTACGTGCCGGCGGGACGGCGAGCGGGTGCTCGCGATGCGTGGAACGAGATCGAGACCCGGCTCGGCCTGTGGGTCCGGGGAGAGCTGATCCTGATGGGCGCGATGGGCATCGCCACCAGCATCGTGTACACGGTCCTTGGTTTGCCGGGCGCGCTGCTGCTCGGCTTGATCGCGGCGCTGACCGAGGCGATCCCGATCGTCGGCCCGCTGCTCGGCGCGATCCCGGCGGTCCTCGTGGCGGCGACGGTCTCGCCCCAGCTCGCCCTCATCGTCGCCGTCGTCTATATCGTCCTCCAGTTCATCGAGGGCAGCGTGCTCGTCCCGATGGTCATGCGGAACACGATCGGCATCTCGCCGTTGCTCGTGCTGCTGAGCCTGCTGGTCGGCGCCGCCGTCGGCGGCCTCGTCGGCGCGTTGATCGCCGTGCCGGTCGCCGCCTCGATCGAGATCGTCCTGGCGCGCCTCCAGGCCCGCGAACGACCCGTCGCCCAAGACCCCGCCGCGATCGAGACCCCGGACAACGAGGCGGCCAAGTCCTACGAGCGCTCCCTGCCCGACGCGGCGAAGGCCCGCGGCGACTAGCGGCTTGTGATGCGCCTGCAACACGCACCGGCAGCCCGACCGCCGTCGCGATACGGCACGCGTGCTCCACTCGACCCCGGAGCGCAGCCGGCGTCGCGGATCCATCCTCCGGGCTCGGCTTGGCCATCGCCGGAGCCACCGAGGTAGCGTGCCAGCCGAACAGCCGACCACCGTGTCCGTCCGCTCCGAACCGAACGGCGAGCGCCCTCGCCGCGATTCCCCTCGTCCGACGACGCGCGACGAAGAGATCGACCACGCCCGATTCATCGCTGAGGCTGGCCGGATCCTCGGGGACTCCCTCGATTTCGAGACGACGCTGCGGCGGGTCGCCGAGCTCGCCGTACCGCGGATCGCCGACTGGTGCGCCGTGCAGCTCCTGACCGACCATGGCGAGCTGGAGGACCTCGCCCTTGCGCACGAAGACCCGAGCCGGGTCGAGCTCGTCACCACGCTGCAGCGGGAATATCCGCTCGGCCGCGACCCCGCCGTGGGCCCGTACGCCGTCGCGCAGACGGGCCGGTCGCTGCTGGTCCCGGATATCACCCCGGCAATGCTCGCGGAGGCCGCGGTGGACAAGCGCCACGCCGCGCTCCTCGCGGATCTCGATCTCCGTTCCTACATGTGCGTCGCCTTGCGCGCCTCGGGCGAGATCCTCGGCGCGTTGACCCTCGCGACGGACACCTCGGGCCGCCGGTTCACAGCGGCTGATCTCGAGTTCGCGGAGGACATCGCCGACCGGGCTGCGTCGGCCATCGCCAACGCGCGGGCGTTCCGAGCCGCCGATCGGTTCCGGCTGATCCTCGATGCCGTCGGCGAAGCCGTCTTCGTCGTCGATCCATCCGACGGCCGCATCCGCGATGTCAACCACGGCACGCTCGAGCTCCTCGGCCAGTCGCGCGAGGAAGTCGTGGGCCGCGAGATCTGGGCCGTCGCACGCGACACGAAGGGCGAGCCCGCGGACCACCTCATCCAGCCACTCGTCGACGGGCGGATCGATTCGCGGACGCTTCGGATGTCACTCCACGGCGCCGAGGGGATCATCCCGGTCGAGATCCTCTTCCAGCGGGTGGACCTGCCTGGCGAACCCGGTGGGGTCGTGGCCATCGCCCGGGACGTGCGGGAGCGGGTGGACGCCCAGGCCCGACTCCATCGACTCGCCGAAGCGGAGCATGCGCGGGCCGCCGAGCTCAACGCGGTCATCCGGGCGATGGGCGACGGCGTCGTCGTGTGCGGCGCCGACGGGCGCATCTCGCTGTCGAACCCGGCGGCCCGCGAGTTGTTCCCGAGCGTCGAGCAGCACGGCTACCCCGACATCCTCGCCCAGCTCAACGACCCCGATGGCCTCGCGCCCCCGCTCGGCCGGCCGGCCGGCCCGGTGCAGCTCCCGACGAAGGCCGACCCCGACCGCTGGATCGAGGTGACCACCTACGCGGTCGGCACGGACCGCGCGGACACGCCCGGCGGCGAGACGATCGTCGTCCTGCGCGACGTGACGAAGGGTCGCCAGCGGGAGGCGGTTCGGGAAACCTTCATCGGCGTGCTGTCGCACGAGCTGCGCACCCCGATCACGACGATCTATGGCGGGGCGAAGATCCTCGCCCGCCCCGATGGCACCGTCGACGAGGCGACCAAACGGGCGATCTTCACGGACATCGCCGACGAGGCCGAGCGCCTGCAACGACTTGTCGAGGACGTCGTCGCGCTCAACCGGTTCGGCGAGGACGATGGCGACCTGGGTCAGGAGCCGGTTCTGCTGCAGCGGGTCGTGCCCGCGGTCGTGCGCTCCGAAGAACAACGCTGGCCCGGTGTCCGGTTCGAGCTCGATATCCCGGCGGGCATGCCGACGGTGGTCGCCGACCCAACCTACGTGGAACAGGTCGTGCGAAACCTGCTCTCGAACGCGGCCAAGTACAGCGGACCAGGCTCAACCGTCGAGGCGTGTCTTGAACCGACCGAGGACGAGGTCCAGGTCCGCATCCTCGACGACGGCCCCGGCGTCGAGCCGGGCGAGGCGGACCGCCTGTTCGAGCTCTTCTATCGCTCACCGAGCACCGCCCGAGTCTCGCCGGGAGCCGGCATCGGGCTGTTCGTCTGCGCGCGGCTGGTACGCGCCATGGGCGGTAGGATCTGGGCTCGGCCCCGGCCGGCGGGCGGCGCCGAGTTCGGCTTCGCCCTGCGCATCATGGAGGAGGCCTGACCCGGCTTCGGCTCAGATCCAATGGCGCCAGCGCGCCACGCCCAGGATCGAGATCGCGAGCAGGACCATCGCGGCGATCGCGTACAGGGCGTTGGTCGGGTTCTCGAAGAAGTCGAGCTTGAAGTTCATGCCCATGATGCCGGCGATGACGACGGCCGGCAGCAGGACGGCCGAGAGCACCGTCAGGGCCTTCATCGTGTCGTTGGCGCGCTGGGCGGCCCGGCCCATGTAGACGTCGTAGGTGCCAAGCAGCGAATCGCGCAGGCCTTCGACCGCATCGATGGCTCGCTCCAGGCGGTCCCCGAGGCCGACCCACGGCTGGCCGATGAGGTCCTCGACCTGCATCTCGGGGCGGCCGAGCGCGGCCAGGGCATCGCGATGCTGGGTGACCGTCCGGCGGACGAGGCTTACCCTCTGGCGGAGGGCGACGACCGCCGCGAGGACATCGTCTTCCGGTAGGGCGCGCAAGGCGCGCTGGTCCAGTTCATCGATCTCGCGCTCGATGAGCTCCACGAGCCGGAAGTACCCGGCGATGACCTCGTCGGCGAGTGACGACAGCAGGTCGGCTGCCGTGAGGGCGCCGAGACGCGTCTCGCCATCCAGCCCGGTGATGAAGCGTTCGAGCGCCTGGACGCGACCTTCGTGGACGGTGAGGACGAGGTTGCTGCCGGCGAGGAGTTCGACCTCGCGTCGGACGAGCTTGGGCGGTTTGCCCTCGTCGGGTTCGAGCGCGTGGAACGTGATGATGAGTCGGTCTTCGGATCGGCGCATCCGCGGTCGACCACCCTCCTTGTCCCCCAGCCCGGCCACGTCGTCCGGGTCCAGGCCGAGCGTCTCCGCGAGTCCTTCCGGTGGCGCGCCGTTGTCCCGCTCCACGTCAACCCAGAGCAGCTGGCGCTCGCTGAGCGAGCGCAGGACGTCGGGCGTTGGCTCGACCGTTCGGTCGCGCCCGTCGGCGTCGAACAGCCGGGCGACGACGGTGCTCAGCGGAACCTGGCGAGCAGGAAGGCGCCGCCTGCGGCCACCAGCGCGATCGCATACTGGAGCACGAGCATCGCCCGGTCGTAGCCGCGATCGGCCACCGGGACGACCACCTCGTTGGGCGCGTTGTGCGGGCGGCGTGTGTGGATCAGCATCGATCGGTCATCCTTGTCGACTTGATTCGGCTGGATTCGGCTATAGCGGGCGACCCGCCGTCGCCGTGTGGCGATCGTGAGCGCCGGGGCGTTCACTGGCGACTGTCCACAGCCGCTCGCTCATCACGCGGGCGTGACAACCGCGCCGGGTCGCCCGCCGATCGCCGAAGCTGTGTCGCTTCTGCAACATCCTGGGTGCCCGAATGCACCATTCCTGTCGTCCGGTGTACTCTAGGGTCGTCGAGGCCGCCGGAGCGCGGCTACCGGGCGTCGTTCGACAGAACGCGTCTGTCGACATCCGAGGAGGAACCCATGATCAAGCGACTGCTTCTTATCCTTGCGCTCGGCGCGACGTTCGTCGCGTGCTCTCCGTCGTCGAGCTCGTCAACGGCCCCGTCGGTCGCGGCTCCGTCCGTGTTCACACCTTCGGAGGCCCCCTCGACGGCGCCGTCCGCGTCCTGACCTAAGGGAACGCCGCTCCGACGCCGGGCCTCACGGCCCGGCGTCGACATGTCCGCGAGCGGGATCCTTGGCCCAGGGGTATTCATGCGGTTGTTACGCGGAACATCGTCGTCGTAGTCCGACTCGACGTTGTTTCCCCGGACAGTGGCGGCGATCCCGGAGGTTACGGGAGACGACTCACTACCCCAGCAGGCGGGTGCGAGGCCCGCGATGGGGATTGGAGGTTTACGGATGAGCATCATTGCGTGGATCGTCGTCGGCGCGATCGCCGGCTACCTCGCCGGGTTCCTCGTTCGCGGGGACGAGGGCCTCGGCGTCATCGGGCACATCGTGCTCGGCATCGTCGGTGCACTGGTTGGCGGCTTCCTTGCCGGCTTGCTGCTGAACAAGGACCTGACCACCGGCATCAACATCGAAACGATCATCGTCGCCGTGATCGGCGCCGTGATCACCGTCCTGGTCGTGAACGCGGTGACTGGCCGGTCGCGTACCGGTACCGGCGCGATCTGACCGCCGCGCCGGACGCCGGGTCCGGCGCACCCACACGCGAACAGGCCCACCGCGAGAGGTGGGCCTTTTCGCGTCCACCACAGGCACGCGTCGCGCCGAGCCGTCCGCGACGCGAGTGCAAGGCCATCCGGAACAGCCGACAGCGTGCCCGTGACGCTGCGACCCCGACACTGCCCGTGTGGCTCCCGTGCCACTGGGGGTCCGGGAGCCACCTCGCACTGCAAGGGGCCTATGGGAACGCGTCGCGCGGCGACCGGAGCCGACAGCGTCCCATCGGAAGGAGACGAGATGTCCCGGTTCGAAGAGCAGATCGACGTCGACGTGCCGCTCCGGGTCGCCTACGACCAAGTGGACCCAGTTCGAGGACTTTCCGCGGTTCATGGAAGGCGTCAAGTCGGTCCGGCAGACCGACCACAAGACCCTCGAGTGGGTCGCCGAGATCGGCAAACAGGAACGGACCTGGCGCGCCGAGATCACGAACCAGACCCCCGACCGACGGGTCGCTTGGAAGAGCATCGACGGCGCCGAGAACGCGGGCGCCGTCCTGTTCACGCCGATCGCCCTCGACCGCACCCGGGTCACCATGCGGATGGACGCCGATCCGGAAGGCTTTGTCGAGAACGTCGGTGACAAGCTCGGGTTCCTCGAGCGCCGGGTCAAGGGCGATCTCGGACGGTTCAAAGCATTCGTGGAGTCGCGCGGCGCGCCGACAGGGGCGTGGCGCGGTGAGATCCACGGCGACGACGTGACACCCGATAAGGACGGCCCCGGCCGGCCGACGATCGATGAGCCCGTGTCGCGCTGACATGCCGTTGCAATGCGGGCGGCGCAGATCTTGGCGAGGTCACGAGGTGGCGACATCTATCGTCCGACCATCCCACAGGGCGCGGGACCTCACACGGACTGCGCCCGATGACGATGCACAGCACATCAGGGTGGCGCTTGTGACGGGGCGCTCTCCCTCCGGCACGGGCGGTCCGAGTCCCCTCCTCGGGCCGTCCGTCCATTTTTTTCCCCGACGTACCATGTGACCCCACGAGATGAAGGAGAATTGCCATGGCCACGACCGCACGTTCCAGGACTGACGACGCGATCGACGGAGGCGACGCGAGCGCGAACGACGGCGACACCTCTCGCATCGGTGGCACGGCTCGCCAGGTCGCCGGCGCCGCGGGCAACGTCGCGGGCACGGTCGCCGGGATGGCCGGCGAGGTGGGGGCCCGCCTTCCGGACGCCGCCACCGAGGCAACGCGCCTGGTCCGCTCGGGATCGGACGAGACGCTCAAGATGGCCGGGGCGCTCTCGATCGGGTTCGCCATGGGCTTGCTCGTGGGTGGGGCCAATCGGGTCCTCGTCCTTGCCGCGCTTGTTCCGGCGGGGCTCATCGGCTCGACCCTGATGGAGCGCATGGACGGCACCAACCGGCCTGTGTAAGGGGCCTGATACAGCTGGTCGAAGGCCGCTGGACGGACCGCAATCTCCTCTGACGTACGGTCAGGTCCACCCGCAACCGCGGGCTTCAACGGGAGGTCCTGACATGGACGACGTCAAGCGCACCTATCGCGAAGGCGAGCAGAAGACCAAGGAAGCCTGGCGAAAGTCGGACGGCGACGAGGATCTCGCCGACAAGGCCGGGAACGTCGGCGACGAGATCCGCAAGGACCTCGGCAACGCCGGTGACGATCTCGACGACGCCGCTAACCGACCGGCCAACGACCCGACCACCAAGTCGTAGTAGCCCGGGACTCGATCCCGTGGCGAAGCCCCCGCCCGCCGTACGGGGGGTCGCCCCCGCCGGGGTGGGGGCGGCGCCGCCCGGGGATACAACCAGCCGGGCGCCCCGGACCCCCGCCGCGCCGCCAAAGCCCACCGGGCGGAGGGGAGGG